>JAZKRX010000001.1:0-137218 GCA_036626375.1 Haloferacaceae archaeon
CGGGTCCTCCGTCCCCGTTCTCGGTCTCGTGGCGCTCACTCCGTTCGCGCCACGCGCACCGCACTCTGGGCGATCCGGTCGACGCCGAACACCGGGAGCGCCCCGGCCTCGCGGGCGACGACGGCCGCGAACGTCGCCTCGTCGACGCCCGCCTCGTCGGGTGCTCGGACCTCTCCGGCGGGGTACGTCTCGACCTCGCCCACCTCGTCGACGGCGAGTCCGACCGGCGTCTCGTCCGGGCCGCGCCGGAAGGCCACGACCCGGCGCTCCTGGCCGTCCGGGCTCTCCCCGCCGAGGTGGGCGTGGAGGTCGACGACAACGGTCGTCTCTCCGCGGAGCCGGGCAACGCCGGCGACGCTCGGCGCCGTGTGCGGCACCCGCGTCACCGTCTCCGGCGCGACCACGCCGTCGACCCGTCCCGACTCGACGGCGTACCACTCGTCGCCGACCCGGACCGGCAGGAGCCGGATCCAGTCCGCGGCGTCCCCGTCGTCCGCGTCGGCGCTCACGAAACCCCCCCTCGACCGCCGTAACCGGCGTACATCGTCCGCGTATCTCCGTCCTTCGGCAAAACACTTCGGGCGAAACTGCCCGTCGGGATTAATTACCCGTCGGGTCGACCGTGTGGTCAGATGGTCGAGCTATCGATCTGGTACGGCCTGGGCGCCGGCCTCCTCCTCGTGGGAACGGTGACGTTCGTCGCGTTCGCGGCGCTTCGCAACGACCTCGGCTCCTCGTACTACAGCCTGCCGCCGCTACAGTCGGTTTTCGGGGCGGTGTCGTACGCGGTCCTCGCGCTCGCGGCTCTCGGCGAGGTGACGTGGGTCCCGCCCGCGGTGTTGCGGTACCTCGCCGTCTTCCTCACGCTCCCCGTGGCGATCTACTACCTCGGGCTGCTCGGCGGCGTGAGCGCAGAGCGCAGCGTCACGGCCGTCTCGCTCGCGATGGTCGTGGTCGTCGCCGCCTACCTCACCACCGTCACGGCCGGGCGCCTGCGTCTCGGCCTGGCGGTGCTCTCGGGCGTGATGCTGCTCGCGCTCCTCCGGACGATCGTGCGGTCGTTCGCGCCCCCCGACACGGAGTCGAGCCTCTTTCTCTCGCTCCGTGACCTGACCGTCGCGGCGCTGCTCGTGTACCCCGCCGCCTACCTGCTCGGCCCGGCCGGCGCCGGCTACCTCGTCGCCGCCGACCTCGGGTTCGTCCAGCTCGTCGTCCACGTGGCCTTCTCGCTCGGGTTCCTCGTGCTCGTGGTCGCCCGGACCTACGAGCTCGAGGCCGCGACGGGCGGCGCCGCGACCCCCGGGTAGTCACAGTCCGCTTCACTGCTCCCCGGCCTATTTGTATTGGGGTTCCCACAGTCGAGAACGAGATGGCACAGTCCACCGGCCGAGGGGGAATCTGGGGGAGCTACGTCACGAAGTTTGGTCTCGGCGTCGGCATCGTCGGCGTCCTCGTCGCCGCCACGGCGGCGAACCTCTACACCGGACTGGCGCCGCAGCTCGACGCGGCCGCACAGCAACGGCTGTTGTCGGGGCTAGTGAGCCTCCTGCTCGTGTTCGCCGTCGGCGTCGGCATAGTGGCCGCGACGACCGGCCGCGAGTCGATCACGTCGCTGCGCGTTCTCTCGGACCGCGCCGAGCGGATGGAACGCGGCGACCTCGACGTCGACCTCTCGACCACGAAGACCGACGAGGTCGGGCGGCTCTACGACGCCGTCGACGCGATGCGGAGCGTCATCCGCACCCGGATCGAGGACGCCGAGCGCCAGAACCAGCGCCTCCAGACCAACGCGGCGGACTACAGCGAGACGATGGGCGCCATCGCCGACGGCGACCTCTCGCGGCGCCTCGACGAGAACGTCGACGAGCCGGTGATGGCGACGCTCGCGGCCGACTTCAACGACATGATGGACCAGCTCGAACGGACGGTCGTCGACGCCGCCGAGTTCACCGACGAGGTGTCTGCCGCCACCGAGAGGCTCGCGACACAGACCGAGGCGGCGATGCACGCGAGCGCACAGATCAACGACGCCGCAGAGCACATCGCGGCCGAGAACGCCGGCGCGCAGGTCGACCTCGACGCCGACCTCGACGTCCCCGCCGAGGACGCGCCGGACGTGCGGGCCGACACCGAGGAGACGCTCGAGGCGATAGAGGACCTCGGGGGCCGGATGGACCGCGTCGACGAGATCACGGAGTTCATCTCCGACGTCGCCACCGAGACCAACATGCTCGCGCTCAACGCCGGCATCGAGGCCTCGAAGGTCGAGGAGGGCGGCGCCGAGGGGTTCCAGGTCGTCGCCGACGAGGTGAAGTCGCTCGCCGAGGAGACCCGCGAATCCGCCGACGAGATCGAGACGATCAGCGCCGAGATCCGCGGCTCCACGAACCGCACGGTCGAGAGCATCCTCCGTCAGCAGACCTCGCTGTTCGCCCAGATGAACGAGCAGGCCGAGGAGCTCGCGGTCGCCTCCGAGGACCTGCGGCGGACGCTCGACTCGCTGCGCACCTCGCCCGCGGTCCCGAGCACGGAGGTCGCTACCGCGGACGGCGGGCAGGCCGAGGAGTAGCGAGCGCCGGCGGCTACTCGCGTTCGGCTTCCTCGTCGAGGCGTGCCTGCGCCGCGTCGAGCGCCGCTCGCGCGGCCGCGACGTGGGTCTCGACCGCCGGATTGTCCGGATCCGGGCCGTCGAGCAGCCGGTCGAGGTGGTCGAGCCGCGTCGCGACGCCCTCGCGGTCGAGCGCCGGGTCCGTCGCCTGTGTCGCGACCGCCGCGGCCTCGCCCAGCCACGGGCTGGCGTCGGGCGAGACGGGGAGCTCTTCCGTGGCTTCGAGACGGTCTCGGACGGTCGCGAGCAGGGTCGGAAGGTCGGCGTCGGCCGGTGGGTCGTCCATACTCCCGCCGCGGTGCCGCGAGGACAAGGCGGTTGTGCCCGCTGGTCGTCCGCCGGCCGCGACGGCGCCGCCGCTCACGCGGCCTCCGCCCTCGCCGCTCGTGACGCGGGTCGGCGCGCAGACTGCGGCGCAGTCCGGCGATCGTGGTGTCAAAAGGGCGTCGTGGATAGAGGCAACACCGTCCGGTATCCCGGAGTGGGCTCCGGAATTGCGGGTGAGGGCGGCCTTATCCGTGGCGCGGTCCCCGACCCACCGTGGGAGACGACGCCGACAGCCGCCGACCGAGGCGGGCCACAGCCGACGGGGATCCGGACCGACGGGGCGTGGGGGGACGCGCGTGACCGAGAGCGACGGGCCGGCGGCGACCGAGACGGACGACGACTCCGCCGACCGCGACGACGACCACCTCTCCGACCTCCCGGACGGCGCTGGCTGTACGGAGATCTGGGCGCACCTCGCCGAGCGCCGCGCGGACGAGACCGACGGGTAGCCGCCGGGCACGCCAGCCTCCGCGAGGTTTTTAGAGGCAGACAACGTGGTGGTGATAAATGGACGAGCGTCGCACCGCGTGGGCCACGGAACGGGCAGAGCCCGTCGGTGAGCCGGTCGTCCGCGCGGACCCCTCGGTCACGGGCGACCACGCTCCGCGTGCGGTCGAGTTCGACCCCGACGACCCGGAGAGCGCCGCCGCCGCCGCGGAGACGGTCGCCGCGTTCGCGGCGGGCGACCTCGGCACGGAGAACATCTACCTCCTGCGGGGCGCCGCGGCCTGTGCCGCTCTCACCCGCGCCGAGGGGTCGTACACCGCCGCGGCGGCGCGGGCGGGCGGCGACACCACCGTCGGATTCATCCGCAAATGGGCGCGGGTCCACGACCTCCCGCAGTCGGTCCGCCGGCACGTCGCGCGCGGGTCGCTCGCGCCGACGGCGGCGAAACACATCGCGCGGGTCCGCGGCGAGGCCCGCCTCGCGCTCGCGTGGGCCGCCATCGACGGCGACCTGACCGTCCGGGAGGTACGACGGACCGCCAGCGCCGTCGCCGACGGGGACGACGTGGAGACGGCCCTCGCGGACGTGGGGGTCGACCTCGGCTCGCTCTGTCTCGACCTGCCCGCCCCCGAGTACCTCGAACTCCGCCGCGTCGCGTCGATGCGGGACGTCCCGCCCGGCGAGATCGTGGCCGAGGCGCTCGACCGGCGGTTCACCGAGCGGTGAGGCGGAACGGCTTTACTCCGCGGTCCCTCACCGCCGTACGCGGGCCGGTAGCTCAGTCTGGCAGAGCGTCCGGCTTTTAACCGGACGGTCGCGGGTTCAACTCCCGTCCGGCCCGCTCGTGCGAGGAACGTACGTGACGAGCCGAGCGGCTACGGAGGAGTTGCACCAGAGAGCGCCGCTCACACCGTGTCCGGTTCGCTCGCACCCGGACGGTCCGCGTACTCGATACGGTACAGGGCGGCGAAGCGCGCGAACTCGCGGCGCGCGACGCCGTGCGAACACTCGTGACGGTCGTGGGCCTCCGTCGTCACGGTGACACCGGACGAGCGTTGTGGCCGCCCCCCATCCGCCGCGCGCCACAGCACCACGGCGGTTTTCCGCCGCCCGTCACAGCCGTTCGCCCTGGTACGTCCCCTCGTACGTCTCCTCGTGGCCCGCCTCGGCGAGGACGAACTGCGCGAACCGCGCACCGCGTTCGATCCGGATGGGATGGTGGACCTGGAGCAACCCCTCGCCGCGGCCCTCGTAGCCCGCGTCCCAGACGGCGGTGTTGAGCATCGTGCCCATCCGCATCAGGCTGGAGCGCGGGAGGACGAACCCGACGTGGCCCGCGGGAACCGATATCTGCTCGCCGTACGTCGCGGCGTAGCCGCCGGGGTCGAGGCGGTAGACGCCGTCGGCCGTCTCGACGGCCTCGCGCGCCCCGATCTCTTTCCCGTCCCGGCCGAGATGTCCGGGCTCGTCGAACCGCTCGACGGCGTCGAGCGTGAGGTCGACGCCGTTCGGCTGGACCTGCTCCTCGTCGACGGGCGAGACGTGGTCGGCGACGGTCGTGCCGGCGCGGAACATGGACGGAACCCGCGCCGTACCGTCAAAGTCGTGCCGCCACGCGAGCGTGAACAGCGCTAGCACGCCGATAGGTCGCGCCGCAGATCGACCAAGACCGGTCTGTCACCGGACAGGTCGGGGGCGGCCGCGGCACCGTCGCTCCCGGCCGACGGCCGCGGGTCCGGGCGTTCGTTCCCGCGACCTGTCTGACTCCCGACGAGGGCGGCTCTTTCGGCCGACCGAAACCGAACCGCGCGGGATTTATGCCCGTGGACGATGGACCCCGGAACGCTATGGGACAGACGCTCACGGAGAAAATCCTCGACGATCACCTCGTCGAGGGCGAACTCGAGCCCGGCGAGGAGATCGGACTCGAGGTCGACCAGGTGCTGACGCAGGACACGACGGGGACGATGGTCTGGCTCCAGTTCGAGGCGCTGGAGATGGACGAGATCCAGACCGAACTCGCGGCGCAGTACTGCGACCACCAGACCTACCAGTTCGACTTCAAGAACACGGACGACCACCGCTTCCTCCGCTCGGCGGCGGGGGCCTACGGGGCGTACTTCTCTCGCCCCGGCAACGGCATCTGCCACCAGGTCCACAAGGAGAACTTCGCCGCGCCCGGCAAGACGCTGCTGGGCTCCGACAGCCACACGCCGACGCCCGGCGGCCTCGGCCAGTTGGCCATCGGCGCCGGCGGGCTCGACATCGCCGTCGCGATGGGCGGCGGCGCGTACTACGTCGAGATGCCGGAGGTCGTGAACGTCCGGCTCGAAGGTGAGCTGGGCGAGTGGGCGACCGCGAAAGACGTCATCCTCGAGCTGCTCGGGCGGCTCTCGGTCAAGGGCGGCGTCGGCAAGGTGCTCGAGTACACCGGCCCGGGCGTCGACACGCTCTCTATCCCCGAGCGGACGACCATCACGAACATGGGGACGGAGCTCGGCGCTACCTCCTCGATCTTCCCGACCGACGAGAAGACCGAGGAGTGGCTGGAGAAGTTCGACCGCGGCGACGAGCACGTCGACCTCGGTCCCGACGAGGACGCCGAGTACGCCGACGAGATCGTCGTCGACCTCTCGGAGATCGAGCCGCTCCTGGCCGCGCCGTCGATGCCGGACAACGTGGTGCCCGTCCGGGAGGCGGCCGGCACGCAGGTCGACCAGGTTATCGTCGGCTCCTGTACCAACGGCGCCTACGAGGACATCCTGCCCGCGGCGAAGATGCTCGCGGACCAGCAGATCGACCGCAAGGCCGAGATGATCGTCGCGCCGGGCTCGAAGCAGGCCTCGGAGATGCTCGCGCGCAACGGCTGGACGGCGGAGCTGATGGCCGCCGGCGTCAACTTCTCGGAGGCGACCTGCGGGGCGTGTATCGGCATCGGGCACGTCCCCTCCTCCGATTCCGTCTCCCTGCGGACGTTCAACCGGAACTTCGAGGGTCGCTCCGGGATCGAGGACGACTCGGTCTACCTCTGCTCGCCCGAGGTCGCCGCCGCGGCGGCGATCGCCGGCGAGATCGTCGACCCGCGCGACCTCGCGGACGAGCTGGATGAGCTCGAGGACCCCGGCTTCGAGATGGGCGACGGCTACTCCCCCGGCTACGGCGAGGGCGACGCCGACATCATCACCCCCGACGAGGCCGTCGACGACGAGCTCATCAAGGGGCCGAACATCGGCGACGTGCCGCTGAAGGACGAACTCGACGCGCATCTCCAGGGCGAGGCGCTCCTGAAGATGGGCGACAACATCACGACCGACCACATCATCCCGGCCACCTCCGACATCCTGATGTACCGGTCGAACGTCCCGAAGCTCTCCGAGTTCACGCTCTCCCGCGTCGACGACACGTTCGCGGAGCGCGCGCTCGAGGCCGACGGCGGCTGGCTGGTCGCGGGCGAGAACTACGGCCAGGGCTCCTCGCGCGAGCACGCCGCTCTCTGCCCGATGTACCTCGGCGTCGAGGGCGTCCTCGCGCAGAGCTTCGCCCGCATCCACAAGGCGAACCTGTTCAACTTCGGGCTCCTCCCGCTGACCATCGACGCCGAGACCTACGAGCGGATCGAGGAGGGTGACGACGTCGAGGTCGTCGACGACGTCCGCGAGGCCGTCGACGAGGGCCGCGAGGAGTTCACGGTCCGAATCAACGACGACTGGGAGGCCACGGCGCGGCTGGACGCCTCCGAGCGCGAGCGGCGCATCCTCGCCGCCGGCGGGAAGCTCTCGCTGACGAAACAGCAGGCCCAGGGCGAGGGCGGCGCGACGCCCGCGGACGACTGACGCGTCGCTGCCGGAGGCAGGGACGCGGGGTGGCCGGGCGCCGCGGAGTACGAAACGCGCCCCACGACCGCTCTCTTCTTTTCGAGACAGGGCGCGATGCGGGCGCTCAACCGCGTCGCACCGTCGAGCGCCGCGGTCTGAGTCACCACGTCGCACCGCTGGCGCACGCCTTTTGCGCTCTCACCCACTACCCGCGCCCGTGTCGCCGACCGTCCGTCCCGCGGAGCGGGCAGACCTCCTCGACGTCCTGCGGATCGAGCAGGCGTCTTTCTCGGACCCCTGGCCCTACGCGGCGTTCGAGTCCTCGCTCGACGAGGCCGCGTTCCTCGTCGCCTGCGAGGGCGAGACGGACGTGGTGGGCTATCTCGTCGGCTCGCTCGTCCCCAACCACGGGCGCGCTATCGGTCACGTCCGGGACATAGCTGTTCGGCCGAGCGCGCGGGGCGAGGGGACGGGCCGACTCCTCCTCACCCGTGGACTGGAGCGGCTGCGCCGCGGCGGCGCCGCGACTGTCAAACTCGAGGTCCGGGAGTCGAACGACCCGGCGCGGTCGCTCTACCGCGACCTCGGCTTCGCGCCCGCCCGACGCTTCCCGCGGTACTACGAGGACGGCGAAGACGCCCTGGTGATGACCCTCGACCTCCGCGGGTGACCGACTTTTCACGCTCGCGCCCTTCGCTCGCCCATGGGCTACGCGTGTCCGGTCTGTGACCGCCCCCAGCACGACGCCGAACACCTCGCGAACCACCTCGCGATGACCGCGCTCACCCACGGCGACGCCCACGAGGACTGGCTGGACGAGACGGTGCCGGGCTGGAGCGAGGAGTCGCCCGAGACGCTCGGCGACCGGGTCGTCCCGCACGCCGAGACGGTCCCCCACGAGACGGTGTTCGAGGACACGACCGAGGGCCACGACCACGCGCACGGCGACGCGCCCGCCGGCACCCCGCCCGCGCCCGACGCCGAGGCGGTGCAGGCTGCGGTCGAGGAGGCGCGGCGGATGCGGACCGAGGCGGCGGACGACGAGGGCGAGTCGACGGAGGACGAGTCGTGAGCCGCGACGACCCGGCCACCGAGGGCCACTTCGCGCCCGAGACGGTCGCGGAGGCGCGCGAGCAGCACGAGTCCTGTGGGCCGGCGGCGAAGACGGTGGTCCGCGAGACGGCCCGGGCGATGGGTGTCGACAGCGACGAGTACCGCGAGCGGGTGACGGGCGAGGTCGTCGAGACGGCCCGCGACGCCCTCTTCGCGTCGTTCCTCCGCGTCCGCGTGGGCTCGCGCGAGGCGTTCGAGGCGTGGCGCGCGGCGTACGACGGCGAGGTGGCGGAGACGGGCAGCCCGGACGTCGAGCGGGTCGTCTGGCACGCCGCGCCCACGGGCGCGGTGGCGACGACGTTCCACGCCGACCGCGAGGCGGCCGTGGGTACGCTCCGCCGACAGGCGTTCGGGCGGCTCTACCGCCCGGCGTTCGAGGGTGCGCGCGACGACCCGACGGGCGGCCCGTGACCGACACGCGTTTGCCCGCCGCCCTCCACGCACGGTCGTGCGCCAGATCACCCGCCGGCTCGCCGTCGCCCTCGGCCTTCTCGTCGTCGCGCTTCTCGCCCTCGGCGCGGCTCCGTCGGCGCTCGGAACCGGCGAGCCGTACCACCTCGTCGTGACCGAGACGGACGCGTCCGGGCCGGCGGTGAACGTCTCCGACCGCTCCGAGCGGCGCTACCCCTACCTGACCGGGGCGCTCGCGGCGCCCGACGGGCGCTCCTCGGGCTACCGGTCCGGTCGGTTCGGCCTGAAGGAGTCGTTCGACCACTCGCCGTTCGACGAGGTGTCGGCGCTCGTCGCCCAGAACCCGGACGCGCGCGTCGAGACGGCCGACGGCGACCGGGCGGTCCGGGTCAGCGCCGACGGCGAGCGCTACCGCGTGGAGGTCCGCCGGTGACAGACCAGAACGCGCTCTCCGAGCCCGAGCGGCCGGTGTTAGAGGAGGTCGTCGAGTACGAGACGCCGTGGGTCACCGCGGGCTACGACCTCGTGGAGCAGCCGGACGGCTCGACGAAGCGGTACTACTGGGCCGAGCTCCCGCCCGCGGCGGTGGTCGTCGCCGTCCACGACGGGGAACTCCTCCTCGTCGAGCAGTACCGCCCGACGATCCGCGAGACACAGCTCGAGCTCCCCGCGGGCGTCGTCGAGGACGGCGAGACGTTCGCGGAGGCGGGCGCGCGGGAACTCCGCGAGGAGACCGGCTTCGCGGCGGCCGAGACGGAGCTTCTCCAGGAGTTCTGGACCTCGACCGGCCTCCTGCGCCACCGGCGCGGCATCGTCGTCGCCCGGGACCTGACGGAGGTCGGCACCCCCGACCGCGACGAGAGCGAGTTCCTCGTCCCTCGGTCCGTCCCCGTCGGGGACGCCCTGTCGGTCGCGCGCGCCCAGCCGACGAACGACGCGACAATCGAGGGCGTCCTGCTCGCGCGCGAGGCGGGCTACCTGTAGGGACGACCTGTAGCGCTTTTCACCGTCCCGCGCTACCCCCCGCTATGGACGGCGAGATCGACCCCGACGAGGTCGAACGGCTGCTCGCGAGCGACGACCCGCCCCGCGTGGTCGACATCCGGACTCCCGCCGCCTTCGAGCGGGGTCACATCCCCGGGAGTGTGAACGTCCCCTTCGAGCAGATCCCGGAGCGTGCGGCCGACCTCGCGGGCGAGGACCGGGTCGTGACGGTCTGTCCGCACGGCCAGGCGAGCGTCCGGGCCGCGCGGCTCATCGGCGCCGCCGCCGGCGTCGACGGCCGCGTCGAGAGCATGCGCGGCGGGCTGTCCGACTGGGACGGCGAGGTCGTGACCGCGGTCGAACGCGCGGGCGCCGACGAGGGGCCGGACGCGCCGTTCTAGCTGGCGCCGTCGCTGGCCGGCGAGTACAAAACCGAGACGAGGGAGAACGCCTCGACGCGCGGGTGGTCAGGCGACGTTGAAGCCCTTCTCGCGGAGGAAGTCCTCCACGCGGCCCGAGTGGTTCCCCTGGAGTTCGATGGCGCCGTCCTCGACGGTGCCACCGCAGGCGAACTTCGACTTGAGGTCCGAGGACAGGCTGTCCATGTCCACGTCCTTCGGGTCGAACCCTTCGACTATCGTCACTTCCTTGCCGTATCTGCGCTCGTCGATGCGGATGCTGATCTCCTGAGACTCTTTCGCGACGTCCTCGCAGACGCAGAGCTCGTCGGGCAGCCCGCACGTCGAGCAGACTTCTCCCATTCCGCCTCACAGTTGGGGATCGCGCTACTAAATGCTGTCGGGGCCGGCGAACGGCCGTCTCAGCGGCTCAGTCCCCGGAATCACGGAAGATCGGCCGTCGGGCCCGCACGAGACGGTCGGTCGTCTCGACGGCGCGGTCGGCCGTCGTCTCGTCCACGCCGTCGCCGTGGCGCGCGCGCTCGTACGCGTCGAGCACCGCGAGCGCCTCCTCGTCGGCCCCCTCGGCGACCAGCGACTCGACGTACCCGCGCGGCGTCTCGCCCGGCGCCCGCGGCCGGTGACGCCGCTCGAAGGCCGTCTCCAGCCGGTCGTACGCCCGGATCGCGTCCGCGTCGGGCGTCGACCGCCGCTGGCGGCGCAGGCCGACCGCCGTCCGTGCGCGGCCGAGAACCCCCGTCCGCCGCCCGACGGCGAGGAGCCCCGCGAACGCGACGCCCCACACCGCGAGCGTCCGGGTCGGCGGCAGGTCGGGCAGGCCGGAGCCCTCCGTCTCGCCGGCGCCGGGCGGCCCCATCGGCGTCGCGGTCGGCCCGCCGGGCTCGTCGGTCGCGTTCGGCTCCGGGACCGGCGTCGAGGGCGTGAGGTTCACCACGTCGGTGTCGGAGCCCTGGGCCGGCGCGTTGCTCCCGTTCGGGGCGACCCCGGTCGCGTTTGCCTCCTGCTGTGCCTCGACGATCCGCCGTTGCTCGGCGGCCTCGCGCGGTCCGGCGGGCGTCGGGTCGAAGCGGACCCAGCCCACGTCGGGGAAGTAGACCTGGACCCACGCGTGCGAGTCCAGCCCCCGGACGACGTACTCGCCGTCGCCGACGCGTTCGCCGGCCGTGTAGCCGACGACGAACCGCGCGGGCACGCCCTGCGAGCGCAACATCGCGACCATCGTCGTCGCGTAGTATGTGCAGTAGCCCGCGTCCATCTCGAACAGGAACGAGTCGGCGATCGAGCCGTCCGGCTCCTCGACGTCCAGCGAGTAGCGCTTCTCGCGCTCGAGGTAGCGCTCGATCGCGACCGCCTGACCGTACGGCGTCGAGGCGTTCGCGGTCACCGCGGCGGCGCGCTCGCCCACCCGGTCGGGCGTCGACCCGGGCAGGCCGGTGTAGGTCGACGCTATCTCGCTCGGGTAGTCCGTCCCCGCCCGCCGGAGCTGTGCGGTCGTGTACTGTGGCACCCGGCTCCGGACCGTGTAGCTCTCGTTCGCGGGGACGCTCGTCTCGGGGCGGAGCCCGCCCTGTGGCGTCGCGACCGCCTCGACCCCCTCGACGTCGACGGGCCGCCACGCCGCGGGGAGCGACCCGAGCGTGGTCCGGGTGGTCACCTCCTGTCGGAGCGGCCGCGCGGCGCCCGGCGGGCCGGCCCGCGTCCGCTCGACGGGGCTGGTCTCGCCGGTCCGCACCCAGCCCTGCCCGGTGTAGCGGTCGTAGGCGGCGGTCTGCCAGTAGTCGCCGCGCTCGGCCGACACCTCGAACCTGGCCTGTGGCGAGAGGCTGATGTCGCCGAGGATGCGGACGTTGTCCCGCGCCTCCACCACCGTCGACTCGACGGTCGGCGAGTCGCCGGTGCCGCCGAGGGCGACACCCGCGCCGCCGCTCGCGGCGGCCGACAGCGACGCCGTGACGACGACCATCGCGGCGACGACGGCGACGACCGCGTCGAACTGTGGCGTCCGCCCGCCCGTCCGCTCGGCCTCGCCCACCCCGACCGCGGCCGCGCCGCCGACGACGCCCGCGAGCGTCGTCGTCGGACCCGCGTCGCCGGTCAGCACGAGCAAGGAGAGCGCCGCGCCGCCGGCGACGACGCTCCAGACGTAGCGCCGCCGGACCGCGAGATACCACGAGACGAGAACGGGCGCCGGCGCGACGCCGAGCGCCCACACTCCGGCGTTGGTGAGCCGGAGGACCGACAGGCCGGTCAGGAGCGCGGCCGTGTCCGCGAGGATCCGCGGGGTAAAGAGGAGTCCCCGCTGGCCGGGCGGGACCGAGAGGACGTAGCCCGCGAAGCCGGCGGCACCGACCGCGAGCGCGACGACCCCGGCGGCCGTCGCGCCGACGTACCACCCGAGCAGGAGGCCGAGGACGAGGCTCCCGACCAGGGCCGCGAACATCGTCTCCGCCCCCCGCGTCACGTCCGCGACGTGGTAGAGGACGCTCGCGTACGAGAGCGTCAGGACGCCGACGCCGGCGAGCGCCAGCGCGCGTGTCCGGCCGGGCAGGACGCGCCCCGCGGTCGTCGACTCGCTCACGCCGCGGCCCTCCCGCCGCCGACCGCGACCTGTTCCTGGCCCGCGACGGACACCCGCGCCTCGCCGCCGCTCGCTTCCACCCGCACCGTCGCGTCGCCGTCCGGTACCGCTCCGGGCCCGACCGTGGCGAGGTGCGCGAACGCCCGGTCGGGGTCGTCCGGTCCCGCCTCGACCTCGCCGTCCGGCGTCCGGAGGGCAACGACCGCGCCGAG
This sequence comes from Haloferacaceae archaeon, assembly GCA_036626375.1. Taxonomy (GTDB): domain Archaea; phylum Halobacteriota; class Halobacteria; order Halobacteriales; family Haloferacaceae; genus A07HB70. The sequence goes on from JAZKRX010000001.1 coordinate 12,915, forward strand.
GTCGTGGAGCGCCGCGACGACGCTCGCCGCCGCCGTCGCCATCTCGTCCACGTCCTCGGGGGCCCCCCCGACCGCGACGGTCACCGTCCGGGCCGGACGCGACCCGACGAACTCGGTGACGATCAGGTCGTCTCGCTTCGCGCTCGCCTTCCAGTTCAGGTCCCGGAGCGCGTCGCCCCGGACGTACTCGCGGAGTCCGTCGAACTCGTCGCGCCGGCTCCGCGCGCGCCCGGCGACCCCGGACCGCAGGCTCTCGGCCAGCGCCGGCGGGAGCGGCCGGACCGGCGGGTAGACCAGCACCGGCGCGGCCTCCCCGACCGTCACCCGTCCCGCGACGAGCCCCAGCACGTCCGTGTAGCGGACGACCGCGGGCCCGAGCGACCGCTCACCCCGGCGCTCGAACCGGACGCGGTAGCGAACCGCCGTCTCGCCGACCACCGTCTCGGCGGGGAGGCCGTCGACGGCGACGACCCCCGGCGAGAGCCGGTCCTCGACCGCCGCGGGGAACGGGTCGTCGGCGTCGAACCGGAGGGTGACGGTCGCCTCGCGCTCTGCCGGGCCGTCCGGCGGGACGGCGCGCTCGACGGCCGGGGTCGGGGTCAGCCAGACCTGCACGACGCCGGCGAGCAGCGCCACCGCCGAGGGGACGACTATCGCCCCGAGCGAGCGTGCGCCGTAGCGGACGGCGAGACCCGTCGCGACGACGGCGACGACGAGGAGCGCGAGCCCGCGGCGGGTCGGTCTGATCACCGGGTCACCTCACTCGACGGGAACGGCCCGACGGGCCGCCTCCACCACGTCCGTGCCGCTCGTCGCGCGGTCGCCGGACCGGACGCGGTGTGCCCAGACGCTCAGTAGCTCGCCCTGTACGTCGTCCGGCGTGACGAACGACCGCCCGTTCAGGACCGCGCGAGCCTGTGCCGCCCGCACGACCGCGATGGCTCCCCGGGGGCTGACGCCCAGCTCTGCGTGGTCGCGGGTGTGACGCGCCAGCCGCGAGACGTAGTTCCGCACCGGTTCGCGGACGTCGACGTTCGTCACTGTCCGGCGAGCGCGCCGGATCTCCGCGGCGTCCGCGACCGCGCCGAGCGACTCGATCGGGTGGTCGCCCGCGACTCGCCCCAGGAGTTCGGTCTCCTCGGCCTCGTCGGGGTAGCCCAGCCGGAGCTTCTTCGTGAACCGGTCGACCTCCGCCATCGGGAGCTCGTAGGTCTGGCCGGTCTCGACGTCGTTCTGGGTCGCGATGACGAGAAAGGGGTCCGGCAGGGGTCGCGTGTCTCCGTCGACGGTGACCTGTCGCTCCTCCATGGCCTCCAGCAGCGCGGCCTGGGTCTTCGGCGGCGCGCGGTTGATCTCGTCCGCGAGAACGACGTTCGCAAACACCGGGCCGGGCTGGAACTCGAACGCCTGGCTCTGCTGGTTGTAGACGTTCACGCCCGTCACGTCGGCGGGCAGGAGGTCGGGCGTGAACTGGACGCGCTTGAACGAGCAGTCGACCGAGGTGGCGACGGCCCGGGCGAGCATCGTCTTCCCGACGCCGGGGACGTCCTCCAGGAGGAGGTGGCCACGCGCCAGCGCGACGATCAGGATGTCTTCGATCGCGTCGTGGTTCCCGACGATCACGCGCTCGACGTTCTCGACGATCCGGTCCATCACCGCGGCAGCCTCGTCGACGCTCAGCGGCTCCGCCGCGGGCGCCTGCGTGGGGTCGTCTGCGGCTTGTCGTCCGTCGCTCATGTGGAGGACCCGTCGAGGAGACGGTCGTACCGGCACCAGTGGCTCCGTCAACCTAACTCTACCCCCGGCGCTCGCGCGCGCCGTCCGACCGACTTTTGCCGCCGGAGCACCCCCCGCCTCCATGACCGACGGCGACGACCCAGACGTCACCGGACCGCCGGCGGCGATGGCCGACGCCGACGAGCTCACGCCGATGCTCGCGCAGTACGTCGACTGCTGTCGGCGCCACGACGACGCCCTCCTGCTCTTTCGGGTCGGCGACTTCTACAAGAGCTTCTGCGAGACCGCCCGCGAGGTCGCGCGGGTCTGTGAACTCACGCTGATCGAACGCGAGGACTCGACCGGCACGTACGACGCGGCGGGGATCCCCGTCGACAACGCCGCGGGCTACGTCGAGTCCCTTCTCGACGCGGGCTACCGCGTCGCGATAGCGGACCAGGTCGAGGACCCGGAGCAGGCGTCCGGCCTCGTGGACCGCGCCGTCACCCGCGTCGTGACGCCCGGAACCGTCGTCGACGACGACCTGCTGGCGCCGGACGCGCGGTACGTGGCGAGCGTGGCGCGGGCCGAAGGCCCGGGCCACGAGGCGAGCGGCGGAGCCGCGAGCGGAGCGACCGACGACGACGACCGCCGCCACGCGCTCGCCGCCGTCGACGTCTCGACCGGCGAGTGTCTCGTCACCAGCACGCCGGACGCCGGGACCCTGTACGACGAACTCGCTCGGCTCGGGCCCGCCGAGGTCCTCGTCGGCCCCGGCGCCGAGGACCCGACGCCACGCCTCGACGCCGACCCGATGGTCACCGCCGTCGACGACGAGTCGTTCGCCCGCGACGCCGCACGCGAGACGCTCGCGCGGTACGTCGCCGACCCGACCGCCGTCCTCGCGACCGACGCCGAGGTCCGCGCCGCGGGGGCGGTCCTCGCCTACGCCGAGTACACGCAGGGCGACGACGGCCCGCTCGGCCACGTCACCCGGGTCTCGCGGTACGACCCGCGCGACTCCCTGCGGCTCGACCCCGCCGCCCGGCGCTCGCTGGAACTGTTCGACTCCCGCGGCGTCGGGTCGGGCACGCCGCTCGTCGAGACGATAGACGAGACCGCCTCCGCGCTCGGCCGGCGGACGCTCGCGGCGTGGCTCCGCCGTCCGCTCGTGGACGAGGCGCGGATCGCGGCGCGCCACGACGCCGTGGCCGCGCTCCGGGAGGCGACCGTCGCGCGCGACGCGCTGGCGGACCGCCTGCGGGCGGTCTACGACCTCGAACGGCTGGCCGGCCGGGTCTCCCGCGAGCGCGCCGACGCCCGTGACCTGCGGGCACTCGCGTCCACGCTCGCGGTCGTGCCCGACCTGCGCGACGAACTGGACGGACTCCCGGCGCTCGACGCGCTCCGGGGGAGCCTCGACCCCCTCGCCGACGTGCGCGAGCGGGTCGACGCGGCGATAGTCGACGACCCGCCCGTCGAGGTGACCGAGGGCGGGGTGATCCGCGAGGGCTACGACGACGGCCTCGACGACCTCCGGGAGACGGCGCGCGCGGGCCGCGAATGGGTCGCCGACCTGGAGGCCCGCGAGCGCGAGCGAACCGGCATCGACTCGCTGAAGGTCGGACACACCCAGGTCCACGGCTACTACATCGAGGTGACCGAGGCGAACCTCGACCGGGTGCCCGACGACTACGTGCGCCGGCAGACGCTGAAGAACGCGGAGCGGTACTACACGCCCGAACTCAAGCGCCGCGAGGAGGAGATCGTCGGCGCGACGGAGCGCGCCGACGCCGCGGAGTACGAACTCTTCTGCGAGGTGCGCGCGGCGGTCGCGGCCGAGACCGACCGGATCCAGGCGCTCGCGGACGCGGTCGGCCGGCTGGACGCGCTCGTCTCCTTCGCGACCGTCGCCGCGGCGCGGGACTACTGCCGCCCGGAGGTCGGCGCCGAGGCGTTCGACGTGCGGGCGGGCCGGCACCCGACCGTCGAGCGGACGACGGAGTTCGTCCCGAACGACACGGACCTGCCCCGGGGGACCGTGGCGGTGATCACCGGCCCGAACATGAGCGGGAAATCCACCTACATGCGGCAGGTCGCGCTCGCCGCCGTCCTCGCGCAGGCGGGGTCGTTCGTCCCTGCCGACGAGGCCCGGCTCCCGCTTCTCGACCGGGTGTTCACCCGCGTCGGCGCGAGCGACGACATCGCGGGCGGGCAGTCAACGTTCATGCGCGAGATGACCGAGCTCACCGCGATCCTCCACGGCGCGACCGAGGACTCGCTGGTTCTCTTAGACGAGGTGGGGCGGGGCACGGCGACGACGGACGGGCGCGCCATCGCCCGCGCCGCCGTCGAGTTCCTCCACGACGAGGTCGGCGCCACCACCCTCTTCGCGACCCACTACCACGACCTGACGACGCTCGCGGACGCCCGCGACCGTGTCCGGAACCTCCACTTTCGGGTCGCCAACGAGGGCGCGGCGAGCGAGGACGTCACCTTCCTCCACCGCGTCGCGCCCGGCGCCGCCTCGTCGTCGTACGGTATCGAGGTGGCGCGCACGGCGGGCGTGCCGGCCGCCGTGGTCGAACGGGCGCGGGCGCTGGTGGCGGCGGGCCGCGACGACCCGCCGGCGTCCGGCCCCGCGGCCGACGCCCCGCCGACCGCTACGTCGCGTGCCGACGGCGGAGCCGACCCCGGCCCGGCCGTGCGGGTCGCAGAGCGGGTCGCCGACATGGATCTCGCGACGACGACGCCGCTGGAGGCGCTGACGGCGCTCCACGACCTCCAGCGGGACCTGGACGAGGGGAGATGACGGGGATCGAACGGCTCGGCGCCGCCGCGCGCGACCGGATCGCCGCCGGCGAGGTGGTCACCCGGCCCGCCCGGGTCGTCGCCGAACTCCTCGACAACGCGCTCGACGCGGGTGCGGACCGGATCGAGGTGAGCGTCGAGGGCGACGGCACCGACCTGATCCGGGCCAGCGACGACGGACACGGGATGAGCCGCGGGGACGCGAGGCGGGCGCTAGAGCGCCACGCCACCTCGAAGATCGACGGGGCTGGCGACCTCGACGCGGTCGAGACGCTCGGCTTCCGGGGCGAGGCGCTGCCCGCTATCGCCGCCGTCTCCCGGCTCGAGCTCGTGACGAACGACGGCGGCGACGAGGCGACGCGCGTGGCGGCCGCTGGCGGCGACGACCCGACCGTCGAACCCGCCGCGCGGGCCCGGGGGACGACCGTCACGGTGCGCGACCTCTTTTTCAACCGCCAGCCGCGTCGGGCGTCGCTCGCGGGGACGCGCACGGAGTTCGGGCGGGTCGCGGACCTCGTGACGCGGTACGCGCTCTGCCGGCCGTCCACGTCGTTCCGCCTCGTCCACGACGACCGCGAGACGCTCTCGACGCCCGGCACCGGCGTCCGCGACGCGGCGGTCGCGGCCTACGGCCGCGACGTCGCCCGGGCGGCGACGGCCGTCGACGCCGAGTCCTCGCTCGACGAGGGCCTGGCCGGCGACGCGTCGGTCCGCGCCCGGGGACTGCTCGCCGCGCCCGCCACGACCCGCGCGAGCCCGGACCACGTCCACCTCGCCGTGCGGGGCCGGCCGCTCGCGGAGGCCACGAGCCTCCGGCGCGCGGTCGAGCGGGGCTACGGCTCGCTGCTTCCCGACGGCCGGCATCCGGTCGCGGCGCTCCGGGTCGAGATCCCGGCGGACCTGGTCGACCCGAACGTCCACCCGGCGAAGGCGCGGGTCGGCCTGCAGGCGGGTGAGGCGGTTGCGGCGGCGGTCGAGCGGGCGGTCTCCGACGCGCTCTCGGCGGCCGACCTCGCGCGAAGCGCCGAGGTCTCGACGGACGTCGAGGCCGCGCTCGCTCCCGCCGACGGCGCGGGTCCGCTCGCGGACGCGGAGGTGGTCGGCCAGTACCGCGGGCGGTACCTGCTCTGCGAGGCGGACGACGACCTCGTGATCCTCGACCAGCACGCCGCCCACGAGCGGGTGAACTACGAGCGTCTGCGGGCGGCGCTGGACGAGGGCGTCTCCTCCCAGCCGCTCGACCCGCCGGCGACGCTCGACCTCACCCCCGGCGGCGTCGAGACGGTCCGCGAGCGCGCCGAGACGCTCGCGCGCCTCGGCTTCGACGCGGAGCCGTTCGGCGGGACGACGGTGCGGGTCCGTTCGACGCCCGCGCCGTTCGGACGGACGGCCGCGCCCGCGTCGCTCCGGGAGGCGGTCGACGCGCTCCAGCGGGGGGCGGAGCCGGACCCGCGGAGCGACCTGCTCGCGGACCTGGCCTGTCACCCGTCGCTGAAGGCGGGGGACGCGCTGGACGACGAGACGGCCGGAGAGCTGCTCGCGGCGCTCGCGGCCTGCGAGACGCCGTACGCCTGCCCGCACGGACGGCCAACGGTCCTCACGCTCGCCCCGGAGACGCTCGCGCGCGGCTTCGAGCGCGCGCCGACCCGGGAGTAGCCATTTGCGGCTCGGTCGGCGTCTCTCCTCCCGGCGGTCAGAACGTATATGTCGACGGCGACGCCACTCGCTCATATGCCCACGCTTCTCGACCTCGTCGTGGAACTTCTCTCGAGTATCGTCCGCCTCGTGGTCGTGTTCACGACCGAGGTGGCGCTCCGTCAGCCGATCGACCCGCTGGCGCTCGCCTCGCTCGCCTCCGGAACCGTCTTCGTCCTCATCTCTGTCGGCTTCGTCGGCTACCTCGTCGCCGGCGCGCTGGTCGAGGAACTCGGCGTGGACATCGGCTCGCCCGGCCGGAGTCCGCCGCCCGAACACCGGTAGCCGCGCCGCGGTCAGGTCGCGCGGTCGTGCGCCTCGGCCGCGAGCGGCAGTGCCGCCTCCAGGTCCGGGCCGAGCGGCGACCCGACCACGAGTCCGTCCGCGTGTTCGAGCACCGCCCTCATCCGCGCGGCGGCCGTCTCGACGTCGCCGGCGATACAGAACGCCTCGACCATCTCCGGGGTCACGAGGTCGAACGCCTCGCCGAACTCTCCGGCGCTGATTGCGTCGCCGATCTCTCCGGCGCGGTCGGGGTCGATCCCGTGCCGGTCGAGCACTGGCGGGGCCGCGCCCGCGGCGATGTACGCGACCGGCGGACGGGCGGCCTCGCGCGCCTCGGCCTCCCGTTCGGCGACGCTCACGCTCGCGTAGGCCGCGAGTGCGAACGGCCCCCGGTTGTCCGGCCGGTCCGCGAGGCCGTCGTCGACCTGCTCGCGCGCCCACGCGAGGTCGTCCGGGTGCGAGCCGTTGAACAGCAGGCCGTCGGCGTGTTTCGCGGCCATCCGGCACATGTGTGGCCCCTCGCCGCCGACGTGGACCGGAATCGCGTCTCCCTGTGGCGGCTCGTAGTTCAGCCCCGCGTCGACCGCCGCGAACGTTCCGTCGTGGTCGACCCGCTCGCCGGCCCACAGCCGCCGGGCGGTTTTGAACGTCTCCAGCACCGGCCGGAGCCCCCGGTCGCCGGCCGCGTCGAGGTTCCGCATCGTCGAGGGGTCGCCCGGGCCGATCCCGAACCTGGCGCGCCCGTTGCTGACCTCGTCGAGCGTCGCGACCTGCGAGGCGAGCGTGAGCGGGTGGCGGTCGTGCGGGTTCGCGACGCCGGGGCCGAGGCCCACCTCGTCTGTCTGCCCGGCGAGCCGGGAGAGCGCCGCGAACGGGTCGCGGTTGTTGTAGTGGACGCTGAGGTAGACGTCTTCGAACCCGGCATCCTCTGCCCTCACGCCGAGGTCGACGACCCGTTCGACCGGGTGTTCGGGGGTCAACTCGACGCCGAACCGCGCGCCGGGTACGTCGGTCACACGTGTCCCTCGGGCGGGACCCGCTTGGGTCTTACCCGTCGCCGTCCCAGTCGCGGACCGCCCGGCGCACGAGGTCGGTCTCCACGTCGCGGAAGTGGGCGTCGCTCCCCGCGTAGTCGCCGAACTCGAAGTTCCGGACGACGACGACGGGCCGCCCCTCCGCGCCCTCGCCGCTCACGAGGTTCGCGGCCGCGGCGAGCTCGTCGACGACGTTCTCCACCGTCGCGTCCATCTCCCGGCCGTCGCGGTCGGGCTCGCCCCGGTAGTCCCGGCCCGCGGGCAGGCCGTCCCAGCCGACGGCGACGCCGCGCTGACCGTGGCGAAACGGCCGCCCCGAGGTGTCGGTGACGACGACGGCGGCGACGCCGAGGGCCTCGCGCAGGCGCGCTGCCGTCGCCGAGGGCCGCGTCGGGAGGAGCAAGAGGTCGGACTCGGGGACGTTCGAGCGGTCGATGCCGGCGTTGACGCCGACGTGGCCACACCGCGTCTCGGTCAGGAGAAAGGGCGTCTCGAACAGCACCTCGGTCGACTCGACGAGGACCGCCTGGACGAACCGCGGGTCGACCTCGCGTCCCGTCGCCTCGGACAGGTCGGCGGCGAGCTCCCGGGCGCGCGGGCCGTCGGGGAACTCCGCCAGGTCGGCGGTCCGTCCTTCGGCCTTCGAGACGACGGTGCTCGCGACACAGACCACGTCGTCGGGCCGGAGGTCGGCCCGCGCCGCGACCAGTTCGGCGAGGTCGTCGCCCGCCCGGACCTCGGGGAGGTCCGGAACCGCGAACAGCTCCATGACAGCAGGTGGGCGAGACGGATAAAAAGCGTCGCGCTTGGGTCTGCCCGGCCGCGGAGGGCGCGGGCAGGACCGTGGGGGAGTTGGCGTGGAGAGGGCAGGCAGCACTGGCGAGGAGCGCGTCTCCGCTGCCGCGCTCAGCCGCGGTAGAAGACCACATCGAGACTCCCGTCTTCGGCGGTCGCTTCGATCATCGTCGGCACGTCCCGCGGGTTCGCGCCCGTCGCGCTCCCGGGGTTCAGGAGTCGGAGGCCGTCGACGGCGTCGTCGCGCGGGCGGTGGGTGTGGCCGGCGACGCCGACCGCGTTCTCGCCGCCGTGAGCGCGGGTTCGGTCGGCCACCAGGTCGTCGTAGCTCCCCCGCCCGTCGCCGTGGGTGACGACGAACTCGACGCCGCCCGCGGTGAGGGTGGCGACGGTCGGGAGGTCGAGTTCGTGGTTCGGGTCCGTGTTGCCACGGACGGCGACGAGGCTGTCGGCGAGCGTTCGCACCCGGTCGTAGGCGTCCCGGGAGTCGAAGTCGCCGGTGTGGACGACGTGGTCCGCCGCCCGCACCCGCTCCGCGACCCACTCCGGGATCTCGCGCGCTCGCGAGGGGACGTGCGTGTCGCCGAGGACAGCGACGGTCGGCATGGGTATCTCTCCCGACCGTGCGCACATAGCCGTTGTCCCGCCCCGGCGGCAGAGTCTTGACTCCCGCGGCCGTCGCGCCGCCGTGCTCCACGTCGTCTCTCCGTTCCTCCGCCACGAGGGCCGGATCCTCCTCGTCCGACGGGACTCGCCGCCGCACGAGGGCCGGTGGGACGTCCCCTCGGACGCCGTCCGGGACCACTCCGGCGCGCCGCTCGCGCTCGCCCGCGAGGCGGCCGCCCGCGCGGTCGCGGGCGACCCGGTCCTCGACTGCGCCGGCGAGTCGTTCGCCGTCGTCGGCGACGACCGGTCGCTGACGGTCCACCCGTACCTGTTCGCGGCCGAGACCCGTGCCCCGGGTGAGCGACCTCCCCGCGACCGCGCGTGGGTCCACCCGCCCGCGGTCCGAGAGCGCGAGACGGTGCCGTGGCTGGCCGAGGCGTACGAGCGCGTGGCGCCCGACCTCGCCACCGTCCGCGAGGACCGCGACCACGGCTCGGCGTGGGTCGCCGACCGCGCGCTCGAGACCCTGCGCGACCGCGCCGCGACGGCCGAGGACTGGGCCACAGTCGCGGCGCTCGCCCGGCGGCTCCGCGACGCCCGACCCGCGATGGTCGTCGTCGCGAACCGGATCAACCACGCGATGGCCGGGACCGAGACGCCGGCCGACGTACGGGGTGCCGCCGAGGCCGGCCTCGACGCCGCGGCCGAAGCGACCCGCGCGGCCGCGAGCACCGCCGCAGACCGCCTCTCGGGGCCGGTCGCGACCTGCTCGCGCTCCGGCACGGTCCTCGCGGCGCTTTCAGACTCCGCTGTCCCGGTCGTCGTCGGCGAGTCCCGCCTCGGCCGCGAGGGTGTCGCGACGGCCGAGGCGCTGGGCGACCGGGCGACCCTCGTCTCCGACGCCGTCCTGCCCGGGACGCTCGCGGGCCTGTCCGGCCGTCCCGAGGCCGAGAGCGTCCTGCTCGGCGCCGACGCCGTCCTCCCGGACGGGAGCGTCGTGAACCGGACCGGAAGCTACCCGCTCGCGCTCGCCGCGAAGACGGAGGACAAGCCGGTCCGCGTCGTCGCGACGCGGGACAAGGTGCGCGGAGTCGAGCGGTTCGACGCGACCGAGCGCGAGCCCCCGACGGCGCTGCACGACGGCGACGAGCCCGTCGAGACCGCGACGCCGCTGTTCGAGCGCGTTCCTGCCGACCTCGTCGACGCCGTCGTCACCGAGGACGGGCCGCTGGACGCCGACGGCGTGGCGGCGGCCGCCGCGGCCCACCGCGAGGCGGGGCGGTGGGACGACCGCGAGGGCGAAACCTGAAAGTCCGCCCGTGCCGACCCCCGAGTCGGGCGGCAGTGACGAGGGTTACCCCCACCGAGCCCCGTGTGACGACGCCACTCGACCGAGCCGCCCCCTACTCTCTCACGCTACACCTCACGTCACGAACTGGAGCAGTTCGTCCCGTTTCTCCTCGCGGAACCGCTCGCGGAGGATCGCGAGCAGCGGCTCTATCGACCCGCGCTTCGCGCTGACCGGCGCCACCGTGTCCCGCCACTGCTGCCACGGCGGGTAGAGCCCGAGGCGGTCGCAGATCGCGTCCAGCCGCTCGTCGCGGTCGTCGACCTTGTCCATCTTGTTGACCGCGACGACGGGCGTCACGTCCACGTCCCGGAGGAACCCGAACAGCTCGACGTCGTGTGGGATCTCGTCCGGCCCGGAGTGGCGGTCGATGATGTCGACGGCCGCTTTGCCGTCGAGGACGAGGACGCCCGCCAGGATCTGGTCGGCGTTGGCCTCGACGTAGCGCACCACGTCCGTCTTGATCTGCTCTCTGTGGTCTGCCGGCACGCCCTCCATGAACCCGAACCCCGGCAGGTCGGTGAACATGAAGTTCTGGGCGTCCCAGTCGAAGTGGGTCGGCGAGCGCGTCACGCCGGGCTTCCGGCCCGTGGTGACATCGTGGCCCGTCAGCAGCCGCATCAGCGTCGACTTTCCGACGTTCGACCGGCCGACGAGTACGACCTCCTCGCGGTCCGGGCGCCCCTCGAACATGGCTACGCTTCGGGTCGAGCCGGGGTAAGCCGCGCGGTCGGCAGGTCATCCAATATAACTCTTTCTGCCGCTGGCCGGTGAGCCGCACACGCCAGCCACCCATTACACCTCGGGTGACGTCTCTCGACCCGGACATGGCAGACTCCACCGACGCGTTCGAGACGCTGTCGCCCGCGGAGATCCGGGCGACGATGGGATCGATCAAAAAGATGCTACTGGTCGGGACGCTGTTCGTCGTCGTCGGCTACCTGCTGATCGGGATGGCGCTCTTTTTCGAACTGACGCAGTTCCACCCGGCGATCGACGCGTTCGTCACGACCCACACCGGCCACAGCCTCGCGGGCGGCGGCCCGGACCGCGCCGGGATGGCGGCGCTGAACGCCGACCTCGCCGCGCTCCACGCGTGGCCCTCGACGCTCCTGTGGCTGAAACTCGGCGGTATCGGCCACGTCCTCGTCGGCATCTTCGTCGCGCTGGCGGCGATCGTTCGGACGCTCACGCTCGTCCCCGTGCGCCTGAGCTACGAGCTGGCAGGCGGCGCCGAGACCGAGAGTCGCCCCGCCGGCGACGCGGTGCCCACCGACGACTGACCGGACGGCTCCCGTGACCTTTCTATCCGCGCGTCTCCTCGACGAGTCGTGACCAAAGAGTCCCTCCGCGAGCGCGTCTGGGACGACCTTGAGGCGTCGGGTGTCGCGCGGTTTCCGTTCCCGCCCCACGAGAGAATCTCCAACTTCGCGGGCGCAGACGACGCCGCGGACCGTCTCGCCGCCAGTCTCGACGACCCGCCGGCGGTGCTGAAAACAAATCCCGACGCCCCGCAGCTCCCGTACCGCCGCCGGGCGCTCCGCGAGGGCGCGACGCTCTTTTTCGCCCAGCCCCGCCTGCGCGACGAGCGACCGTTCCTCCGGCTCGACCCGGCCGAGATCCCGCCGGACGAGCTCGACCGCGCCCCCACCGTCTCGCACGTCGACGACTACGCGACGCCCGTCGGGCCCGACGCGGTTCCGCCGCTCGACCTGATACTCTGCGGGAGCGTCGCCGTCGACGAGCGTGGCGGACGCGTCGGGAAAGGCGAGGGGTTCTCGGACCTGGAGTTCGCGGTCCTCGCGGAGCTGGGCGCGGTCGACGGCGACACGCTCGTCGCGACGACGGTCCACGAGCGACAGGTGCTCGACGCCGTCCCGCACGAGCCCCACGACGTGCCGATAGACCTCGTGGCCACGCCGGAGCGGGCGGTCGAGACGGAGACGAGCTACGACCGACCGACGGGCGTGGACTGGTCGCTCGTGGACGACGACCAGGCCCGCGAGACGCCGGTCCTCTCCGCGCTCCGTCCGGACTGACGCGGGTCACGGCTCGTCGCCGGCCAGGCGGCCGGTCGCCAACGAGAGGGCGGTCCCCCACGCGAACCCGGCGGCGTGCGCGACGACGCCCGTCAGCACCCCCCCTCGCGCGGCGGCGTCGGGACGCGGGAACAGCGCCAGCACGACGGCCGCGAGGACGAACAGGATCAGGACGACGACGGCCCCGCTCTGGACCGTCTCCCGGGGTAACGGCCGTGCGACGACCGGCCGTGCTCTGCGGGAGGCGTACCACCAGCCGAGCGCGAGCAGCCCCCCGGCGGCGAGCCCGGTCACGTACGGCGCCGCGCCGCCGCCGTACCGCAGCGCCGCGACCTGGAGGGCCAGGAGGAACGCCGCGCCCCCCACGGCCCGGCCGAGGGCGGAGTCGAAGCGGCGGCCGACGAACCGGGCGAGCGCGACCAGCAACATCCCGCCGAAGCCCGCGGCGACGCCCGAGAACCCCAGCGCCCGGAGCTCCCACCCCGGGTACCAGACGGCGAAGACGAGCCAGTCGGTGAGGTTGACCAGCACCGGCAGGACGACCAAGAAGACGGGAACCGTCCGCCAGAACCAGTCCCGGCCGTCGCTCGCCAGCGACAGCCAGTGGCTGAACCCGGCCGCGACGACGTACGCCACGACGTTCGAGTAGAGGTGGAGCGGCGTCGCGTGGACGTAGGCGGCTGTCAGCAGCGCGCTCGCCCGCGGGTCGCCGTGGTCGAACGCCATCGACCACTGTACCGACCGCGGCACGAACAGGAAGATCGCCACGAGCGCCGCGGGGACGAACACGAGTCCGGCGACGTCGACCGCGACCCCGCGCCGGGAGAGTGTCGACACGGGCGCGTAGCGCGCGGCCGGCGGACAAGAACCTGTGGTCCGTGACTACCCGACCCGGTCGAAGACGAGCCCCCACCCCGCGAGGAGGGCGGCGACCCCGGCCAGGAGGAGGAACGCGCCGTCGAACAGACCGGCGTCGGCGAGCGCGCCGACCACGGGCGGGCCGGCGGCCCCGACGGCGATGTAGCCGGTGCGGAGGAGGCCGAACCCGCTCCCCTGTATCTCGTCGGGGAGCGCCCCGACGCCGGCGGTGTTGATCGGCGGCATCCCGCCGAGGAGGAGGCTGAGGAGGACAACGGCGGCCGCGACGGAGACGACCCCCTCGACGACGGTGAGGAGGACGAACACGGGGACGCTCGCGCCGACGAACACCGCGATCGCGACGCGGTTCCCCCGTCGGTCGGCAACCGCGCCCGAGAGAAACTGGACGGCGATGGCGGCGGCGAAGAAGGCGCTGTACAGCGTCGCGGCGGTCCCGGGCGCGAGCCCCTTCTGCTCGACGAGGTAGGTCGGGAGAAAGCCCGTCAGGCTCTGGTAGAGGACCATGTTGAGCGCGAGAAGGGCGAAGACGGCCAGCACCCGGGGGCGCCGGACCGCCGCGAGCACCCGGCGCATCGTCGCGCGGAAGGCCTCGCCGTCGGTCGCCGGCGAGGCGCGGCGCGGCACCACGAGCCAGAGGCCGACGCCACAGAGCACGAACAGCGGCACGAGGTAGCCGAACCCCCAGCGCCACCCCAGCCACGCGGCGACGGCGCCGGCCACCGCCGTGAGGACGACGTTCCCGACGTTGCCCGCGGCCTGCGAGACGCCGATGGCCGTCGCTTCCATCCGGTCGTAGGTCGCGGAGACGACGGTGATCCGGGTCGTCCCGTACAGCCCGGTCGAGAGCCCGAGAGCCACCGTCGCGGCGACGAAGGCCGCGACGCCCGTCGAGAGAACTATCGCCCCGACGGCGACGGTGCTGAGCAGGACGCTCCCGGCGAGGACGACCCGCTCCCCGACGGCGTCGGCGAGCGCGCCCCCGGGGAACTGGAGGAGCGCGTAGGTCGTCCAGAGCGCCCCCACGAACAGCCCCGCGGTCGCGTTCCCGACGCCGAACTCCGCGGTGACCTGTGGCAGGAGCGCGGGGTAGACGATGCGGACCCCGAGCGTGAGGAACCAGCCGAACGAGACGGCGAGCAGGACCCACCCCGACCCGTCCTCGCGGAGGTCGCCGACGAGGCGGGCGACGAGCGACACCGGGCTGGCGATGGCCGACACGCCGCGAGGTAGCGCCACCCCGGGCTTGAATCGTTCCGTTCGCGCCACGCAGTCGCGGGCGACGACGGGCCGGCTTCGTCGTCGACGGGCCCACCCGCTGTCCGCGCTCCGGGTCGACCGGGTGTATAAGTCGCCCGCCCCCGACGCCCGGCCGTGCGACTCGTCGAAGTGCTCGTCCCGACCGGCAAGCGCGAGGCCGTCCGCGCGGTGCTCGACGACGAGGGGATCGACTACGCGTTCACCGACGAGACCAGCGGCCGGGAGTACGAGGCGATGGCGACGTTCCCGCTCCCGTCGGCGGCGGTCGAACCCGTGCTGGAGTCGCTGCGCGACGCGGGGTTAGAGCGCGACGCGTTCACGGTCGTCGTCGACGCCGAGACGGTCGTCTCGAAGCAGTTCGAGGCGCTCTCGGAGCGCTACGAGGCCGAAGAGGGCAACGGCGACCGGATCGCCCGCGAGGAGCTCGCCGCCCGCGCCCGCGACCTCGCGCCCGACTTCAAGCGGTTCGTCGGCCTGACCGTGCTGAGCGCCGTCGTGGCGACGGCGGGCCTCCTGCTCAACTCGCCCGCCGTCGTCGTCGGGTCGATGGTGATCGCGCCGCTCGTCGGCCCGGCGATGGCGGCCGGGGTCGGCACCGTCGTCGACGAACAGGACCTCTTTCGCCGCGGCGTTGCCCTCCAGACCACGGGTGGCGTTCTCGCCGTGGTGAGCGCGACCGGCTTCGCCACCGCGCTCAACCTCTCCGGGGTGGTGCCGATGAACGCGGCGACCGTCCTCTCGATCCCGGAGGTGGCCGAACGCCTCGCGCCGGACGTGTTGAGCCTCGCCGTTGCGCTCGCGGCGGGCGCCGCGGGCGCCATCTCGCTCTCGGCCGGGGTCTCGACGGCGCTCGTCGGCGTGATGATCGCCGCGGCGCTCGTTCCTCCGACCGCCGTCGTCGGCATCGGACTCGCGTGGGGCCGCCCCGATGCGGTGTTCGGCTCCGTCGTCCTCGTCCTCGTCAACTTCCTCTCGGTGAACCTCGCGGTTCTCGCGGTCCTGCGCCTCTCCGGCTACGGCCCCCGAGGCTGGTTCCGCGAGGCCGTGGTCGCCCGGGCGGTCCGTCGCCGCGCCGCCGTCCTCATCGTCGGCGTGGTCGTCCTCTCGGCGGTGCTCGTCGGCATCACCTCGGCCGGCGTGCACACCGCCGCGTTCGAGGAGCAGAGCCACGACGCCGCGGCCACGGTGCTCGCCGACGTGGACGACACCCGCCTGCTCGAGGTGTCGGTTCGCTACCAGAGCGGCCTCGGGCCGGGCCGCCCCACCGACCTGTTCGTCCGCCGGCCGGCGCTGGTGACCGTCACCGTCGCCCATCCCCCCGGCGTCGACCCGCCGCCGCTCGCAGACCGGATCGCGCCCGGTGTCGGCCGCGCGGCCCAGCGCACCCTCGGGGTCGCGCCGCCGCCCGTCGAGGTGCGGTACGTCCCGGCAGAGCGCGCGGGGTCTCGGGTCGACGGGACGAATCCGGCCGCGCTCGCGCCCGACACGGCCGGATGACGCGCGTGCGACTCGTCTCACCGGCGGGTTGACGCTCCGAGCGGGCGAACACGGCCGGTGTGTGGCCCCGTGCCCGCGACAGTGCGGGTGACGCACGCGGTGTCGGAGCGCACTGCCCCGTTCGGTCAGCCGTCGCCGGCGCGCCACGCCCGCACGGCGGCCCCGGCGGCGTCGAGCGCCGCCCGACTCCCCGCCGACTCGCCCTTCTCGAACTCCTCGTCGCCCCGGCCGAGTTCGTTCGTGACGTACGCGAAACAGACCACGGGCCGGTCCCGCGCGGCGGCGAACGCGTAGAGCGCGGCCGCCTCCATCTCGACGGCGAGGACGTCCGCCTCGCGCGCCCTGCCGACGGCGGACTCGGTCTCGCGGAACGGCGCGTCCGTCGTCCACGCCGTCCCGGTGTAGACGGGCCGCGAGAGCGTCTCGCACGCCCGCTCGACTGACTCGCACAGGTCGGCGTCGAGCGTCGCCGGCCGCTCGGGCGGCAGGTAGTGGTGGCTCGTCCCCTCGTCGCGGAGCGCCCGGTCGACGAGGACGAGATACGGCGGGTCGTCGCGCGCGGCGACCTGGCCCGACGAGGTCACGCTCACGAGGAACCGACAGCCCGCCGCGAACAGCTGTTCCGCGACCAGCACGGCGAACGGCCCGCCGACGGCGCGGCCGACGATACCGACCGTCTCGCCCGCGAGGTCGAACCGGTAGAGGTCGGTGTGGTAGCCCGGCCACGTCTCGTCGCGCTCTGCCCGCCCGGCCGAGACGAGGTGGCGGACGACGTCGCCGTCCGGGTCGAGCAGACAGACGTCCGGGACCGCGCGGTCGGGGAGGTCCTTCTGGCGGCGCGCCTCGTCTACGAGTGCCTCCGGCGTGAACACAGACGGCTCGTCGAACCGCTTGGCGGCGAACAGCGGCGACGGCGGCGGGTCCGAATCGTCCATCGGGTCGTCTGACGGCGCCCACGAACAAGTAGCCGGCCCGTGTCACGCGACGCCGTCGCGCCTCGCCGCTCGGCCGCTCCCTGCTCGCTCGGCTCCGTCTCGCGACCCGCCTACGGACTGCGTCGCGACGGCGGGATGTCCGGCTCGTACGCCACCGCGTCGAGCGCCGCCGTGAGCGCCTCTTCCATCCCCTCGCCGGCCTCGACGCTCATCGCCGCGTCCGCATCGATCGCCTCGCCCGGCTCCGTCTCGTCGTCGCGGTCTGTCTTGTTCCGCACCGTCAGCACGGGGGCGTCGAACCGCGCTTCGAGTTCGTCGCGCAGGCGCAACTGGGCGTCGAGCGGGTAGCCACACGACGCGCTCGCGTCGACGACGAAGATCACGGCGTCGGCGAGGTGGGCAATCGCGCTCTCGGCCTGTCGCTCGATCTCGTTGCGCTCCGCCGCGGGCCGGTCGAGAACCCCGGGCGTGTCGACGATCTGGTACCGGATGTGGTCGCGTTCGACGTGGCCCACCTGTACGGCGCGGGTGGTGAACGGGTACGCTGCGGTCTCGTTCGACGCCCGCGTGACGCTGTTGACGAACGAGGACTTCCCGACGTTCGGGTAGCCCGCGACGGCGACCGTCGGCTCCTCGGGGCGGATCTCCGGCAGGTCCCGCAGTGCGTCGCGGGCCGCGCCGACGCGCCGGAAGTCCTCCGCGACCTCCTCGACGACGTCGGCGACCCGCGCGAACGCCTGCTTGCGGTGTTTTCGTGCCGTTTCCGTGTCGCTCCGGCGGAGCTTCGAGGTGGTTTCGTCGCGGATCTGTCGGGTCTGGCGCGCGACCCACGAGATCTCGGAGAGGCTGGCCCGGAGGGCGTCGAGACCGACCTGCTCGCCCTCGTCGGTCTGGCGCGGGTCGGTCGTCCGCCGGAGCACCGCGTCGGCGATCTCGTAGTCGAACTGGTCGACGGTGTCGAAGTCCGGCCACGACTGCACGACGTTGTCCGCGTTGTCCGCGACGACGTTACAGGCCGTCCGGAGCATCGACTCCTGGGCCTCCCGCCCCGACTTCGCTCGCCCCGCCCGCGCCGCCCGCGAGAACGCCTTGTCGACCAGCTCCTCCGACCGGGGCGTGGTCGGGAGGTCCTCGAAGATCATACCCTACGTGGACGGCCGAGGGGGAAAAGCGCGTCCGTTCGGCGCTCAGCGGTCCAGATACTCCCGCTGGACGGCGACGACCTCCGCCGAGTCAGCACACGCCGCGTACCGCTCCAGGGGCTCGTCGTTCAGTTCGAGAAACGTCTCGCCCCACGTGAACTTCGCCAGCAGCGCCGCGGCCCGGTCGCGGTGGCCAAGGATCGCGAGCGCCGCCGCCAGCGCCTCGACGGTCGTCAGGCGCATCGGCCGCCCGAAGTTCACCGGGTTGGCGGCGACGAGATAGGGAAGCGCACGCGGCGTTCCGGCGAGGTCGAACGCCGACTCGTCCGCCGAGGTCCACGAGCAGTCGAGGGCGACGATCCGCTCTCCCGTGTCCGCCGGCGACAGCGCCCGCTCCGCGTGCGGGTCGAGCACCAGCCCACGCGGGGTCGCCCGGTCCGACTCGTGGAGGGCGACGAGGTCGAACCGCGCGAGCTTCCGGGCCGTGCACTTCGCGGGGTCGTCGTCCCCGACGTAGCGGACGTGGAGGCTCGGCGCGTCGCTCACGGCCGCCGTCGGCGGGCGGCGGGCAAAAGCCGTCCGATAGGCTCAACCCGATCCCGCGCGAGGCGTGGGGTATGACGCCGACCGAGGCCGCCCGGGCGTACTACGAGGCCGTCGACGCCGGCGCGTACGACCGGCTGGCGGAACTGCTCGCTCCCGACTTCGCCCAGCGCCGGCCGGACCGCACGCTCGTCGGCCGCGAGTCGTTCGTCTCGTTCATGCGCGACCGGCGCCCCCGGACGGACACGACCCACCACGTCGACGCGGTCTACCGACTGGTCCAGTCGACGCCGGGCGAGAACCTCGACACGCCCGGTGACCCCGCCGCGGAGGTGGCCGTCCGCGGACGGGTCCGCACCGACGACGAGGAGCTCCAGTTCGGCTTCGTCGACGTGTTCGCCGTCGACGCGGAGGGCCGGCTGGCGTCGCTGCGGACGTACACGGACTGACCGGCGGCCGAAACGGCCTTCTCCCCGCCCGCCCTCGTTCGTCCGTGCCCGAGGATATCTCGCTCGACGGCCGCACGCTCGTCGGCGTCGACAACAGCGACGCGGGCGACGTCGGCGGCGACACGCGCTTCAACTTCGAACAGCAGGGAGAGCGAATCTACGCCCACTACACCGGCGGCGACGTGGCCGACGGCCACCTCGTCGGCACGTTCGACGGCCGGCGGTGGGAGATCCGGTACGCACAGATCGACCTCGACGGAAACACCGCGACGGGCCACTCCGTGGGCGAGGTCTCCCTGCTCGACGACGGGCGCGTGCGGGTAGAAGACGAGTGGGTGTGGGAATCGACGGCGGGGAGCGGCGAGTCAGTGCTGGAGGAAGTGGCGTAGCCGACCCGATCGAGACGCCCGCGCTCAGTCCTTCTTCCCCGCGCCGACCGCCGACTCCCCGACCGGCTCGTGGCCCTCGATGACCTCCTGCCCGCACATGTACGGCCGCAGGGCCTCGGGCACCGTCACCGTCCCGTCGGGGTTCTGGTAGTACTCCAAGATGGCGACGACGACCCGCGGGAGCGCGACGCCCGACCCGTTGAGGGTGTGGAGGTACTCCGCCGACTCGTGGCGCTCCGGGCGGTAGCGGAGCCCCGCGCGCCGGGCCTGGAACGCCTCGAAGTTCGACACGCTCGACACCTCCAGCCACCGGCCGCCCTCCTCGGGCCCGTCGTCCGTGTCGTCCGCGGGCGCCCACACCTCGATGTCGTACTTCTTCGCCTGCGTGAACCCCATGTCGCCGGCACACATATCGAGCACGCGGTAGGGGAGGCCCAGCTCGTCGAGCACCGACTCCGCCTCCGCGAGCAGTCCGTCGAGCCGCTCGTACGACTCGTCGGGCCGGACGAAGTTCACCAGCTCCACCTTGTCGAACTGGTGGACCCGGACCATCCCCCGCGTCTCCGTGCCGTGCTCGCCCGCCTCGCGCCGGAAGTTCGGGCTGTACGCCTGGTGTTTGACCGGCAGGTCGTCGTCGTACAGCACTTCCTCGGCGTACATGTTCGTCACCGACACCTCCGCGGTCGGGCAGAGCCACAGGTCGTCGTCGTCGTAGGGGGCGTCGTTCGCCCCGCCGACCCGGTAGGCGTCGTCGACGAACTTCGGGAACTGGCCGGTGCCGCGCATCGACCGCGAGTTCACGGGGATAGGCGGGTGGACCTGGGTGTACCCCTGCTCGCGGTGGCAGTCGAGCATAAACTGGATCAGCGCGTGTTCGAGCCGGGCGCCGTCGCCTTTCATGAAGAAGTAGCCCCCGCCGGCCACCTTCGCGCCGCGTTCGAAATCCAGGATATCGAGGTCTTCGCCGAGGTCGTAGTGCGGGACGACGGGGTCGGGACGCTCCCGCAGATCCGCGAACCCCTCGCGGCGGACCTCGACGTTGTCTTTCTCGTCGTCGCCGTCGGGCACCGACTCGTGGGGGATCTGGGGGATGCGGAGCATGGCCTCTTCCAGTTCCGCCTCCAGTTCGTCCGCGCGGTCCTCGACCGCGGCGATCTCCGATTTCAGTTCGCTCGACCGCTCGATCGCCTCCTGGGCCGCCTCCTCCTCGCCGTCGGCTTTCAGCTCGCCTATCTTCGAGCTGATCTGGTTGCGCTCGTGTCGCAGGTCGTCGCCCCGCGACTTGAGCTCGCGCCACTCCTCGTCGACCGCGAGCACCTCGTCTACGTCGACGTCGGTCACGCCCTTGCGTTCCATCGCCGTGCGCACGGTCTCCGGCTCCTCGCGGAGCAGGCGACGGTCGATCATGGCCGAGAGTTCGGGCGGGCGCGCAAGAGCGTACCGCTCTCGCGGCGGTCGTTCTGGTGAGGCGTCCCGGTCGCGCCGCGCCCGCAACGCGACCGCACCCGGACGGCTTGGTTCGCTCGCGGCTCACTCCGCTCGCCCCGTGGCTCTCGCGGTGCTCGGGCAACGCGTTCGTCGTCCACGGTTCCGTGGCCCGCCCTCAGCTCGTCCGGGCCGCGCCACGCGCGCCACGTCCCCCGCGGAACTTTTCTCCCCCCGACCCGCTGGGGCGCACATGATAGGAGACGTGCGGCGAGTCGCGGACGACGCCTACGTGGTCGACACCGGCGCGTACGAGGTGGCGAACTACGGCGCGGTCTACGTGATAGACGCCGCGGAGCCGGCCGTCGTGGACACGGGCGTCGGCGCGGACCGCGAGCGGGTGTTCGCCGCGCTCGACGACCTCGGGGTCGACCTCGACCACGTCATCGTCACGCACGTCCACCTCGACCACGCGGGCGGGGCGGGCTACCTCGCGGAGCGCTACCCCGAGGCGACGGTCCACGTCCACGAGCGCGGCGCGCGCCACCTCGTCGATCCCTCGCGGCTCGTCGCCGGGACGAAGGCGGCGGTGGACGACCAGTGGCGGTTCTACGCCGAGCCCCTGCCGGTCGCCGAGGAGCGGATCAGCACGGTGACCGACGGCGACACGGTCGACCTGGGCGACCGCGAACTCGACGTGGTCGGCGCGCCCGGACACGCCCCGCACCAGGTGATGTACGACGACGACGGGACGCTGTTCGTCGCGGACGCGATGGGCATCTACACGCCCGAGGGCGGCGTGCGCCCGACGAGCCCGCCGCCGCAGTTCGACCTTTTCGCGTGTCTCGACGACGTGGCGACGGTGCGCGCGCGCGACCCCGACGTGGTCTGCTACGGCCACTTCGGCGGCGTCCGCTACGACCACTCGCTCGCGGACGCGTACGCCGACGCGCTCTCCTCGTGGGTGTCGGAGGTGCGCGAGGCGCGCGAGGCGCTCGGGGACGACGCGGCGACGATAGAACGGCTGGCGGCGACGCCGGATCTCGAGTGGGTGCGGTGTTACGGCGCCCGGAAGGCGAGCGCGGACGCCCGGCTGAACGCGAAGGGTGTCCTGCGGTACCTCGCGGACTGAACGACGGGGGTTTAACACCCCGGCGCGGCTTCCGACTGTCGATGGTGGCGCGCTAATGGCCGGCGAGCTCGTCACACTAGTCGCGGGTATCATCGGCGTCGGTGTCTTCGCACAGGTGCTCGCGGACCGACTGCGGGTGCCGAGCGTCGTCTTCCTGCTCGCCGCGGGGGTCA
The DNA here is from genome assembly GCA_036626375.1 of Haloferacaceae archaeon. Classification (GTDB taxonomy): domain Archaea; phylum Halobacteriota; class Halobacteria; order Halobacteriales; family Haloferacaceae; genus A07HB70. Next base: position 35,065 of record JAZKRX010000001.1, read on the forward strand.
TCCTCGGCCCCGAGGTGACCGGGCTGCTCTCGCCGGAGACGTTCGGCGACAGCCTGTCGGCTATCGTGGGGCTGAGCGTCGCGATCATCGTCTTCGAGGGGGCGTTCCACCTCCGGGTCGAGAAGCTCCGCGAGGCGCCGGCGGCGACGCTCCGCCTCGTGACGCTCGGCGCGGCGATCGCGCTTCTGGGGACGGCGCTCGCGGTCCACTTCCTGCTCGAGGTCGGGTGGCTCGTCTCCTTCCTCGTCGGGGCGCTCCTCGTCGCGACGGGGCCGACGGTGATCGCGCCGATCCTCGAGGTGGTACCCGTCCGCGACCGCGTGGGGACAGCCCTCGACACCGAGGGGATCGTCAACGACGTGACGGCGGCGATCCTCGCGGTGGTGATCTTCGAGACGATCATCGCACCGGAGACCAGCGGCGTCGCGGGACTCGTCGGCCTGTTCGCCCAGAAGCTCGGGATCGGCCTGCTCGTTGGGCTGATCGTCGCGGGAGTGGTGTTCTACGGGCTGAAGTACGTCGACCTCTCGCCCGGGAACGCCCCGCAGAACGCCCGGCTGCTCGTGCTGGCGGCCGCGCTCGTCGCGTACGGCGGCGCGGAGGCGATCCCGGGCGGGCGCGAGTCTGGCATCGCCGCGGTCGCGACGGCGGGCATCCTCCTCGGGAACGCCGACCTGCCGTACGAGGCGGAGATCGAGTCGTTCAAAGGCGACCTGACGCTGCTGGTCCTCTCTTTCGTCTTCATCGCGCTCGCGGCGCTCCTGCGGTTCGAGACCCTGATCGCCCTCGGCGCGGCGGGAATCGGCGTCGTCGTCGTCGTGGCGCTGGTGATCCGGCCGCTGCTCGTGTTCGTCTCGACCTACGGCGGGCAGTTCACGGTCCCGGAGCGGACGTTCATGAGCCTCGTCGGCCCGCGGGGGATCATCCCGGCGTCGGTCGCGACGCTGTTCGCGATCGAACTCCGGGCACAGGGGCTGGACGACGCCGCGAACGTCCTCGTCGGGACGGTCTTCCTGACGATCTTTCTGACCGTCCTCTTCCAGGCGGGGCTGGCGCGACAGATCGCGGAGAAGCTCGACGTGATACCGATGCGTGTGATAGTGATCGGCGGCGGAAAGGTGGGCCGCGCGCTCGCCAGCCGCCTCGGCGACCGGGGAGAGAACGTCGTCCTCGTCGAAGAGGACGTCGAGACAGTCGAAACCGCCCGCAACGCGGGCCACACTGTCCACCACGGCGACGGCACCGACACCGAGGTGTTGCGGTCGGCGGGCGCGGAGAACGCCCGCGTGATCGTCGCCGCGACGGGCGACGACGACGCGAACCTGCTCGTGGCACAGCTGTCGAACCAGCGCTTCGACCCCGAGACGGTACTCGCGCGGGTGAACGACCCCGACAACCTCGAGGCGTTCGAGGAGCTCGGCGTGCGCGCCGTCTCCTCCGTCCTCGCGACCGCGCAGGCGATGGACAACTACGTCGAGCGGCCGACGCTCGCGAACTGGATCGGCGACCTCGGCGACCAGGGCGACGTCCAGGAGATCGAGGTGACCTCCGAGGATCTCGTCGGCGAGCCGATCCACGAGATCGGCCCACAGCTCCCGTCTGGCGTGATCGTCGCGCTCGTCTCCCGCAACGGCGACACGCAGGTGCCCGACGCCGACTTCGTCCTCGAAGCCGGCGACCGGATCACCCTGATCGGCGACCGGTCGTCGGTCCGCGAGGCGATGTCGTTCTGTCACCCCTCCTGACCGCGGGACGGGTCCGACGGCCTTATGCGGGCGTAACGGGTAATCCTCGGGGATGAGCGAGGAGGCGCTTGACGTCGTCGAGTTTCTGCTGACCGTAGACGTGTATCGGGACCACGAGGGGGTCTTGGACGAGAACGACCTCCCTCCCCGCTTCAGCAGCGTCTTCTGGAGCGACGAGGACGAGGACGAGGACCGCGACGAGCTGGACGGTGTTCCGGGCGACGAGCTCGTCGTCGACATCGCGGTGCCGGGGACGATGTCCGGCGGAGTCCCCGAGGAGACGGTCCGGCGTGCGACGGGCGTCGAGTCGCCGTGGGAGGCGTTCGTGGGCTCGGGCTGGCAGACGCGCTACCCGAACGCCGTCGAGCGGCCGGACCAGCGCGTCCCGCGGTACGAACTCGGCGACCGGGAGGAGGCGCTCGACCTCCTCCTCGCCCACGCCGACCGCGAGCGGATCGCGACCAACCCCGTCGTCGCGTACGCCGTCGAGGAGCGGGGCGACCCGGCGTTCGACGTGACGCGCGCGGAGGCCCGCGAGAACGTCCCCGTGTTTCGCAACCGGCGGGTGTACATCGACGCGCTGCTGGAGCGGTACTTCGACAGCGACGACGACGACGACGTCGAGATGCTCGACCTCGTCCACGTTCGCGTGCCCGACGAGATCGAGTTCACCCTCGACGACCTCGTGTTGACCGAGGACCAGGAGGAGGAGATCGACAAGATCCGCATCGCGATGGAGGAGCGGGCGTTCCTCGGCGAGATCGGCCTCGGCGAGATCGGCAAGCTCCTGTTCGTCGGTCCGCCCGGAACCGGGAAGACGACCGTCTCGCGGGCGCTGGCTCACGAACTCGGGATGCCGTTCGTCGAGGTGAAGCTGTCGATGATCACCAGCCAGTACCTCGGCGAGACGGCGAAAAACGTCGAACGCACCTTCGAGGTGGCAAAGCGGCTGTCGCCGTGTATCCTGTTTATCGACGAGTTCGACTCCGTCGCGAAGACCCGCCGCTCGGACGAACACGCCGCGCTCAAGCGCGCGGTCAACACCCTGCTGAAGTCCATCGACGACATCTCGCTCGTCCGCGACGACGTCCTCCTGATCGGCGCGACGAACCACCCGGACCAGCTAGACGCGGCCGCGTGGCGGCGGTTCGACGAGATCGTCAACTTCCCGAAGCCCGACGCACAGATGCGCGCCGACATCCTCGGGCTGATCACCCGGAAGATCGACACGAACTTCGACCCCGCGGCCGTCGCGGCGGAGACGACCGGATTCACCGGCTCCGACCTCCGCATGGTGATGCGCGAGGCCGTGCTCGAGGCGCTCAGGGAGGGCCGTCTCGAGGACGGGCGACTCGAACTCACCCAGGACGACCTGATGGACGCCGTCTCCGACTTCGAGGAGCGGGACAACCTGAAGAACATGGACATGATCGACGGCGACGCCGACGCGATGGTCGCGGGCGACGGCGGGCACGACCACTCACACGGCCACGACCACGACCACGACGACTGAAGACACTCACCGCCCGGCCCGCAGGGCTCCCGCGTGAACCGCCGTGCCCTCCTCGCGCTCCTCGCGGCCGGCGCCGCCGGCTGTGCCGGCGACCGCTCCGACGAGAGCGGCGCTCCGACAGAGACCGACCGGCCGACCTGACGTTCACGCTCCGGAACGGGACCGAGGCGCCGTTCAGCACGAACGTCTACGCGTGGAGCCTCCAGAAGCGCGTCGACGGCGTGCTCCCGGACGACCCGGTGCCCTCGCCCGGGGTGAGTCGAGCGTCGCTCTCTCTGCGCTCGGCAGCGGACGGTACGCCTTCGGCGTGACCGGGTGGTTCGGCGAGACGGCAAACCGCTACCCCGCCGTCGCGCCGGTCGACCTGCGGGGTGACCCGCTCGCGCTCTGCCCTGCCGACGCCGTGACGGACGTGCGCGTCGACGGCGACCGGGTCGCGGCACGGCTCGACCGTGACGCCGGCGACGACGCCCGCTCGGCGCGGTACACGCTCACCCGGGCCGAGGACGACCCGGACGCGCCACGCCGGATCGCAGAGCAGGTCGTCCGGGCCGGCGTCGCGGACGACCCGCTCCGTGACGCGCTGGCGCTGGCGGTCGACCGGGGCGCACGCGAGGTGGGTCTGCGCGGCCCGACGACGACGCGGCCACCCTTTGGGGTCGACGCGGGCGGGCGATGAGCGCCGGCGTCGCCGGAGCCGTCCGTCCGCGGCCACCGACGCCCCTTTCACCGCCCCCTCCTCACGAACTGGCGTGCGCGTCACCCTGCTCGGCACCGGCGACACCACGGGGACGCCGACGGTCGGCTGCGACTGCGGGACCTGCGAGCGCGCCCGCGCCCTGGGCGTCGAGCGCACGCGCTTTTCGGTCCACGTCGAAAACGAGCGGACCGGCGAGTCGCTCCTGGTCGATTTCAGCCCCGACTTTCGCGCGCAGTTCCTCGCGAACGACGTCTCCCTCCCCGACGCGGCCGTGGTGACACACGTCCACTTCGACCACCTCGACGGCCTCGGCAACGTCTTCCGGCTCACGGACGCGCTGGACGTCCACGCCGCGTCGGAGACGGACCCGGCCACGGACGAGAGCGTCGCCGACACCGTCCGGCGGAAGTACCACTACCTCGACCGGGTGACGGTCCACGGCCACGACCCCGGGAGGACGTTCGCAGCCGCGGGGCTGGAGGTGACGCTGTACCCCGTCGACCACCCGCCGCTCGTCTGTTACGGGCTGACCGTCTCCGACGGGGACGCGACGCTCGCGCTCACGGGCGACACGAGCTACGACCTGCCCGACCCGACCCGCGAGGCGCTCTCGGGCGCGGACCTCCTCCTCGCCGACGCCATCGCGCCCGCGTCGACCTGTGACCACCATCCTGCGGGCGGGCGCCACCCCGACGCCGCGGGCGTCCCGCGGACGTTCGGGAGCAAACACATGACCCGGGAAGGCGCGCTCGCCCTCGCCGACGAACTCGACGCGCGGGAGACGCTGCTGGTCCACTGCTCGCACTACTACCCGCCCGCGGAGGCGTTCGAGCCGCCGCTGGCGGTCGACGGGGCCGTTCGAGAGCTCTAGAAGTCGCCGAGGCCGCTCTGCTCCCGGGCCACGCCCGCGGGCTCTGCGACCCACGGCGTCCGGGCGTCGCGCAGGGCCGCCCGGTCGACGTCCGGAGGGTCGGCCGGCTCGCGCTCCGCACAGCCCTCGCAGTCGCGGGCGGGGTCGACCACGCGCCCGAACGCCGCACAGCCCGGGCGCCCGTCGGCTGTCGGCTCGCAGCGCGCACAGGCCGGCGGCGCCGGGCGCCACCCCTTGCCGTAGGCGCGCTCGGCGATCCGGCGCCGAACCCGCGCCTTCGCGGCGGGCGAGACGACCCGCACGTCCGTTCGGCCAGGGTGGCGCTCGACGGGTTCGACCCCCGGCTCGTCGACGGGGAGCGGTTCGGCCTCGCGCACCACCTCGCGGTCGCCCGTCTCGTGGTCGACGCGCCACACCCCGACGGCGTCGGGAATCCGGTTCAGGTGCGCGCGGGTGACGTGGCTCTCGGTGGCGAGAACGACGCGGTCGAACAGCGCGAGGCCCGCGTCGTGGGCGAGTTGCTCCTCCAGCGCGCCGGGGCGGCCGAGGTCGGGCTTGTTCTCGACGGCGATCAGGGCGGAGAACCAGCCGTCGGGGTAGCGGACGCGCTGGCGGTAGCGGACGGTCCCGCCGCGGCGGGTGCGCTCGAGGAACCCGACCTCGACGGCGCGGTCGAGGACGCCCTCGCGGCGGCCCGCGGGCAGGTCGACGGCCTCGCTCGCCCGGACCGCGCGGCCGGCGCCCGCGTCGCCCTCCACGACGGCGGGTGGGATCGTCTCGTCGGTTATCCGCGCGCGCTCCGCGAACCCGGAGCCGGGGACGACCCCGACCACGTCGACGACGCGCCGGCCCGGCGCGGCGACGCCGCCGCCGAGCTGTCGAGCGACGACGTTGTCGCTTCGCTCCTCTACGCGGGCACAGAGCGCGAGCTCGAAGGCGTACTCGGAGACCACCGCACGGGGCTCAGTCGTCGACGACGACCTCGACCGGGCCGTCGTCGTCGTCCGCCGACTCCGCCGGCTCCTCGCCGCCCGCCCGCTCCAGCCACAGCATCGCGCCGGCGACGAGCAGGACGACCCACGAGCGCCACGACGCGAGGTTGAGGGTGTAGCCGATGCCGAACGGCTTCGGGACCAGCATCCCCTGGCCGGGCTTCCAGTACGACGAGAGCATCCGACCGAGGCTCGGGCGCTCGAAGTTGTACGGAACGCCGAACACCTCGCCGGACTCGGGTCTGTCGACCATGCCAGTTCGGTACGCCCGGGCGGTACAAGTCAGTTCGGCTTGGCGTTCACCGTGGCCTCGCCCGCGACGGATTCAGCGCGCGTGACTGGTCGTCTACTATTATTATCCCTAAAAAATTCGTACTACTGTGCGGATCGAGTTCGTCGAGCACGCCGACGGTCGGCTGCCAACGGTCATCAGTCGCGTCGCAGACGCCCCGTCGGTCCGGGGGCTCGCGGTCCTGGTCGCCGACGGGTCGCTTTCCGACCCGACGGTGCTTGACCCGACGCTCCAGGCGCTTTCCGTCCCGGCTTTCGGGGGTGTGTTCCCGCAGGTGCTCCACGGCGGCGCCAACCACGACGACGGCGCGGTCGTCGCCGGCCTCTCGGTCGAACCCACAGTCACGACCGTCGCCGGCCTCGCGGACCCGTCGTCGTCGTTCCGCGCGGAGCTCCCCGACCCCCCCGGCGGGGGCACTGCGTTCGTCTTCGCCGACGCGTACGCGGCGCGGGTCGACGCGTTCGTGGCGACTCTGTTCCGGAACTGGGGCGTCGAGGTCGGCTACCTCGGCGGCGGCGCGGGGTCGCTCGACGGCGGCCAGCAGCCGTGCGTGGTCACGAACGACGGGGTGGTCGAGAACGCCGCGACGGTCGCGACGGTCGACCGCGCGTCGAGCGTCGGGGTTCGCCACGGCTGGCAGGAGGTCGCCGGCCCGTTCGAGATCACCGCCGCGTCGGGCCGGACGATCGTCGACCTCGAACGCGAGCCGGCGTTCGACGTCTACAGCCGCGTCGTCGAGGACGACACCGGCGCCCCCGTCGCTCCCGAGGACTTCTTCGACGTCGCGAAATCCTATCCGTTCGGCCTCAGCCGACTCTGCGGCGAGAAGATCGTTCGGGACCCGTACGAGGTCACCGACGACGACGGACTGCGGTGCTTCGGTGCCGTCCCCGAGGGACAGTTCGTCCACGTTCTCCGGGGGAACCCGGAGGCGCTCGTCGAGGCCGCCGGCGCGGCGTACGACGAGGCGGTGAGCGGCGCGGTCGACGACGGCACGGTCCTGTTTTTCGACTGTATCTCCCGGGTGCTCTACCTCGAAGACGGGTTCGACGCCGAACTCGACGCCGTCGGCGGCCACGACGACCCGGCGTTCGGGGCCCTCACGATCGGAGAGATCGCGAACGACGGCGAGGGGCACCTCGACTACTACAACAAGACCGCCGTGACGGCGGTCATCGAGGACGGTTGACCGATGTCCACGCCCTCGTCGGACACCTACATCCAGGTTCTCTACGAACTCGCGCTCTCGATCGAGCCGGCGACGGAGGTCGAAGAGACGCTCTCGCAGGGGATCGCGAACTACCTCCAGAAGCTCGACTGTTCGGGCGGCGCCGCCTTCGAGACGCAGGTCGGTCTCGAGGGCGGGGTGACGTACGACCTCGTGACGAAGCTTCCGACCCGGTCGTCGCTCGTCGACGAGGCCGTCGCCGAGGCCCCTCGCCGGCTCCCGGACACCGTGGCGGGGCTGGCGTCCGAGTGCCCGGTCGTCGACGAGGTCGGCACCGACGTCTACCGGTACTACATGCGGCTGCCAGAGTTCGGCGTGCTGGTGCTGACACGGCGCGGCTCGCCGCTTCCCGACCGGGTGGTCCAGTCGCTTCCGCGGCTCAACGAGAAGCTCGCGACCGCCTGCGGGAAGGTCGCGGTCCAGCGGGACTACGAGACGCAGTACCGGGAGCTGTTCGAGCGGGCGCCGGTGATGTTCGCGCTGACGAAGCGGGTCGGCGGCGAGCCGGTCGTCGCCGACTGCAACCGTCGGTTCGCGTCGAAGCTCGAGTACGAGGTCGACGACCTCGTCGGTCGCCCGCTGGTCGACCTGTACACCGACGAGTCAGCCACGGTGCTCGAGGAGGACTACGAGCGCGCGCTCGCCGGCGAGTTCGGCGTCGAAGAGCGCGTGTTCCGGACCCGTCTCGGTCGGCGGGTCACGACGCTCCTCCGGTCGACACCGCGACGGGATCGGGACGGCACCGTCGTCGGCACCAACTCGCTCTACGTCGACGTGACCGCGCTGAAGCGCCGGAACCAGCAGCTGTCCGTGTTGAACCGGATCCTGCGTCACAACCTGCGAAACGATCTGATGGCGATCCACGCGCAGGTCGAAACCGCGATAGAACACGCCGACGACGGGACCGCAGACCGCCTCGCCGACGCCGCCGAACGGGCCGAGGGCCTGCTCTCGACCGCGGAGGTCTCGACCCGCGTGCGACGGATCGTCGGCGACACCGAGGTCGAGCGGCGGCGGCTCGACGACACGCTCCGCCGGCTCGCCGACCGCGCACGCGAGGCGTACCCCGACGCGACGGTCGCCGTCTCGGCGGATCCGGCAGCGGCGATGGCGACTCGCTCCGTCGACGCCGCGCTCTGGGAGCTGTTCGAGAACGCCTGCGAACACGCCGGCGACGCCCCCCACGTCGACGCGTCGGTCCGCTGTGACGGCACGGAGACGACCGTCACCATCGTCGACGACGGGCCGGGGATCCCCGAGCACGAACACCAGGTCCTCACCGACAGCGAGGAGACCCCGCTCGAACACGGGAGCGGGCTCGGGCTCTGGCTGGTCTACTGGGTCGCCGAGGCGTCCGGCGGCGACATCGCGTTCGACGCCGACGACGGGACGACGGTGACGGTGACGCTCCAGGCCGTGCCCGACGGGTGAGCCTACCGGTAGCGACCGCGCGCCTCGACCGCGTCGAGCCGGTCGAGCACCGCCTCGTCGCCGGCCGCGCGGTAGCCGGCGAGCGCCGCCTCCCGGGCCGCGCGTGCCGCCGCCTCGTCCGCGGTGGCGGCGACGCTCCCGGCGAAGACGTGGAGGTCCATCGCGTGGTCCTCGACGTGCCCCGAGTGCTCGCCGAGTCCGAAGTCGATCAGCCAGAGGCGCTCTCCGTCCCCGACTCGCGCGTTCCGCGTCGTCGGGTCGCCGTGAACCAGCCCCGCGGCGTGAAGCGTCGCGAGGTGCTCGCCGACCCGCCGCGCGCGCTCCGGGGTGAGCGCGTCCGCCAAGTCGCGGTCGCCGACGCGCTCGAAGACGAGTCGGGCCTCGGCGAGGTCCACGTCGCGGACGAGCGGCGTCGGCACGCCCGTCCGCCGCGCCTCGCTCGTCAGGCGCGCCTCCGCACGGGTCCGATCGCGGCGCAACCGCTCGTCGAGGGCGGGGTGGCGGTAGGACTTGGCGACCCGGGTCTTCACGACGCGGTCGCCCTCGACGGCGACGGTCGCCTCGGCACCCCGGGTGGGGGTGGTCTCGTCGTCCCCGCTCCGCTCGGACGACGCGTCCATCCGCGCCTCGCGCGGGTCGCTCCGCTCCCCGCGCTCGGTCTCGTCGTCCCCGCTCCGCTCGGACGACGCGTCCCACCACGTCACCGCGACCTCGTCGGGCCGGAAGTTCGGGTCCACCGCCGAGTCCGCGATCGCGACCGTCTCGCCCGCCGCGGCCATCTTCGCGCCGAGAACGGCGATCATGCCCGCGTTGTCCCGGAGGAAGCGCGGCTCGGGCGCGAAGAAGGCCGCGCCGCGCTCGTCGCACATCGTCGCGAGCATCTCGCGCAGGCGCGCGTTCTGTCCGACGCCGCCGCCGAGGACGAGTTCGTCCCGGCCCGTCAGCGCCAGCGCGCGCTCGGCTGCCTCTGTCAGGGAGGCGAAGACGGTCTCCTGGAGGCCGCGACAGACGTCCGCGACGTCCGCCCCGTCGTCGACGGCCGCCTGTGCCGCCGAGGAGACGCCCGCAAAGGAGAAGTCCATCCCCTTGACGACGTACGGAAGGTCGAGGTACGCGCCGTCGCGGGCCCGCGCCTCGACTTTCGGCCCCCCGGGATGGGACCAGCCGAGGTGGCGCGCGAACTTGTCGATCGCGTTGCCGACCCCGGCGTCCATCGTCTCGCCGAGGATCCGGTAGCGGCCGTCCCGGTAGCCGAGCAGGTGGGCGTTCGCGCCCGAGGCGTTGAGACAGACGGGGTCCGCGAACCCGGCGCGGTGCCGACCGATCTCCGCGTGGGCGAGCATGTGGTTGACGCCGACGAGCGGCTTCTCCAGCGTGCCCGCGAGCGCCCGGGCGGCCGTGCCGGCGATCCGGAGACAGGGACCGAGCCCGGGGCCGCGGGAGAACGCGACGGCATCGACCCGTCCGTCGGCCTCGTCGAGGACCGCCTCGACGACCGCCGGAATCGCCTCGCTCATGTGCTCGGAGGCCTCGCGCGGGTGGATCCCGCCGCTCTCGGGCTGGTAGGCGTCGGAACGGATCTGCGTCTCGTCGGTCGCAGTGTCGTAGAGGGCGGCGCTCGCCGCCCACGCGGTGCCCTCGATGCCGAGAACGCGCACCGAGCCTATGCGTCGGCCTCGTCGGCCTCGGCGTCGTCGTCGGCCTCGATCTTGTTGCGCTTCAGCATGTGCGCCTGCTCGACGTCGCGGGCGTCGTCGGGGCTGTTGTACACCTTCGCCAGGCCGACCGTCCGGCGCATCCCGTACTTTGTGTCGAGCTGGCGCACGACGACCTCGCCGGAGTCCTTGTTCAACATCGCGGCGAGCGAGTCGCGCACGGAGAGCCGCGAGGGCGTCGCGTCCTCGTGGGTGAGCTCGAAGCGCACGTCCGTCCGGTGGAGCATGGGGTTCTCGTCCTCGTCGACGATCTCGATGTCCATATTATTCCTCTGTCCCCGCGAAACGGGCAAAAGGCTTCGGATTATCCCCGGAGCAGCGCGAACGCGGCCTCGACGTCGCCGTCCATCCGGGCGAGCAGCTCCCGGGCGCGCTCGCGGTTCGCCGCCGCGTCCGCGAGCACCATCCCCTCGCCGGGCTGGCCGTAGACGACGCTCCCGCCCTCGGGACAGCAGTAGAGCGCCGGGAGCGCCGCGAGGTCCTCTTCGCCGTCGACGGCGACGGTCGTGGGGCCGTCGCTCCGCACCGCGTCGCGGAGCGCGACGAGCAGGTCGCGCGACAGCGTCGCGGCGGGGTTCTCGACGGTCACGTCGGGCGCCGGGATCGACGCCCGAACCGCCGCGGGCGCGGTCTCGCGCTCGGTCCGGCCGTCGACGACGGCGACGTGGGGCGTGTGCCCCGCGGCGCGGAGGTGGTGGGTGACGACGTCGCCGACGGCGATAACGGGGCTGCCGGCGTCGGCCAGGAGCGCCTCGGCGTCGGCGTAGACCGGCCCGAACGGCTCTTTGAACGCCTCGCGGAGCGCAGGCGGGAGCGAGAGCACCCTACCGGACCTTCAGCGCGTAGCCGCCCGGCTCGTCGACGTTCATCTCCTCTGCCACCTCGGAGCGCTCGGGGTGGGTGATGATGACGTAGCCGGCCCAGTCCTCGGTGAGCCGCGAGGAGCCACACTGCTCGCAGGTCTGGCGGTCCGGGTCGTTGATCCGGTGACACTCCCGGCAGGCCAGCCGGTCTTCGGCCATCTACGACTCCTCCGCGACCGGCGCGTCCTCGTCTCGCTCCTCGCGGAGCCAGCCGTGTTTGCCGAGGCCGGGCTGTTTCGCGGTCAGACCGATCTTCGAGTCCCGGGGGTTGCGCTCGTCGATGCTCTTGGTCACCACCCGGACCCGGACGGCGTCGTCGACGCCGAGGGTGGCGTTCGACTCCGTGGAGGCGAGTTGCTGGTTCTCGCCGTCGTAGGCGAGATACTCGTCCGAGATCTGGGAGACGTGGAGCAGGCCGTCGACGGGGCCGAGCCCGACGAACGCGCCGAACTCCACCACCTCGACGACGGTGCCGTCGACGACCTCCTGCATCTGCGGGTCGAAGGTGACGGCGTCGAACTCCGCCTCGTAGTACACGCCCGGCCGGGAGGGGAGGACCGTCCCGTCGCCTATCTCGTGTACCTCGGAGACGGAGACCACGCTCCCGACCTCCTCGTCCATCCGTCCTTCCAGCTTGTCCTGGAGCAGGCGCTTGACCCGCTCCGGCGTCACGTCGGCGAGGTGTTCGGGCGGCACCTCGACCGTGTCCTTGAGTCGAACCCGTTTGTACATGTTAGCTTATTTCGGCGAGCGTGTCCCGTCCGCGGACGCCGGCGGCTCGCACGCCCTCGTCGAGCAGCCGGTCACGGAGCGGGCGGTCGTTCGTCACGACGAGCGCGTCGCGCTCGCGGGCCAGCGCGAGCACCGCGTCGTCGGCGTACGGTTCCTCGGTTTCGACGACCCGACAGCGCTCGGCGAGGTCGCGGCCGACCCGCGCGGCCCGCGCCGCGGCGTCGGTTCCCTCGGCCAGCCGGTCGAGCTCCGCGACGACCGCCCGGGGGACGAGTAGGTCGAGCGCGGCGGTCGGGCGTCCGGTGAGCCGCTCCAGCTCGTCGAACACCCGCACGTCGAGCTCGACCGGCATCATCAGCGCGTTCGTGTCGAACACGACGGTCTCCGTGTCCGTCCCGTTCCCGGTCACTTCAACGTCCCGATGCCGATGAGCCGCCAGCGCGTGCCGACGCGGCGGTTGATCGCGATCTTCGACCCCTCTTCCGCACAGACGGGCCGCTTCAGCGCCACCTCGGCCTCGTCGCCGCGCGCGCTCGTCACCGACCCCACCGTTGTGGCGGTGCCGACGGTGAGCATCAGCGGCTCGCCGGTCGAGATCGGCTCGATCTCGTCGTCCTCGCCGACCACGCGGTCGAGCAGTTCGACGTCCATCTCGAAGCTCTCGCGCGTCGGCGGCAGGGTGCCGGGCTCCCCGGCGACCTGTCCACCCAGCGCGTCGCCTTTCGTCAGCGACGGGTCGAGCCCCGTGCCGACCCCGAGCAGGCCGCCCGGGCGGGCGACCTCGACCCCGTGGCCGCCGGCCTGGAGCGACCGGACCGTCGTCTGGATGGGCTCGTAGCTCGACTCGCCGCCGGATTCGACCTCGCGTCCGGGCCGGAGCTCGAAGCCGTCGCCCGCCTCGAGTTCCCCTTGGACGAGGCTCCCGCCGACGACGCCGCCGCGCAGGTCGGCCGCCTCCGTCCCCGGCCGGTTGATGTCGAAGCTCCGCGCGACGAACATCCGCGCGTCGACGGACTCGTCGCGCTCGGGTGTCGGGATCTCCTCCTCGATGGCCTGGATGAGGAGGTCCATGTTGACGCCCTGTCCCGCGCTGACCGGGACGATCGGTGCGTCCTCCGCGACGGTGCCGGCGACGAACTCCGTGATCTGCTCGTAGTTCTCGCGCGCCTGCTCGCGGTCGACGAGGTCGACCTTGTTCTGGGCGACCACGATGTTCTCGACGCCGATGATGTCGAGGGCCATCAGGTGCTCCTCGGTCTGGGCCTGGGGCACCTCCTCGGCCGCGCTCACGACGAGGACCGCGCCGTCCATTATCGCCGCCCCGGAGAGCATCGTCGCCATCAGCGTCTCGTGTCCCGGCGCGTCGACGAACGAGACGGTCCGCAGCGGCTCGCTCGGCGACCCGTCGGGGCACTCCTCCTCGACGGTGTAGCGCTCGGCCGCGTCGAGCCCCGGACACTCGCGGAACGTGGCGTCCGCGTAGCCGAGTCGGATCGAGATGCCGCGTTTCATCTCCTCGGAGTGCTGGTCGGTCCACGACCCCGACAGGGCCTGGACCAGCGTCGTCTTCCCGTGGTCGACGTGGCCGACGAGTCCGATGTTCACCTCCGGTTGTGGCGTGTCCGTCATGTCGAGAGTAATCTCGCCCACACGTCGCCTTCTCGCGGGCATAAGCCTGCCGTTGTTCGGACGCCCGACGCCTCGTCCGGCGGTCCGAGCGACCTTTCACGCCGCCGCACACAGATCCGTCGTGCTCCGTTACGTCACCACGAATCCGGGGAAAGTCCGGGAGGCCCGCGCCCGTCTCCCGGCGGTCGAACAGCTGGAGTTCGACTACCCGGAGATCCAGCACCCCGACCTCGGTCCCATCGCCGCGACGGGCGCCCGCGCCGCCTACCGCCACGCCGGCGACCCGGTCCTCGTCGACGACGCCGGCCTGTTCGTGGAGGGGTTCGACGGCTTCCCCGGGCCCTACTCCTCGTTCGTCGAGGAGACGGTCGGGGTCGAGACGGTCGGCCGGCTCTGTGACCGCGAACTCGACGACCTCGACGCCTCGTTTCGCTGCGTGCTCGGCTACTGCGACGGGGCCGGCCTCGACGCGCCGGGCGTCGACACCGGCGAGAGCGGCGACGCTCTCCCCGTTGCCCTGTTCGAGGGCGTCGTCGAGGGTCGGATCGTCCCGCCGCGCGGGTCCGGCGGGTTCGGCTACGACCCTATCTTCGAAGTCGAGGGGGCGACCTTCGCGGAGATGACGCCGGCGGAGAAAAACGACTTCTCGCACCGCGGCCGGGCGCTCGACACGTTCGCGGACTGGTACGACGAGTAGCCGGGACGGCGGGCTACGCCCGCGGGTCCCGGTCCGGCCCCTCGTACGCGCCGCCGACCGCGTGTTCGTACAGCCCCTCGGCGTCGAACAGCCGCGCGAACGCCGCCGGCTCTCGGACGCTCGTCTCTACGCGCGCCCTGACCGCCCGCCCGCCCGCCGCCGACGTGAGCCGCCCGTCCGCGCTGAGGACGTGCATCGCGCCGCCGCGGTACGCCGACCCGAGCGTCGGGTCGTCGCCGGCGGGGTGGACGACCCGCTCGCGCCACCGCTCGACCCGCCGGCGCCAGTCCGCGGCGAGCCGGTCGTCCGCGCTCCCCGCGAGCCGCCGTATCGCCCCCTCTGCGGCGTCGAGCAGCGGGTCGCTCGCGACCAGCGTCGTCCACGAGTGTTCCCGGAGCCTGTCGAGCGCCGCTCGCTCGGGCCCGTCGCGGAACAGATCGGCGACGAGCACCGCAGGCGCGGCGACGACGCGGGTCGGCGCGGGCTCGTGCGGGTCGGTGGGCGGTGTCGTCTCGTCTCCGCCGCTCTCTGCTGGCTCGTCCACGTCGCTCTGTGCGACCGACTCGCGGACCGCCGCCTCGCTCGGCGCGACGGCGGCGGCGCGAGCGAACAGCGTCGCCCACGTGGTGTCGGCGTCGGTCGCTCTCCCGTCCCCGTCCGGCGTCGGGTCGCTCACCACGAGGCGCTCACGCGTCCGGCGTGCCGGTCTCGAGCGACGCGAGGCTCTCGAGGTGGTCGTCGAGCGCCGCCCGCGCCGCCTCGTCCGGCGGGCGGTGAGGCCGGCGCTCGTGGCCGGCGGGCGCGCCCCGCTCGCGCATCGCGTACTTCAGCCCGGGCACGGAGTACTCTGCGGTGATCGCGCGGTTGAGCGCGACGAGGTCGGCGTTGAGCGCGTGGGCAGCCTCGCGGTCGCCCGCCCGGTGGCGCTCGTACACCTCGTTCGCCTCTCCGGGGGCGAGGTTCGAGAGCGCCAGCACGCCGCCGTCGGCGCCGGCGTCGAGCGCGGGCGCGAGGACGCTCGCGCTCCCGACCAGGAGGTCGAAGTCGGCGTCGGCCGTCTCGCGCCGGGTGAGGACGAGGTTCGCGACGTCGCCGCTCGAATCTTTCATCCCGGCGACGTTCGGGTGGTCCGCGAGCCGTCCGACGGTCTCGGGGTCGAGCGCGACGTCCGTGTACGCGGGGACGCTGTAGAGGTAGACCGGGACCGGCGCCTCGTCCGCGAGGTCGCGGTAGTAGGCCTCGAGCGTCTGCTGGTCGTGGCCGTAGTAGAACGGCGTGACCACGAGCGCCGCGTCGGCGCCCGCGTCGGCGGCCGCCTCTGTGGCGGCGAGCGTCTCGCGCAGCCCCGGCGACCCCGTTCCGGCGAGGACGGGAACGCTCGCGGCGTCGCAGACGACCTCTATCGTCCGTGTGCGCTCCTCGGCGGTCATCAGTTCGGCCTCGCTGTTCGACCCACAGGGGACGATGAAGTCGACGCCGCGCGCCTCGACCCACTCGACCAGGTCGCGGAGCGCCGGCTCGTCTACGTCACCGTTCGCGTCGAACGGCGTGACCAGCGGTGGTCCGGTTCCGTCCATGGAGCGGCGCTCGGGGGCCGGGTACAAGACCGTTACCCACGCCGTCGACGGGTCGTACGCCCGTCTGACGCGGATTTAAGTCGATACCGTCGGTCGAATTCGGTGGGCGCGCTCCACGGCTTCAGTTCCCATCCTCCCCCTTAGCGCGCCCGCGACGTCTTCGATGTCTCCGCCGAGCCCCGCGCGGACTCGCCGAAGCGTCAGAGAAATATATGATGCGCCGTGAAGCGCCAGACCGATATACGATGCCCAAAAACCGCCGGCTCGACATGGATCTGCCGTCGACGACCGATCCCGAGGGGATCCTCACCTACCTGATCGCCTTCGTGCTCGCGGCCGGACTCGTCTTCCTCGCACTGTTCGCCAGCGGTGTCTGGGCGGCCTGACCTCCCTCCGGCGACGGCGCCCAGGGCCACGCCGCGAGCGGTGCGCCCACCCTGTGCAGCCGCTCCTCTCGTCTCTGCCTCCGAGCGCCGTTCGCCGACGATCTTCCTGATCTCGAACTCACGGGCCTAGAATGCCTGATAAACGTTTTGAACGACGCTAAAACTGTCTCGAACCGTCCGTCTTTCGGCTAAATCGACCTGAAGTCGTGCCAACGATCGCCCCGGTATAGGTGGGTGCCAGCCGTAGCCGGGAGCGGAGCCTCCCACCATGTCAGTCGCGCCCTCCACGCCGTCCGAACTCGCACGCGCCGCCGTCGGAACGACCACGCAGCGCGCGGTTGCCCTCTTCACGACCACGGTCCGCGCCGCCGCGTTCTGGACCGCCGCCCTCCTGCCGCTGTCGTACCCGCTTCTCCTCGCGACGGGAGCCGTGGCCGACTATCCGCTGGCGTTCGCGGCGCTCCTCGCGGTCAACGTCGTCTCGCTGCTCGTCGGCCACGAACACCGGACTTAGTCGAACTGTGCGGGTGGCTCCGCCCGCTCTCGTTCCCGCTCGCCCTGCTCTGCCGGTCGACCGCCGTCCGGGGCCCCCCGCGCCGTCGGACCGTCGGCGTTCGCGTCACCGTCTACCTCGACACGGGCCGTCGGTCCTCCCCGCGGCTCGCGCTCCCCCCGCGCCGCGTACGTCGCGAGCAGTTCGTCGAGCAGGAGCGCCTCGCGGTCGGTCGGGTCGTACCGCTCGTCGATCAGGCCGACCGCGCGCTCGACGTCGCCACGGAGCGCCGCCTGCCGGACGGCCGCGGCGGTCGCGAGAAACGGCTCCGGCTCGCCGTCTCCGGTGGCGTCCGCCCGACGTTGCTCGTCGACCGCGAGCTCTCGCCGGAGCTCCTCGAACGCGAACGTCTGTGGCTCGTACTCGCCGGCGAGGAGCGTGAGGACGTACTCCGCGGCGAAGCGATAGAACTCCGATTTCGACTCGAAGACACCGTCTGCGACCTGTTCGTCGATAGCCGCGACCACCGGGTCGGGGTATCTGACGGTGTCTTTCGCCATCGATACCGTGTTACTGTGCCGCATCGTAAATGTCTGCCGACGGATGTCTGACAGAGATACTGGTTGTGGAGAATAAAAGCCTAGGCCGGGATTTGAACCCGGGCTCTCGTCCTTACCAAGGCGCGAGGCTTTCTTTTCGTGAATCTCACACGAAGGGGCTACCGTTGCCGGTAAATTCCCATTTGCGTCCTTCTCATCTCTCTATTACCAACGCTATTTATAAAAATTTTGGGTATTCGGACCCGCATGTCGTCTGTGGACACCGGGAAACGCCAACCAGATACCGAGTATTCGGATTTGAGTGATGCCGAACATCACATCATAATTGTGAGGGATTGTGTGGTTCATTGGGTGGCCCCACTGCATCGAGCGAGGAACACCGTCACGAGAAAAATTATCAATCAATCATCCGCTTGTTGAGTTATGGTAGTCAAAAACTACGTGCTTCAATTCGACATTCCATACCATATTCAGGTTGAGGATTCGTTCGAGGGAAATCAAGAAGAGAGATTTTATCCAGTAATTGAGAATATCCCGGCTGAAATACGATTTGAATCGAACTCTGAAACAGAGATGGGCGTCGGAACAGCTGGTTCTGTCGCAGGAGACCGCCACGGGAACTTTGGTCATTCTTCGGTTCAGGTGTGGTTTGATGAACAGTTCATCGATACTATTCCAGAGGAAATTGACGATGAAATGCCGATTGATACAGAGCCT
Source organism: Haloferacaceae archaeon (assembly GCA_036626375.1). Lineage (GTDB taxonomy): Archaea > Halobacteriota > Halobacteria > Halobacteriales > Haloferacaceae > A07HB70. The sequence goes on from JAZKRX010000001.1 coordinate 53,206, forward strand.
GTTTTCCATATGGGTCAACCAAGAGGCACAGATAGATTCCTAGTTGAAAACGCAGTTTCATATTTGAATAAGTTCCTCCGAGTGTACCGAGCTTCTACTAATTTCTATTGGATTTCACCCCTTCCGGCTCACGAGATTGGACGATTCAGCATTGTTGAACGCCACGAAGATGGAACAGAAGATAACAGACAACGATTCGTGACTAAGAGTGCTATGAAATCCGGGCCGATGGACGAATCCGTGTTAAATCGGGTTAAGCAAGGAATCCAATTACCCTCTCCTATCACACTATACAACGAATTGGATTTGAACGCTGAGGATAAAATTGACAGAGGCGAATTTAATTCTGCAATTATTGATTCGGCAATCTTATTCGAGTCTTGGATAGAGCAAGCTTATCAAATTGTGGCCGTTGAACACGGGAAATCGGAACAAGAGGCGCTTGAGGACATTACCAAAGGAGATGATTCCGATGAAACAATATCTCCAAAGAACATTATTACAGACTATCTCTCTAATTTTGGGCTAGATTTCTCTCAAACCGATGAATTCGATGCGTGGGATAGTGATACAAGAGAAATACGAAATGAGGTCGTCCACGACGGCTATCAGGCATCACAGAAGGAAGCACGAGATGCCAAAGATGCGGCAGTAGCCGCTTTAATTAGGCTATCAAATGAGTTTGAAGACGAACTTCGAGGGACAACTCTATTCGTTCAAGAGGAGCCTCAAAGCCCCTTAGACAGACTGAGAGAAAGTGTATCTTAGCAAATTCATTTGAAATTTCGATGCACGACTATGGATTACTAACCAACTTTGGCGAACCCTCACATACGCGACCTCATCGAGGGAGATTGTCTGGTTTCGGTCAGACCCCAGTTCTTCTCTCGCAACTTAGATTGACTGCTTCGGTGGTGTCTCCTCAAGGATGCGCACCCGGTCGATTTTACAGCAAATCCACTGCCGTCCTCGAATTATTTTGTGTGTCCTGACAATTTAGAAAATCGCATCACGGCGCGGGGTTCCTCGTTTAGCGATAGAAGGCGTTATTCAGCAAATTATTTTCAACAAAGTGTAACCAAAAATGTGTGCGCACAAAGCGTGTACGGCAGAAAGAGCCTGAGGGGGGATTTGAACCCCCGGTCTCGTCCTTACCAAGGACGCGCTTTACCGAGGAGGCTTTCGGCCCTGAAAGCAGCTACCTTTGCCGCAAACGCCCACTTTGCGTGCTTCTTATCTCTCTATTAGCAACGCTACTTATAAAATAATTGGGTATTCAGCCCCGTATGTCGTCTGTGGACACCAGAAAACGACAAACGTGTTCGGGTGAGTGTTGCCCCGCTCGACACACCAGAATTGTGAGGGGTGTTGTGCGGTTCATACGTGTGGCCCCACTTCATCGAGGGGAGTACCCCCGTTCGTTTCAGAAATACAGAGGTGAACCAGCTGGAGAGAAGAGCGTGTATATGCATCAGCGTCTGATTTTTGTACATCCCTGTTCAAGCAACATCACGGCGATAGTGTTGGAATCATACTACCGTTTGGAGGCGTGGGCCGAAGACCTCCCACGACTGAACTTCGCCATCGCAGTGGGTATTGCGAGCTTCATCGGTGTATTTGCTGCGAGTCTGTTTTTCCAAGGAGTGAACACTGTCCACGCAGTGGTGATGGGAGTTACGACGGTGGTCGTCTACTATGCGTTTGACCCACGATAGACTCTCCCGCTGTACTTACCGAAGGAACTCCCCACATCGAGGGCGTTTCGTCGCTTAGTCGTCGTCAGCGGTGTACGCGCCGCCACGACGCTTGATACGTGCGACGACGAGCCGCCCGTCGTCCTGCTGGAAGCTCACTGAGAGCCGAAACTCCCCGACGCGTATCTTCTTGTACGGGCTGTTCTGGAGCGGCTCACCGTAGTCCGGCGGGTCGCGCCACGGCGAGGAGACGATTTCATCGAGCTTGTCGAGTATCCGGTCCTGGTCGGCGGGGGACAGTCCGTCGAGGTCGTCTTCGGCCGTCGAGGAGAGTTCCCACGTCCACCCGTCGTCACTCATCGCCCGTGCCGAACCGCTCGCGGGCCTCCTCGGCGCTCGTCGTTCGTCCCTCGCGGATGTCTTCCTCGGCTTCGAGCAGGGCGACGAGTTCGTCGCGGTCGAACGTCGGGTACTCGACGGCATCCCGGAGCGTGTACCGGATGAACTCGCTCCGGCTGTTGAACCCGCGTCCCTGCCACGTATCGTCTATCTGTTCGAGGAACGACTCGGTGAGTTTGAAATTCACCGTGGTGATGTCGTCTCCGCCGTCGTCGTTTGTGGCCGCTTCGGACATATAGACGTAATACGCTGGTCTTACCAATAGTCGTTTCGGCGGAGCCTCACTCACCGCGTAACCGACGTGGATAACCGCATTGAGGGTGTTCTATTACACTCCTGACTAAGCCTCACTTCTCCCCCTGTGAGTGTGGATCAGCGAAATCCGTGGTATCGCTTGAGGAGAGGCGCTCCCGGTCGATTTCGAGTCTAATCCGCCGCTGTCTGTGAATTAGTTTGTGAGTCCCGATAGTTCAGCGAATCGCAACACGACGAGGAGTGCCTCGTTTAGAGAGAGGCGAATGTTGAACCAGTTTCGTGCAGACGAGTGGGGGCCCGAAAAGTGTGCGCACGAGGAGTGTACGTCAGAGAGAGCCTAGGCCGGGATTTGAACCCGGGCTCTCGTCCTTACCAAGGACGCGCTTTACCGCTAAGCTACCCAGGCGCGGGTCGTCGTACCGCCGAACCGCGTTTATCGGTTACGATCCGTCTCAGCCGTCGCCGGCCGAGCGCGCGAGCCGGTCGCCGGCGTCCGCCGGCAGGTCCCCCCTCGCGGCCGCGGCGACGCGCTCGCGGGTCGCGCCGTCGAGCGCGCGGTCAGCCGTGGGGAGCCGGCCGGCGAACCCGCGACCCATCCCTTCGAGGTGGTCGACCAGCGCCGGGCGGGCGTCGCCGCCGGCGACCGTCGCGCCGGCGACGCCGGCGAGCGCACAGATGTCGGCCTCCAGCTCGGCCTCGAACCCCTCCGAGCGGGTCGTCTGGTCGCGCCCGAACGCGCGGATCACGGCGACGGCGCGTTCGGCGGCGTCGGTCGTCGCGAGGAGGTAGAACCCCCGCGAGACGAGGACGTCGGCCGCGAGGATGTCGAGGTCGGCGGCGATGTCGTCCTCGAGCCGCCCGTCACCCTCGGCCCACGGCTCCTCGGCGACGAGCCGTCGGGTCAACCGGAGGCCCTCGTAGATGAGCTGGACGCCCACGGCCCGTTCGACGGCGCCGGGCGTCGTCGCGTCGAAGTTGGGGTCGACGCCGCGGGCGCAGACGAACGTCAGGACGGCGGGCGTCATCGAGGCGTCGGCGAGCCGGTCGTCGATGGCGGCGCGCAGGTCGGCGGGCTCGATGTCTTCGAGCGCCGCCCGCGCGGCTTCGCGGGCTCGCACGGCGTCGTCCATCGCACAGCGGTAACCGCGGCAGGGGCAAAGACCTTTGGAAACCCCCTGTCTCCGGGGCGTCGTGCGATGATTCGCGTAGACGACGACGCCGCGAGCGGCGTCCGGACGGTGACGCTCGCCCGGCCCGAGCGGCGCAACGCGCTGACGACCGCGATGCTCGACGACCTCGCCGCCGCCGTCGAGACGGACCTCCCCGTCGTCCTCCTGCGCGGCGCGGGCGCGGCGTTCAGCGCCGGCGCGGACTTAGACCAGGTGGCGAGTCTCGCCGACGACGGGGCGGACCCCGCGGCGTTCGCGGAACACGGACAGGAGACGATGCGGGCTGTCGAGGAGGCACCGGCGGTCGTCGTCGCGGGCGTGGACGGCGCGGCCCGCGGCGGCGGGGTCGAGCTCGCGCTCGCGGCCGACCTCCGGGTCGCGACGCCCGACGCCTCCTTCGGCGAGCCCGGCGTCTCCTTCGGCCTGTTCGGGACGTGGGGCGGCACCCACCGGCTCCCGCGGGTCGTCGGGCCGAGCGCCGCCGCGGACATCGGCCTCACGGGGCGGGTGGTCGACGCCCGAGAGGCGAAGGCGGTCGGCCTCGTCTCGCGGGTCGTCGACGATCCCGCCGCGGTCGCCGCGGAGACGGCCGCGAACGACCCGCACGCGCTCGCGGTCGTCAGAGACCGCCTCCGGGACGACCGCCCGGTCGCGGAACGCGAACGCGCGGAGCGCGAGGCGTTCGCCCGACTGATCGACCGCCACGGCGATTCGCTCTAGAGCTCCGGCGCGGGCGGCATGTGTCGCTTGTGCTCGCTCGTCGCGACGAGGTCGTCGACCCGCTTGACCTGCGTCTCGGTCACGTCGTCGAGCGTCCGGACCGTCGCCGCCGTCGAGAGCGGGCCGTCGACGTGGAGCGCGAGGATCGCGTCGAGCGTGTCGTAGTCCAGCCCGAGTTCGCCCTCGTCGGTCTGGTCCAGCCACATCTCCGCCGACGGCGGCTTCTCGACGATAGACGCGGGCACGCCGAGGTCGGTCGCGAGCTGTCGCACCTGCTGTTTGTACAGCGGACCGATCGGGTTGCAGTCGACCGCCTGGTCGCCGTACTTCGTGTAGTAACCCGTCATCGCCTCGCTCCGGTTGCCCGTCCCGAGGACGACCCTCTCCTCGGCGTTGGCGACGACGTAGTTCAGCACCGCCCGGGCCCGCACCCGGACGTTCCCGACCGCGGTCTGCGCCGGCTCGGTCCCCGTCTCGGCCCGGTCGCGCAGCCCCGGGTCCGGCGCGGCGTCGAGGACCGACGCAACGACCGGCGCGACGTCTATCACGTCGTACTCGATGCCCAGCGCCTCGGCCACCCGCTCGCCGTCGCTCGTTGACTCGTCGCTGGTCACGTCGCTCGGCATCACGAGGCCGTGGACGTTCTCGGGACCGAGCGCCTCGCTCGCCAGGTAGGCCACGGTCGAACTATCGATCCCGCCCGAGAGCCCGATCACGGCGCCGTCGGCGCCGGCCTCTTCGACCACGTTCGCGACGAACTCCGTTGCCCGCTCGCGCACCTCGGCGAGTTCCTCGTCCGAGAACGTGAGGTCCAGCGGTACGTCCGCACCCACGACGAGATCCGTCGTGCTCATCGAGTTCTCGTACGGTGCCGGGTTATATAACCCCACCCACGCGCCGACAGGAGTGGACGTGTGTGGAAACCGTCGAAACGACGTTTTGAAGTACAACGGCGAGTTTCGTTCGGACGAGCGTCGTGGCTCCGCGAGTGAACCGAGCGGGGCCTCGGGGCGCGAACGACGTGAGCGCCGTTGGTCCAGTGGTAGGACATTAGCTTCCCAAGCTAATAGCCCGGGTTCAATTCCCGGACGGCGCACTCCCTGCGGTCGTGCGCCGTCCGACGTCCCACTCGCTTCGCTCGCGGGACTCCCGGACGGCGCTTCCTTCTTTGAACGAACGTGAGGAGCGGCATCGCCCCGAGGGAATTGAATCAGGGAGTGGAGCGAACGCAGTGAGCGGAACGACCGTGGTTCAATTCCCGGACGGCGCACTCCCTGCGGTCGTGCGCCGTCCGACGTCCCACTCGCTTCGCTCGCGGGACTCCCGGACGGCGCGTGTCTCCGACCCGAGCTCGGACGGCCGTCTCACGAGAGCGTAGACAATAGTGCGCGCGTGACGACGCACTCCTCTTTGAGTCCCGGCTACACCACCCGTAGCGGCCGCATCGCGTCGACCAACAGCCCGACGCCCTCCTCGCCGTCGACCAGGTCCCCGACGGAGACGGGGCTCGTCTCTCCGACCCACGCGTCGAACGCCGGCGTCGCGTCGTAGTACTCGAGCATGTTCGGGTGGACGAGGTGGGTCGTCCCCGGCTCGGTCTGCGCGCGAATCCGCTCGAACGCCTCGGCCGGACTCGCGCCCTCGTTGAGGTAGATCAGGTCGTAGGGGTGGGCCGGCTCGCGGAGGGCGAGGCCGTCGGGCACCTCGGCGTCGGTCCGGCCGAGCACGTAGTCGAGGCCCACGTCCGCGGCGGCGCGGAGCGTCGCGCCGTTCACGTCCTGGCCGGGCGAGACGTAGCCCCGTGGCGTCACGCCGGTCGCGTCCTCGATCGCCGCCAGGCCGCGCGAGAGGTTCTCGTGGGCGAGGTCGTAGCCGGCGTCGGCACAGGCGACGTGGCGGTGGCCGTGACAGACGATCTCGTGGCCGGCGTCCGCGAGCGCCGCCATCGACGCCGCGACGCGGTCGGCGTCCCGGCCGAGCAGGGAGACGGATGCGGTCGCCTCGGCGTCGGCGAGCGCCGCCGCGAGCCGCTCGTAGTCCGGGCGTTCGAACTCGCCGAGGACGTGCACGGAGCGGGCACGGATCCGGCGCTCGGGGCCGCCGCGGGCGATCACGCCGAAGTAGGTCTCGACCTCGCGTCGCCGGAGCCGCGACACGTCGTCCATGTGCCGGCCTGAGCGGGGCGGCACAAAGCCGTTCGGCCCGTCAGTCCTCGGCGCCCGGCGGCCGTCGCTCCCGCTCGAACTCGTCGAACTGCTCTACCTCCGCGGGCAGGTCGTACTCGATCCGGCGCTCGTCGCGGCGGCTCTGACCGCCGGCGTCGAGCGGCTCGGCGACCTCCTCCCAGCCGGGTTTGACCTTCACCGACTTCGCGGGCGAGCCGACGGCGACGTGGTGGGCAGGTACGTCGCCCTGGACGGTCGACTTCGCGCCGACGACGGCGTTCTCTCCGATCTTGACGCCCGCGCGGACCATCGTGTCGTAGGTGATCCGGGCGTCGTCCTCGACTATCGTGTGGAAGTTCGTCACCTGCGTCTGGTCGACGATGTCGTGGTCGTGGCTGTAGACGTGGGCGTCGTCGGAGATCGAGACACGGTCGCCGATCGTCAGCTTCCCGCGGTCGTCGAGGTGGACGTCGTCGTGGACGACGACGTTGTCGCCCATCTCGATGTTGTGGCCGTACGAGAAGGTGATTCCTTTGAACAGCCGGAGCCCGTCGCCCGCCTCGGCGAACAGGTGGTTCGCGAGCATCTGGCGAAAGCGGAGCGCGAACGCGACGTTGTCGGCCATCGGGGTGGCGTCGAACTGCCGCCAGAGCCACTGGAGGTGTTTCGAGCGCGTGAACCGCTCCTCGTCCTTCTCGGCGTAGTACTCGGACTCCAGCGTCGCGTTACAGGGGTCGTACCCCTGGAGACGGACGCGCTCTGCGGGCGTGACGTCCCCGCCGGCCATCCACGCCTCGTAGGCGTCGCGGTCGCCGAAGAGGTCGACCAGCGTCTCTCGGACTACCTCGCAGGTGTCCTCCGGGCCCGAGAGGCGCTCGTCGACCCGGTCGACGAACCGATCGACGGCCGACTCGGCCTCGGCCGGCAGAGAGACGTGCCGCTTTGTCATGCGACAGTCGTTGGCCGTGACCCGGCAAAGGGGTTCGGGTCTGGGCGCCCGACGCCGGGACGGGACGGTCTGCCGGTTCGGGGCGCCGTCGACCGCCGAATCGCGTTCTTCGACATCGGCGACGACTCCGGCCACGGCGACTCCGAACGTCTCGTCGGCGCCGGCGGACGACTGGGGGGCGCTACCGAACCCCTCGCAGGGTCGGAGTGTCCGGACGCTACCCGGTGCGGTATAAACGTGTTATCCCGATAAGCTACAGACCGATGCGGTCACGGCCCCTCCGTCCACCCGCAATGGCACAGAGAACCCGTGCCGACGATGGCGCCAGAGCCACCGAACCGAAGGTGTACCCTCCCGCGGGGGCCGACCCGTCGTTCGTAACGAGTCGACTTGAGTCGGTCTGGGCGGCGCTGTTCAGCCGAGGGATCGAGACGTCGCGGTAGCCACGACAGAACGCGCCGAGACGGTCGGTTCGGGGGCCGTGTCGACGTCTGCTCTCTCGACCCGACCGACACACGCGAGGTGAGTTCGTGAGCCAGTATCGCCGCACTCGGGAACCGTGACGACAGCGTCAGTCACCACACGCCCATCCGCCGACCGCAGCCGCCAGCACCACGACGTGACATTTGTAGGGCATCTCCCGGCCTATTGATTGAAACGTTTACAACGATGAAAGCTACTCCACAGAGCAATGGCCGGTCTTAGAGCGGTCGTCCGGGTCAAGCATCCCGACATCGTCCTCACGGGGACGGTCTGTCACGACCGAAGTTCGAGAGTCAAGTCGGTGTCGGAGGCGGGCACCGACCCGACGTCGGGGAAGTTCTTCTACCACATCGAGTCGTCCGACTTCCTCCGGTTCGAGGACGGACTGCGGAACGACACCACCGTCGGCGAGTTCGAACGCGTCGTCGAAACCAGAGACGGCGAGGCGATCTACAGCTTCGAGTACACGGACGAGGCGAAGGTCCTCTCGCCGGTCATCTCGGCCGCGAACGGTGTCATACTCGACATGGAGAACGAGGACGACGCGTGGATCCTGTCGGTGTGGATGTCCGAGCGACCGGGACTGGCCCACCTCTGGGACCACGCACAGCAGAACGACATCGACATCGATCTCCTGCGCGTGAACGAGTACGACAGTCTGGGCGAGACGGACGCCGGACTGACCGACCGCCAGCGAGACGCACTCCTCGTCGCGGTCGAGACGGGCTACTTCGAGGAGCCACGGAACGCGACACTCGGCGACGTCGCCGCCGAACTGGACATCTCTCAGCCGGCGGCCAGCGGTCTCGTTCGACGTGGCGTCAAGCGACTCGTCGTCTCGTCTCTGATGGACGACCGCGAAGCCCGATAGCGGTTCCTCGACGATGACACACGGCTCCCGGGACGGGGAGTTCGAAGACGGGACGGCGCGCCGGGCCGTGGCGCGTTACGCGAGGAAGACGTGCCGCGGGCGGTCGGCCAGCACCTCGCGCCCCCAGTCGACCGTGTCGCGGAACGCCTCGGAGCGGAAAAAGCCCATCGCGTCCTCGCGGCCGCGCCACCCGCTCGCGATGAACATGTCGTTCTCGTCGTCGACGTTGATCATCAGGTCCGTCTCGTGGTGGCCCTCGGAGTCGTCGAGGAGGTCGAGAATCGTGTCGAAGCGGTCGGTGAACTCCTCGCGGTACTCCGGCTTGACCGTGTAGAACATCCCCATCGTCCCGAAGCCGGAGTCCTCGTCGCCGGCGCGGGCGACCACGCCCGGGAGGTCCGAGAGAAAGCCCGCCGCCGTCTCCGCCGCCGAGGCGGTGTCCCAGATGCTCACGACCGCGGTCCGGTCTCGCTCGCGCGCGTCGTAGACGGCGGTCTGGACGTGCGTGTCGTAGTGCTCGAAGTTCTCCCGGAGGCCGTCGACCTCGGCGGCGAGCTCGTCGGGGTCGGCCTCGGAGTAGAGCACCGTCGCGTAGACGTCTTCGCCGTGGGGCTTGCCCGCGTAGACGTCGAGGTCGGCGAGCGCGCCGCGAATCTCGTCGGCGTCGGCCTCGTCGGCCGCGTCGTCGCCGTCGTGTTCGTGGTGGTCAGCGTCGCCGTCGTGTTCGTGGTGGTCAGCGTCGCCGTCGTGTTCGTGGTCAGCGTCGCCGTCGTGTTCGTGGCCGCCCGCGTCGCCCGCGTCGCTGTGCCCGTGGCCGCCGCTCTCGCTCTCGGCTTCGAACTCGCTCGTCGGCACCCGCTCGCCCGCGAGGTAGGCGCCGAGGTCGGCGGGCGGGAACTGCCGGCCGACGTAGAACTCGGCGAACTCGGCGTAGCGCGAGGACACCTCGTCGAAGCGCATCTCGTAGACGATATCCTTTATATCGACGGCGTCCCCGCCGAACAGCGTCACGCTCCACTCGTGTTCGTCGTAGCCGAGCGAGGAGGCGATGGTCTGGGTGATCCGCCCGGCGTAGTTCTTTCCGGTGTCGCCGTGCTCGGCCATCAGCTCTCGCCGCTCGTCCATCGAGAGCGTGTACCAGTTGTCCGTGCCCTCGCGGCGCTTGCTCATCGGGTAGTAGGAGACGTACGTGTCCTCGGGCGGGTCGGGGTGGAGCTTCGACTGCATGTAGCGCCGGGTGCCCTGGCTCAGCTCCTCGGCGTCGCCCTCGAAGTACTCGGGCGCGAGGTAGCCGCTCACCTCGGTGACGGAGACGTGTGAGTCGGCCCGGTCGAGAAAGCGCGCGAGCTCCGTCGACTCGAGCCGCCGTTCGAGCGCCGAGATGTCGTCGAGCGACGGGCGCATGTGGACGAGCATGAGGTCCGCGCCGCCGCCCACGACGGACGTGAGGAACGTCTGGCCCTCGTCGGCGTCCGCGACCGTCGCGGCGTCGCGCAGGAACTCCGTACCCTCCGCGACCGCCCGCTCGCGGTCGCGCGCCGGTGCCGTGCGCCACGCGTCCCAGTCGACCGTCCGCAGGTCGTGGAGGACGAACCAGCCCTCGTCTGTCGGAGGTGCCTCGACCATACCCGAGGGCGGGGCCGCGTCCCTATGGGCCTTACTAGTTCAGCAGGTTCGGCCCGAACACGAGCAAGAGCAGGGAGGCGAGCATCGTCAGCCCGACTCCGGTGGTGATAGTCGACACCAGCCGGTCGCGGTCGGCCACGGGAAGCCGCGAGACGACGGCCTCGGCGCTGGTGCGGAGGATACGCCCGCCGTCGAGCGGGTAGCCCGGGATGCAGTTGAACAGGCCGAGCTGGAGGTTGATCCACGCCGTCCAGAAGAGGACGTTCGCGGCCAGGAAGACGGCCGGCTCGCCCGCCGCGCCGAGCGACCCCTGGACGTCGTAGAACGCGGTCCAGTAGCCCGTGAAGCCGGGGAAGTTCGGCACGCCGAGGACGAACGAGGCGAGCGGCAGCACCAGCGCGACGTAGACCGGCAGGAGGAGCGATCCGCCGGTGTCGACCGGGAGCGTCGCGCCCGGCCCGCCGTCGCCGCCGAGCAGTTCGAGGTAGACGCCGGCCGGATAGGTCTCGACACCGAAGTCGTCGAACACTAGCCCGCTCGCGCCCTCGAACACCCGGACGCCGAGGAGGCCGTTCCCGTCCGCGCCCTCCCGGAGCGTCGCCTCGTGGACCGCACGCTCGCCGTCGCGGTAGGTTTCGACGGTCACGCGGTCGCCGGGCGCGGTGTCGTCGAGCGTCGTGAACAGGTCGCGCGCGTCGGTGATCCGCTCGCCCTCGACGCGGGTGATCACCGTCGTCTCCGCGGGCGCGCCGGCCGCCGCGAGCGCGCCGTCCTCGCTCACGCCGGCGTAGGCGCCGACGGGCAGGGTCCGGCTCCCCCGACTGGTCGTCAGTTCGACGACCGTCCGGTTCTCGGCCGCCCGCTCGAAGCCGGCGCGGGTCGAGACGGGCGTCCCGTTGACCGCGGTGATCCGGATCGGATCGCCCTGCGGGTCGACGGTCAGGTTCGCGGGGTTCCCCCCGACTGTTCCGACGAGAACGAGCGACCGCTCGACCGCGACCGTCCGCTCGCCGTCGACGGTCACGTCGACTGTGCCCGCGTCGCTCGCCGCCAGCGCCGCCTCCAGCTCCGCCTCCGTCGTCACCGACTGCCCCTCGATGGCGGTGACACGGTCGCCCTGGTCGATCCCGGCCGCAGCGGCGGGCGTACCCGGAAACGAGTCCGCGACGGCGACGCCCGGCGCGACGGTGATGGCGCCGACGACCGGGCCGAACAGGAGCGCGAACCCGACGGCCGCGACGAAGAAGTTGTTCGTCACGCCCGCGGCGAACATCCGCGTCCGGCCCCCGCGGTCGGCGCGGCGCTGGCTCTCCTCGTTCGGCTCGACGAACGCGCCGACCGGGATCACGGCGAGCGTGACAAGCCCCATCGACTCGATGTCGATGTTCTCGACCCGACAGAGCAGGCCGTGGCCCCCCTCGTGGACGACGAGCCCGATCAGCAGGCCGAGGACGACCTCCGGCGCGACCGAGAGCGGGAGGAAGTCGTTCACGCCGGGGATGACCAGAAAGTTCCGGGGCTGGGTCACCTGGGTCGGCGCCGGCGGGTTCCGGAGGATACTGACGGCCTGGAGCACGAGGAGCCCGAAGGTGCCGGCCATCACCACCAGCGCCACCCCGACGCCGAGGTTGCTCCACGCTCGCCAGAGCCGCTTGGGGCGCGCGAGACGGGTCAAAAGCGCCCGGCCTCTCTTCGTGTGGATGGTCGTCAGCGGCCCCGAGAGCTGGACCGACTCCGGGAGCCGTCCCCGCGCCTTGAGCAGGTACCCGACGAGGGTGTATCCGACGAGCACCGCCGCCAGCACGACCAGCAGGTCCATTCACTGGACCGAGGCCCGCGCCGGGCAAAAGCCCGTCGCCAGCGTTTTTTCATCGCCGTCACACGGTCGACCGTGTTCGACGGCGACCGGTACGAGGTCCAACAGAAGGCGCTGAGTATCGGCAACACGTACACGATCTCGGAGGGGGCGACCGAACCGATCCTCACGGTGAAACAGAAGGTGCTGAAGGCGAGAGAGGACTTCCGGTTCACCGCCCCGGACGGCGACGAGTCGCTGTTTCGGGTGACGACGGACCAGATCCTCGACCTCAAGGGCTCGTACCAGGTCGTCGACGAGCGGACCGACGAGGTCGTCGGCGCGGTCGAACGCGAGTCGTACGGCTTCTTCAGGCAGGAGTGGGGGCTCGTCGGGCCGGACGGCGAGCGCCTCGCGACGGTCAGCGAGGATAGCCTCGCAAAGGCGATGCTCCGCCGACACGTCACCGGCCTCCTCCCCGTCGCGTTCGAGGTCCGCGGGCCCGAGGGCGGCGGCGTCCGCGCGACAATCGACGGGGCGTTCTCGATCCGCGACCACTACACGATCCAGATCTACGACGACATCGACCCGCGCCTCGTGGTGATCGCCGCGGTCGTCATCGACGCTATCGAGGCGAACTGACCCGGGCTCCCCTACCCCTCGCGCCGGAGCCGGTCCACGACGAACTCCCGGTCGAGGTCCCCGAGGAACTCACCCAGCCGCGGGCCCTCGGTGTCGTCGAAGAAGAGGCGGTAGCCCGCCGCGAAGAACCCGCCCACGTCGACGCCGTGGTCGCGGGCCGTCTCGTAGATGGCGCTCTGGATCGCCTCGCCGTCGGCGCCCGACGCGACGGTGTCGGCGAGGTCGTCGAGCGCCGCCTCGGTGGCCGCGTCGAACTCGACCTCCGGCAGCTCCGGCTGGAGCCGGTAGTCGTAGCGGTTGCCCGTCCGGTCGGCCCACGTCCGGGCGCGCTCGACCCGCGCGAGCGCCGCCTCGACGGCGGGGTGGTCGTCGTCGACGTCCGCCGGCACGTGCCCCTCGTTGCGCGCCATCCGCAGGCGCAGGGCGCGGTCGTCGGTCATGCCGAGCACGGCGGCGAAGGTGTACGGGATGCGAACCCGGTCGTCCCGGACCTCGTCGACGAGGAACGGGTAGACCCGCTCGGCGAACGGCGCGCGGTCGGGGTCGTCCTCGCGGCCGAGCGCGACCCGTTCGAGGCGGTCGAACTCGTCTACGAGCCGGTCGAGCCGCTCGACGTCGAGGTCGCGGGCCTTCCGCGGGTCGAGCGCGAAGAAGTACCGAACCACCTCGGGTTCGAGCAGGTCGAGCAGCTCGCGGGCCGTGATCACGTTCCCCTCCGAGGATGAGAGCGGCTCGCCCCCGAGCGTGAACCACTCGTAGGTCATCGGCACCGGCGGCTCGGCGTCGAACACCCGCTCGGCGACGGCGACGCCGCTCGGCCACGACCCCTCGGCGTGGTCCTTACCGAACGGCTCGAAGTCGACGCCGAGTGTCAGCCACTGGGCGGGCCACTCGACCCGCCACGGGAGCTTGCCCTCCCGGAGCGTCGCCGTGCCCGCGTGGCCACAGCCCTCGATCTCTCGCCCGCCGGCGGTGAGCCCGGCACAGACGTACTCCACGGTCCCCGCGTCGAGGTCGACACCTCGCACGTCGTCCGTCAGGCGGTCGCACTCGGCGCACTGTGCCATGAACGGGACGTACCCCTCTGGCACGTCCGACTGGAACTCGGTCAGCACGTCCCGCGCGACGTCGCGACGCTCCAGCGCCGTCCGGGTCGCGGGCTCGAACGCCCCGGACTCGTAGAGGTCGGTGTTCGACTCGAACGCGATGTCGACGTCGAGCAGGTCCGCCGACTGCCGGAGCAGGTCGGTGAAGTGGTCGCCGTAGGAGTCGTGTCCACACCCCGCGATGGGGTCGGGGATCGAGGTGTACGGCTTGCCCAGGTTCCGGCCGAGCGCGCCCGCGTCGACCCGGTCGTCCCCGAGTTCGACGAGTTCGAACTCCCTGGTGGCGAGCCGCCGGGGCACCTTCCGGAGCGCGTCGCGGTCGTCGCTCGTGAACACCTGGCGAACCTCGTGGCCCCGGTCGCGCAGGACCTCGGCGACGAACCACCCGCGGAGGAGCTCGTTCAGGTGCCCGACGTGCGGGACGCCGGACGGCGAGACGCCGCCTTTGATCACGACCGGCTCGTCCGGCCCTCGCTCCGCTATCTCGTCGGCGACGGCGTCGGCCCAGAACGCGCGGTGGCCGTCGGTCATCGCACCTCGGTCCCGTCGAACTCGCCGGCGACTATCGCCCGCTCCACGACCGCGGGGTCGGCCCCGTCGACCACGAGCGCCCGGAGTCCGGCGCGCTCCACCAGCTTCGCCGCGAGCAGGTCGACGGGCGCCGCGGCCCCCGCAGACCGGCTCATCGGCGCGACCACCTCGACGAGCTCCGCGGGCGTCAGCTCGCCGAACCGGGTCGCGCCGTCGTCCGCCCCGGGGTCGGCGTCGTAGACGCCGTCGACGCTCGTCGCAAAGATCAGAAGGTCGGCGCGGGCGTCCTCCGCCAGCGCCGCGGCGACGGCGTCGGTGGTCTGGCCGGGCGCGACCCCGCCCATCACCGGAACGCGGCCCGCGTCGAGCGCCTCGACTGCCGCCTCGTACTCGTCCGGACGGGCGGTTGGCGCGTCGAGCGCGGTCCGCAGGAGACGGGCGTTCAGGTGTGTGACGCCGATCCCGAGGCGGTCGAGCTCGACCTCCGTCGCGTCCAGCGCCCGCGCCGCTTCGATGTACTCTCGGGCGACCGTTCCGCCGCCCACGACGACCCCCACCTCGTGTCCGGCCTCGACCGCGGCGTCGAGTGCCGCCGCGTGGTCCGCGACGCGCTCCGGGTCGAGGTCCGGAGCGAGGACGCTCCCGCCAACGGATACGACGACTCGCATGGAGACGATTCGGCCCGAGCGGCCGATAAGGGTTGCCACCTGTGCCGACAGAGTGAATCCTCCACGGCCACTGTCTCAGGCCATGCGCGCAGTACGCGTGGTCGGCCCCGACGCGACCGCCGCCGTGGCGCGGATCGCTCCCGCGCTCGAGGGCTCCGTCGCGACCGTCGAGCGGATCGAACCGGACTCGTCTCGCACCCCGCCGCCGGCGACCGACGCCGCGTACGGCCTCGCCGACGACGGCGCGTGGGTCGGCGCGGGCGGGAACCGGTCGTTCCCGGACCTGCTCGGCTCGCTCGCCGGCCACGACTACGTCCTCGTGTCGGGTGCGGACGCCCGGCTCCCCGCGGTCGCGCTGGGCGACGCCGACGCGGACGACGTGCTCGTCCGGGCGGCGACGGCGGACGACCTCGACCCGGCGGGTGTCGCGCGGGCGATCGACGCGGTCGAGCCGCGCGAGACGCTCGGGTCACTAGTCGCGGCGGTCGAGGCGGCTCCGGACGCCGACCGCGCGGGGGCGATCGCGACGTTCACCGGACGGGTCCGCGCGCGTGACGGCCCGGACGACGCGCCGACGGAGCGACTGGAGTTCGAGAAGTACGAGGGCGTCGCCGACGAGCGGATGGCGACCATCGAGCGGGAACTGACCGAGCGGGAGGGCGTCCTCGCGGTCCGCACCCACCACCGCACGGGCGTCGTCGAGGCGGGCGAGGACATCGTCCACGTCGTCGTCCTCGCCGGACACCGCCGCGAGGCGTTCCGCGCGGTCGAGGACGGGATCGACCGCCTGAAAGACGAGGTGCCGCTGTTCAAGAAGGAAGTGACAGTCGAGGACGAGTTCTGGGTCCACGAGCGCGAGTGAGCCGTGGCGCGGCGACGAGTCGACGAATCCGGAGTTACGGCCTCAGATAGCGTTGTGAAACGTCTAAAAATTTCTGCGCAGCTCGTGAACGGTTCCGTTTTCGCCGATTTAGCCCCAAATCGACCCGAACGTTCACGCCATTATACCCTCCTCCCGGTCTACGGGACAGTTGCGATGAGCGCGACCGCACCCCCCGAGACGGACGACGAGCCGACAAAGGACGAGCGACTGAAGCAGTACCTGCTCGACCGCGTGCAGGACGGCGAACTGTACTTCAAGAGCAAGTTCATCGCCGACGACGTCGGCCTGTCCCCCAAGGAGATCGGCGCGCTGATGGTCAAGCTCCGCGACGACGCGACTGACCTCAGCGTCGAGAAGTGGTCGTACACCAGCGCGACCACCTGGCGCGTCGAACCCGCCTGACGACCGGCGGCGCTCGCGCTCGCGGTTGGTCCCCGTGCGCCGCGCCCTCCGGTCGTGACGTGACAACTGTTATTTTCGACCGACGACTAGCGCCCAGCGATGGATCGGCGTGACCAGTCGGCCGACGGCCCCCCGACGGCACGGCTCCGATCCCTGCTCTACCTGCGCGCGACCGAACGCGACGGCGACGAGGTGCGCTACCACGGCGACCCGCTGGTCCCGCGGTCCGTGCTGACCGAGGAGCTCTCGGCGACCTTTCGCGACGCGGGCTACGAGTTTCGGGTTGTCGACGGGCGCGACGTCGGCGAGGTGACCGTCGTCGCCGAGCCGGTCACGCCCGGGGTCGACGGCGTGCCGTGGACGAACGTCGCCCTCGCGCTCGCCACCGTCTGCTCGACGCTTCTCGTCGGCGCCCTCGCGTGGTACTACGTCCCGCTGTCGGCGATCCGGGCGAACCCGCTCGTCGTCCTCCGGGCGTGGCCGTTCACCGCCGCCGTCCTCGGCGTCCTCGTGACCCACGAGCTCGGCCACTACCTCGTCGGGCGCTACCACGGCGTCGACGTCTCCTTGCCGTATCTTCTGCCGTTCATCTTCCCGTTCGGGACGCTCGGCGCCGTGATCCGGATGCGCGGGCGAATGCCCGACCGGAAGGCGCTGTTCGACGTGGGTGTCGCGGGCCCGCTCGCGGGGCTGGTCGCCACCGCCGTCGTCACCGCCGTCGGGCTCTCGATCGACCCGATGCGGGTCCCGCCGCGGGTGCTCGGCGCGGGCGGCGAGGTCATCGTCTTCAACAGCCCGCCGCTCCTCCGGCTGATCGCCTCGCTTCTCGGCCGCCCGACGAGCTACGCCGACCCGCGCCTGATGATCCACCCGGTGATCATCGGCGGGTGGGTGGGGATGTTCTTCACGCTGCTCAACCTCCTGCCCGTCGGCCAACTGGACGGCGGGCACATCCTCCGGGCGATGCTCGGACGGCGCCAGGAGACGGTCGCCGCCGTCGTCCCGGGCGCGCTGTTCGTGCTCGCGGGCTACCTCTACTTCGTCCGGAACCTCGGCGTGAACGAGTCGGTCGGGCTGTGGGTCTTCTGGGGGCTGCTCGCGACGCTCGTCGCGTACAACGGCCCGGCACACCCCCGCGACGAGACGCCGCTCGGGTGGCCGCGGCTCGCCGTCGGCCTCTTTACGTTCGCGCTCGGAACGCTCTGTTTCGTCGCGGTGCCGGTCGAACTACTCGGCTGAGTCGGCGGCGTGGGTGAAGCCGCGGTCCGGCAGGGCCTCCCCGTCGGCGGTGACGCCCGCCGCCGCCTCGCGCACCTCGCCGACGACCGAGAGCGGCACGGAACACGCGCGCCGTGCCGCTGCCACGCGGTCGGCCGGGAGCGTGAACAGGAGCTCGAAATCCTCGCCGACGAACGCGGCGAGCTCGCGGCGGTCGGCCTCGTCGCGCGCCACGGCGTCGACGGCGGCGACGACGGGGAGGTCGTCCCACGCGGCCGCGAACCCGACGCCGCTCGCCTCCGCGAGCTGGTGGAGCGACCGTGCGAGACCGTCCGAGACGTCCATCATCGCGGTGGCGTGGCCGGCGAGGGCGCGGCCGGCGGCGACCCGCGGGGTGAACCGGAAGAGGTCGTTTCCCCGCTCCGTCTCGTCGGCCTCGAACCGGCGGAGCGCGGCCGCCGTCCGCCCGAGCGCGCCGGTGACACAGACGACCTCGCCGGGGCTCGCGCCCGACCGGCGGACCGGGTCGTCCGTGCGGCCGAACGCCGTCGTGGCGACGGTGAACTCCGTGTGGCCGTCGAGATCGCCGCCGACGTACTCGGCGTCGACGGCCGCACAGACGTCGCTCGCGCCGTCGACGAACGCGAGGAGGTCGTCGGGGTCGAACGCGGGCGCGCCGTAGGCGGCGACGGCGCCACGCGCGGCAGCCCCCATCGCCGCCACGTCCGAGAGCGAGGCGCCGACCGCGCGCCAGCCCGCGGTGTAGCGGGTCGTCCCGTCCGGAAAGTCCGTCCGCTCGTGGAGCATGTCGGTCGTAACCACGAGGTCGTCGACGACGGCGGCGTCGTCGCCCGCCGCGGGCAGGCGCTCGGCGAGGAGGGCGAGCGCCGCGCGTTCGTCCATGGCCGAGCGGCGGTCGCACGCGACAAAACGGTTCGGGCCGCCGACTCCGGAGGGTTCAAGCGCCTCTCGGGTCACCCGGAGACATGGCCGGCGGGAAGACGCGAGCGACCGTCCTCGCCTTCGCCGCCGCGATAGCGGTGTTCGCCGTCCTCTTTCTCGCCGTCGGCGTCGAGGACGTGCTCTCGGTCGTCGGGCGCGCCGATCCCGCGACCGTGGGGCTGGTGGTGCTCTCGACCGTCCTCTGGCTCGCCGCGTGGGGCGTCGCGCTCCGGGTGGTGCTCGGTGTCCTCGGCGTGGACGTCTCGCCGTTCACCGCCTTTCTCGTCTTTGCGGGCGCGATGTTCTCGAACAACGTGACGCCGTTCGGCCAGGCGGGCGGCGAGCCAGTCACCGCCCTGCTCATCTCCCGGGTCGCGGAGACGGAGTACGAGACGGGGCTGGCGGCCATCGCGAGCGTGGACACCCTGAACTTCGTCCCCTCTATCACGTTCGCGCTGTTCGGCGTCGCGTACTTCGCGACGGAGGTGGCCCTGGGGACGAACCGGAACCTCGCGCTCGCGACGGCCGTGGTCGTCGCCCTCGCGCTGGCGGTGCCGGGCGTGGTCTACCTCGGCTGGTCGCGGCGCTACGAGATCGAGGGTCGGGCGGTCGGCGTTCTCGTCCCGCTGGTCCGCCGGGTCGCGCAGCGCCTCCCCCGGACGCCGGTGCCGACCGAGGCGGGCATCGAGACCCGCATCGACGGGTTCTTCCGGGCGATCGAGCGGGTCGCCGCCGACCGGGAGTCGCTCGTCGCGGCGCTCGCGCTCTCGGCGGCGGGGTGGGGGTTCCAGATGCTGGGGCTGTGGCTCGCCTTCCGGGCCATCGGGACGCCGATCCCGCTCTCCGTGGCGATGGTCGTCGTCCCTATCGGCGCCATCGCGGGCGTGACGCCGCTGCCGGGCGGCGCAGGGGGGATAGAGAGCGTCCTCGTCGTCCTCCTCGTCGCGGCGCCGCTCGCGACCGTCAGCCAGTCGGTGGCGCTCGCGGCCGTCGTCGTGTTCCGGGGCGCGGTCTACTGGGTGCCGGTCGTTCTCGGCGGGGCGGTGACGGCGGTCGTCGGCGTGCGCTCCGGCGCGCTCGGACGCTGGGCACGGTGACGGCACGCTCTGGCGCCGCTGTTCCGCCCAGATTACGACGGATTTAACCCCGGGTCGGCGGTACGAGAGCGTATGGCGACCCTCTACGACGTGCCGGTCGACGCGCTCCTCGAGCGCGTCGCCGAGCGGATCGCGGACGACCTCGACGAACCGGACTGGCTCCGATACGCGAAGACGGGCGAGAACCGCGAGCTCCCGCCCCAGCAGGAGGACTTCTGGCAGACCCGCGCGGCCTCGCTCCTCCGCAAGGTCGCGGTCGACGGCCCCGTCGGCGTCGACCGGCTCTCGACCGGCTACGGCGGCCGCAAGCAGGGCTCGACCCGCTACGTCGTCTCCGCGGAACGCTCCGTCGCCGGGAGCAAGAAGATCGTCCGCGTCGCCCTCCAGCAGCTGGAGGCGGCGGGCTACGTCGAGACCGCCGAGGGCGAGGGCCGCCGGATCACCGGCGAGGGCCAGCAGCTCCTCGACGATATCGCCGACGAGCTGATCGAGGACCTCGACCGCCCCGAGCTCGAACGCTACGCGTAGGTTCCGGTTCGCGGCGCGGTGGACTCGACCGCGCGTCGCCCGGTGACGCGCCGAAATCGTTTTGCGTCTCACGCGGAGACTGGTAGCTATGAGTGGCAGCCCCGACGACGAGCGGCTGGAGGAACTCCGCGAGAAGAAGATGGAGCAGCTCCGCGAGCGCGAACAGGGCGGCGGGGGCGAGGCCGACGCCGCCGCACAGGAGGCCGCGGCCGAACAGGCCGAGGCCCAGAAGGAGGCGCTCCTGAAACAGTACCTCACCGACGGCGCGCGCAAGCGGCTGAACGCGGTCCAGATGTCGAAGCCACAGTTCGCCGAACAGGTCGAGCAGCAGATTGTCGCGCTCGCCCAGAGCGGCCGGATCCAGGACCGCATCGACGAGGACCAGATGGCCGACCTGCTCCGCGAACTGAAGCCCGACGACACCGGGTACAACATCCGCCGGCGGTAGGACAGAGGTGGACCTCGCGCTCTGTTACAGCGGCGGGAAGGACTCGACGCTCGCTGCCCTGCTGCTCGACCGGTTCTACGACGTCACGCTCGTCACCGCCCACTTCGGCGTGACCGAGGACTGGCAGCACGCCCGCGAGGCCGCGACGGCGCTCTCGTACCCGTTCGAGCCCGTCGAGATGGACCGCGAGGTGGCCGCCGAGGCCGTCGAGCGCATCCGCGAGGACGGCTACCCCAGAAACGGCATCCAGCGGGTCCACGAGCACGCCCTGGAGACGCTCGCCGCGACCGACGCGGACGCCGTCGCGGACGGTACCCGGCGCGACGACCGGGTGCCGAGCGTCTCGCGCGCCCAGGCACAGAGCCTAGAGGACCGCCACGGCGTCGACTACCTCGCGCCGCTCTCCGGGTTCGGCCGCGGGGCAGTCGACCGTCTCGTCGAGCGGCACCTCGACGTCCACGAGGGGCCGAGCGAGACGGTTGCGAAGGCGGACTACGAGTCCGAACTCCGGGCGCTGATGCGCGCGGAGTACGGCGACGAGGCGGTGCGCTCGGCGTTCCCGGAGCACGTCCAGACGGCGGTCCGGGGACTCCGCGACGGCGGGTGACCGGGACCGCACCGCCGGTTCGCGGCCTTCGGCCGCGAACGGTGGGTTTCAAGCGCGTCCTCGCCGACCCGCCGGTATGAGACACGAGGGTCTGAAGGGGTTTCGCGACCTTTACCCCCCCGAGATGGCCGCCCGGCGGGCGGTGGTCGACTCCGTCGAGTCGACCGCGCGCCGGTACGGCTTCCGCGAGATCGCCACGCCCGCCCTGGAGCGCCAGCGGCTCTACACCGAGAAGAGCGGCGAGGAGATAGTCGAGGAGCTGTACGCCTTCACCGACAGGGGCGGGCGCGACGTTGCGCTCACGCCCGAGCTCACCCCGACGGTCGCGCGGATGGTCGTCGAGAAGGGCCAGGAGTTCTCGAAGCCGATCAAGTGGTTCTCCACCCGCCCGTTCTGGCGGTACGAGCAGGTCCAGCAGGGGCGCTTTCGCGAGTTCTACCAGACCAACGTCGACGTGTTCGGGTCGAGCGACCCCGCCGCCGACGCGGAAGTGATCGCCTTCGCCGCGGACGCCCTGACCGACCTCGGCCTCGCCGCCGAGGACTTCGAACTCCGGGTGTCACACCGCGACATCCTCGGCGGCCTGCTCGACGCGTTCGACGCCGACGTCGACCGGCGAGCGGCGATCCGTGCCGTCGACAAGTCCGCGACGGTCGAGACGGCGGAGTACCACGCGCTCCTGACCGACGCCGGCCTCTCGCCCGCGCAGGCCGAGCAGTTCGACGACCTGCTGGCGAGCGGCGACCTCGACGAGGTGGTCGCGTTCGGGGGCAACGACGTCGAAGCGGCGGTCGAGAACCTCCGGGCGGTTCTCGCGGCCGCCGCGGACCTCGGCGCCGGCGACTACCTCGACCTCTCCTTGCGGACCGCGCGGGGCCTCGACTACTACACCGGCGTCGTGTTCGAGTGTTTCGACGCGACCGGCGAGGTCGGGCGGGCGGTGTTCGGCGGCGGGCGCTACGACGACCTGATCGAGTCGTTCGGCGGGCCGCCAACCCCCGCGGTCGGGGTCGCGCCGGGCGTGATGAACTCGACGCTCCCGCTCTTGCTCCAGCGCGCGGGCGTCTTCCCCGAGGAGGCGGTGGCGACCGACTACTACGTCCTCCAGGTCGGCGACACCCGCCCGACAGCGGCGCGGATCGCCCGCGACCTGCGCGCCCGCGGCCACGTCGTCGAGACGGACCTGGCGGGCCGCGGGTTCGGGGCACAGCTGTCGTACGCGGACTCGATCAACGCCGAGACGGTCGTAGTCGTCGGCGAGCAGGACCTGGCGAACGACGAGGTGACGGTGAAGGAGATGGAGAGCGGCGACCAGACGACTGCGCCGGTCGACGCGTTCCCGGGTGACCGGGAGCGGCCGACGTACGGCGACTTCGTCTGACGCGGGGCGGCGCGAAGCGCCGGCCCGCGAGACCGAGCGCGGGGAGCGGAGTGACCGCGTGAGGAGCGGAGACCGTAGCGCGGGGCCGAACGAAGTGAGGGGCCGCGAGACCGAGGACGGCGAGTGCAACGAGCCGTCCGAGGCGGCGGTGCGGGCCACGGGACGGAGCGACCCGCCCGAGGTGGCGGCCGCCGCACACGACTTTTCTCCCCCCGCACCTCACTCCGGCCGTGCGCGCGTTCCGCCTCGCCTACGACGGACGCCCGTTCTACGGCTTCCAGCGCCAGCCGCGGGTGCCGACCGTCGAGGGGGCGCTCCTCGACGCGCTCGCGGAACTGGACGTGACCGACGGCCCGACCGCGACGCCGCCGGGCTACGCCGCCGCGGGCCGGACGGACGCGGGCGTCTCCGCGCGCGCCCAGACCGTCGCGTTCGCGGCGCCCGAGTGGCTGACGCCCGCGGCGCTGTCGGGCGCGCTCCCGGCGACTGTCCGGGCGTGGGCGTCCGCGGACGTCTCCGCCCAGTTCCACGCCACCCACGACGCGACCCGCCGCGCGTACGTCTACCACCTCCACGCGCCCGCTCCGACCACCGACGACACGGCGGTCCGTGCGGCCGCAGACCGGCTCTCGGGCCGGCACGACTTCCACAACCTGACGCCGGACGAGACGGGGACGGAACGAGACGTCTCGCTCGTGGTCGAGCGCGACGGCGACTTCCTCGCCGTCTCCGCCGCGGCCGACGGGTTCGCCCGGCAGCTCGTCCGACGGCTCGCGAGCGTTCTCGACGCGGTCGGTCGGGGCGAGGGCGACGCGGCGTGGGTCGACCGACTCCTCTCTGTCGACGCCGTCGACGGCCCCGACGGGGTCGGGCCCGCGCCTCCCGAGCCGCTGGTTCTCGCGGACGTGCGGTACGAGGGCGTCGCGTTCGCCGTGGACCCCGAGGCGGCGGCGAACGCGCGCGCGGCGCTCGGTGCGCGGCGCGTCGCGGCACAGCGGGCCGACCGGGCGCTCGGGACGGTCGTGGACGGGCTGTAGTTATGCCCGTCCGCGCCCACGCTCCGACGTGTACGACGCGGTCGTCTTCGACTTCGACGGCGTGTTGACCCACCCGACGCCCGGACCGGTGCTCGCGGAGGCGGCCCGGGAGGCGCTCCAGACCGTCGGCGTCGAGCCGACGCCGCGGGCGGTATCGCACGCGCGCAGTTCCGACCTCGGGCGGGTGAGACGGCTGTGTGCGGCCCACAGGCTGGACCCCTCGACGTTCATGACCGTGCGCGACGAGCGGACGAGCGCGGCGCAGACGCGGGCGATGGTGGACGGGCGGAAGCCGGCGTACGACGACCTCGACGCGCTCGCGGCGCTCGACGCCCGGGGGGTCGAGACGGGGATCGTGAGCAACAATCAGCAGGCGACGGTCGACGGCTTTCTCGACGCCGCCGACCTCGGCGTCGACGTCCCGGTGGCGTACGGGCGCGAGCCGTCGCTCGACGGGCTGCGCCGGAAGAAGCCCCGGCCGCACTACCTGCGGCTGGCGCTCCGCGACCTCGGGGTCGAGGCGGCGGAGACGCTGTACGTCGGCGACAAGACGAAAGACGTGCTTGCGGCGCGAGCCGTCGGGGCGGACGCGGCGTTCGTCCGTCGGTCCCACCGGGAGGGCTACCGGGTCGGCGTCGCGCCCGACCACGAGGTTCGGACGCTGCACGACCTCCCCGGCGTCGCGTCTCGCCGCTCCCCGTAGACCGGTGGAACTACCTGCCGGCGGTGCCCCCTCGGAGCCGTGATTCGTACCGAGACGTGTGTCGAGGCGGCCGTCCGGATGGCGGCCGGACTGATCGCCGTCGCGCTGGGCCACATCGGCGGGACGTTCGTCGCGAGCCTGTTCCCCGGCGTGGGGCTGCTGTTTTACACTATCTCTATCCTCCCGCTCGGCGTCGCGGGCCTGTACGCCGTCGCGACCGGCCTCTGGGTCGTGGTGGAGGGGGCGACGGGGCAGGCGCTGGAGCGCCACGCCGCGAGCATCGCCGCCGCAGGCGCGAGCGAACCCCACGACGGCGACGAGCCGACGGACGACAACTCTTAGCCTCCGGCCCCACAGGAGCGGATATGAGTTCCGTGCCCGAGCGGTCGGAGATCGACACCGAGTACCGCTGGGACCTGGAGGACATCTACGCGACCGACGAGGACTGGGAGGCCGCGTTCGAGGCGGTCCGTGAGCGGATCTCCGAGCTCGACGCGTTCGAAGGCCGGGCGACCGAGAGCGCCGAGACGCTCCTGGCGGCGTTCGAGACCCACGAGTCGGTGATGCGCGAGGTGGCGAAGGTCTCGACGTACGCCAACCTGCGGTCGTCGGAGGACCAGCGCGTCGCGGCGTACCAGTCGATGGCGACCCGGGCGAAGTCGCTCGCGGCCGACGCGCGCTCGGCGGCGTCGTATCTCGACCCCGAACTCCAGGCGCTGGACGCGGACGAGTTCGCGGCGTTCGTCGACGAGGAGCCCGCCCTCGCCGCGTGGGAACACGTCGTCGACGACGCGCGGCGGACCCGCGAGCACACCCGCTCCGCCGAGGTGGAGGCCGTCATCGCCGACCTCTCCGAGGTGACCGGGAGCGCGAACGAGGTGTACTCGATGCTCACCGACGCCGACATGACGTTCCCGACGGTGGACAACCCCGAGGGCGAGTCCGTCGAGATCACCCAGAACAACTTCACCACGCTCCAGAAGAACCCGGACCGCGAGTTCCGCGAGCGGGTCCACGGGGCGTTCTACAACCGGTGGGGCGACGTGCGCAACGCGGTCGGGACGGCGCTTCAAAAGAGCGTGACCGGCGACGTCAAGACCGCACGGATCCGACAGTACGAGACGGCGCGCGAGGCGGCGCTCGACGGCCCGAACGTTCCGGTCGAGGTGTACGACGCCCTGCTGGAGACGGTGAACGACGAACTCGGGGTGCTCGCTCGGCACGCCGAGCTGAAGCGCGACCTCCTCGGCGTCGACGAGCTCCGGCCGTGGGACCTCTACGCCTCGCTGACGGGCGCGGACCCCGAAGTGTCGTACGAGGCGGCCTGCGACCACGTCGTCGCGGCGGTCGAACCGCTGGGGGAGGCGTACCAGGCGCGGATGCGCGAGGGGCTAAACTCGCGGTGGGTGGACGTCTACGAAAATCGAGGAAAGCGGTCGGGCGCGTTCTCCTCTGGCACGTACGACACCCAGCCGTTCGTCCTGATGAACTACCAGGACGACGTCGCCTCGATGTACACGCTGGCCCACGAGCTGGGGCACTCGATGCACTCGGAGCTGGCGGCGGACGCCCAGCCGTGGCAGTACGCCGACTACGACATCTTCGTCGCCGAGGCCGCGAGCACGGTGAACGAGACGCTTCTCACCCACCACCTGCTCGAAACCGTCGAGGACGAGACGTTCCGCCGCGCCGTCCTCGACGAGTATCTCGAACGGTTCCGCTCGACGCTCTTTCGCCAGACGATGTTCGCGGACTTCGAGCTCGCGATCCACGAGGTCGTCGAGGAGGGCGGCGCGCTCACCCCCGACCGGCTGGACGAGATGTACCGCGAGCGCAAGGAGTCGTTCTACGGCCCGATGGTCGCAGACGACCTGATCGAGCGCGAGTGGATGCGGATCCCGCACTTCTACTACAACTACTACGTCTACCAGTACGCTACGGGCATCTCGGCGGCGACGGCGATCGTCGAACGGGTGCGCGAGGAGGGTGCGGACGCGGCGGCGGACTACCGCGCGGCGCTGGAGCTGGGCGGGAGCGAGTACCCCGTCGACGTGCTGGCGCGGGCGGGCGTTGACGTGACGACCCGCGAGCCGGTCGAGGCGGCGGTCGGCGTCTACGACGACCTCGTCGCGGAGATGCGGTCGCTCGCCGGGTAGTCCGTCTTTCCGGACCCAAAAGGCCCAATACGTCCTGCCCCGAACGACTGCTACTGAATGTCCCGGAGCCCGTCGCTGCCCGACCGACCCCGGCTCGAAATCGACCCGGAGATGTCGGACGCGGAGCGGCTCGAGGCGATCCGCAAACACTTCGAGCGGCTCGTCCAGGTGAACCGCGAACTCGACGACCGGCTGGCTGACGCCCGCGGTCGTCGCGACGAACTGACCGAAGACGTCGACCGGCTGAAGCGCCGCAACGAGGCGCTGAAGACCTCTTCGCTCTACGTGGCGACCGTCGAGGAGCTGGTCGACGGCGAGGCCGTCATCCGCCAGCACGGCAACAACCAGGAGGTCCTCACGGATGTCGAGCAGTCGCTCGCCGAGCGCGTCGAGGCCGGCGACCGCGTCGCGGTCGACGACTCCTTCTCCGTCCAGCGCCTGCTGGACGACGAGACCGACGCCCGGGCGCAGGCGATGGAGGTCGAGGCCGACCCCGACGTCTCCTACGCCGACATCGGCGGCCTCGATGAACAGATCCGCGAGGTGCGCGAGGCCGTCGAGGACCCGCTCGAGAACCCCGAGCGGTTCGTCGAGGTCGGCGTCGAGCCGCCGTCTGGGGTGTTGCTCCACGGGCCGCCCGGCACCGGGAAGACGATGCTGGCGAAGGCGGTCGCGAACGAAACCGACGCCACGTTCATCAAGATGGCCGGCTCCGAGCTGGTCCACAAGTTCATCGGCGAGGGCGCGAAGCTCGTCCGCGACCTGTTCGAGGTCGCCCGCGAGAACGAGCCGGCGGTGATCTTCATCGACGAGATCGACGCGATCGCCTCGAAGCGCACGGACTCGAAGACCTCCGGCGACGCCGAGGTCCAGCGCACCATGATGCAGCTGCTCTCCGAGATGGACGGCTTCGACGAACGCGGGGAGATCCGGCTGATCGCGGCCACCAACCGGTTCGACATGCTGGACGAGGCGATCCTCCGGCCGGGCCGGTTCGACCGCCTCATCGAGGTGCCCGACCCCGGCGAGGCGGGCCGCGCACAGATCCTGCGCATCCACGCTCGCGACATGAGCGTCGCCGACGACGTCGACTTCGACGCCCTCGCGGCCGAACTCGACGGCTACTCCGGCGCCGACATCGCCGCCCTCGCGACGGAGGCCGGGATGTTCGCCATCCGTGACGACCGGGCATCCGTGACCGAGGCGGACTTCCGGGACGCGGTCGAGAAGCTTGAGGAGGCGGGCGGCGACTCGGCCGACGAGGTGCCGGGCGTCACCGACTACCGGTACTGACGTGGCGCGGCCCTGCGGGCCGGGCCACGGGGCGTAGCGGCGAACGGAGTGAGCCGCGGAGCGCGGGGCGGCCGGAGGCCGGCCCGCGAGCAACCGGGGATGACGTCGCCGGTGGCGAAGTGAGTGGGCCACGGATGCGGCTCACCGCGTTCGGTCTCGCGCTGCTCGCGCCACGCCCTCGCCGCGAACGGTGGCCTTTTGCTCCTCGTTCCCCAACGACGTTCGTCTCCTGATGAACGGCAACAACCCCTACGCCGGCCGCCCGGGTACGGTCGACGCCGGCCGGTCCGGCGAGAGTAGCCTCTCACCCGACGAGGTACGCCACCTCCGGCAGGCTATCGCCGGCATCGCCGACCGCACGCGCGCCTACCTGCCCGACGAGTACGCCGTCGGCGCGGACGTGAGCGCCGGTGCCCGCGGCGTCGAGGCGACCGTCGCCGTCCACCCGCCGGCGGGCGACCCCGTGAGCGCGGGGCTCACCCCCGACCGCGCGACCATCGCCGAGGGCATCGGCAACGAGGACCGCGAGGAGGTCGCACGTGGTCTCGCCGCGAGTGCCGCCCTCCAGGTGATGAGCGCGGTCGGCGACGAGATCACTCCGACCGCCCGGTAGCGTCGTCCGGCGGCGCGACGAACAGGGCGTGACCGAGGATCGCGGCCGAGACCAGCGGCCCGACCCACTGACCGAGTTCTGCGCCGCTCACCACGCCGAGTAGCGTCGGGAGCGGCAGGACGAACAGGACGAGATCGTACGCCGAGACGCGGTGCGCGAGACGTCCGACAGGAGAGGTTCGTCGCGTGCTCATACCAACCACCACCTGACAGTACGGTACCACGAGTAAAAAATGTTGGTGGTGGTTCGCTCGGAGCCATCGAAAACCCTCAACGAGATCCCTACAAACTTCTCGATAAGTTATGACGCGGCCGGAAAGCACTAGCCCCGTCGGTCGGAGGGACAGACGAATGGAGACCACCCACGCCGTCGGCGCCGGGGACGCGCGCGACCTGTCGCTCCCGGACGACGCCGTCGACCTCGTCGTCACCTCGCCGCCGTACCCGATGGTCGAGCTGTGGGACGAGGCGTTCGCGGCGACGGCGCCCGGCGTCGAGTCGGCGCTCGACGCGGGCAACGGCGCCGCGGCGTTCGCGGCGATGCACGACGCCCTCGACGAGGCGTGGGCGGAGGTGGCACGGGTACTCGCCCCGGGCGGACTCGCCTGTATCGTCGTCGGCGACGCGGCGCGGACGCTCGACCGCTTCCGGCTCTACCGCAACCGCGACCGGGTCGGGGCGGCGTTCGAGTCGCTCGGGTTCGACCCGCTGCCGGACGTGGTGTGGCGCAAGCCCGCGAACAGCGCGGCGAAGTTCATGGGCAGCGGGATGCTCCCGCCGAACGCCTACGTCACCCTCGAACACGAGTCGGTGCTCGTCTTTCGCAACGGCGCGCGCCGGTCGTTCGAGCCCGGCGCCGACCGGCGCTACGAGGCCGCGTACTTCTGGGAGGAGCGCAACCGCTGGTTCTCGGACGTCTGGACGGACGTGCGCGGCGTCGCACAGGACGTCGAGGAGGGTCCCCGCGAGCGCACCGCCGCCTACCCCTTCGCCGTTCCCTACCGCCTGATCAACATGTACTCGGTCTACGGCGACAGCGTGTTAGACCCGTTCTGGGGCACCGGCACGACGACGCTCGCGGCCATGGTCGCCGGCAGGTCGTCCGTGGGCGTCGAGCGCCACGTCGACCTCGTCGAGGGATTCGCCGACCGTGTCGCGGACGTGCCCGCGCTCTCGCGTGAGGTGACCGCGGAGCGGTTGGCGGACCACGCCGACTTCGTCGCGGGGCGGGAGGACGACCACGGCTACGAGTCGGCACACTACGAGATGCCCGTGCGGACGAAACAGGAACGGCGGCTCAGGCTCTACGAGGTCGAGGCGGTGCGGGAGACGAGCGAGGGGTACGTGGCCGAGCACGCGCCCGCCGAGTGGTGAACGGACAGTTCCGCGAGCCGACGGCGCCGGGGACCGCTCAGCGCGGTCGGGTCGGCGTCAGGCGAGGTTCCCAACGACTAATCCTCGGTGATCTGTAGCCGCAGTGAGGAATCGAAACAATGGGTATTCTCGACTCGTTCGGTACGCTCGTCAGTAGCATCATCGCGTCGATCGTCTTGCTGATCTTCGCCGTCGTGAGCTTCTTAGAGATTGCGAGGCGGATACCCCGACCCTTGAGGTCGGGGAGGAAGCCGACAACCGGTGACACAAACCACGCACGATGGCAAGGCCGACTCCCCCACGGCTGAATAAATACTTTCAACCTCTCTAAGCATACTAATGAAGTATGGAGGTCGTCCGCAACATCCACATAAAACTCGACGTTCCCGAGGACGCCCACAGCGTTCTCGATAAGACGTTCGAGCAATTCCGTCAAGCGGCCCAACACGTCGCTGACGCTGGATGGAGCGACGACTCCACGGAAATCGAGGACACCAAGAACACGCTCCACGAACAGACCTACACAGCGGTTCGGGAGCAGACAAGTCTGCAAGCCAGTCTCGTCCAATCCGCCCGCAACCTCGCCGCTGACGCACTCGGCAACTGCAAAGACCGAATCCTCAACGACGGGAAAAAGGCAGGTAAACCCGAGTTCCGAGGCTCAGTTGTCGTATACAACGGTCGCACCATCACGTACAACGACGACCACGTGACACTCGCCACCGTGAATGACCGCGTGACCGCCGAGTTCGTCACACCCAACGAGGAGGACGGCACGCCGTTTGCGGAGTATTGGACGGACGACTGGGAACGCAAGGAAGCAACGCTCCACAAGCGTGACGGGACGTACTACCTCCACGTCGCAGTCGAGAACGAAGTCGAACCTGCTGATTCTGGCGACGATTCGACCGAGAACGGAGTGGTTCTCGGCGTCGACCTCAACGTGGACGGCTACCTCGCCGTCACCAGCACGGGAGCATTCCTTGGAAACGCAGACTACCTCAACCACCGCCGCGACGAGTACGAACGTCGGCGCGGCCGCCTCCAACAGACGGGCACTCGTTTGGCCCACCTCACCATCCAGAGCATCGGCTCACGGTTCGCTCGGTGGAGTGCAGACTACCTCCACCGCGTCTCGAAGGCCATCGTTCAGGAGGCCGTGGAGAACGACTGTACGGCGATTTCGTTCGAGAACCTGACGCATATCCGCGAGCGCATCTCTAACGCCAGTAAGTTCCAGCAGTGGGCGTTCCGCGAACTCCAACGCCACGTCGAATACAAGGCCAAAGAGTACGGTATTGACGTGGACGATGTTGCCCCTGCGTACACGTCGCAGCGGTGCAGTCACGGCGAGTGCGGGTTCACGCACGAGGACAACCGTGACGGTGACGAGTTCGAGTGCGTGAAGTGTGAAAAAGAACTACACGCGGATTACAACGCCGCTCGGAATATCGGGTGGCGTCTTGTCCAGCACTGGCTCAAGCCTGGTGCTGGACGGGCCACCAGTCAACTGGCCCTCAAGTCAGGGACGCTGAACGCGAACGGCGATTACACGCCATCCGCCTTGCGCGGATAGAGCGGGAGTCCACTGACAAGCCTCGGGGCCTGACCCCGAGGCAGTTGACCACGGTGTTCATCGTTCAGGTGGGAGCCGGGTTGGGTGGGTACGCGCCGAGCGGCGACTTCGTCGTCCTCTCGGCTGCGATCCTCGCCACGGGGTCTATCGTCGCCGGTGCGACGCCGATGTCGAGTCTGAGCGGCATCCAGAGCTAACGCAGACGTTGCGGTCACCGCGCAGCGTGACGCGCGTCGCGCCTCACTTGCCCCAGAACGGGTCGCGCTTCCGGTGCCGGTCGAGGTACGCCTGGAGCGTCTCGACCTCCGTCGCGGCCAGTTCGTCTTCTAACTCCTGTTCCAGGATCTTCGCGTGTTTCTCTGGCAGTTCGACCCACAGCTCGTCGCCTTCCTTGATCTGTCGGCCGACGGTCGGGCCGTCGATGGCGACGCTCACGCGCTCGCCCTGCCGGGCCTCCTCGACGTCCTCGCCCTGGTTCTGGATGCCCGAGAGCTGGCCGACGCGGGTCGGCTCGTCCTCGCCGTCGGGCCAGCGCTGGACGTACTGGTTGTTCCGCAGGAGGCCGCCGCGCACCTCCACCCCGACGACGGCGGGGTCGGACTGCCGGAACGTGTGGTCGTCGAGGATCACGACCCGTGCGGGGCGGGTGATGCGCTCGAGGACGGTCGTCTGCTGGGCGCGCTCCAGCTCCTCGACGTGTTCCTCGTAGCGCTCGACGAGCTGGTAGATGACGTCGTCGCGGAACAGCTCGACGTCCGACTCCTCGAGGTCCTGCTCGGCGTTCGAGAGAACGTCGACGTTGAACCCGAGGATCGCGGCGTGTTTCGGCTCCGTCGCAGTGGAGGCGACGGCGACGTCCCGCGGCGCGATGTCGCCGACCTCCGCGCGGAGGATGGGCACCTCGGCCTCGTCGAGGGCGTTCGCGATGGCCTCGAGCGACCCGAGGGTGTCGGCCTTGACGACGACGCCGTCCTCGGCCGTCTCGACGGCGAGGTCGGCGAGCTCGGAGCGCACCTCCTCGACGACCCGCTCCTCGTCGTCGCCGCGCACGACCCGGAGCGGGGCGCCGGCCATCGCGTCGTCGAGATCCGGCGCGGCGACTTTCACGCCGGCCGCGGCGGAGGCGGCCTCGACGCGCTCGAACCGCTTTTCGGTCCTGATCTCCGCGAGCGGTCGGGGCTGGAGGAGCGCGCGCACCTCCGTGACGATGGGGCCGTCCGACCCTCCCACGACGATCCGGTCGCCCTCGCGGACGGTGCCGTCGTACAGCACGGCGTCGACGGTGGCGCCGAACCCTTTCTGATCTTTCACCTCCAGCACCGTTCCGACCCCGGGGCCGGCGACGTCGATGGCCATCTCTCCTTTCATGTAGCGCTGGGAGAGCCCCATCAGCACCGCGAGGAGGTCGGGGACGCCCTCGCCGGTGAGCGCGGAGAGGGGCACCACCCCGACGTTGCGCTGGAAGTTCTGGACCCGCCAGTAGAGGTCGGCGGAGAACCCGGCGTCGCTCAGGTCGCCGATCAGTTCGTAGATGCCCTCGTCGAGCATCTCCCGTGCGCGCCCGCTCTGTGCCTCGAACGACTGCTGGATCGGGGTGTCCTCCTGGGGGTTCCAGCCGGGCGTCGCGTCCACCTTGTTCGCGGCGACGACGAAGGGCGTGCCCGTCCGGCGGAGGATATCCACCGCCTCCTCGGTCTGGGGCTGGAACCCATCGTTCACGTCGACGACGAGGACGGCGATGTCGGCGAGTGCGCCGCCGCGGGCGCGGAGCGTCGCGAACGAGTGGTGGCCCGGCGTGTCGATGAACAGCAGGCCGGGCAGGTCGAAGTCAGTCGGGTCGACGAGCTCGCCGGCCATCCCCGAGACGGTGTCGAGGGGCACCGCCGTCGCGCCGATGTGTTGGGTGATCGCCCCGGCCTCGTCCTCGCCGACGGCGGAGCCACGGATCCGGTCGAGGAGCGTGGTCTTGCCGTGGTCGACGTGGCCGAGGACGGCGACGATGGGCGTCCGTAGCGTCGCCTCGTGCTCCTCCTCCGTGTCCGTATCGGTTTCTGACATCGTGCGAGGCGCTCGTTCGACCCAGCCCGCCGCGCCGATTGAGTCTTTCGTATCCGGGGCGAGCGCCACGCTCCGGCCCGGGCCGTCGTGGCGCGCGTCTGCCGCGCCTCGGGTGGCTCGCTCCGTCACCGGCGACGGAGTCGCCTCTCCTCGCGGGAGCAGCCCCGCGGCGTTCGTTCGCGCCCCGCGTCTGACGCCCCCGTGGCGTTTATGTGACTGCCGGGTAGGAGAGAGCGTATGGCAGACGTACTCGCGGAGAACCTCTCGGACAAGTCGGTCGTGGGGGCGGACGGCACCGAGATCGGCCCGCTACACAACATCACGATGGATCTCCGAACCGGCGCGCTAGGCGACCTGCTCGTCGAACCGAACGAGGAGTACTCCGTCGGCTCTGGCGGCTTCGAGATCGACGAGGACGGCCTCCTGCACGTCCCAGTCTCGCACGTCCAGGCGGTCAAGGACTACATCGTCGTCGGAGAGTAAGGTGCGCGTCCTCGACGCATCCGCGTTCGTCCACGACTACACGACAGAGGACCGGACGGCCTCGATTCCGGCGGTGGCCGAGGAGCTGACCGGCGAGACGGCCTACCGCTTCGACGCCGAGGAGGGCGCGGGGATGCGCGTCCACGTCCCCGCGGACGAGACCGTCGCGCGGGTCCGCCGCGCCGCGGGCGACACCGGCGACGACGGCGCCCTCTCCCGGACCGATCGCCGCCTGCTCGCGGCCGCCCTCGAACTCGACGCCGTTCTCGTCACCGACGACTACGCGGTCCAGAACGTGGCGGAGCGGCTCGACGTCGAGACGGAGGTGATCGCCCGCGACGGCATCGACGAGCGCCGCGACTGGCGGTTCCAGTGCCAGGGCTGTGGCCGCGAGTTCGACGAGAACGAGGAGCGGTGTCCGATCTGTGGCTCGGAGCTGACGCGCAAGAATCCGGCGTAGCCGACGCGTGCGCCGCTCAGACGGCGCCCGTCGCCGTCGCGTACTGGACCGCAAAGAGCGTCGCGTTGTAGAGCCCGTGGGCGCCCGCCGGCACCAGGAGGTTCTCCGTGCGCTCGTAGGCGGCGCCGAGGACGAGCCCGAGCGTCGCCGCGACGACGATGTAGACGATAGCGCCCTGCTGACCGCCGATGAGGGCAGGGAGGTGGACCGCGCCGAAGCCGGCGCTCGCGAGAACGATCGCCGGCCCCGGGCCCCACGCCCGCCGGAGGCTCCCCTGGAGGCCACCGCGGAAGACCAGCTCCTCGAACGGGCCGACCAGCAGGATAGACACCGGAATCATCCACAGGAAGAACCGGGGGTCGTCTCGGCCGGCCAGCACGACCGAGTTCTGCGCCACCTCGATTCCGAACTCGGCGAGCAGCCGTCCGATGACGTTCGCTGCGACGAGGAGGACGACCATCCCGACGACGAGATAGCCGACGTCGCGCACCGTCGGTCGCCGCACGCGGTCGGTTACGAGCGTCCAGTCGTCGGTCGCGCCGAGGTAGCCCGCGACGCCGAGTCCGAAGCCGAGGAACTGGCCGACGCTCACGACCACCTTGTGCGCGGTCGTGTCCGCGCCGAGGCCAGCGCTCAGCAGGCCGCTCCTGACGATCCCCGCGGCCACCACCGCGCCGAGGAAGGCGAGGACGACGACGAGGACGCCTCTCCCGAGCGCGAGCAGGCGCTCCTCTGTCGCGGCTCTGCGCTCTCCGACGACCTCCTCCGCCATCGGCCCGCCGTAGGCGAGCCGAGGGAATAGACCCTCCGATCGGACGGGCTGGCGTGACCGTGTCGCGGTCGGCAACAGCCCGGGCCGACTCACGCCAGTCCGTCTCAGTCGACCACGAGCCGTTCTTTCTCTGCCACGGCGTCGGCGGCCGCCCGCTCTGTCTCGCCCTCGGCGCCGAGCAGTCCCCGCGCGGCGACTTTCCCCCACTCCACCGCGGGCTGGGTGAACGTCTCGACGCCCGTCAGCTCGCCGACCAGGACACAGGCGGCCTCCATCCCGTAGAGCAGCTCCCCGACAGAGCGGGCGTCGAGGCGGTCGACCTCGACCCGGACGCTCGGGCGCCCGGACGCGGCGAGGCTCGCTTCGGTCGCGCGGAACTCCGCGTCGAGCAGGTCGCCCAGCCCCTCGCCCGCGAGATACGAGAGGTCGTCAGGCAGGCCGTCGGGCACCGGCGCCTCGGCCGCGCGTTCCGTCGGGCGGACGAAGGTGACCAGCTTGTCGCGCCGCCCGGCGCGGTAGAGCTGGAGCTGGGAGTGCTGGTCCGTCGCGCCGAGCGCGCGCAGCGGCGTCTGCCCGAGGCCGTCTTTCCCCAGACTCTCGGCCCAGAGCTGGGCGAACCACTCCGCGAACGGCTCCAGCGCCTCCGCGTACGGCATCATCGCGTTCCCCGTCGCGCCCCGACGGTCGAGGGCGAAGGCGACGGCGCCGTAGGCGTAGGCCGGCGTCTCGAACAGCGACCCGGAGAGGTCGTCGGCCGCGTCGCGCGCGCCTCCGACCAGTTCAGCCACGTCGGCGCCACGCAGCGCCGCCGCAGCGGTGCCGACAGCCGAGAGGACGGAGAACCGGCCGGGCACGCCGTCCGGCACCCGCAGGGTCGGCAGAGCGTGGTCGTCGGCCATCCGGCGCAGCGGGCCGGCCTCGCCCGTCGTGACGAGCGTCTGGTCGGTCCAGTCGACCCCCTCGCGTTCCATCCGGTCACGGACGACGAGGAAGTTCGCGAGCGTCTCCGCCGTCGTGCCGGACTTCGAGACGACGTTCACGACCGTCTCGGAGAGCGGCAGGTCGTCGAGCACGCGGTCGACGTGGGCCGGGTCGACGTTGTCGAGGGCGTACACCGGCGGCGCGTCCGCCGGCGCGGGCAGGGCCTCGGCGAGCGTCGTCGCGCCGAGCGCGCTCCCGCCGATTCCGACGACGAGCACCGCCTCGGCGTCGAACCCCTCGGTCGCGGCGTACACCTCGCTCGGCTCGACCCGGCCGGGGAGCGAGAGCGCGGTGTAGCCCTGCTTCTCGTCTCGCCGCCCGCGGTCGATCCGCTCGTGGGCGTCGGCGACCCGGTCGTCCAGTCGCTCCAGCGCCTCGCGCGGGACGCCTGGCGTCGCCGTCGCCGCCAGCGCGTTGCCGATGTCGACTCGCATACGCCACGGGCGCGCGCCGAGAACATAAACGGCGGCGTCGAGCCGAGGCGTTCAAGCCCCGCAGGCTCCTCCCGCTCACATGGCCTACCGCGGCGTCTTCGGCGCGTTCCCGTACGCGGCGCGCGCGAGCGACTCGTGGCTCTTCCGGTCGTACGCCGCCGTGAGCGCCCTCGTCGGCGGCGGGCTGGCGCTCCTGTTCACCTTTGGCCTCGTCGTCCTCGTCGCTCAGACGGCCGCGCTCGCGGGCGGGTCGCTCACCCTCTCGCGGGCGTTCTACGTCGTCGTCGGCCTCCTCCTCGTCGGCCCCGTCATCGCGCCGACGCTGCTCGTCGCCCGCCGACACCGCCGCGAGGGCTCGACGAAGCGGTACGACGCGGCGCTGGCGCTCGCGGGCTACCTCCTCGTCGCCTCACTCTACGTCGGGCTGGTGATCACGGTGCCGCCGGCCCAGCAGGACCCGCCGACGGGCGCGCTCGCACCCCTCGTCGCGGCGCTGTACGCGCTCCCGCCCGCCGCCGCCGTCGGTCCGCCGCTGGTCGGGGTCGGGACGGTATGGGCCGCCCACCGGCTGGCGCGCTGACGCCGGGTCACCCGCGCTCGCCGCGCAGTCGCGTCCGGTACCGGCCCACGACGACCGTGACAACCGCCAGCACGGCGACCAGTCCGACGACCAGCCAGTAGCGCCCGGTCGCGGCACCCTGCCCCGCGTAGGCGGCGAGGACGAACGAGGGCGTGCGGCCGACGAGGACGAGGACGAGCAGCTCCGACCGCCGGACCTCGCTCACCCCGGCGAGAAAGCAGAGCAGGTCGTCCGGGAACGTCGGGAGGAGGAAGGCGAGAAAGAGGCCGACCCGGCCGTGGTCGGCGACGAAGCCGTCGAACGTCGCGAGCGCGTCGGGGTCGACGACCCGTTCGACGAAGGGTCGGCCGTAGCGCCGCGCCAGTTCGAACGCGACGAGGCTGCCGAGGAGGACGCCGGTCACGCTGTACACTGTCCCCGCGAGGCCGCCGAACAGGTAGCCTCCGACGGCGGAGAGCGCCTGTCCGGGCACGGGCGCGACGACGACCTGGACCGCCTGGACGAGGACGAAGACGACGGGTGCGAGCGGTCCGGCGGCGAGGCGGCCCCGGAGCCACGCCGGGTCGAGGAGGAAGGGCGCGTAGCCGACGACGAGCGCCGAGAGGGCGGCGGCGAGGACAACGGAGAGAGCGAGGAGAAGCGCCGTCCGCCGCCGGGCCGCGGGCGAGCGGAAGACGCGTCTCACAGGTGGCCGAGTTCGATCAGGACGACGAGGGCTGCGGCGAGGAGCGCCGCGCCGCCGGCGAGCGCGTGGCTCGCCCGCGTCTTGTACGAGCGGTAGTCGGCGATCATCAGCGGGCAGACGAGGGCGACGACGACGGCGGCGGCCCAGCCGTTCCACAGCGGCAGGAGGTGGAGCAGGAGGTAGCTGACGACGACGACGAGGTTGGTGTGGACGACGGTCGTGCCGTGGTAGTAGCTCGTCCCCGACTCGTCGCCGAACCCCTCGGCGTTGTGCCGGACGAGCCGGAGGCCGCCGAACGCGAGGACGAGGAAGCCGACGACGGCGCTGACCAGCGGGTGCGGCGAGACGGCGTAGTGAAAGAGCAAGGCGCCGGTGACGAGATAGACGAAGACGTCGATGAACGAGTCTATCTGCCGGCCGAAGGGGGAGGAGACACCCCGCCACCGCGCGTACGCGCCGTCGAGTTTGTCGAGGACGTACCCCCCGAACATCAACAGCACGGCGTGGTTCGGCGCGCCCCGAAGGAACGCCAGCACGCTCGTCCACGCGAGAAAGAGCGCGCCGAGGCTCAGGAGGTCGGCCCCCGTGAGGCTCGCGAGCACGCTCGTCCGCTCGCTCGCCCCCACGCGGCGGTCGATGACGCCACGGACCGCCGTCCGCAACCCGTCGGGCATCAGGATCGGGTCACGACCGAGACTAAATAAATGCACCGGCACTCTACATACTGAGCGAAGTTCTATATATTATGTCAGACGTTGACAGGGGTGGTCCGCCGGAGGGCGACCGGCCCGAGACGCACGTAGGTGTGTGCCCGCCGCGCGACGAAGCCGGTTCCGGCGAACAGCCGCCGGGAGGCTCGGTTGTCGACGGCGACGAGCGCCGTCGTCCGGTCGGCCGCCGTCGCGCGGAGCGCCCGGGCGAGAAGCGCCGAGGCGACGCCCTCGCCGCGACACGACGGGCCGACCCAAACCCGGCGGACGTACGCGCCGTCGACGTCGAGCGAACGCTCCAGCGGGTCGATCCGGTGGGTCGCGTCGACGCTCGCGAACAGGTGCCCCACGGGCGCGCCGTCGACGCGGGCGACGACCGCGTACTCGTCCGGGCGGCGCTCCGCGGCGTGGGCGTGGTCGAGCGTCGCCGGGTCGCCCGGGTCGTGGACGGCCACCCCGACGCCGGGCGGCGGGTCGCGCGCCTCGGGGGTCCCCTCGGCGACGTACTCGTACATCCGGGTCGCGGTGACGCCGGCACGCTTCAGCGCCTCGTAGACCCGCCGGGTGTGAGGGTTCCGGACGAGTCGCCAGGCCTCCATCGGGCCGAAGTCGACGGGGAGGAAGCGTAAGCCCGGCGGGTCGGGAGCGAAAGGTCGAAACCGAACGGGGCGGTACGGGCGCGGGTGACGGAGGACGCAGACGCGAGCGAGTCGCGCGAACGAGTGACGGGCACGTTCCTGGTCGCCGAGGCGGACGAGGACGGCGACGGTGCGGTGCTGATGGACGCAGAGCGCGGGCGGGTCCACACGCTCGCCGACGCGGGCGACCTCGCGGCGGGCGAGGCGCTGGTCGGCGACCTGGTCGCCGACGGGGCCATCGGTGCGGTCTGGCGCGTCGACGAGACGGTCGAGCGCTGGGCCGTCGAGGTCGGCGAGAGCGAGGAGCCGCCGACGAGGAACGCGAGCGACCGGGCGAGCGACGAGGTCGGCGACCTCGTCCGGATCGAGCGCGCGGGCGAGGGCGAACTCCACGTCATCACCGTGCCCGAGGCGGGGACGGAGCAGGCCGTCGCGGACGTGCTCGCCGACGAGCAGGGACTGCGCGCCCGGGCGGCGCGGCTCGGCGTCGCGCGGGTGGAGGTCCGGTCGGCGCCGGGGCTGGTCTGCGTGCGATATCTCCCGTAGTTAAGAAGGCTTATTCGGGATGCCGCCGGCGACGGCGTATGGTCGCATTCGAGGTGCCGGAGGTGGACTACACCCGGTACTCGAACCGCCAGCTCGCCGCGGTGCCGCTCGCGGTGCTCGCGGTGGCGCTCGTGATCCTCGCCGTGTGGACAGCCACGTCCGGGGTGCCGGTCGCGCTCGGGTTCGAGTTCACCGGCGGGACCGAACTCCGGGTCGCCGCGCCCGACGCCTCCGCGGAGGCGGTCGGGTCGGCGTTCTCCGCCGAGCCCGAGTCGGTCCAGAGCGCCTCCGGCGGCGTCTACATCGTCACGTTCGGTCCCGACGCGCCGGACACCGAGGCGCTCACCGAACAGGCGAACGAGGCGGGCTACGAGGTGCCGGCGAGTTCGGACGTCGGCGCGAGCTTCGGGCGCTCGACACAGCTGCTCGCGCTCGGTGGCGTCGCCGTTGCCTTCGTCGGGATGAGCGTGCTGGTGTTCGTGATGTTCCGCACGTTCGTCCCCTCGGTCGCCGTCGTGGTCTCGGCGTTCTCGGACATCGTCATCCCGGTCGCCATCATGAACCTGCTCGGGATCGAACTGTCGCTCGGCACCGTCGCCGCCCTCCTGATGCTCATCGGGTACAGCGTCGACTCGGACATCCTGTTGAACAACCACATTCTCCGCCGGTCGGGCGACTTCTACGACTCGGTCCGGCGGGCGATGCGGACCGGCGTCACGATGACGCTCACCTCGCTCTCGGCGATGATCGTGATGACCGCCGTCGCGACGTACTTCGGCATCGGCCTGCTCGCCGCCATCGGCACCGTCCTCACGTTCGGCCTCGCGGCCGACCTCATGAACACCTACATGCTCAACCTGAGCCTCCTGCGCTGGTACAAGTACGAGGGGGTGGCACGGTGAGCAGCTCCGGAGTCGGCGGACTCCTCGCGGGCGCCCGCGACAACTGGCGGGTGATCGTGCTCGTGGTCGTCCTCCTCGCCAGCGCGTTCTCGCTGTTCTCGCCCACCGTCGGGGGCGACGCGACGAGCGACGGGCCGACGAACCTGCGCTACGGCATCGACCTCAACGGCGGCACGCGCATCCTCGCGCCGCTCGTGGGGGTGACCGCCGAGGACGTCGAGTTCGAGGGCGACGACGCCTCGACGGTCAGACAGTCGGTCGCGGGCGAACTCCCGAACGCGGACGTGACCGACCTGATCGTCCGCGGCGCCGACGCGGGCAACGCGACGGGCACCGTCGAACTGACGACCGACGCGCCGCCCGAGCGGCTGGCGAACGCCCTCGACGCGGCGGGCTACGAGTACGGGACTGCCCGCGAGGGCGTCACCCAGCAGACCCGCGAGGCGACCGTCTCGGTCCTCCAGTCGAAGATCAACGAGGCGGGACTCTCGGGCGGAACGGTCCGTCCGGTCCAGGCCTCGCAGGGCGCGTTCCTCCTCGTCGAGGTGCCGGGCGAGGAGCGCGCAGACGTCCTCTCGCTCATCCGGGACCGCGGCCAGGTAACCGTCGAGGCGTACCACCCGGCCGAGCGCGACGGCTCGCAGACCTACGTCAACACGACGGTGCTGACGAGCGACGACCTCCAGAGCGTCGGCGCCGCCGCGACCAGCCAGCGTACCAGCCAGCCGTACGTCCCCGTCACCGTCCGCGAGGAGGTCGCGCCGGAGGTCCAGCAGACGCTGGTCGAGACGGGGGTCGCGAGCGGCCCCGGCAACACCCGGTGTACGTACGAGTCCGACCCGCAGAACACGGAGCCGTGTCTGCTGCTCGTCGTCGACGGTGAGGTCGTCAACTCCTTCGGGATGGACGCGGGGCTGAAGCGGTCGATGCAGTCCGGCCAGTGGGCGACCGACCCCGCCTTCCGCCTGACGACGACGAACATCACCGGGGCACAGCAGGTCGCCGTCGACCTGCGCGCCGGTGCGCTCCCGGCTCGCCTCGACGTCCAGGCGGGGACGGTCGAGTCCGTCTCGCCGAGCGCCGGCGCGCGGTTCAAGTTCGACTCGCTGGTGACGGGGGTCATCGCGATGTTCGCCGTTGCCTTCGTCGTCTTCCTGCGCTACGGCGAACCGAAGGTGGCCGCGCCGATGGTCGTCACCGCGCTCTCCGAGGTGTTCGTCCTCCTCGGGTTCGCGGCGGCGCTCGGCTACCCGCTCGACCTCTCGGTGATCGCCGGGTTCATCGCCGTCATCGGGACGGGGGTGGACGACCTGATCATCATCGCCGACGAGGTGATGGCCGAGGGCGAGGTGTCCTCGCGGCGGGTGTTCCAGTCCCGGTTCCGCAAGGCGTTCTGGGTCATCGGCGTCGCCGCCGGGACGACGATCATCGCGATGACGCCGCTCGCGGTGTTGCCGTCGCTCGGGAGCCTGAAGGGGTTCGCCATCTTCACGATCCTCGGCGTCGTCGTCGGCGTCCTGCTCACCCGCCCGGCGTACGGTGACATCCTCCGAGCGCTCCTGACGAACCGCTAACCGTCGGAGTCGGGCGTCGGCTCCGACGCCTCGTGCGACTGCCCGCGTCCGTTCTCGCCGCCGAGGCCGACGTCCGACGCGCTCTCGTCGGCCGGCGTCTCCCGACGCGCCGCCGACACCCGCACTTCGCTCGCCTCCTCGACGGCCGTCGCGAGGCTCCGGTTGTCCAGCCGTAGTCGGACCCGGTCGGCCGTCGCGGCGAGCACCACGACGCCGAGGAAAAACGAGACCGCGTTCCCGCGGCTCCCGGCGACCAGCCCTCCGAGCGCGAGAAGCGCGAGGACCGCCTCGACGCCCCACGTCCGGACCCACGCGACGACCGTCTCGCCGTCCACGTCCATGCCACCGCGTCCCGCCCGCGCGGGATAAACGTTAGAACTCGTCGAGCGCGGACTGCTCGGCCGCGGCGAGAAGGTCGGCACAGGTCGCCCACGACGACCGCGCACACGCCGGCAGGCGCCCCTCGTCGCGGACGAACTCCTGCAGGAACGCCCGCGTGGCCGGGTCCGACGGGTAGCCGCTGCCCACGTCGCCGTACTCGTCTGCGAGCGCCGCGACGCGGCGGTCCCGTTCGACCTTCGCTATCACGCTCGCGGCGCCGACGACGGGGTGTGCCTCGTCGGCGCGGTGTTCGGCTGTCACCTCGGGACCGACGCCGTCGCCCTCTGCTTCGATCGCCGTCCGCAGCCGTCGTCCGAACCGCCCTTCGTCGACGTCGGCGGCGTCCGCGAGGACGCGGTCGCCGGGTTCGACGACCGCCCGGACCGCCGCGGCCTGTCCCGCGAGCGCCAGCCCGTTCATCGCCGTCTCGGGGTCGTCGATACGAGACACCCCGACCACCTCGACGCCGACGGCGACCCGGTCGTCCTCGCGCAGGCGCGCGGCGACCTGCTCGCGGCGGTCGGGCGAGAGCCGCTTCGAGTCGTCGACACCGTCGAGTGCGGCCGGCGGCGCCCGGACCGCGGCACAGACCATCGGCCCGAGGACCGGCCCCTTGCCCGCCTCGTCGGCGCCGACGGTGGTCACGGGCGTCGCTCGCTCGGACGGGACAAGAAATCGAGGGTCGGCTACCGCAGGAACGCCCCGTCCGCGAACGCCTCGTCGCCCTCGGCCTCCACCGCGAGGACGTCGAGCGCCTCCACCTCGGCGCCGACGCCGAGGCTTCCAGACAGGCTCGGCTCCGTCCGCCCGTCGTCGCCCGACACCAGCTCCTTGACGTACAGGCCGCCCTCGCCGTGGATCTCCACCGTCGCCCCGCGTGGGCCGTCGCGGGTCGCCTCTAGCTCGTAGACGACGCGCTCGCGGGTCAGCCCGGCGCGTCGGTGGTCGACCCGCTCGGGGGTGTACTGCTCCACCGTCGTCCCCGCCAGTTCGGTGACCGCGTCGGCCAGCGCCGACTCGCTCACGTCGGCGTCGAACGCCACCGTCGCGCGGTAGCGCTTCGCGGCGTCGAGGGTCTTCACCCGCTCGACCATCTCGTGGGTCGCGAGGCGGAGCCTCTCGACCTCGACGGCGCCGTCGGCGAAGGCGTTGATGTCGGCTTCGAGCCGCTCGACGTCGACCGTCCGTCGGCGCGGCTCGTCCACCTCAACGACGAACGGGCGGCCCGGTCCGAGCATCCGCGCGTCGACGTCCTCGCGCCCGGCCCCGTGGAAGGTTGCGCCCACGCCGTCCATCACGTCCTCGACGACGGGCGCGACCAGCTGCTCGACGCTCCGCTGGTAGGTGAGCCCGGTGCCGTCGCAGGCGTCACACGGGTCTGGGCCGTCTCGCCCGGTGCCGTCACAGGCGCGACAGGGCCAGCGGGTCTGGGGGATCCCCCGCTCCAGCTTGCGGTACCGGCCGTAGACGAACGCGGAGTTGACCTGTGCCTCGACCCGGTCGGCGTCGATGTCGAGCAGGAACTGGACGTCCGGGCGCTCGAAGTCGACCGTCGTGCCGGTCAGGCGCCCGACCCGTTTGCCGACTTCCCTGTTGACCTCGCTCCGGAGCGGCTCGCCCGCCTCGGGGTCGAGCCCGGCGTCCTCGCGCAGGAGCCGCTCGTTCTCCTCGACCAGCGGGGGCACCCGGGTGCCGACCTGGTAGGTCTCGAACTCGGCGTCGCCGACGGCCGCGACGGCGCGCTCGGCGAGGTCGTCGAACCGGCCACAGACGCCCTCGCAGACCCAGCAGTCGGCGGGCTCGGGCGCCTCGTACGGCTCGTCGTCGGCGAGCGCGAGCGTCGTCCGGAGCGCCGCGCCCCGCGCCGCGTTCGTCAGGCCGTGGCTCCGGTCGGCGACCGGTCGGCCGAGACAGGCGTCGCAGACCGGGCCGGTCGCGACGAGCGACCGGGCGGCGTCGAGGAGC
The DNA here is from genome assembly GCA_036626375.1 of Haloferacaceae archaeon. Lineage (GTDB taxonomy): Archaea > Halobacteriota > Halobacteria > Halobacteriales > Haloferacaceae > A07HB70. The sequence continues at coordinate 97,705 of JAZKRX010000001.1, forward strand.
GCCTCTGCGTCCATACGGTCGGGTCGCCGCCGCCGCCCGTGGCTCTTTCGTTCGCGGGGCGCGGGCCGGGACGGCACCCCCGAACGGGCGGCGACGACACCCGATTCACCCCCCGACCGCGCCGGAGTCGCGCCGCTTAACAGCCCGCAACCCCTCAGTTTCGACAGTGAGTTCCCCCGCGATATCGGCCCGCGATCTACAGAAATCCTACGGCGACGTCGTCGCCCTCGACGGCCTCGACCTGGAGGTCCCCGCCGGGAGCTTCTTCGGCCTCCTCGGGCCGAACGGCGCCGGCAAGACGACGTTCATCGAGACGCTGGTCGGCCTCGTCCGGGCCGACGGCGGCGATGCCGCGGTGTTCGGCCACGACGTCGAGGACGAGTACCGCGCCGCGCGCGACGCCGTCGGCCTCGCGCCCCAGGAGTTCAACGTCGACCGCTTCTTTCCGATCCGCGAGGTGCTGGCGCACAAGGCCGGCTACCACGGCTACTCCCGCGAACGGGCCCGGGAGCGCGCCGAGCGGGCGCTGGAGCGGGTCGGCCTCGCCGAGAAGCGCGACGAGCGCTTCAGCGCGCTCTCCGGCGGGATGAAACGGCGGCTCGTCCTCGCTCGCGCCCTCGTCACCGACCCCGACCTGCTCATCCTCGACGAGCCGACCGCGGGCGTGGACGTACAGCTCCGGCGCGACCTCTGGGAGACTGTCACCGGCCTCAACGAGTCGGGGACGACGATCCTCCTCACCACCCACTACATCGAGGAGGCCGAGCGGCTCTGTGACGAGGTGGCGATCATGAGCCGCGGCCGGGTCGTCGAGACGGCGACGCCCGAGGCGCTGATGCGCCGCGGGACGGACCGAATCACGGTGACGCTCCGGGACCCACCGGCGACGACACCTGACCTCGCGGCGGGCGGCGACCGGGTGCGTGCGGTCGCGCTGGAGGGCGACCAGCTCGTCGTCACCGCGACCGAAGGGGGGCTGGTGGCGCCCGACCTCGTGCGCGAGCTCGACCGGGCGGGTCTGGAGATCGTCGACCTCGACGTCTCGCGTACGTCGCTGGAGGAGGTGTTCGTCGACCTGACCGACACGGGCCACGGGGGGCTGACAGACGGCGAGCAGGACGGAGACGAGCGCGCGCCGCGCGCCGCCGAAACCCCCGCGACCGACGGAGGGAGGCGATGAGCACCGGCACCTCGACCACGCAGGTCGCGACGCTCGTCCGGCGCGAGATCCTCCGGTTCGTCCGGCGGCCCTACAACACGTTCCTGCCGCCGATCGTCACGAACACGCTCTACTTCTCCGTGTTCGGGATCATCCTCGGGAGCCGTATCGGCACCGTCGCGGGCGTGAGCTACATCCAGTTCGTCCTGCCCGGCCTCGTGGTGCTCGGCTCCATCTCGGACGCGTTCGAGAACGCCTCCTTCTCGGTCTTTCACGGTCGCTGGGAGGACTACATCGACGCCGTCACCACCGCACCGATGACCCACCGCGGGATGGTCGCGGCGTACGTCGCCGCCAGCGCGGTCCGGGGGCTGTTGACCGCGGTCCTCATCGTCGGGGTGGGTCTGGTGTTCACCTCCGCGCCCGTCACCCACCCGTTCCACCTGCTCGGCTTCCTCGTCGTGACCGCCGTGTTGTTCGCCGGACTGGGCGTCATCGGCGGCCTCGCGGCGACGGACTTCGACAACCTGACGGTGATGAACCAGTTCATCCTCCGGCCGCTCGTCTTCTTCGGCGCCGTCTTCTACTCGCTCGATGTCCTGCCGCCGCTCTGGCGCTCTCTCTCCCTGCTCAACCCGATGGTGTACATGGTCGACGGCGTCCGGTACGGGATGATCGGCGTGACCGAGATCGACCCGAACGTCTCGCTCGCGGTGCTGACCGGCGCCGCCGCCGCGGTGTTCCTGGTCAACCTCGCGCTGTTCAGGCGCGGGTTCGGCCTGACGGAGTAGAGCGCGCCCGTCACGTCCGTTCCGTCTCGCTCGCGTTCGCGTCGCGGTCCTCCCGCCGCGCCGCCGACTCGCCGGCCACACGCCACGCCGCCGCCCACGACGCCAGGGTGTGAAAGCCGACGACGACCGACCCGACGAAGACGACGACCGGCGCCTCGACGGCGGCCCCTGCGAGCCCGGCCTCGACGGGGAGCGAGACGCCGTACCAGTCCGCCGCGAGCGCCGCCGTTCCGAGGACGCCCGTGACGCCGGTCCGCGCGAGGCGCTCCTGGACCTGTATCACCGTCCAGGCCACGGCGAGCGCGCTCGCGAGCGTCGAGGCGAACTCCCCGAGCGCCGCCGCGTACGCCTCGGGGACGAACTGCCGCGCGACGGCCCGGGCGCCGACCCGCACCACGACGAACGCCGCGGCCACGAGCGCGCTCGCCAGCCCGAAGACGACGAGCGAGGGGACGAGCGACCAGCGGTAGACCGGCGAGGCCGTCGGGCGGAGGACGAGAAGCGCCGCCGCCGCGAGCGCGTACGTCGTCCCCGCGACGCGGTAGTCCGGCCGGTCGGCGGCGCGCCAGTGAGCCGTTGCGGCGACCAGCGCTCCCCCGGCGACGGCTCCCGTCGGCGGGACCACCCCGACGACGGCGAGGGCGAGCGTGACGACGGCGCCGAGGAGCCCCGCGACCGACCCGCGCGAGCGAAGTGACACACCGCCGGTTAGCGGCCTCGCCGGCTAAACCGTTGGCCCCGGACCGGACGACACTTCTCTCCCCCGGCCCTCTCGCCGCCGTGCGCCAGTTCCTCGTCGTCGGCCACGACGCGCCGACCACGGCCGAGTTCTCGCTCGACGACCTGCCCGGCGCGGGGCGCCTCGACCTGCTCGCGCGCGCCGTCGTCGCCGGGCTCTTGCGCTCGCACGGCGTCCGCGCGGACGCTCGCGTCCACGTCGTTCTCGCCGACACGTACACCCTCGTCGTCGACGGCGCGACCGTGCGCCACCTCCGGCCGGACGAGCGCTCGACTGCCGCGCGGGTCCGCGACGCCCTGGACGCCCGCGACGAGGCGATCGGCGCGATGCCCGCGGAGCCGAGTCCCGGCGTCGAACTCTACCGCGGCGGGCTGGCGCCGGCGCTCTCTCGCGCCGCCGCCGACGCAGACGCGGTGGTGGTGCTCGACGAGGACGGCGACCCCGCTCCGTCGGTCGACCCCCCCGAGCAGCCGCTGTTCGTCCTCTCGGACCACCACGACTTCGTGCCCGACGACCGCGCGGCGGTCGCCGACCACGACCCGCGCGCGCTGTCGCTCGGGCCCGTTGCACTCCACGCGGACCAGGCGATCACGGTCGCGCACAACTGGCTCGACACCGACGGGTTCCGGCGGTACTAGCGCCGCACATCACAAGCGTTAACCACCGTTCGGGCATTTCGCCGTGTGCGGGCCGGTGGGGTAGCTTGGTATCCTTCGGCCTTCGGGTGGCCGTAACCGCAGTTCGAATCTGCGCCGGCCCACTTCTCCCGCATCTCGACAGCCGAGCGCCGCGAACGAAGTGAGCGGCGCGAGTCCACCCCGAGTGCGGGTGCGTGGGGAACGCGGAGATTCGAATCAGGGAGCGAGCGAAGCGAGCGACCGTGGTTCGTAATCTGCGTCGGCCCATTCCTGCCCGCGACGCTCAGCATTCACGAGACGGCTGTCGCCCGGCCGTAGCTCCTGTCGGGGTTCCGACGGCAGGAGACACGGTTCACCGGTTACTCGCCTCTCTCCCCGCCGGAGCCAGCAGTCGTGTCGGCGCAGGCGTCTACGTGTCGGTGGTGTCGATACCGAGTGTCTCGTTCACGCCACAGAAGCACGTCACCGCGTTGAACCCAACTCCGAGCGCTCCAACGAGGGCCAGTAGCCCGGTCTTGCGCCTTCCATCTCCGAGCGTACCGACAGCCACGATAGTCAGCAGGACGGCGAGTGCTGCGCGGGTGAGTCGGTCACGACCACCGACGTTCTTCTCGGGCACACCGCGGTAGTGAGACGCGCCGGGCTTGTGTCTTTCCTCGTTCTCCGTTCCGGTCTGAACGACCGTCTCGTACCCGTTCGTTCGCCCTTCTGGAGAACCGCGTCGTCAGCACCCTGTGCGTGTGTCGTGAGCGCAGTTCACCGAACTGCGTGGCTCGGAGCGTCTCGTGAGCAGACGCCCAGTATCCGGCACGCCCGCTGGAGCCTGTCGCCGATGCAGAGTTCCCAACAGACCCGTTGTGGCCAGTGGGACGCAGCGACCGCCGATCAGCGTTGCCTGAGCGATGGCCACGTTCTCCTCTCGTTCGGTTAGTTCCTCGCCTCTGTCGTCCTCCATCGTTCGGATCACCTCGGCCTCGTCGTCGGGGATATCTACGTCGGGCTGGTCGGGACGTGGCTCGCGCGAGCCGCCGGTCACGCTCTCAACCTGTCGGCCGCGTGTCCCTGTTTTCGCCGGTTCGATCGTAGGTACGGTTCTGCCTCCGGGCGGCCGTAACCGCACTCCCGCGAGCGGGGCGCCCGCGGGCCGCCGCCGGTCCCGCTCCGCTCGTCTCCTCAGTGGAGCATATCGACCAGGAAGATGGCGAGAAACCCGACGAAAAACAGCGTGGTCGACACCGGCGTCTCGGGGACCTTCCCGGCTTTCACGAGCAGTTCCTCGGTGACGAGATACAGGAGGGCGGCGGAGCCGAACGCGATGATGACTGCGATCGGAGCCCCGGTTACGCCCTCTAACCCGAGCACGCCGCCGACCACACCCGACGTGAGCAACAGCCCGAACACCGCCGGCACCGCGAGCTTCCGGGCGGTGCCCAGATCCTGTGGCAGCGCGACGACGCCGGCGACCCCGAGAAACAACACCTCGATAGTCAGGGCCACGGCGATGATGACGCCGGTGTCGGGGTTGTTGAGGAACGTGACCCCGATCAGCACCCCGTCGATGATCATGTCGATACCGACAGTGATGAGCAGGCCGGCCGCACCGGCGAACTGTCCGCCGATATCGCGCCGCTCGATGATCTTACTCAGTCGGTGTATCCCCAGCATCGTCGCGACCCCGACGGCGAACCCGAGAACGACGACCTGAGGCGCTTCGCCGTGGACGTCCGGCAGTAGCTCGGCCGCCACGGCGGCGGTGACCACTCCGGCGGCGAAATGCTGGACGTTGCTCTCCATCTGTGGCCCCGGAGGACGGTAGACGGCGATCACGCCGCCGACCAGGGCGGCGACCGCCGCGAGCGCCGTGTACGACAGTGCCTGAACAAGTACCATAGGGAGTTCCTGATCGGGAGCAAAAAGAGTCTTGATACCACGACGTCGGCGTGTGAAGTCGAGATCCGCCGGTGTCGTGTGCCGGCGCGACGCCGCCGAATCTCACCTCTCGCGTCGGCCCGGTGTCTCCGCCGGCCACGACCTCGTTGCTCGGCTCGACTCCGATGGACCGCGACCGTCGACCCCGCTGCCTCCTCACCGACCCGTACGACGGGCACCGGCAGCGGCCGTGACGTGTCAGTTCGACGGCCGACCCGACCGTACGACACTTGCCCGGCCGGTCACAACCGCCAGCATGCACCGACGAACCTACCTCGCGCTCGCCGTCGCGTCGCTCGCCGGGTGTGCGGGCGCGCGGCCGACGGGGACGGGCGGCGGCTCCGGGTCGTCGACGAAAACGGCCGCTCGGCCCGACGACGGGGACGAGGCCGACGAGGGCGCGTACGCCGTCGAGACGGTCGCGACCGGCCTCGAGCACCCGTGGGCGGTCGAGCCGCTCGGGGCGTCGACGTTGCTCGTCACCGAACAGCCGGGTCGGCTCTCGCTGGTCGACGCCGAGACCGGCGACACGCGGCGCGTCGCCGGGACGCCGGCGGTGTTCGCGCGGGGACAGGGCGGCCTGCTCGACGCCACCCTCGGGCCGACGTACCCGGACGAGCCGTGGGTCTACCTCACGTACTCCGTCGGGCGGTCGGACGGCACCTCCTCGACGCGGGTCGGACGCGGGCGGCTGACGGGCCTCGACGGCGACGGCCCGCGGCTCACGGCGTTTGAAACGCTCTACACCGCCGAGCCGTTCGTCGAGTCGAGCGGCCACTTCGGCTCGCGGGTCGCGTTCGCGCCCGACGGGACGATGTACGTCACGGTGGGCGACCGACAGTTCAAGAACTTCGGGCCGGACCACGTCGCGCAGGACCCGTCGAACGACCTCGGGACGGTCCTGCGGCTGAATCCGGACGGCTCGGTGCCCGCGGACAACCCCTTCGTCGACGACCCGGACGCGGGCGACGCCGTCTTCAGCTACGGCCACCGGAACGCGCAGGGTCTCGCGGTCCACCCGGAGACGGGAACGATCTGGGAGACGGAGTTCGGCGAGCGCGACGGGGACGAGATCAACGCTCTCCGTCCCGGCGCGAACTACGGCTGGCCGGTCGCGGACGAAAGCTGTCGGTACGGCTCGGACGAACCGGTCGGCGTCTCGCACGACGACCGCGCGGACGTGGTCGCGCCGGTCTACTCGTGGCCCTGTGGCTCCGGTGGGTTTCCCCCGAGCGGCGCGGCGTTCTACGAGGGCGACGCCCTCCCGTGGACGGGCGACCTGCTCGTCGGCGGCCTCGCCTCGCGGTATCTCGCGCGGTTCCGGGTCGACGGCGAGACGGCCACCGAGGCCGACCCGCTGCTCGCGGACCGCGGCTGGCGGATACGGGACGTGGCTGTCGCGGCCGACGGGGCCGTCTACGCCGCCGTCGACGCCGCCGACGCGCCCGTCGTGCGGCTGGCCCCCGCGAACTGAGACCGTCGAGGCGGGACCCGACCGTTCATGCGGCTCGGGCTCCTGCGTCCGGTGTGTCCGTTGCCGTCCTGCTCTACGACGGTCGCCGCCGGGCGTTTCGCGCCCTCGCCGACCGGTTCGCCGACTGTGTCGACGGCCTCGTCACCGTCCCGCTGGAGTCGCCGGACGCGAAGCGGTTTCTCGAAGCGCAGTTCGGCGACCAGCCGTTCGCGTTCGTGTTCGTCGAGGGCGAGTCGGTCCACGCCGGGAGCGCGGCGGTTCGGCGCGTCCTGCGTCGGGCCGGCGCGGCTCCGGCCGCCGACCTCGCGGCGCGGGCGTACCCGACGCTCGCGCCTGTCTTCGGGCGGGTGGTCCACGGCCAGGAGCCGGCGGACCTCGACGGCACCGTCCCGCTCGCAGACGCGGCGCGCGACCCGCTCGCGGCGCTCCGTGGCGTGTCGATCCAGGTCGACTAAGCCGAGAGCGCCCACCGCACCGACTCGTCGACCGGCGCCCGGTCGATCTCGATCACGCTCTGGAGGTCTCGGGCGGGGTCGACCGTCACGGGGTGGCGCATGCTCTGGGCTAGCGGCCGGGCGATCTCGTACTGGACGTCGGTGGTGAACCGGAGCCAGTGCGCCGAGAGTCCGGGCGTCATCACCGGGACGGGAATGATGAGCACCCGCTTGCCCTTCTCGCGCGCGGTCAGCTTCAACAGCGACTCGTAGGTCCACGTCGACGACGCGCCGATGTCGTACGTCTCGCCGCGGGTGGCCGGCGTGTCGAGCAGCCGGACGAGGTAGATCACCACGTCGCGAACGTCTATCGGCTGGCAGGGCGTGCGCACCCACTTCGGGACGGCCATCACGGGCAGCCGGTCGGTCAGGTCGTCGATGATTCGGAAGCTCGCGCTCTCCGGCCCGATGATGACGGCGGCCCGGAGGACCGTCAGGTCCGCCTCGCCCTCGGCGAGGACGTCCTCGACCTCGCGCCGGGAGGCGAGGTGTGGCGAGAGGTCGGTCTCGTCGCCGCTGATCCCGCTCAGGTAGACGATCCGGTCGACGCCCGCGGCGTCGGCGCGCTCGCTGAACCGCCGGGCGTACCGGCGGTCGCGCTCCGCGAAGTTCTCGGCGGTCAGCGAGTGGATCAGGTAGTAGGCGACGTCGATCCCCTCGCAGAGTCCGTCGAGGCTCTCCGGGTCGCCGAGGTCGCCCTCGAACGGCTCGACGCCGTCGGGAAAGTCGACCTCGCTCGCGCTCCGCGAGAACGCGACCACCGTCTCGCCGCGGTCGACGAGCGCCCGGACGAGACGTTTCCCGACGAATCCGGTGGCACCGGCGACGAGAACTCTCATCTACCGTCGTTACGGGTCAGTCAGGGAAGACCCTTCGGTCGCGCGTCGGCCCGGCAAGACCGGCTCTTACCCCAGCCAGCCCGGGCGGCCGGTGCGTCGGCCGTCGTCTCGTCGCCCCCCCGACCGACCGACGGCCCACCTCGTCCGGGTCGGGCGCCCGGACGGCCGCGGGGAGCGCTTCGTCGCCGGAGTCGATCCGGACGTCGACGCCGTCGAACGTCTCGAACTCGAAGGCGCAGTCGACGCGTTTCGCGTTCCGCCGGTCGAGGAGGAACGCGGCGGACGACAGCACCCCGATCCCCACCGCGACGGTGGCTCTCCACAGCGGCCCGCGTCTCGTCACCCGTCTGAGGATCCCTCCCTGTTTGCGCCCCGTCATCGACAGAAACTATCAGATATATTATACTATTATCGACGCTGATTTTCGCCCTGGCTGAACGCTCACGCGTGTTCCTATATTTTATAATATCATCTCCTGCAACTGGCCGACACGGCGGCGCCGGCGTGCGACGCCGGCCGCGTGCGCGGCGTCCCGGCCGAACAGGACGTTCGCCGACCGCGTCTCCCCCGACGCCGCTCTCGCCCGCCCACCGACGAGGCCGGACGGCGTCAGGCGTCCGCAGGAAGGGAACGCTTATTCGCCGAAGGACGCAGGAGCGGACGATGGAGCGCCGGTTCACGCTCGCACTCGCCCTCCTGCTCGTCGCCGCGGCCCTCGCGCCCGCCCTCGCCGCCGGTCAGCCGGACGACGCGTCCGCACCACTCGCCGACGACCCCGTCTACGTCGGCGTCCAGGGCGTCGGCAGCTACACGAGCGACGGGTTCGTCGGACAGGTGGCCGACGGAGGGGTCGACTGGCGCGAGTCGAGCGCCGACACCTACTTCGACGTGACGCCGCTCGCGAACGGGCGCGTCCTCGCGACGTTCACCGAGAACGACGTCGACGACTGCGGCCCCTACGAGGCGCCGTGTTCGCGCACCGGCTACCGGGTCGTCGACCCCGACGCGCCCGGCGGGCCGCGCGTCGAGTCCGCGTGGTCGATGCCCGTCCGGACGCACACGAACAGCGAGGTCCACGACGCCGAACCCCTGCCCGGCGGCGGCGTCCTCGTCGCGGACATGGACCGCGAGCGGGTGCTGGTCGTCCGCAACGGCTCGGTCGCGTGGTCGTGGAACGCCTCGACGCGCTACGACGCGCCCGCCGACCCCACGCGGACCGACTGGCTCCACATCAACGACGTCGACCGGATCAGCGAGGGGCGGTACCTCGTCTCCGTGCGCAACGCCAACCAGATCCTGATCCTCGACCGCGAGGCGGGCGTCGTCGAGGTGATAAACGAGGACCCGGACGGCGGCGACCGGATTCGGGGTGACACCTCGATCATCCACCGCCAGCACAACCCCCAGTGGCTCGGCGACGGCGCCGTTCTCGTCGCCGACTCGGAGAACCACCGGGTCGTCGAACTCCACCGCCGCGCCGACGGGTCGTGGACGCCCGCGTGGGTGCTGACCGGTGCGGGCGGCGTGGCCTTCGACTGGCCCCGCGACGCCGACCGGCTCCCGGACGGGACGACGGTGATCACCGACACCCGGAACGCGCGCATAGTAGTCGTCGACGAGTCGGGCCGGGTGCTCGCGCGCCACCGCTTCGACTACCGGACGCTCCCGTACGAGACCGACGTGGCGGGCGGCGAGCCCGTCGGCGGGCCGCGCTACGGCGTCCAGCGGGCGACGCCCGGCGAGACCGACGACCCCGACGCCACGCAAACGCCCGTCTCGCCGCGGGTCGACGAACCCCGGGCGGTCCCCGTCCTGACCCCCGCGCTCCGCCTGCTCTCGGCCGCCGTGCGCCTCCCGCGCTGGGTCGCGGAGGGCCACCTGCTCGCGGCGCTGCTCGCGCTCGCCCTGGGCGGCGCGGCGCTCGTCGTCCGCCTGCGGCGGTGACGACCGGGCGACTCTTCACCCTCGCGTCCCGATCCATCTCTATGACAGCGGACGGCGACGCGTCGCTCCGGTGGGAGCAACTCGGCGGCGAGGTCGTCTTCGAGTGCCCGGGCTTCGTCGTCCGGCGCGACGACGTGTGTCTGCCCGACGGCGCCGAGGGGGAGTACCACCACGTCGCCGAGCCGCCGGCGGTCGTCGTTCTCCCGTTCACGCCGGGGGGCGACGTCGTGACGGTCGCGGAGTGGCGACAGGCGGTCGGGCGGGTGAACCGCGGCATCCCCGCCGGGTCGGTGGAGGACGGCGAGGAGATCGAGGCCGCCGCCCGCCGGGAGCTCCGGGAGGAGACGGGCTACGAGGCCGAGTCGGTGCGGGTCGTCGGGGCGGTCGAACCCGCGAACGGCGTCAGCGACGCCGTCCACCACCACGTCGTCGCGCGCGGGTGTACCCCGACGGCCGCCCAGGACCTGGACGACAACGAGTCGATCCGGGCCGAGACGCGCGCCTACGACGACCTGCTCGCCGCCGCCGTGGACGGCGACCTGCGCGACGGCCGGGCCGTGACCGCCCTCCTGCGCCACGAACTGACCGAGCGATGAGCGGGAACGACGCGGACCCGCCGACCGACGGCGCCGTCGCCGACTCGGACGGCGGCACGCCAGAGACGCCCGACGTCGGGGCCGACGACCCAGTTATGTCCGGGACCGGCGCCCGCACGCTCCTCGCCGGCTGGACGGTCGTCTCCTCCGTCGGCGTCGGCCTCGTCGGCCTCGGAATCGGCTTCCTCCTCGCGGTCGCCGGGGTCGTCGGCCTCGGCGCGCTCGGCGTCGGCGCGACGCCCCTCGTGATCCTCGTGGTCTCGCTCGTTCTCGTCCAGGGCGTCGCCTTCGGCGGCGTTGCCCTCCTCTACCTCACCGTCCGGGACCGGCTCAGGGACCTCGCGCGCGGCCCCGTCAGACGGGTGCTCGGGGTCGACCTCGGCGGGAGTCGCCACGGACCGGGCTGGGTCGGCGTCCGTCTCCCCGGCCTGCGGGATCTCGCCGCGGTCGGGCTGGGCTACGGGCTGGCGCTCGGCTTCGGCATCGGGGGAGCGATCCTCGTCTCGACGTTCGGTATCGAGGCGGGGTCGAACCAGGCCGCCGAACTCGCGAGCCGTGACCCGAGCGTCCTGCTCCTCCTGATCCCCGCGTCGTTCGTCCTCATCGGGCCGGGCGAGGAGCTGCTCTTCCGCGGGATCGTCCAGGGACGGCTCCGCGAGCGGTTCTCCGCGCCGGCCGCGGTTCTCCTCGCCTCCGTCATCTTCGCGGCGGTCCACTACGTCGCGCTCTCGGGGTCGCCGGAGGCGCGGCTGGTCACCGTCGGTATCCTCGTCGGGCCGGCGCTGGTGTTCGGGTCGGCCTACGAGCTCACGGAGAATCTCGTCGTGCCCGCGCTGATCCACGGAGCGTACAACGCGACGCTGTTCACCCTGCTCTACGTGGCGCTCCGGTTCGGGCCACAGGCGCCGGCGGTGATTTAGCTCCGCGCGTACACCGTCACCGCGTCGGGCGTGACGACGACAGGGTGCCCCCAGAGCTCCGCCGACACCGTCGGGGAGCCCTTGCCGCCGAACAGCCGGTCCAGCGCGTCCGGGTCCACGAAGTCGTACAGCACCTCGTCGCGGTCGGAGCGCTCCATGACCTGGCTGAACGCGCCGAGAAGCGCCTCGCTCACGCTCTCGTCGTCGGAGATTGGGTACCGGGCGATCCCCTCCCCGGTCTCCTGGTCGAGCAGTTGGACGCCGATCGTACTCATACTCACACATTTCGGTCGGTGGACATAACCGCTCGGGCCCAATTATCAAAAGAAATATTCGCGTGCAAATAGGACCGCGGGCGACGACCCCGGCCCGCGCCGCGCGCCGGACCGCGACGCTTTACCCGCGCCTCGCCGACCGACCGGTATGCCAGCGCGCGACGTCTTCGAGGTCCGTGCCGTCGACGGCGCGGGCCGGGTCGGCGAACTCGCGGTCCCCCAGGCCGGCCTGACCGTCGAGACGCCGGCGCTTCTCCCCGTCGTCAACCCGAACGTCCTGACGGTCGAGCCGCGGCGACTCGCCGACGAGTTCGGCGTCGAGATGCTGATCACCAACGCGTACATCGTCCACTCCACCGACGGCCTGCGCGAGGCGGCGCTCGACCGTGGCCTCCACGACCTGCTCGACTTTCCCGGCGCGATCATGACCGACTCCGGCTCGTTCCAGCTCGCCGAGTACGGCTCGATCGACGTCGACACGCCCCAGATTCTGGCGTTCCAGCGCGCCGTCGGCTCCGACGTCGGGACGCCCGTCGACGTGCCGACCCCGCCCGACGCAGGCAGGGAACGGGCGCTCGCGGACCTCCGGGACACCGAGGCGGCGCTCCTCGCGGCGGAGCAGGCCGACACGGGCGAGATGCTCGTCTCCGCGCCGGTCCAGGGCTCGACCCACCTCGACCTGCGCGAGTCCGCGGGCCGGGCCGCCGCGGCCTCGACGCTCGATCTCTTCCCCGTCGGCGCCGTCGTCCCCCTGCTGAACTCCTACCGCTACGACGACGTGGTTCGCGTGGTCGCCGCCGCGAAGCGAGGACTCGGCCCCGCCGCCCCGGTCCACCTGTTCGGCGCCGGCCACCCGATGACGTTCGCGCTCGCGGCGGCGCTTGGCTGTGACCTCTTCGACTCCGCCGCCTACGCGCTGTACGCCCGCGACGGGCGCTATCTCACCCCCGCTGGCACCGAACACCTCGACGACCTCTCCTCGCTCCCCTGTCCCTGTCCGGTCTGTACCGACCACGACCCCGCGACGCTCCGCGAGGTGGGTCCGGAGGAGCGCGAGCGACTGCTCGCCGAACACAACCTCCACGTCACGCTCGCGGAGATCAGGCGCGTGCGCGAGGCGATCCGTTCCGGGAACCTCTTCGAACTCGTCGAGCGCCGCGCCCGCGGCCACCCCTCGCTCGTCGACGGCTACCGCGCACTGCTCGAGGAGCGCGAGTGGCTCGAACGCGGCGACCCCGTCTCGAAGGGAACCTTCTTCGCCGTCTCCGCCGAGAGCGCCCGCCGGCCCGAGGTGGCCCGGCACCACGACCGGCTCCCGCGGATCGCGCCGCCCGACGACGCCCGGGTGCTCCTGACCGAGGGCGGCGTGCCCTCGTCGGACCGCTTCGACGCCGTCTGGCGCGTTCTGCCCCCCTTCGGCCCGTACCCCCGTGCGCTCTCCGCGACGTACCCCCTCACCGCCGAGGTGCCGGACCGGCCCGACCGCGCGGCGTGTGCGGCCGCCGCCCGCGGGGTCGCCCGCCTCGCCGCGGCCACCGAGGCCGACCTGACGCTCGCACACGACGGCTGGCCGGAGACGGCGCTCGCGGTCGTCCCCGACGAGGTGTCGCTCACCCGTCTCGGCGGCCACGACCCGACACCGACAGGGTAAACCCCCGCGCCCGCCCGACTCCGGCCGTGACAGAGTACTTCGAGGTTCACGCCCGCGACGGGCCCGCCCGGCGCGGCGAACTCCGCCTCGACGACCCCGTGCGGACGCCGGCGCTCGTCGACGACGTCATCGTCGACGGCGGGTCGCTCTGGCCCGCGGACCGCGACCGCCCCGAGGGCGACCCGGCGCGGCTCACCGTCCTGCCCCACCGCGGGTTCCCCGCGGGGACCCGGCAGGAGATTCAGGCGACGTTCGCCGCCGACGTCCCGGACGTCGACTACCCGAGCGCCGCCGTCCTCGCGCCCGAGACGGCCGGCGACCACCCCGCGGACGCCACCGCCCTCTCGACGGCAACGGGTGTCGTGGGCCACGCCGAACGGGTTCTCGACGCCGTTCTCGCTGTCCGCCGGGCGACTCCGCCCGACACCGCGCTCTACTTCCCCGGCGTCGCGACGCCCCGCAACGTCGCCGTCCTCGCGTACGCGGGCGTCGACCTGTTCGACGCCAAGCGCGCCCGGGTCCGGGGGCGCCAGGGGCGCTACCTCACGGGCGAGGGCGAGTACGGCCTCGACGACGACCACCTCGACGAACTCCCCGCGCCGTTCCCGGCCGACCCGCCGCTCGCCGCGTTCGACCGCGACGACTGCGTCTCTCACAACGTCGCCGCGCTCGAATCCGAGCTCGCGACGGTCCGCGCCAGAGTCGCCGACGGCCGCCTCCGGGACTACGTGGAGGGACAGGCCCGCCACGAGAACTGGCTCACGGCGCTCGTGCGCCGCCTCGACGACGAGTGGGGCTACGTCGAGGAGCGCACGCCCGTCTACCGCTCGGCGCCGCTCGCGGCCGCCAGCGAGGACACCCTCCGGCGCGCCGAGATCCGGCGGTTCGCCGACCGCGTCACCGGTCGCTACCGCCCGCGGTTCGACGACCTCCCGCTCGTCCTCGTCCCCTGCTCTGCGCGCAAGCCCTACAGCGAGTCCCAGAGTCACGCGCAGTTTCACAAGGCGATCGGGTATCGCGGACACGTCGTCTCCGTCACCTCGCCCATCGGCGCCGTCCCGCAGGAACTCGAACTCGTCTACCCCGCACAGCACTACGACGCCGTCGTCACCGGCCGCTGGACCGCCGGCGAGCGCGCGTTCGTGAGCGAGGTGCTCGACCGCTACCTCGCCGGCGCGGACTACCCGCGGGTCGTCGCGCACGTCCCCGCGGACTACCGCCCGACTGTCGAGGACGCGCTCGACGGCCGGGATCTGCCCGTCGCGTGGACGGTCACGGACCACCCGACGACCGACGAGTCGCTCGCGGCGCTCTCCGACGCCCTGGCGGGCGAGGACGCGTACCGCAAACGGACCCGCCAGCACCGAACGCTCCGCGCGCTCGCGGACTACCAGTTCGGCGAGGACGCGGGCGACCGGCTGTTCTCCGACGACCTGCGCGTCGAGGGGCGGTACCCGAAGCTCGTCGCCTTCGAGGACGACGAACAGGTCGCGGCGCTCGTCCCGCAGTACGGCTCGCTCGCCTTCACCCTCGCCGGCGGGGAGCGCGCGCTCGCCCGCGGGGTCGCATCCAGGGTCGAGATAGACGGGTTCGTCCCGCGCGGGAGCGTCCTCGCGCCGGGCGTCCTCGACGCGGACGAGGCGATCCGCGCCGGCGACGAGGTGGTCGTCGAGGGCCCCCGTGCGCTCGCTGTCGGGCGCGCCGCGATGTCGGGGCCGGAGATGCGCGCGTCGACCCGCGGGGTGGCGGTCGACGTCCGCCACGCTGCGGAGCGCTGAGGGAACAGGTGGGAAGGTTCAAGAACCGCCTCGCCGCCCGTGGAGCCATGGACGACGCCGACCGCCCCTCGGCCGACACCGGACCGCTCGCCGGCGTCCGTGTCGTCGAGGTCGGCTCGATGATCTCCGGACCGACCGCCGGCCGCCTGCTCGCGGACTTCGGCGCCGAGGTGATCAAGGTCGAACGCCCCGAGACGGGCGACCACCTCCGCCAGTTCGGCCCGCAGGTCGACGGCCACTCGGTCTGGTGGAAGTACCTCGCGCGCAACAAGCGCTCGGTCACCCTCGACCTCTCCGCGGAGGGCGGCGCCGCGGTGTTTCGTGACCTCGCGAGCGAGGCCGACCTCGTGGTCGAGAACTTCCGGCCGGGCACGCTGGAGCGGTGGGACCTCGGGCCCGAGACGCTGCGCGAGACGAACCCGGGGCTCGTCGTGCTCCGGGTGTCGGGCTTCGGGCAGACCGGCCCCTACGCCGACCGGCCGGGCTTTGGCACGCTCGCGGAGGCGATGAGCGGCTTCGCCGCGGTCAACGGCTTCGCTGACCGCGAGCCCCTGCTCCCGCCGACCGGCCTCGCGGACACCGTCGCGGGTGTGTTCGGCGCGCTCGCGGCGACGATGGCGCTGTACGGCCGCGACGCCGGCTCCGCGGGCGGGCAGACGATAGACGACAGCCTCATCGAGCCGATGCTGATGCTCCTCGGCCCCCAGGTGTTGCGGTACGACGCGACGGGCGACCCCGAGCGCCGGACGGGCAACCGCTCGACCTCCTCCGCGCCGCGGAACGTCTACGAGACGGCCGACGGCGAGTACGTCGCGCTCGCCGCCTCCGCCCAGCCGCTGGCGATGCGCACCTTCGACGCCATCGGCCGGCCGGAGCTGAAATCGGACCCGCGGTTCCGCGACAACGAGGCGCGGCTGGACCACGTCGAGGAGCTGGACCGGATCGTCGCCGACTGGATGGCCGACCACACCCGCGCGGAGGCGCTCGCCGCCTTCGACGAGGCGGACGCGGCCGCGGCGCCGGTGTACGACGTGCCCGACATCCTCGCGGACGAGCAGTACCGCGCCCGCGAGGCGGCGATCGAGGTCGCGGACCCCGACCTGGGCCCGTCGCTGGTCCAGAACGTCGTCCCAACGTTCTCGGAGACGCCCGGCGGGGTCGACCACCTCGGTCCCGCCCTCGGCGCGCACAACGACGCCGTCTACGGCGACCTGCTCGGCTACGACGAGACGACCCGTGCCGACCTCCGCGAGGCAGGGGTGATCTAGTGGACCTGCCCGACCGCGTCCACGTCGACGAGGTGGTGCCCCGCGACGGGCTCCAGCGGCTCGACCGGTTCGTCCCGACGGCGCGGAAGGCCGAACTGGTCGACGCCATCGTCGCGACCGGCCTCCGGAGCGTCGAGGTCACCGCGTTCTCACACCCCGAGGCGGTGCCGGCCCTCCGGGACGCGGGCGAGCTGTTCGAGCGCCTCGACCGCCGTCCCGGCGTCGAGTACCACGCGCTCGTCCCGAACCGCGTCGGCGCCGAGCGCGCCGTCGCGGCGGGCGTCGACGGCATCGACGCGCTCGTGACCGTGAGCGACGCCTACGCCCGGACGAACCAGGGGATGACGAGCGAGGAGACGCTCGACGAACTGGACGCGATCATCGACGTCGCCGACGACGCCGGCGTGCCCGTCGAGGCCGGACTCTCGACGAGTTTCTTCTGTCCCTACGACGGCCGCGTCGACCCGGAGCGGACGCTCGCGGCCGCGGAGCGCGCCGTCGCGGCGGGCGTCGACGCCGTCTCCTTCTCCGCGACGGCGGGGATGGCCGAGCCGCGGGGGGTCGACGACCTGCTCGCGCGCGCCGACGAGCGGCTTGGGTTGGACGCGATCGACGCCGGCCTCCACCTCCACGACACGAACGGGCTGGCGCTCGCGAACGCCGTCACCGCGATGCGCCGGGGCGTCCGCCGGTTCGACGCGTCGGTCTGTGGACTCGGCGGCGGGACGGCCCTGCCGGACGAGCTAGACACCGTCGGGAACGTCCCGACGGAGGACCTCGCCGCCGCCTGCGCGTCGATGGGCGTCGAGACGGGGGTGGACATCGAGGCCCTCCTCGACGTCGCGCGGTCGGTCCGGGACGACCTCGGCGTCGAGCCGTGGAGCCACGCGCTCGCGGGCGGGACGCCGGGCGGCCTGCTCGCGGCGACGGGCGGGCTGGACGAGAGCGCGGGACCGGAGACGTGAGCGGAGCGCAGCGCCCGCTCGCGGACCTCCGGCGCGGCGCCGTCCGGTCGGCCCCGCTCCTCCTCGGGATCGCGCCCTTCGGCCTCGTCGTCGGCGTCGCGGCCGTCGAGGCGGGGCTCTCGCCGCTCCAGACGGTCGCCACCTCGGTCGTGATCTTCGCCGGCGCCTCACAGCTCGCGGCGGTCGAGCTGTTCGGCCGGGACGCCGCGCCCGCCGTGATTGTCCTCACCGCCGCGGTGATCAACGTCCGGATGGTGATGTACTCGGCCTCTATCGCCCCCCGGTTCCGGGCGTACCCCCGCCACCTCCGGCCACTCTGTTCGTACCTCCTCACCGACCAGGCGTACGCGCTCACCGTCGCGCCCGAGGACTCCCCGAGCGTCTACCACTACCTCGGGGTCGCCGGGTCACTCTGGGCCGTCTGGCAGGTCGCGACCGTCGCCGGCATCGTCGTCGGCCGGGGGATTCCGCCGTCGTGGGGGCTCACCTTCGCCGTCCCCCTCGTTTTCCTCGCGCTCCTCGTTCCCGCGGTCACGGACCGTCCCCGGCTGGTCGCGGCGCTCGTCGGCGGGACCGTCGCGGTCGTCGGCGCGGAACTGCCGTTCAACCTCGGGCTGGTCACGGGCGCGCTGGCGGGCGTCGGCGCGGGGCTGGCCGGAGAGCGCGCGCTCGGCGACGGGGCGGCCGCCGACGAGGACGCGGAGGGCCACGGGTGAGCCTCGCCGTCTGGGCGGTCGTGGTCGTCGTCGGCGTCGTCACCTTCGCGTTCCGGCACTCCTTCGTCTACCTGTTCGGCCGCGTCGACGCCGTCCCGCCGCGCCTGCGCGCGCCGCTCCGGTACGTGCCGCCGGCCGTCCTCGCGGCGCTGGTCGCGCCCGCGCTCGTCGGCTCACCGCTCGCCGCCGGACCGGTCCTCACCGTCCGGACCGCCGCGGGGGCGGTCGCCGTCCTCGTCGCGTGGCGCACGGAGAACACGGCGGCGACGCTCGTCGCCGGCATGGTCGCGCTCTGGACGCTGACGGCCGTGTGACGCCGTTCGGCGCCGCGCCCCGCTACTCGGCGAACGCGCTCGCGACCACCCGCTCGTCGTTCCGGACGAAGACGGTGCCGCCGACGAGGGTGATCCGGATCGGTCCGGCCGGACAGATCGTCCACTCGGCGGTGAGGCGTCGCTCGTCGTCGACGAAGACGCTGAGCGTCGTCGGTCCCGGCGGGACCCGGAGCCCGACCGGACGGCTCTCGCCCGGCCCGAGCGTCGCCGTGCGCGCGACGCCAGGGTCGTCGCCGCTGCGGAGGGCGACGCCGACGGTGGTTTCCGACTCCCGGCTGTTGCTGATCCGCGTGACCCGCGTGTCGCTCGCCTCGCACGCCGGCGCGGCACCCGTGTCGCCGACGGCGAAGCGCGGGAACGGCTCCTCGGGGACGTGCCACGTCCGGCTCACGGTCCGGTCTCGCGCCGAGACGGCGAGGTCGTAGGTTCCGTCGCTCCGCGCCACCGGGACGATGATCTCGACCCCCGCCGGCAGGTCGTAGGTGTAGTCGACGATACGGCCCCGGTCGCCGGCGACCCGGAGCGAGACGGGGACGGTCCGGTCGCGGTCGTTCCGGAGGGTCACCGCGCCGGCCACCTCGCGGCCGGGGTCGGTCGGGCTCTCGCGTGGGAGCGGTCGGCTCTGGCCGCGCGCGCGGAGCGGCGGGCAGTCGGGGGCGCAGATGCCGACCTGCTGGGTCTCGACCCCGGCGGGCGTCAGCGAGGCGATGAGGTCCCACTCGCCCCACCGTTCGCCGACAACCCAGCCGTGGACGGCGCGTTCGCCCGTCTCGGCCTCGACGATGACGTGGTAGATGCCCCGCCGGGAGACGAGGTCGTCGACGTGCCACGTCCTGTCGGGCGGGACCGTCTGGCTCTCGGTGAACACCGTCTCCCCCTCGTGCTCGACGACCACGGTGGTGAACGTCGCCACGCTCCGCCGGTTCCGGACCTCGATACCGCGCGACGAGCCGACGTTCCCGTCGGGGTCCGCCGCGGTCAGCGGGAGCGACCGGGTCGGCTCCGGCGTCGCCGTCGGCGTCTCGGTCGCCGTCGTCCGTCCGTCCCCTCCCGTCAGCGCAGAACACCCGGCCAGTGGCGCGAGCGCGGCGAGGAGCGAGCGGCGGTACACGATGAGACGGACAGGGCCCGAGCGTCTTGAACCCCGTGTCGACCGGAACGACACCGCTTTCCCCGCCCGCCCGAACTCCGAGCCATGAGCCAGCCGACCCCGGAGGCCAACGAGCGGGGACGGGGGATGGACGCCCACAACGCCGTGATGCGGGAGATTCGCGCCGAGAACGACCAGTCCTACGACCCCCACGAGCCCACCCGGGTGTGGGTCGACGAGGACCGCACGCCCGACGGGGTCCGCGACTCCCTGACCGTCGTCCTCAACACCGGCGGCTGTCGGTGGGCGCGCGCCGGCGGCTGTACGATGTGTGGCTACGTCGCGGAGTCCGTCGACGGCGGGACGGTCCCACACGAGGCGCTGCTGGACCAGCTCGACGCCGTCCTCGCACACGAACGCGAGCACCACGACGGCCCCTGCCAGCTCGTGAAGATCTACACCTCCGGCTCCTTCCTCGACGAGCGGGAGGTGCCCGGGCCGGCCCGCCGCGCGATCGCCGAGGCGTTCGCGGACCGCGAACGGATCGTCGTCGAGTCGCTGCCGGACTTCGTCGACGCCGAGAAGCTCGCGGACTTTCTCGACCGCGGGCTGGCGACCGACGTCGCGGTCGGGCTCGAGACCGCGACCGACCGCGTGCGCCGGGACTGCGTGAACAAGTACTTCGAGTACCGAGAGTTCGAAGCCGCGGCCGAGACGGCCCACGACGCCGGCGCGGGGGTCAAAGCCTACCTGCTGATGAAGCCGCCGTTCCTGACCGAGCGGGAGGCGCTTCACGATATGGTCTCCTCGATCCGCCGGTGTGCCGACCACGCCCACACCGTCTCGATGAACCCCTGTAACGTCCAGCGCTACACGATGGTCGACGAACTCCACTTCCGCGGGGGGTACCGTCCGCCGTGGCTCTGGTCGGTCGCCGCGGCGCTGGAGCGAACCGCAGACGCCGACGCGCTCGTCGTCTCCGACCCCGTCGGCGCGGGCGGCGACCGCGGCGCGCACAACTGCGGGGAGTGTGACGAGACGGTGGAAAAAGCGATCAAAGACTTCGACCTGCGGCAGGACCCGACGGTGTTCTCGCAGGTCGACTGCCCCTGCCACGCGACGTGGGAGACGGTCCTCGACGAAGAGACCGGTTTCTGCCAGCCGCTCGCCCGGTAGGCCGTCGTTACCACGGCCTCACGGTCCCTGTAACAGTCATCAAGCGGCTCACACCCAAACCCCCGCCAGGCGTGTCGGTCGCCATGGCACACACTTCCGCCACGCCGGACCGCGAGTCCCGGATCTACGCCGACGGCCGGTTCGAAGTCCGCGAGGTCGACAACCCCGACTCGTGGCTGTCGACCACGGCTCCGGCCCTGGTCAAGCGGTAGGCCGCCTCAGGCGAACGCCCGCAGGATACCGCTCCCGTCGGTCGAGCCGAGCCGCGGGAGCGTCGCGCGCTCGGGGTGGGGCATCAGCACGGCGACGGTTTCGCGGTCGCCGAGCAGCCCCGCGACGGCGCCGCGAGAGCCGTTGGGGTTCGCCGCGCCGACCGCACCGTCGGCGTCGCAGTAGTGAAAGAGCACGCGGTTCTCGTCGACGAGTCGGTCGTAGGTCGCGTCGCTCGCCTCGAACCGTCCCTCGCCGTGGGCGATGGGGAGTTCGAGCACCTGTCCCGCGTCGAACTGCCGGGTGAAGGGGGTGTCCGCGCGCTCGACCCGGACGTGGACGCGCTCGCAGTGAAACCGTGCGTCCGCGTTGATCGTGAACGCGCCGGGGACCAGGCCGGACTCACAGCCGATCTGCGCGCCGTTACAGACCCCGAGAACCGGGACGCCCGCCTCGGCGGCGGCCCGTACCTCCGCCATCACCGGCGCGCGCGCGGCCATCGCGCCGGCACGGAGGTAGTCGCCGTAGGAGAACCCCCCGGGGAGGACGACGCCGTCGAGGTCGTCGGGCAGGCCGTCGGCGTGCCAGACGCGCTCTGCGTCGACGCCGAGGTGGCCGAGCGCGCGGACGGCGTCGCGGTCGCAGTTCGAGCCGCCGAACTGGACGACGGCGACGGTCATCGGCGACCCTCGTGGTCGCCGGACCCCGTCGACGTGGCGGTGGCGACGGTCACCGGCGGTCGCCCTCCGTGCTCCGTCCTCCCCTCATCGCTCCGCGACCTCGACGTCGTAGTCGTGGATCGTCGGGTTCGCGAGCAGGCGCTCGGCCATCTCGTCGGCGCGCTCGCGGGCCGACTCGGCCGAGGCGGCCGAGAGGTCGACCTCGAAGCGGTCGGCAGAGCGCAGCCCCTCGAGTTCGAAGCCGAGGCGCTCCAGCGCGTGGCGCGTGGTGTCGGCCTCGGGGTCGAGGACCCCCTCCTTGAGCCGGACCGTCACCGTCGCGGTGTACGTCGTCACGCTCCGCGCTCGGCCGCCGCGGAAGAAATGGGTTTCGACGCGGTCGCGCGAGCGCGCGGCTCGCGCCGCTCGCGCCGAACGGAAGACCCTTGAGCGTCGCCTCCCCACCGCCGTCGATGACCACGCGGAGGTCCACGCCGAGATGACGCGCGAGTACGCAAAGATCACGGTGATCGGCGAGGACAAGACCGGAATCGTCGCCGGCGTGACGCAGGCGCTGTTCGAGCGTGGCGTCAACATCGAGGATATCGACCAGAACGTCCGCGAGGGGATCTTCCGCATGACCCTCCACGCGGACGTCGCGGAGATGGTCTGCCGGCGCGAGACCCTGCGGGAGGCGCTCGCGGAGGTCGGCGAGGAGCGCGGCGTCGAGGTGACCGTCCGGTTCCCGAGGGACCGCGAGCGCGACCGGATCGCCGTCCTCGTGACGAAGGAACGCCACTGTCTGGAGTCGCTGTTCGTCGCCCGCGACGCCGGGCGGCTGGACGCCGAGATAAGCGTCGTGATCGGCAACCACGACGACCTCGAACCGCTCGTGGCCGACCACGACGTCCCGTTCTACGACGTCGGCGACGAGAAGGGCGTCCCCGACGAGGACCGCATCCTCGAACTGTTGGACGAGTACCACGTCGACCTGGTCGTGCTCGCGCGGTACATGCGCATCCTCTCGCCGGACATCGTCTTCCGGTACGAGGACCGCATCATCAACGTCCACCCCTCGCTCCTGCCGGCGTTCCCCGGCGCCGCGGCCTACCGGCAGGCCAGAGAGGGCGGCGTCCGGATCGCGGGCGTCACCGCCCACTACGTCACCACGGACCTGGACCAGGGGCCGATCATCACCCAGCGCGCGTTCGACGTCCCCGACGACGCGAGCGTCGAGGAGATGCGCGCCCGCGGCCAGCCCCTCGAGGCCGAGGCGCTCGTCGAGGCCGTCCGCCTCCACCTCGACGACGCCGTCACGACCCACTGGGGGCGGACGAACCTGCGCGACGACGCCGACCCAGGGGACTACCAGCTCGGCCTGCCCGACGAGTTCGCCGAGCACCGCCCGGCGGAGCCGCGCGACGTCGAACTCCCGGCGGCCGACGGCGACGACTAAAGCTCCGCGGCCGTCTCGACCGCCTCGTCGAGCGTCGGTCCGCCGAACCACTCCTCGTCGGTGTAGGCGTCGACGCCGGCCGTGTAGAGGTCGCTCGCGGCCTCGACCACGTGGTCGGGCAGGGGCTCGGGCGACCGGTCACACCGGGCGCGCCAGTCCGTCTCGCCCGCCTCGCGGGCCGCGGCCTTCGCCGTCTTGACGGCCTCGACCCACTCGGACTGGTGTTCGCGGTGGTGCTGCCGCAGCACCTCCTTCGAGATCGGCTGGCCGCGGTAGGTGTAACGGTTCTCGTCGAACGTGCCCGCCACGTCTGCCACCCGGATCGCGCCGTCGTCGTACAGCACCTCGATCTTCCCGTCGAGGTGGGTCAGGCCTCGCTCCTTGGCGCGGTCGGTCAGGACGTGGTTGACCGCTGTGGCGAGCCGTTCGACGAGTTCGACGTCGGCTTTCCCGGCTATCCTGGCCGCTTCCGCCCGGTCGAGATAGCGGTCCTGTGCCTCGAACTTCGTCGAGAACTCCACCAGCGGCTCGGGCAGGTCGACCACCCCGTCGGGCCACGTCTCGCGGTCGAGTCCCGCCTCCCGCGGCGTGTAGCGGTCCCGGAGGCTCGACGCCGGCGGGACGGCGTTGCGAAAGACGACCTCGAGGGGGACGACGTAGCCGTCGCCCGCGGCGGCGTGGTAGGCCGCGTAGTCGTAGCCCGCCTCGTCGTGTGGGAGCCGCGGGCGGCGCGCGACCGCGACCGCCATCTCCGTCGGCGGGCTCTGTGTCTCGACCAGCGATCCGACCTCCCCGTCCGTGACCACCCCGCGGTAGTGCGTCGGCACCTCGTTGATCTCGAGGAGCGTGAAGTTGAACGCGCCCATCGTACAGAGCGCGGCGCCTTTGTCCGGCACCGCGTCGGGCATCTCGCCCCAGTCGAAGACGGAGTACGCGTCGGTGAACCGGAACCGGCCCCGTCCCAGCCCCTCGTCGGGTTCCTCGTCGACGAGTACCTCCTTGACGCTCGGCATACCGGCCCGCCGCGCGCGGCGGGTAAGAAGCATGCGGCTCACTCGCGCGCCGGCCGCCCGCTCGCATCCGTCACCCGGGCCGCGATCCTCGCCGGCGCCGCGTCGCCCTCTCCTATCGGGAGCGGGAGCGCCGCGGCGTCGACGCGTCGCCCCTCGGCCGTCGCGACGCGCCCGACGTTCGTCAGGTTCTCCGCGACCAGCACGTCCGCGCCGAGCAGTTCCGTGTGGACCGGGAACGCCGCGGGGTCCTCGGGGTTCGGCTCGTCGGCCAGCGCCGCGGGGTCCTCCGGCGTCGGCGTGTCCAGGCCGACCCACGAGGCTCCCGCGTCCGCGACCGCCCCGGCCGCGTCCGGCGTCAGGTACGGGTGCTCCTCGTACCGGTCGGTGCCGGCGTGGTCGTCCCAGCCGGTGTGGACGAGGAGCGCGTCGCCCGGCGCGAGCGAGTCGAGGACGGGCCTTAGATCGCTCCGCTCGATCGGGCCGCGAGCGCCCGCGCCGGGCGACCACGCGACCGCCTCGCCGAGGAAGCGCCCGGGCGGGTAGCTGTCGATCCCCGCGCCGTCGGGGAACCGGTGGCGCGGCGCCTCGACGTGGGTGCCGGCGTGGGTCGCGATAGTAAGCTGAGAGGCCGCGAGCAGGGGCTCTTCGAGGCTCGCGATCCGCGGCGCGTCGAGAAAGGAGAGCCGCGGGGTGTCGGCGTCGATGCGGTGGGTGAGGTCGTGCCACTCCATGCCACCACGCCCGCGCCCGCCGGGGTAGGGGTTTCCCCCGTCCTCGGCCGCCGGTGCCGCGGGACTTTTGCCGACCGGTCCCCGGGTACAGGTGTGAGCGACACGAGCGCACCGTCGTTCGACTGGGACCACGCGGTCGCGACCGACCAGTCGTTCGAGAACGCGCTCGCGAAGGCCAGAGACGGCGACCGACTCACCGTCGACGACGCCACGGAGCTCCTCGCGACCGGCACGGACCGGGCGGGGATCGGCCGCGAGCGGCTCGAAGCGGTGCTCGAAGCCGCGGACCGCCGGCGCCGCGAGGTCGTCGGCGACGAGGTGACCTTCGTCGCGAACGTCAACAACAACGTCACGACCGCCTGTAACACCGGCTGCCTGTTCTGTAACTTCAAAGACTCCGCGGCGCGGTTCGAAGGTGACGACCCCGAGGTCGGCTACACCCGCACGCCCGCCGACTCCCGCGAGGTCGTGCGCGACGCCGTCGGGCGCGGCGTCTACGAGGTCTGCTCGGTCTCCGGGCTCCACCCCGCCCTCGCGCTCGACGCGGACCACCGCGAGGCGCTCGCGGGCCGCGAGGGCGTGAACTACCGCCCGCCCGAGCTGTACGGCACCGACCCCGGAACCTACGTCGAGCAGCTCCGCGCGATGGCCGTCGACGGCGTCCACGTCCACTCGATGACGCCCGAGGAGGCCGAACACGCGCTCCGCGGGACGGACCGCACCTACCGCGAGACGTACGCCCGTCTGCGCGACGCCGGCCTCGACAGCGCGCCCGGCACCGCCGCCGAGATCCTCGTCGACGAGGTGCGCGAGGCGATCTGTCCGGGCAAGATCGACTCCGCCGAGTGGGTCCGCGCGATGGAGGGCGCCGCCGCCGCGGGTCTGGACCTCACCGCGACGATCATGTACGGCCACGTCGAGACCGTCCGCCACCGCGCGCTCCACCTCGACGTCGTCCGCGACCTCCAGGACCGAACCGGCGCGATCACCGAGTTCGTCCCGCTCTCCTTTGTCCACCCGAACACCCCGCTGTACGAGCGCGGACTGGTCGAGGGCGGCGCGAGCCCCGCCGAGGACGCCCTGATGATCGCCGTCTCCCGCCTGTTCCTCGACAACGTCGACCACATCCAGTCCTCGTGGGTGAAGTTCGGCGACGAACGGGCGCTCCAACTGCTCTCCTGCGGGGCCGACGACCTGATGGGCACCATCCTCTCCGAGGAGATCACAACCCGCGCCGGGGGGACCCACGGTGAGTTCCGCTCCTTTGCCGACTACGCGCGGATGATCCGCGCGACAGGGAGAGAGCCGGTCGAGCGCTCGACTGACTACCGGCAGCGCCGCTCCCTGCCCGAGGACGGTCCGTACGGTCCCCGACTCGGACCCCGGGCGGACGGAACGCCCATCCTCGACGCGCCGGCGCCGTCGGCGGACGACTGACCGTGATGGTGTTCACCCACGTCGCGGCGGGGCTGACGATAGCGGCCGCGGTGGCCGTCCGCGCGCCCGACCTGGCCGTTCCCGCCGCGGCGGGGGCGGTCGTCGGCGGCGTCGTCCCCGACCTCGACCTCTTCGTCGGCACCCACCGCCGGACGCTCCACTACCCCGACCTCTACTGGGTGCCCGCGCTCGGACTCGGCGCCGTCGCCCTCGGCCAGCCCTCGCCGCTCGTCGCCGGCGCAGCGGTGGCGGCAGCCACCGCAGCGGTCCACTCCGTCTCCGACTGGTTCGGCGCCGCCGACGAGCTCCGGCCGTGGGAGCGCACCTCCGCCCGCGCGGTGTACGTCCACGTCGCCGACCGGTGGCTCGCGCCGCGGTACTGGGTGCGCTACGACGGCGCGCCGGAGGACCTGCTCGCGACCGTCGTTCTCTCGACTCCGGCGCTCGTCGTCTACGACCCGCCGGTCCGCACGCTCGTCCTCGGGATGCTGGCGCTCGCCGTCGTCTACGCGGCCGTGCGAAAGCGGGTCCCGGACCTGGCCGAGCCGCTCCTCGAAGACGCCGGGTGAACGTGCGTGGCGACGACACGACCGACCGAGATTGAACTCGGTCGGGGACAGGTCGCGGGTGATAAGCGCTGGCCGACCGTGAGCGCCCGCGGCCGACCGCCGGTCGCTCAAACGGGTGTGTGACAAACGCTCTCACATAGCTCGACCAGGCCGGCGGTCGGTGCTACGGGCTGGCACAGTCGCGCTCGCGGGCGCTCGCTGGCTGTAGCGGGCTCGCCGGCGACGGATCGTCGGCGGCCGACGGCGCCCGCGAGGCGTCGTTCGCGGACGGCGACGGCCCTATCCAGTGGGTTCTCCCCGGTCCCCGACGGCTGGACGAGGCGGTGTTCGGGGCGCCCGAGAACCCGAAGGGGACAGAGGAGAGCGTCGGCGTCCCGGTCGACGAACGGCTGACAAACGACGCGGGGTCGGCGTTCACCCGGACGGCGACCCCGACGCCGTTCTCGGACCGCACGACGGACATCGACGGCTCGTTCGAGTACGCCGTGACCGACGCGACGCCGATCGACGCCCGGTCCTCGGCGGACACTGCGACCGCCGAGTTCGAGTTCACCGGTCCGAGCGGCGAGACGGCGTACGCCGTGACGCTTCAGGAGACGCTCCCGGTCGGGCCAGAACACCCGATCATGGGCGGGACCGCGGTCGAACTCGTGATGCACGGCGTCACCGGGATCGGAACCCGCATGCAGCCGACTCAGCTCGCCTACGGCACGCTCTGGGGGCGTGTGACGGTCGAGCGCGACGGCGAGACGCTCGCCGAGAACCGCCTGCTCCACGTCATGACGACCGAGCGGGTCCGCAACCCGTCGACCGGACGGCTGCTGTTCGACGCCGACCTCCCCCACGAGGGCGCACAGACCCACGTGATCCTGCCGCCCGTCGAGGTGACTCCGGACGGGCCGCGGTCGGCGCCGGTCCCGACCGGGAACGGGCAGCCGTTCGTCCACCTGAACTTCTTCGGGTCGTCGGTCGAGGGCGTCGAGACGCTGGGGTGGCCGACTCGCCGTAGCGTCCGGCTCAGTCCCCGGCCTGGGCCACGTCCGTGACGGGGTCGAGCGGCGCGTCCCGGCGAGCGACCGCCCGGAACCGCGCCCCGTGGACGCCCGGCGCGTCGAGCGCCGCGAGCGCGCGACCGCCGACCCACCCGCTGCTGGCCGCCGGCTCTACGCCCCGCCGCCGGTGGCGCGCGGGCAGGAACCGGTCGTACACCGGCAGGCGCTCGTGGAGGGGGACGCCCGCCTCGCGGGCGAGGGCGACGAGGTCGTCGATCCCCGGCCACGCGTACCCCGGGTTGACGTGGTCGACGGTCACGGGCGAGACGCCGCCGAGGTCGTCTACGCCACAGTCGAGCAGCGACCGGGTCGGCGAGAGGTTCGGCGGCACCTGGACCGACACCTCGGGCGGGAGCGCCGCGCGCGCCATCGCCACGGTCCGCCGGGTCGTCTCCGGGTCGGGGCGCGCGAAGTCGGAGCGCTCGTTCGGCGTGACGTTCTGGACTATCACCTCCTGGACGTGGTCGTGCTCCTCGTGGAGCGCGGCGATCGCCAGCAGGCTCTCCGCGCGGTCCCGCGGCCGCTCGCCGATGCCGACCAGAATCCCGGTGGTGAACGGGACGCCCGCCTCGCCCGCGGCGCGGACCGTCGCCAGCCGCTCGGCCGGCTCTTTTTTCCTGCTCCCGGCGTGTGCCTCGACCTCGGCGGTCGTCTCCAGCATCGTCCCCATCGACGCCGCGACGGGCGCGAGGCGCTCGACCGTCTCTCTGTCCATGTCGCCCGGGTTGACGTGCGGGAGCAGCCCTTCGTCGAGCGCGACCTCGCACGCCTCTCGGAGGTAGCCGTAGACGGAGTCGTGGCCCCGCTCGGCAAGTTCGCGCTCGATCCCGGTGTACCGGTCGTCGGGGTCGTCGCCGAGAGTGAACAGGGCCTCCGTACAGCCCGCGTCCGCGCCGCGCCGGACCGTGTCGCGCACCTCTGCGGGGCTCATCAGCGTCGCCTCGCCGGGGACGTCGTAGAACGTGCAGTACGTACAGGTGTAGCGACACGCGGTGGTGAGCGG
The DNA here is from genome assembly GCA_036626375.1 of Haloferacaceae archaeon. GTDB lineage: Archaea > Halobacteriota > Halobacteria > Halobacteriales > Haloferacaceae > A07HB70. The sequence continues at coordinate 126,612 of JAZKRX010000001.1, forward strand.
GAGGAAGACGTTTCTCGAGAACGTGAGCGCGTCGGCGCGCTCGACGTCCGCGGGCTCCACCCGGAGCAGTCGCTCGACGGCGGCGTCGTCCACCCACACCGGGGCTCCCCCTGCGACCGCGAGTCGCGCCATCGGCGGGCCGAAGAGGCCCGGGGGTAAAAGCGTCGCGTCCGCTACCCGTCGCGGGCGACGGTCGCCCGCCCGTCGGCCGTCCGGAGCGTCACGCCGGCCGCCGCGAGCCACCGCGCCGCGCGCGTCCCCGCGCCGTGGACGAGCACCTCCGCGAGGTCCACGGGCTCGTCCACGTCCGTCGCCAGCCGCCGGGAGTCCACCTCGGCGACGCTCGCGCCGGCCGCCCGCGCGCCCTCGCGGTGGTCGCGGTAGGAGAGCCCGTGGTAGTCGGCGCGGAACCCGTCGTGGCGCGAGACGAAGGCGTTCGTCCCGCCCCCGCGGCCCGCCGCGAGAACCACGTCGCCCGCCGTTCCGGCCGCGAACAGCCGCTCGACCGCCGCGGGCGTCGCGAGCGGCAGGTCCGCGGTCAGGACGGCGACCGGCGGGTCGCGGGCGTCGAGAACGGCGTTCACGGCGGGCGTGAGCGGCCGGTCGTCGACGTCGACGGGGACGCCGTCGGGGACCGCGTCGGTCGGCTCGGTGGCGAGGACACGGACCTCGTGGTCGGCGGGCCGAGCGGCGTCGAGGACGTCCGCGAGCATCGCGGCCGCGAACGCGGCCCGTTCGTCGGGGCCGAGAACCGGCGCGAGCCGGGTCTTCGGGTCCGTCGCGTCGAACGGGACGATGATCACGGGGTCAGGCCAGCTGGTCGTAGCTGTCCTGCTGGGCGCGCCAGTAGTACACGCCGCCGACCAGGAGCGCGAGGACGACGACGGCCGCGCCGCCGAACAGCAGGAGCCGGCGCTGCTCCGCGCCGGACTGTGCGTTCTGGGCCTCGCGCTGTGCCCGCTCGGCGAGGCTCTGGGCGTTGTCGAAGTTGCCGCTCTCGTAGGCGTCGACCGCGCTGGCGAACGACTCCTCGGCCTCCGTCGGGCTCGCGCCCGCTTCGCTCGCGGACTCGATGGCCGCCTGCGCGTCGTCCATCGCCGTCCGCGCCGCGTCGCTGTCCGGCGTGAAGTGGTGGCTCTGCCACGTCTCTACCGTCGACGAGGCCCCGCCCTGCTGGCCGCGGGTGAGCTCCATCAGCAGGAACTGCTGGGGCGGGTCGTAGCTGTACTCGGACACCTCCGGCACCGTCCCGGTCACGCGGACGACCACCTCGGCGGTCCCCTCGTCGGCGGCGATCTGTGCGCCGGAGAACTCCTGGCCGGAGAACTCCTGCTGGTCGACCCGCGCGCCGGTCTGGTCGTAGTACTCGACGACCCACGTCACGTCCTGGAGCGCCGTCCGCCCCGAGAGCTGCCAGCGTTCGAGCGTGGGGTTCTGGTACAGCTCGGTGAGCGTGACTGTCGCGGTCACCTGCTCGCCCACCTGCCCCTCCTCGGGGACGGCCGTGTCGCCGACCGTCACCGCGGTCGCGGGCGCGGCGAGCGTGAGGACGAGCAGGAGGCCGACGACGAGCTTAGAACAACGACTCCAGCTCGTCCTCGTCATCACTCACCAGGTCCTCGAAGTTCTCCTCTGATTCGTCTCGGATCTCCTCGATGTTGTCCTGTGCCTCGATCGCGACCTGCTGGAGCTCCTTGATCCGCGGCACGTTCGTCACGCCGGAGAGCAGGACGGCGCTCGCGACGTGCCCCGCGTCGGGAAGCGGGTAGTCCCCGCCCCGGACCTCCATCGACCCGGTCTGCTCCTCCAGCCACTTCCGCCCGCGCTCGATCCCCTTTCGGTTGAGATAGGCGGGCGGGCCGGCCATCACGAGCAGCGCGCGCTCGGCGCCCTCCAGCTCGCAGGGGAGGGTCAGGCGCCCGAGCGCGGCCTTGCGCACCAGGCTGGTGATACGGTTCGTCGTCTGTGCGGAGTCGAGCTGGTCCTCGAGCGAGTCGCTCCCGCCGCCGGTGAGCTTCGAGAGGAGCCCGCCCGACTCGACCGGCTCGACGGCGTCGCGCGCGTAGCCGACAGTCGAGACGCCGCCGCCCGAGAGCGTGTTGATGATCTCGGAGGAGTCGACGACAGACTCCGCGATCTCGTCGCCGGCGGTGACCTCGCCGGCGCCGAAGAGCGCGCCGAAGCGCTTGACGATCTCCGAGTTGATCTCGTCGTAGCCCGTCTGGACGGACTCGCCCGTCTGGCGCCACGCGTCGTTGTCGAACACGAGGAGGTTGTCGACCTCGTGGACGAACGTCTGGAACGACCGGGCGGCGTTGAGGGTGTAGATCCCGCCCTCGTCGCTCCCCGGCAGGACGCCGAGGCCGTAGACGGGTTCGGTGTAGATCCGCTTGAGATGCTTGGCGAGCACCGGCGCGCCGCCGCTCCCGGTGCCGCCGCCCAGCCCCGCGATGATCAGGAACGCGTCCACCTCGTGGACGGGCACCTGGTCTATCGCGTTCTGGATCTCGTCGACGTCCTCCTCGGCGACCTCCGCGCCGAGCTCGTTGTCCGCCCCGACGCCGTGCCCTTTCACACGGGACTGGCCGATCAACACCCGGTTGTCTTCGGGTATCCGTTCCAGTCCCATCAGGTCGGCCTTTGCGGTGTTGACCCCGATCGCGGCGCGTACCACGTCGCTTCCCGAGGTCCGCTCGTCGTACTCCAGGAACTTGTCGAGGATCTTGCCGCCGGCCTGGCCGAACCCGACCATCGCGAGTTTCATCCGTTAGCTCCCCACTCCATCGCTCGTGAGCACGCCCAAGAGCGGAATAAGCCTTATGCCGCTTTCGGCGTCAGACGCCCAGATACGCGCGAAACGCCGTCAGACGCCCGTCATCGACCCCGAACGCACCGACGTCGTTATCAGCCGTGGTGTTGTCGAACTTCAGCGAGCGGTACTGGTCTTTCCCCATCGGCATCCCCGGTACTGCGTCCATCACCGACAGGCCGACGCCCGCGAGCGCCATCGGCAGGCCCACGACGCTCACGGACTCGCCCTCGGCCTCGTACACGAGCTCTACGACCTCGCGGAGCGTCAGCGTGTCCGGGCCCCCGATCTCGTAGGTCTGGCCGACGTGTTCGTCGTCCTCCAGGGCGTCGGCGATCATCGGCACGAGGTCCCCGACCCAGACCGGCTGGAAGCGGGTCTTACCCCCGCCCGGGAGCGGGTACACCGGCACGCCCGGCGCGAACAGCCCCTTCAGACGCTTCGTGAACGAGACGAACTCCCCGCCCTCGCCGAAGACGACGGAGGGCCGGAAGATCGTCCAGTCGAGCCCCGAGCCGCGGACGATCTCTTCGGCCTGTCCCTTCGCCCGGATGTACGCGGTGGCCCCGTCCGGGTCGGCCCCGAGCGCGCTCAGCTGGACGAACCGCTCGACGCCGTGGTCCTCGGCCGCCCGCACGCAGTGTTCGGTCCCCTGCCGGTGGACCCGGTCGTGCATCTCGTCGCCGCCGTCCGGCTTGAACAGCGGCGAGAGCGCCACGAGGTTCACCGCGGCGTCTCTCCCCTCGAACGCCCCCTCGACCGAGTCGTACGCGGTCACGTCGCCCGTGACTGTCTCGACGCCCGCCGGCGCGCTCTCCGGGGTCCGCGACATCGCCGTCACCTCGTGTCCGCGCTCGACCAGCTCCCGGCAGAGATGTGTGCCGACAAAGCCCGTGCCGCCCACGACGAGTACGTCCATGGCCGCACCTGTCGGGGAGCGCACCTAAAAGTAGCGTGAGCGACGTGGCGTGCGTGGCACGCGAGCGACCGACGGGAGCGCGGGCCACGGACGGAGGCGGGGAACGGAGTGACCCGCCGGCGCGCGCGATTCGGTAGCAGTGCGACGGGAGCGCAGGCCGCAGACTCTTCACCGCCCCCGCCGCAGGGCCGCCATGCTCGTCACGCTCGAGGGGCCGGACGGGAGCGGGAAGTCCACGCTCGCGGCCGGCCTGCGCGACCACTTCCCCGACGCGACGTTCACCCGCGAGCCGACCGACTCGTGGTACGGCGACGCGGTCTACCGCTCGCTCGGCGACGACGGCGCCGACCCGGTCGCCGAACTCTTTCTCTACGCCGCCGACCACGCCGACCACCTCGCGCGGGTGGTCCGGCCCGCGCTCGACGCCGGCGACCTGGTGATCTCGGACCGCTACTCCGACTCGCGGGTCGCCTACCAGGGCGCGACGCTCGCCGGCGTCGCGTCGTTCGCGGGCGACCCCGTCGCCTACGTCCGGGACCTCCACGAACCGTTCTCGCGGGCGCCCGACCTGACAATCCTGCTCGACCTCGACGCGGAGACGGCCGCCGAGCGCTCCGACGCGGCGAACAAGTTCGAGCGTGCGGACTACCTCGAACGGGTCGTGGCGAACTACGACCGCCTCGCGCGCGCCGAGCCGGAGCGGTTCGTCAGAATCGACGCGACCCAGTCCGTCGCGGCCGTCCGCGAGCGGGCGGTCGCGGCGGTCGAGGCGCGGCTGTAGCCTACCCCTGTGGCTCCGGCAGGTCGTACTCCTCGGGCGGGCGCATGTACAGCACGTCGACCGTCACTCCGACCGCGAGCGGGAGACCGACCATCACGGCGAGGACGGTCGCCGCGTCGCCGAGGTTCGGTCCGATCCCGAGGACTCCGGTGAACACCTGCGTCAGGACGAACAGCACGACCGGGACGAAAATGGCCGTGTAGACCACCGTTCCCCAGTCGGTCGAGAGCCGGATGCGAAAAAAGCGGGTCATCACCGCCGCGACCAGCGCGTGGACCCCCAGCACGACGACGGTGAGCGCGAGTTCGACGACCATAGCGTTCGTACGGCGGGGACGGACTTCACTCCCGCGTTCACAGCGCACGAGCGGGCGCCGCGGGCAGTGCTCGCCGCCAACCGGGTCCGCGACGACGCCCCGCGGGCTCCGCCGTCCGTCGGTGACAAGACGAAAGTACGACGCGTCCCTCCGTCCGGCCGGTGAGCCAGGAACCGACCGGCGAGGGGGACGACGTCGAGGCCGCCTACACGGAGTGGCGGTGTACGAACTGCGGGCGCGGCGTCCCGAAGCACAATCCGCCGTGCAAGCGGTGCGGGAACATGCAGTTCGAGCAGTTCGAGGTGCGCGCGAGCGACGTCGACGTCGGAACCGCGAGCACCCGCGAACTCCTCCGCGAGAACGCCCGTCCCGTCGGCGCCGGGCTCCTCGTTCTCGCCGTCGTCGCGGCCGTCTCGCTCGCGAACGTCGGCGTCTTCGTCATCTCGGACCCGCTCGGGCTCGGCTACCGCTACGGCGCCGTCACGCCCGTCGCGGCCGACGACGACTCGCAGCTCACGGCCGCCGAGTTCCACGGCCAGGTCGCGAGCGAGTACCGCGACACCTCGCTCTCGTGGTCCGGCCGGACGCTCGAGCTCTCCTACGCCTCCGACGCGACGTCGAACGAGGCGCTCGCCGCGGAGCTGGTCGAGGTCGCCGTCCTCTACGCGACGTACGTCGACGACGGCGGCGACGCGGCGCGGCTCCAGATCGCGGCGGAGTTGGAGGGTCGCGGGCAGGCCCGCGTCGTCGTCGGGCGCGCCGACGCCGCCGCCTTCGCCGCGGGCGACATCTCCCGGGCGACCTACCGCGAGCGGGTGCTCGCGGCGCCCGAGGGCTAGTCGTCCATCGCGACGTACGTCTTGCTGTCGAGGACGCCCTCGATAGAGCGGAGGTCGGCGGCGGCGCCGACCACGGCGTCCACCGTGTCGCCCTCGACCTCGGCTATCACGTCGTACTCGCCGGCGACGACGTGCGCCTCGACCACGGCGTCGCGAGTCAGCGCCGTCTCGACGGCCGACCCGGCCGCGCCCGCCGCCGTCTCGGCCATCACGAACGCGTGGACCACGCCGACCGTTCGTGAGCAAGGGGTAAAATCGTGGGGGAGGTTTTTGCCGCGGGCGTCGTAGTGGCGGGTATGGCCGACGCGACGCCCCGACGGAGGGCCGTCCCGTGGTGATCGCCTACGTGCTCGTCGAGGCGTCGACGGGCGAGGCAGACCGGCTCGCCGAGGAGATGGGCGCCGTCGACGGCGTCGAGAGCGTCCACGTCGTCGCCGGCGACGTCGACTTCGTCGTCCGCGTGAACGTGGACTCGCCCGCCGCCGTCCGGGCCGCCGTCGTCTCCGCTATCACCGGCATCGACGGCGTCGAGAACACCCGGACCTACCTCGCGATGGACGCGTAGCTACTCCGTGCCCGCCGCGCGCCGCCCCGCCGCGACCAGTCCCGCGACCGGGTCCGTGTACTCGTAGCCCGGGATCACCCCCTGGACGTACGTTCCCTCCACGAAGTCGGCGAACGCCTTCGCGTCCGCGACCCCCCGCGTCGGGTCGATGTCGGCGAACTCGACCGTCGCCACGGCCTCGTCGCCTCGGCGCTCGACCGTCGGGTCGAGGTCGTGGTCGCCGGCCGTCACCCCGCCAACGTCCTCGACACGGAGCGCGAACGTCTCGTACCAGCCGTCCTCGACCACGTCGGCTACGCCGCCCTCGACGACCTCGGACAGCATCGGGACGCGGACGGTCACGGAAAAGCGCGTCTCGCCGTCCTCGCCGGCCGACGCCGCCACCTCGGCGTCGAACGCCGTCGTCGTCTGGCGGTACGTCCCCGCCGGCGTCGGCTCGAAGGCGTCGACGTCGCCGAACGCCCGCACCACTCGTCGCGGCAGTTCACTCACGGCCGTACGAGGGCCGCACGGCTCAAAAACTCGCCGCTCGCGGCCGACTTTCGCAGGCTGAAACTGCCTCCCCGGGTTTACACTCCCTGCGCCCACAGTGACCGATGACGCTTCGTTCGAGGGCCGAAGCGTCACTGCGGCTTCAACGGGGCATCGCGGCCGGCTGGGCGGCTGGCCGCACTCTTTTGCTTTTGACGGCCGGCCAGTGCGGGGGCTGGGATTCGAACCCAGGATCTCCCTCCGGAGAGCGGATCTTAAGTCCGCCGCCTTGGGCCGCTCGGCCACCCCCGCGCGAGGGCACATTCAGCCGCGGCTCGCAAGTGGTTTGCGTTCTACGGGAGTCAGCGGTCCTCGTTCTCGTCGCCCCTGATCTGCTCGCGCAGCGTCTTTAGCTCGGCCTCCACCTCGCTCCGCGTCCGCTCGCGTTCGAGTTCGTCGCTCGCCCCCGCGTCGAAAAACCCCTCCTCGCGAAGCTCCTCCAGCGCGGCGGCGCGGGCCTCCGCCTCGTCGACCTGCCCCGGGTCGGCCAGCCCCTCGACCGTCGCCTCCGCCCGCGCGACCCGCTCCTCGGCGGCGCGCTCGGCCGCGCTCGCGCGCCGGCGCTCCGCGCGCTCGTACAGGTCGTCGCGCCGCGCCTTCAGCTCCGTCTCTGCCTCGCGGAGCTCTGCGGCGCGACGCTCGGCGTCCTCCCGCCGCGTCTCGTCCTCGCGCTTCCGGACGAGGATCTCTCTCGCGAGCTCCTCGCGCCCCTCGGCGACGGCCTCGCGGGCGCGGTCCTCGTGGTCCTCGACCGCCTCGGACAGGCGCTCGGCGCGGCGCTCCAGCCTGACCCGCTCGGTCACGAGGTCGACGACCGCGGCGTCGACCCGTTCGAGCTCGTCGCGCAGGCGCTCCTCGTCGTACGCCGCGGTCTCCGCGGGGTCCTCCAGACCGTCGAGCAGTCGGTCGATCCGCCGGGTCGCGAGGTCGGTCGTCCGGTCGAACAGGCCCATACGAGTGTGGGGCGTTCCGCGGACTTAGCGGTGGCGCCGCCCTGGTTCGGCGGCCCGTCGCGCCGCCCTACCTGAAACAAGGAGAGAGTCCCGCCGTTTACGACGGGCGTGAATCCGACAACAGCCGAACAGCCGCCGACACCGCTCAGTCCGGGGTATCCAAGTCGTCGGCCGCGTGGACAAGCATCCCGCGCCACGTTAGCCCGTACTTGTTCTTCACGTCTTTCAACCGCTCGTACTGTTCCTCGTCCGGCACTTCGATGTGGATATTCGTCACAACTCGGTCTATGGATAAACATAGATTTATGTTTTGCCATCCCGTAGGAGTAGTTGATGAAGCGGACCAACACGTTCGAGGTGGTTCCGCAGTCTGACACGGACGAGGAACTGCTTCGACGCCTGTTGGACGCTTCTGTCGCGCTCTGGAACGAGATAACTTACGAGCGCCGCAAACACTGCGCCGACCCAGATGCCGACGTGTGGGAGATACGCGAGTATCGCGGGCGCTACGGCGGTACGCTCGGGTGTTCAACCGTTCAGCAGATCGAGCGGAAGAATCGCGAAGCGTGGCGGTCGTTCCTCGCACTCAAACAGAAGGGCGAAGCCAACGGCACGCCCGGATACTGGGGCAACGCTGAAGATGGCCGCGACCTCCGGACGTACATCCGAAACACGTCGTACCCGGTCGAGTGGGGCGAATACTCCCGCCTCGAACTTCTTGTCGGCAAAGACCTGAAAGACGAGTACGAACTTGGACATCGCGAACGTCTCCGGCTCGAAGTACGAGGCGACCCCAACTGGACGGAGCACGACACGCAAGGTCGGCTGGAGTTGTTCTGGGACGAGAACGCACAGACATTCAGGGCCTTTCAGCCAGTCACGATCGACGGTTCTCGGCTGGTACAACCACTGGCGGACGAAACCGCCGCGCTGGATATTGGTGCGAACAACCTCGTCGCCTGCACGACCACGACCGGCACGCAACTGCTGTACGAGGGGCGCGACCTGTTCGAGCGGTTCCGCGAGACGACGCGAGAAATCGCGCGATTGCAGGCGCTCTTGGACGACGGTCGGTACAGCAGTCACCGGATACGCTCACTGTACCGACGCCGGACGCGCCGACGCGACCACGCCCAAGACGCGCTCGCCCGCGACCTCATCGAACGGTTGTACGGCGAGGGTGTTTCCACGGTGTACGTCGGGGCGTTGACGGACGTACTCGACACGCACTGGTCGGTCGAAGCGAACGCCAAGACGCACAACTTCTGGGCGTTCCGGCAGTTCATCGACCGACTCGCGTGTACCGCCGAGGAGTACGGCATCTCGGTAGAGGTTCGGTCGGAAGCGTGGACAAGCCAAGAGTGCCCGCAGTGTGGGTCCACGGAGCGAACGACGCGCCACCGCGATACGCTGACATGCCCGTGTGGATTCGAGGGGCACGCGGACCTTACCGCGTCCGAGACGTTCCTGAGACGGCAGACAGACGTAGCACGGCCGATGGCACGGCCTGTGCGCCTCACGTGGAACGACCACGAATGGTCAGAGTCACCACGCTCTTGTTCCAACGAGGAGCGCACGAACCCGCAAGTTGCCTCCGTGGGTCGGTAAGCGATACCCCCAGCGCGAGGAAACCCCGGCGTCGACGGCGCCCTGCGCCGTCTGCTCGTGGCGTCGGAGACGCCACGCTGTTCACGCCGGGGAGGATGTCATTCGTCCGGCCGCGTCAGGTCGAGGTGGTCGTAGTCGTCGTGGACGGTCACCGACTCCAGCACCGCGTCCGGCATCGGCTCGTCGTCCCGGTCGGTCGGCAGGCCGCCGATCTCCTCGACGACGTCCATCCCCTCGGTCACGCGACCGAACACCGCGTGGCGCCCGTCGAGGTGCGGCGTCGCGTCGAGCGTGACGAAAAACTGCGAGCCGTTCGTGTCCGGCCCGGAGTTCGCCATCGACAGCACGCCGGGGCCGTCGTGGGTCAGGTCGTCGTGGATCTCGTCGGCGAACTCGTAGCCCGGGCCGCCGCGGCCCGTCTCGGTCGGGTCGCCGCCCTGGATCATGAAGTCGTCTATCACCCGGTGGAAGGCGACGTCGTCGTAGAGCGGGTCGGTCTGTCGCTCGCCCGTCTCCGGGTCGTCCCACGGCCGGTCGCCCGTCGCCAGTCCGACGAAGTTCGCGACCGTCCGCGGCGCGCGCTCGTCGTACAGTTCGACCTCGACGTCCCCGCGGTTCGTGTGTAGCGTCGCCTCGATCACGCTTTTCGGTGGTGCGCGCGCGGGGAAACCCGTTGTGGTCGGCTCACGCGAACTCGTACAGCGTCCCGCCGGCGCCGACGAGGACCCGGCCTCCGACGAGCGCGACCCCGTTCCGCGCGGGCGCCGTCGGCAGCTCTCGCGTCCAGTGAACCGCACCCGTCGCGGCGTCGTAGGCCCTGACCCGTCCCCGACCGCGCTCGTCCGCTCCGAGGACCGCCAGCGTCCGGCCGCCGACGGCGGGCGCGAACGCGGGCCACGGCGTCTCGTCGCGCCAGACGGTCCCGCCCGAGGCGAGGTCCACCGCGACCACGGCACCGCTCGATCCGTCCGCCCCGGTGACGGCGGTGAACCCCCGGTCGCCAGCGAGTGCCGGCGTCGCCGCGTCCCGTCCGAGGGGGCCCAGCCCCCACCGCGACTCGCCCGTCGTGGCGTCGTAGGCGGCGACGCCGGCGCGCTCCCGGAGCGGGTCCCACGTCCCGACGACGAGGCGCCCGTCCGCGACGGCGGGGGCGTGACACTCCTCGCCCGGCGGTGGGGCGACCGCGAACGCCCGCGCCGGCCCTGCCGACGTGAGCCGGCCGAACCCCCGGCGCTCCGCGTGGGCGACGACCCCGTCGGGCGCGCCCGCGGCGTACAGGCGGCCGT
>JAZKRX010000002.1:0-132604 GCA_036626375.1 Haloferacaceae archaeon
CGATGAACTTCGACGAGTTCACCGGGCAGGTCCAGCACCGGCTCGAACTCCCGGGGACGGGTGAGGCCGTCCGGGCGATCCGTGCGACGCTGACGACGCTCGGCGAGCGGCTCCAGGCCGGCGAGGCGACCGACCTCGCGGCGTCGCTCCCGATGGAAGTTGACTACTACCTCACCGACGCGGTCGCGGAACACGGCCAGCGGTTCGACTGGAGCGAGTTCGTCGAGCGCGTCCGCGAGCGGGAGGGGATCGAGGACGGCGCGGCCGCCGCCTACCACGCCCGGGTCGTCGTCGACGTGGCCGCCGACGTCGTCGCGCCGGCGGAGCTCCGGCAGGTCCGCGACCAGCTCCCGGCAGACGAGGGCTGGGACGGCCTGTTCGAGCTCGTCGACGCGGACTAGCGGCCGACCGGCGTCGTCGCCCGCCGGACCTCGGCGCGCGACACCGACTGTCCGTGGGCGCGCTCGGCGTGGTCCCGGACCAGCCTGACGACCTCGCTCTCGTCCTCCGCGCTGACCGCGAGGCCGCATCGGTCGCAGGTGAACTGTCGGGGCATCGCCCGTTCCACTACGGCCTCCGGCGACAAGACACCCGGGCTTGACAGCCGAAGGTCGCTACCCAACCCACTCCCGGCCCCACTCGTAGAACCACCACCCGCCGCCGAAGAGGAGGAGGCCGGCGCCGAGCGCGGACGTCGCTGGCTCCGGGAACACGAAGAGTACGAACCCGACGAGGATCACTATCGTCGGCGCGGCCTCGTCGCTCACGTCGGCCCAGTCGAGTGCCATCGCGCCGGCTTCACGCCGGAACGGTAAATCCCTACTCCCGCTCGTCGAACTCCTGGTAGACGACGTGCCCGCAGGCCTTGCAGTGCGAGGCGTCCGGGTCGTGCGCCGAGAGCCCGCACTGCGGACAGGTGACCTCGACTTTCTCTCGTCGGGTCCACTCCCTGACGATCCGGCTCGCCTGCCGCGGGACGAGGATGACCGCGGCCAGGATGGCGAGCACCGTCACCCACCGCCCGGCGCGGGTCGCCGGGGTGATGTCGCCGAAGCCGACGGTGGTGAGCGAGACGACGGCGAAGTAGAAGGCGTCCCCGAAGGTCCGCACCGCGGGGTTGACCTCGTGCTCGACGACCCAGAAGAGCCCGGCGGCGACGAAGAAAATAGAGAGGATGGTGAGGAGGAGCGTCGTGGTCCGCAGAGTCTCGCGGGAGACGGTGCCGAAGAAGAACTCCTCGTCGCGGGTGAACCTGAAAAAGCGGAGCACCCGCACGACCCGCAGGAGCTGGAGGAAGCCGACGCTCGCGGCGGCGGCGAACAGGTCCGCCGAGAGCGCCCCCACGACCGTCGGGAGGACGGCGAGGAGGTCGACCACGGTGTAGGGGTTGCGGATCTCGGCGAGGCGGTCCGGCGCGCCGTAGACGCGGAGGACGTACTCGACGAGAAAGACGGCGGCGATCCCGAGTTCGGCCGTCCGGAGCGCCGCCTCCCTCGCCGCGGCGAGCGGGTAGGTGTCGAGGACGAAGACGGCGATGAAGGCGAGGTTCAGACAGAGCAGCCCGATGTCGACGGCCTTCCCGAGCGGCGTGCGGTGGTCGATGAGGTAGAACTCGACGCGCTCGCGGGCCGTGGCGTCCGGCGCGAGCGTCCCGCCGTCGTCCATACGCTCCCGTGGCGGGGCGGGCTCAAATGCTCACCGAGCGCCGGACTACCGGTCCCGGAGGACGAACGGGCCGATGGCGAGCGTCCGTTTCGCGGCCGTCGCGACCCGGAGGATGTACGAGAACAGGAGCGCGAACGGCAGGAGCCCGACCGCCGTCGCCGCGGTCACGGTCAGGAGGAGGGCGTCGACGCCGAGGACGGTTCCGGTGATAGAGCCGGCGTCGGAGGCGAACAGGAGCATCGAGACCGTGACCGCGAGCGCGGGCACCGCGGCGTACAGCACCGCCCGCGAGAGGTCGATCAGCTCCCACTGGAAGTAGAGCGTCTTGACGTGTTCGCGCGCCGGCCCGAACAGGCTGAGCGTCTCCGCCACCTCGCCGAGCGCGTCGGCCGTCTCGGGGCCGAGGTCGTGTGCGCCGCGCAGGCGCCGGGCCTCGTGGAGCCGCGGGCCGTAGCGGAAGGCGAGCGCCGCGCGCAGGACGTCGAAGCTCCCGAACCGCTCGCCGGAGAGGCGGGCGCTCGCGTCCTCGGCGGCCCTGCCCAGGTCGTCGGCGTACGCCGTGATCGCTCGCCGCGCCCGGTCGTCGGTCTCCGGACCGACGCTCGCGGCGAGGGCGTCGGCCCGCTCGCCCGTCGCCTCGACCAGCGCGCGCAGGAACGCGGCGGGGTCGGCCGGCGCCGTCGGCTCGTCCATGGCCGCGGCGGCGTCCGCCCGGAACGCGGTCGCCCCCTCCATCCGCTCGCGCTGGTCGCCGACGGCGCCCAGCTCCTGTGAGAGGACGAGCTGGTTGATCGTCACGACGAGGGTGACGCCGGTGACGATGGCGGTCAGGAGCGCCTGGAACAGCGTCTCCACGGGGTCGGAGTCCGAGACGGCCTCCCGGAGCGGCACGGGGTCGAGCGTCCCGAGACCGGCCAGGACGACGAACAGGCCGACGAGGACCGCCGCCGTCAGGACCCACCGGTTCAGGTCGAGCAGCAGCCAGCTCCGGAGGTCGTCCGCCGGTCGCATCGTCGGGTCGACGGGCGCGAGCGTCAAAGCCTCCGTGGCTCGCCCCCTCCGTGGCGGCACTTATTACGCCTCGGCTCGCCTCCCGTCTATGACCGACTGGATCGGCGAGACGTTCGCGAGCGAGGCCGGGTGGAGCCACCTCGAACGGCTGGCCGACGCCGGGAACCGGATGGCCGGGAGCCCGGGCGAGCGACAGGCGGCCGAGGCGACGCGCGACGCCCTCGACGCCGCCGGCGCGCGCGACGCCCGCCTCGACGAGTTCGAGATACAGGGGTGGCGCCGGGGGACCTCGGCGGTCCGCGCGGACGGCGACTCTGTCGCGCCCGACGCGATTGCGCTCCCCCGGAGTCCGAGCGGCGAGGCCACGGGCCGGCTGGTCGACGTCGGCGGCGGCCTCCCCGACGCCTTCGAGCGCGACCTCTCGGGCGCCGTGGTGATGGCCGCGAGCGACGTGCCGGACTGGTACGACCGGTTTCTCCACCGCCGCGAGAAGTACTACCACGCCGTGGAGAGCGGCGCGGCGGCGTTCGTCTTCCGGAACCACGTGGAGGGGCGACTCGCGCCGACCGGGAGCGTCGGGACCGACGATGCCCCGATCGGTGAGATTCCCGCCGTCGGCGTCTCGAAAGAGGACGGCGCGCGGCTCGCGCGGCGGCACGCCGGCGAGGCGGTGACCGTCGCCGTCGAGGCGGAGACGGCGACGGCGACGAGCCAGAACGTCCACGCGGACCTCGGCCCCGAGACGGAGGAGGCCGTTCTCCTGACGAGCCACGTCGACGCCCACGACGTCGCGGAGGGAGCGCTCGACAACGGCGCGGGGACGGCGACGGTCGTGGAGGTCGCCCGGGCGCTCGCGGCGCGCGAAGACGAGCTACCGACGCGGGTCCACGTCGTCTGTTTCGGCGCCGAGGAGGTCGGGCTGGTGGGGTCGAGCCACGACGCGGCGGCGCGTGACCCCGGAAGCGTCCGTGCGGTTCTCAACTGCGACGGCGTGGTCGGCGCGCGCACCCTCAGGCTCCACACCCACGGGTTCGACGGGCTGGAGCGGGCGGTCGACCGGGTACGCGAGCGGTTCGACCACCCGATAGAGACGACGCCGGAGCTGATGCCACACAGCGACCACTGGCCGTACGTCGCCCAGGGGGTGCCGGGCTACCACGCCACGAGCGCGACCGGCGAGGCCGGCCGCGGGTGGGGCCACACCCGCGCGGACACGCTCGACAAGCTCGAGTCGCGGACGCTCCGCGAGCAGGCGGTTCTCCTCACGGAGCTGGTCGTCGCGCTGGCGAGCGCGGACGCGACGGCCGAGACCCGCGCGCCCGACGCGATCGCAGCGCAGGCCGAGCGTGAGGGGCTGGCCGAGGGGATGCGGACCACCGGCGACTGGCCGTTCTAGCCCTCGTCGCCGGGGTCGTTCGCCGGGATGAGCCCCGTCGACATCAGCCGCCGGACGATCACCACGAGCCCGTTGTCGAAGCCGGTGCCGAACACCGCGCGCTCGTCGCTCCGGGTCCCGGCGCTGGACGCGCGGAACGAACTCACGAGGATCGTGCTCCGGTCGGCGAGCAGGAGCCGACCGATCTCGGTGCCGTCGTCGTCGCCGCTCAGCCACGTCAGCCCGGAGACGAACACCTCGACGTCCGGAATCGACTCCGCGACGCGCTCCCGGACCGCCTCGTTTGTCGTCCCGAGAATGACGCCCACGCCGCGGTCGCGCGCCCGCGACATCGCCTCGGCCAGCTCCGCGGTGAAGAGGTCCTCCGCGCCGAGGACGAGGACCACCTCCTCGGCCGCGTCGTCGATGGCCTGGACCGTCCGCGTGGCGACCGCGTCGCCGCTCGAGAGCGCCCAGACCTCGTGGGTCGTCTCCTCTTTCCCGACGCTCACCGGCTCTACCTCTCGAAGCGTCTCCCGGAGCGAGTCGGTCCGCGCCTCGTACTCCGCGCGCAGAGTGCGCGCAGCCTCGTCGACGGACACCGCGCGGAACTGCTGTGGGTTCGAATGCTGGACTTCGACCAGGCCCTTCGTCTCCAGCACCCGCACCGCATCGTACACCCGCGTTCGGGGCACCTCCGAGGCCTCGCTTATCTCCTTGGCCGTCCCCTTGGGGAGCCGCGTGAGCGCGACGAGACACCGCGCCTCGTACTCCTTCAGTCCGAGCTGTTGGAGCAGATCGACCGCCTCTCGTGTGTTCGTCGTGTCGTTCATGGGTCCCAACGCTCGCCGCCGTCGCCGGGCGACCGCACCGAATTTCGTCCCGGAGCGACATAGCTGTTCGTTCGCAGCGTCCGGGTGTGCCGATACGATCACTCGAACCGCGACAGACGAGCGTCGTTTCGGGCGTGAGAACGGTGCGTAGCGACGCCGATGACTCTGTCGTTCACTCGGTTACTCACAGTACACCTATCCCTCCGAACGACGTGCCTTCGGCACGCGCGTGGCCCGCAGATTCGGCCCCGAACCGCTCTGTCGCCGCGCGCCGACGGCCACCACACGGTGGGCTCCGCGACACCAATGACACCTACTCTCGACCACCCCCGCGAGGTCGCAGTCGACCGACTCCGTGCGCTCGGGCTGAGTGCCTACGCCGCCCGGACGTACGTCGCGCTAGTCGCGCTGAGCGAAGGGACCGCGACGGACGTGAGCGAGACGGTAGACGTACCCCGGACGCGGGTGTCCGACGCCGCCGAGGAGCTGCGAGAACGGGGGTTGGTCGACGTGCGCCAGTCGACGCCCAGGCGCTTTCGCCCGGTGTCGACGGAGACGACCGGCCGGCGGTTCCAGCGCGAGTACGCCGACCACGTCGAGGCGCTGACGGCGGCGCTCGACGAGGTGGAGAGAGAGACGCGACCCGTCGAACAGTCGGGCGTCTGGACGGTGACGGGTCGGGACGCGGTGGTCGACCGGGCGGTCGAGTTCGTCGACGCGGCCGACGAGGAGGTGGTCTACACGGCCGCGGAGAGTCTGTCGACCGACGCGGTGACGGCGGCGCTGCGCGCGGCGAGCGAGCGCGGGGTCGACGTCCGGCTGGCGGAGATGTCGCCTGCCTCGACCCGACGGGTGCGCGAGGCGGTGCCGGACGCGACGCCGTTCGAGTCGCTCTGGGACTGGTCGGACACCCCAGCCGGCCGTCTGCTGCTCGTCGACGAGCGCCGGACGCTCGTGAGCGTGCTGGTGAACGGGTCGGCGACCGACGGGCCGCGCGACGAGACGGCCATCTGGGGCTCGGGCCCCGAGAACGGACTGGTCGTCGTCCTGCGGGCGCTGTTCGGGTGGCAGGGGTAGGGTCGGTCAGTCGTCGGCCGTCGCTTCCGACCCGGCCTTCTGTGAGAGGTGCGGCGAGGTCCGGAGGACGTTCGCCACCCCCCGGCGCAGGCGCTGCGAGACCGCCGTGTCGGAGACGCCGAACTCCGCCGCGAGGGCGGCGAGCGTCGCCCGCCGCGGCACGTCGAAGTAGCCCGTCTCTAGCGCCCGGACGAGCGTCGACTCCTGTTTCGGCGTCAGGGCGTCGTGCCCCGCCTGTCTGGCCACCCCGAACTCGCCGGTGGAGACGAGCGTGATCGGGTTCTCCGGGTCGTCGTAGGCGCCGTAGAACCGCGAGGCGGCGCGCTCGTCCGGGAACCGGAGTTCGAACGTCCACGTCTCCGCCGTCGCGGCGCCCGACAGCACCGTGCAGTCCGTCTCGCGGGCCCGCGCGACGAGTTCGGGGACCGTCTCGCCCCACGTCAGGCGGTAGACGGACGCCCCGTCCGCGTCTCCGAGGTGGTCGAACCCGGCGACGGTTGGGGCCGCCCGGAACCCCGCGGCCGCCGCCGCCGGCTCTCGCCCGGAGAGGATCACCGTCGTCTGCGCGGCGCCGAGTCCCGCCGTGCGCTCGAACTCGGCGCCGGTCCCCGGCGGGAGCGCGTCGCGTGCCAGACCGAGCGCCCCGACCGGCGCGGTTATCTCGAAAAACACCGTTCACCCGAGGTCGTGGCCCGCGCGTCGGGCGGTCGGCCGAAGGGGCCGCCCCTCGGCGCGAACCCACTCTGTCTCGAAGGGGTGGTCGTCAGAAACGTCGACTGCGGACTCGCCTGGTTCGTCATGCCGACGTATCGGTACGCCCACCGGATACACCCGGCCGTTCACCCGAATACTCACGCTCCGGGCCGTTCCGTTCGGTCGGCGCCCAGACTGCCGTCCTCTCGTCTCCCAGGCCGACCACAGAGCCTTGTACCCGCCGCGTGAGTCGGGATCCGACACGATGCACGCCATCGACGCCGCGACGCTTCTCGGTGACGACGCCGAGTCCTTCGCGGCGGCGCTCGACGGCGGCCTCGCCGTCGTCGGCCCGCCGTTCGCCGGGCGCGAGACGGTTCTCGCCGCCGCCGCGGACCGCCTCGACGCCCCCCGACACAGCCTCGGGCCGGGCGACGACCCCGCTCTGCGCGACCCACCGACTGTCGTCGACGGCTGTCACCACCTCTACCGACGGGCCGTCGACGGGTTCGACCGTCTCGACGCGTTTCGCGACCGACTCGCGGATGTCGACGGCCCCGTCGTGACCGGGTGGACGACCCACGCGTGGGAGTATCTCGCGGCGACCCGCGGCCTCGACCGCGAGTTCCCGGCGCGTGTCCGGGTTGCCCCTCTCGACGCCGCGGCGCTCGGCGACGTCCTCCTCGACGGAACGACCCGATTCGAACCCGACGACCCGGACGAGAGTGGGCTGTTCGCCGTCCGGCGCCACGAGCTGTCGTGGCGCGGCCGGCGGCTGTCGGTGCCCCGTCCGACCGTGGACCGCGCGTATCTCGCCGCGGCGCTCCGCGACACCGATCCCACCCCCCGGGACGTCGTGCTGGAGCGTCTCGCACAGGCTTCCGGCGGGAACCTCGGCGTCGCCGCCGCCCTCTGGGACCGGGCCGAGGGCGAACCGGTCCGCCCGAGCGACGTGCCGACGCCCGCCTCCGACCGCGACCTCGACGACGACGAGGCGTTTCTCCTCCGGGTCCTGCTGGCGAAAGAGCGCGCCCCCCGGCGCGAACTCGCGGCGGTCGTCGGCGAGACGGCGGACCGGGTCGTTGCACGCCTCGCTCGCGCGGGGCTCGTGACGGCCGCGGAGGGGACCGTCGCGCTTGACCCTGTCGGCGTCCCTGTCGCGACCGCCGCGGTCGAACGGAGGCAGCTCCGGTGATCCTCCAGGCCGACCTCCCGCAGTTCGACCCGGCCGTCGTCGTGAGCGCGGCCGTGGTCCTCGCCGCCGCGTACGTCGTCGCACGGGTCGGCGCTGCCGCGCTGTCGGCGGTCGGAGAGCGCGTCCCGCGTCACCGGATCGCGATCTCGATGTTCGTCCCGATCCTCCGGTTTCTGGCGTACGGGACCGCGGTCTACCTCGTCCTGCGGCCGATCCTCCAGCTGACGGCGACCCAGCTACTCGCCGTCTCTGGCCTCCTCGCGGCCGCGGTCGGCTTCGGGCTGAAAGACCTCGTCGCCGGCGTCGTCGGCGGGCTGGTGATCGTCTCGGAGCGCCCGTACCAGGTCGGCGACAAGGTGACGATCGGCGAGGACTACGGCGAGGTGACGGGGATCGGCCTGCGCGCGACGACGCTCCGGACGCCCGACGACACGGCGGTTCGGGTGCCGAACGCCGCGCTTTTCACCTCGAACGTCGCGAACGCCAACGCCGGCAGCCCGTCGATGCTCGTGGTCGTCGACCTCGCGGTCGCGCCCGACGCCGACCTCGGCGCCGCGACCGGCGTCGTCCGCGACGCGCTGGTCACCTCGCGGTACGTCCGGGTCGACGACCACCACCCCGTGGACGTCCTCGTCGCGGACCGCACTGGCTACCGGCGGGTGCGCGGGAAGGCGTACGTCGCGGACCTGCGCGACGAGTTCGCGTTCCGGTCCGACGTGACCGAGCGGAGCCTCGCGGCGTTCGCGGAGCGCGGGATCGAGACGCCGGAGATTCCCGCGGGCGCGTTCGAAGGCGAGGCGTAGCGGGGCCAAACCGCCCGGCTGGGAGCGTTCGTAGCTCTTGCCGGAGGGTCCGCGCGATCGAATGCGGTGCGTGTCAGCTCAGTATCGTGCGTGCCGGTCTCGTCGGGATGATCGAGCCGACGGATCGGCTCGTCGCGGAACTCGCAGTGCGTGAGGTCGCCGTACGCACGCCGATTCCCGGGACGGAACGCGCGGGCACGTCGCGGATCGAGTCTGCTTCCGAGTACCGGCCACCCGAACGACCCAGGCGGTCGGACTCTGTAGCGATGGGAGTCACGGTTCACTCTCGGTGTTTCCCCCACGCCCGCTAGCCTTCGATCGGACGATGTCGATCACCCGGAGGCTCCAGAATACGGTGACGCCGACACCAGCGAACGATAGCAGGTACACGAGGACCCGAAACAGGTACGCTCTGAGGGTAACCTCCGCTCCCGTGTGCAGGACGACGACCACCGTCGAACTCGGAGGCGAAGGCATCGGTGGACGAACCCACCTACGCGGTTCGTAGTCCGCGGTACGACAGCGCGGCCCCGACGATGAAGACGACCGTCGCGAGGTAGATCGGGCCGAGGTGTGTCACCCAGTCGTGTGCGAACGCGTCCGCCGTCCAGTGCATCGGTAACGCGAGCGCGAGCCCGACGACGGCGGCGACGATCGCGGTCGCCCACGCCCACGTGAGCCGCCCGCGGACGCCGTACCACGAGAGACTCGCGACGGCGATACCCGTCGAGATGATGAACGCGGCGGTGGCGACGTGGAGGTGGCTGATGTAGTACGCCACCGTCGGATCAAGTTCGGCGGCGGTCATCCCGCCCAGCGTGCTGACGCCGAGTTCAAAGCCACTCCCGACGAAGTTTAGAGCGAGAAAGACGACCCCGTACCCGACGAACGCGATTCCGGCGAGTGTCATCAACACCGCGCCGTTCCGGAGCTGTGACTCGAACTGGACCCGTTCTCCCTGGTCGTCTGCGGTCGATTGATCCGTGGCCATGGTGATCACCTCGTTGCCCCCACTGTGACGCTCTTGACGCCGTACGTCTCGCACGCGCTCGCCGCCCGCTCCGAGACGAACTCGTACTGCCTGTTCTCCCGGACGTCCGTCACGGAGAAGCCGGCCGCTTCGAGTGCGGCCGTGTACCGATCGATCTGCTCGGCGCCGCCGATACAGGCCGCCCAGAGGTCCGCGTCGGTCTTGATGCTCTCGGGCATCTGCCGTTCGCTGGTGATGTCCGAGAGAGCCAGCCGTCCCCCCGGCCGCAGCACGCGGTGAGCCTCCTCGAACACCTGCTCTTTCTTCGCCGAGAGGTTGATGACGCCGTTCGAGACCACGACGTCGAACGAGTCCGCCTCGAACGGGAGGTCCTCGATGTACCCTCGGTGGAAGCTGACGTTGTGGAAGCCGTTCTCCGCGGCGAGGTCGTTGGCTTTCCCGACCTGCTCGGGCGTCATGTCCACGCCTGCGACCGACCCGGTCTCGGTGACGTTCATCGCGGCGTAGAAGGCGTCCATCCCCGACCCGCTGCCGAGGTCGAGGACGCTCTCGTGCGGTTCGAGATCCGCCAGATCGAAGTAGTAGCCGACACCCGCGAACGAGTCGATCGACCCGTCGGGAACGTAACGAAGCGTGCCCGGATCGTACCCCAGGCGTTCGGCGAGATCACGGCCCGTCTCGAAGTGGAACTCGGCGTCGGCGGACTCCGCGACGTCCCGGTACATCGACTTGACCTCGCGTTCGAGTTTCTCCGTATCGAGTGCGTCACTCATCGGTTGTCACCCGCCACCTCGGTGGGAGTGGCGACAGTCATCTCGACGTCCTGAGCGAGTGAGACGAGCGTGTAGACGGGTCGCGCCGTGCCTGCTCGTCGATCGAATTCGGCGTCGACGCCGTTCGCGACGACGTTGATCGTGATCCCGACGTTGATACAGGCGGCGAGCGCCGACAGCGCGGCTTCGATCGGCTCCACCCGGTCGGCCGCGCCGACCCACCCGGCGGCGTCGAGGGCTTCCTTCCAGCCCCCGTAGACTCGTGTACTCGCGCGTCTCGCGAGCGATCGTCTCGCCGCCGAGTTCGTGCTGTCGACCTTCGCCAGACTGTGAGCGGCCGTGCCCTCGTAGGCCGCGGACGCTCCGAGGCCGAGCTGGACCGCCTCTGGTCGTTCGGCCGCGTGTTCGGCGAATCCCTCGCGTGCGCCGAGGTCGATGCCGTGCGGGGTTCGGTGGTCGTTGGTCATCTGGGACACCTCCCTGCCAGTTGCACTACGATAGCGACGCTACTGTAGCTACTCTGTGACCGTTCGCCAGGAACTGCCGTCCCGGCAGTCGCTGAACGACACCCGCTCCCTGTGCGGGTGGGCACGACCTGCTCTCTCCCCGGTGTCGTCCGAGGTCAGCCGCTCCCGAATGAGCCGTGCCGAGGCGTCTCAGTCTGATGTATCGTCCGGGTCGCCAGTCTCCACTCTGTCTGATTCGACTGGCTGCGCGTCGGTCGTGTACGTCTCGTACACCGACCGCGCCCACTCGCGGACCGCCGCTCCCTCGGTGTCGACCAGTGCGTGGACCGTGCCGCTGTCACGTTCGTAACAGCCGATGGCGACACGCTCGTCGAGAACCCCGGTTCCACACGACGGGAGGCTGTCGTGTTCGAGAACGGTGAAGTTGTCCTGTCGCATCATCTCCAGGCTGCGCTCCGGGTACGTCGAAAGAAAGTACGTGTGGCTCTCTGGTCGGGCCACCAGGACGACGTCGACCCCCTCGTCGATCAGTCGAACGAGCACGTCGAAGCACGGCTCCATCAGGGCGATCTCGGGACCAACCAGTCGAAGTTCGCTCGTCTCTTCGAGAAGCGACTCGAACCGATCTACCGGGCGGTACGGCGCATCGGGTTCGGCGACAGTGACGGTCATCGACTCCCACGTCTCGACGGAAAATTCGCTGACTTCGTCGGGAAGACAGTACCAGACGTCACGCAACTTTCGCTCCGTTTCGATCCGTTCGATCAGGTCCTCGGCCCCTGAGGCGACCACCTCTCCCAGCCGTGTCGCTGTGTACTGGTAGCCGTCCTTGCGGACCCAGACCCGGTCCTCGAACTCGGCCAGCGTCCGCCGTATCGTGGAGGACGACACGTCGGTCAGCTCGCAGAGCTCGGAGCGACTCCGGGGACGCTCTGTCAGCGCGACGAGTGCCGGAATTCGGTGTGGGGACCGCGAGAGATACGCGATGTCACCAATCGGTGACCCCGTCTCCCGGTACGTTATGTTATCGCTGACCATGCTACACGTACGCAAACGAGCGTGAAAACGATTCGGCCCTCTCGCGGGACGGTCAGTGAGAGACCAGCCGCGTCAGTTGCTCTCCGGCCACGTGGCGAGTTTCGTCACTGTGCGGATCGGCTCCACGGCTGTCCTCGAAGCACGCTCGTCACCCCTCGCGGTTCGCTCAGGTCGCCTCCTCGCGCTGTTCGGCCTCTATCTCGTCGATTCGCTCGTGGAGCTCCTCGACCGCCTCCTCGTCGACCGTCCCCCAGTACCCGACGACGAGAATCGAGAGCAGGAACACGAGCCCCCAGCCGAGCGTCGCGAACTCCTCGGGGACGTAGAGCCCGAACACCCCGTCGATCACCCCCTCGAGCGAGAAGACGATCAGGACGGGTCCGACGACGTCCCGCGGTAAGAAGTGGTCGACGTACGCCTTCAGTACGCGTGGGTCGGGCATACCTCCAGGCGGGACGCCGAGGCCAAGTGTCCTGGCTTACTCGACGACGACCGTTCCGACCATCCCTGCGGCCTCGTGTGGCGCACAGAAGTACTCGTGCTCGCCCGCCGTCTCGAAGGTGTGGACGTACGACTGGCCGGACCGGACGGCGCCCTCGCCGTTCTCCCAGCCCTCGCGCGCCGCGCTCTCGCTGTCGAACCCGCCCGAGGCCCAGTACGCCGCGCCGTCCGGGATGCCGTCCTCGTACGCGAAGACGGTGTGGGCCTCGCCGGCGGCGTGCGGGAAGGCGACAGTGTCGCCGACGGAGACGGTGAGCTCCGCCGGGTCGTAGGCGACCGCCTTCTGTTCGACGACGTGGTCGGCGTCGTCCGGGACGCCCTCGACGACGTTCGGGCCGCCGGAGAGGTCGGATTCGCCGCCGCCCGACTCGCCGCCGCCACCGCCGCCAGACCCGCCGGCGAGGTCGAGGTCGAGCGGCAGTCGCTCGACGCTGTCGACCAGCGCGAACGCGCCGTACTGCGCCGCGTCGGCGAACCGGCTCGCCGCCGTGTCCACGTCGCCGCCCTCCGAGAGCGCGGCCGCGTACGCCTCCAGTTCGCCCTCGAACGTCTCGTAGGCGTTGTGGTCGGCCGCCTCGACCAGCCCGTGGACCCGCGCCTCCTCGAAGCCCGCGAACACGCCGCTCATCACGTCGGCGGCGGCGCCGGCGTCTCCGCCGCTCCCGCTCTCGACTATCGCGTACGCCGACGCCACGGCCTCGTCGTTGAACTGCTTCGCCGGCCCGTAGACGTCGTCGCCGTTGCCGGCGGCCGAGGCGACCGCGCCGAGGGCCTCCTCGAAGCTCCCGTACAGCGACTCGTCGGCCGCCTCCAGCGCCTCGTGGTAGCCGCCCGCGCCGGCCTCGAAGTGCTCGAAGGCGTCCTGTGCGACCGCCTGCGCCCGCGACTCGTCCCCCAGCGCGTCGAGGGCGGCGGCGTCGAAGCCGCGTGCGGCCACGTACGTCGCCTCCCCGCCGCTGACGACCGCGGTCGAGCCGGCCATCCGCGCGAACTCGAACAGCGTCGACTGGACGCCCTCGTAGTGGGTCTCGACGCCCGCGTCGTCCGTGTTCGAGAACGCGTCGATCAGCCCGGAGAGGTGGTCCTCCTCGAAGCTGGTGTAGAGGTTCTCGCTCGTCTCCTCGACCGACTCGTGGACGTCGAGTTCGTTCTCCTCGAACCGCGCGAACAGGTCCTCGGCCAGCGCCGCGGCGACGGTGTTCTGCCCCTCGCGGTAGAGCTCGCGGGCGTCCGCGAACCGCGTCCGGAAGAACGCGGCCTCGAGCAGCGCGGCGTCCTCGCCGGCCAGCGCGCCGACCCCCGTCACGAGGTTCGCGTCGACCGCCGAGACGGCCTCCTCGACCCCCGAGGAGTTCCCGTTCTCGACGGCGGTCCGGAGGTCAGACAGGCCGGCCTCGAACCCCTCGTAGGCCTCGCCGTCCGCCTCCTCCAGCGCCTCGTGGGCGCGCGCGCCCTCGAAGTGCGCGAAGACGTCCCCCGCCATCGTCGCGGCGGCGTCCGTCTCGCCGCGCGCCGCGAGCCACGCCGCGTCGTAGGCGCGGGCGCGGTAGACCGTGAGCGCGGCGGCGTGGGCGTAGTCGGTCGAGGGGCCGCCCGCCCCGGCGAGGGCGTGGGCGTCCCACCCGCGGGCCTGGAGCGCCGCGAGGTGGCCCGCGCCCGCCGCGGCCTCGCTCGGCGCGAGCGCGTAGCTCCCGGAGAGCGCGGCCGCGAACGCCGCCTCGGCGCTCGACTCGACGCCCGCGGTGTCGCCGTCTCCGGCGGCCGACGCGACACCCTCCAGCGCGCTCTCGAACGACTCGTAGGCGTCGGCGTCGGCCGACTCGACCGCGTCGGAGGCCGGCGCCGACTCGAACCGCGAGCGGACCGACTCGGCGACGGCCCCGGCGGCCTCGGCCGAGCCGGCCGCCGCGGCTATCCCCGCGTTCCTGGCCGTGACGCCCAGCAGCTGGAGTTCCAGCGCGTTCGCGGTCGCCTCGTCGACGACCGAGCGCTGGGCCTCGGCGAGCCGGGCGTCTGCGATGGCCGCCTCCTCGCGGGCGCGGCCGAGGTTACCGGCCGCCAGTCCGGCGCTCCGGAGTTCGCCGAGCGCCTCCTCGAACTCCTCGTAGCTCGACTCGCTCGTCGTCTCCAGCATCTCGTGTGCCCCGTACTCGCCCGAGGCCCCCTCGAACCGCGCGAAGACGTGCTGGGCGACGCTCGCCCCGCTCCCCGGCGCGCCGGCCTCGCCGAGGGCGACCGCGTCCCAGAGCCGGGCGCGCATCGCGGACCACTCGGCCGCGACGGCGGCCTCGACGCCTACGCCCGCGGACGTGGCGGAGCCGCCGGAGTCGGACCCCGACCCGTCTCCGTTCTCGTCCGTCTCCGCCGGTCCCTCGCTGCGGGCACCACAACCCGCCACTCCGGCCGCGATGGCCGTCGCGCTCGCCGCCAACAGGTCGCGTCTCGTCGGTCGCATCGTGGTTTAGGCTCGCCTAATCTAACTTGAATCTGGCGGTGTTTAGGCTCACCTAAAAAGGCGGCCGCACCCGTCGCCGTCGGTCGTCTCGGGCGTTCGTCGAACGAATCGCACCGGCCTCCGACGACCCGCCTGCGAGGGGACGCCGGGGTCGTGACCTCGTCGGCGTCTCGCGCTTCGCCGCGGGCAGTCCTCGGCGGCCCCGCGGAGCGGGCGATCTACGGGGTCGGAGTCCGTCGGCGCCTGTTACCGCTCGGCCTCGACCGGCGCCTCGGCGGTCGCGACGTCGACGAGGAGTTCGTTCTCCTCGTCGTCGAACAGGCGCACCTCGCCCGCGAGGACGAGCCCGCCGGTCGGCGTCGGCCCGACGACGACGGGGTCGCCCACGCCGATGGCGGTGATCGTCTCCCGGAAGCGCACGACCGCGCGACAGACCTCGGGGTCGTCGACGCTCAGAAACCGGATCTCGTCGACGGTGAGGTCCACCCGCTCGTACTCGTGAGCAACGGTGACCGAGTCGCCCTCGTCGCCCGGCTGCTCCCCGAGCGCATCCGTGGCCGCCGCGGTCGGCTCGTAGCCGCCGCGCGGCCCGGTGATCCCCTCGACCAGCCCCAGCGTTCCCAGCACCTGCATGTGGTTGTGGACGGTCCCCGGGTGGCGGTCGAGCCGCTCCGCTATCTCGTCGGCGGTCATCGGCTCCTCTCGCGACCGGTAGCCGTCGATCAGCGTGGCGAGGATCTCTCGTTGGCGGCCTGTGAGGTCCATCTACGTCGTAGCTGACGTAGCACGCAGCCCCCAATACGTGTTGGGATCGGCGCGGTATCGTCCGGTGGACCCGCCGGATCGACCGGGCGTTTCCGCCGTGTGTGCAGTCGACCGTCCTGGTGACGCGGGCGTCGCGGGACGGCTCCCCCTGTGTCGCGCGCGACGCGGCGACCCACGATGGCCCACGCTTCAACGGCACCTCCCCCCGAGCGCGACGGTCGTTCACTACGTCCTCGGGCGCGAGGACGACCTGACGCAGGGCGACCCCGTCGAGCGCCCCCGGCTCTCGACCCGGACCGTCTGCGACGCCCTCCGGAAGCTGGAGGCGGCCGACGCCGTGGTGGAGCGGGGCTGTCCCCGCGACGCCAGAACGCGCGTCTACTCCATCGCGGTGAACTGATCGGAGGGCTCAACACTGTCGGTCCCCGCGATCCCCCGTGAGCGAGGACCGAACCTACCGGTGTCTGTCCTGTCTCGACCACGCCGTCACCCGCAGGTTCGACGTCTCGCACCTCTCGACGACCTGCCCCGTCTGCGAGTCGTTCGAGCGCCACGTCAACGAGGCGGTCGTCGAGCAGTTCCGGGCCTTCGAGGAGACGCCGCCCGACGCGCTCGACTGGGACACCCTCGAGAAGACCGAGAAGCTCCTGGTCGCGGAGCGTGTCGCGCGCCGCGGCCGAGATATCGAGGAGTTCGAGGTCGACGGCGCGTAGGGTCGCGCGGCTTTTCACGCCTCCCGGCCACCCTTTGCCCGTGTCAGACCCGATCACCGTCTACTCGGACTACGTCTGCCCGTTCTGTTACCTGGGCAGGGAGTCGCTCGCCCGGTACCAGGAGGCGCGCGACGAGCTCCTCCGGATCGACTGGCGTCCGTTCGACCTGCGCTCGGAGAAGCGCCGCCCCGACGGGAGCATCGACCACGCCGTCGACGACGGAAAGGACGACGCGTACTACCAGCAGGCGAGAGAGAACGTCCGTCGCCTCGCCGAGAAGTCCGGCGTCGAGATGACCCTCGAGATCGCGACCGACGTGGACTCGCTGCCCGCACAGGTCGTCTCGTACGCCCTGCGCGAGCGCCACGACTACGAGACGTGGCTCGCGTTCGACGAGGCGGTCTTCGCGGCGCTCTGGGCGGACGGCGAGGATATCGGCGACCCCGACCTGCTCGTCGACCTCGCGGCGGAGGCGGGGGTCGCGGCCGACGAGGTCCGGTCGGCGCTCTCCGACGACACGCTCCGCGAGACGGTCCGCGAGCAGTTCGCCGCGGCCCGGCGACGGGGGATCACGGGCGTCCCGACGTTCGTCGCCGACGGCCACGCCGCCCGCGGCGCGGTGCCTTCGGAGCAGCTGGAGCGGCTGGTCGGGGGGTAGCTCGCGCCCGCGCTTCCCGGTCGACGAACGGCACCGCGTCGGCGGCCGGCGGACCGGTCACTCCGCCGACTCTTCGAGTCGGTCGAGCGCCCACGACGCGGCCTCCCGGACCTCGGCCTCGGGGTCGTCGGCTCGGCGGGCCGCGAGCGCGTCACGCGCGTCGCGGGCGCCGATCTGGCCGAGAATCCACGCCGCGTTCGAGCGCGTACACGGCCCGCCCGCGGCGAGCGCGCCGACCAGCGGCTCGACGGCACCCGCGTCCCGGACCCGTTCCGGATGCGTCCGCGCGAGGCCGGCGAGAACCGCGGTCGCCTCGCTGTGTACCGACTCGTCCTCGGCGCCGGCGAGGAGCGTCGCCACCCGTTCGGCCGCCGGCGCGGCCACGTCCGGGCAGTGTTCGGCCACGTCGGCGAGCACCGCCGCCGCGGCCGCGCGCACGCCGCTCCGGTCCGCGTCGAACAGCGCCGTCAGCCGCGGAATCGCCGGCTCGACGGCGCCCGGGTGCGCGTCGGCGACGCGACCGACCGCCGACAGCGCCTCGGCTCGGCCGCCCGCGGCCGTCGACGCGGCCTGGTCGAGAAGCGCGTCGACCGCCGGCAGGATCGCCGCGGGGTAGCCCGCTCCGATCCGGTCGAGGCCGCGGACGAGAGGGGCGGGCGGCACCCGTTCCGACCCGAGGAGCGCGGCGAGCGCCGGGATCGCCTCCCGAACCGCGTCGGGCCGGTCGTCCGCCACGCCCGCGACGACGCGCGCGGCGCCCGCGACGACGCGGTCGTTCGGGTCGTCGAGGGCGGCCACGGCGGCGTCGGCGACGGGAGTCACCCGGTTCGGCGCGTCGTCGGCCACGGCTCCGAGCGCCGCGAGCGTCGCGCCGCGGACGGCCGGGTCGTCGTGGTCGACGTGGGTCGCGAGCGCCGGAATCACGTCGGCCACGACCACCGGGTGGGCGTCGGCGACGGCGGGGAGCGCGTCGGCGGCGCCCCGGCGCGCCGCCGGGTCGTCCGCCCCGAGGTCGGCCACGAGTCGCTTCACCCGCGTCGCCGGGTCGACGACCCCGGGCGACCGGCCGTTCCTGACCCGCGCCCAGCAGTCCCGACAGACGCGCTCCTCGCCTCCCCGGCCCGCTCCGGGGACGAACAGGGCTCTCGTGTCTCTTCGTTCGCCACAGCAGTCACAGCGCCCGGTTGCCCGTGCGACGCCGTCGTCAGACACCCACCACGGGCGCGCCTCGGGGTCTTCGAGGTGCCACGCCGGCAGTCGGTCGCCGGCGCCGAGGAGCGCCGCGCCGAGCTCTTCGACGCCGGCGCCGGTGACGACGAGCCGGCCGCCGCGGTAGTCGACCCGGTAGCGGTCGTCGTCGGTCCGAACGACGTGGAGACGGTCGATACCCTCGCTCGCCACCGCCGGGTCGGGCCGGTGACGGACGAGGACGACCCCCGACCCGCCGTCGAGCGACGGCGACACGCCTCTGTCGTGGGCGACGACGTTGTCGGGCGATATCCCCAGCACGACCCACACGTTGGACCGGCCGACCAAATACCCGCTCGGGGCATTTCAGCGGGCGAGGATACCTCCCCGTCCGGGGGTCGTCGACAAAGAACGGATACATATTTCGCGAGGCACAAGCGCCGCACATGCTCCCGCTCCAGACCGCGGCGACGCTCTCTGCCGCGCTCGCACTCGGCTATCTGATCGTGGCGGCGGCGAGCCTCACTCTGCTGTGGTATCTCCGGACGTTCGCGAGCCGACTGCTCGCCGAGCCGTACCGCGACCGGTGGCGCTACCTCGCCGTCGGGGTCGGCGCCGCCGGCGTCTACGGCGTCGCGGGGCTCCTCGAACTCTCCGTCACGGCGGCCGCGGAGCCGTTCCGGCGGGGCGCGACGCTCTTTTTCTTCCTCTTCTGTGCCGTCGGCGTCCGGGCCGTCCACCGCTCGGTCGCGGGCGGCGCGGCACCGGACGACCGCGAGCGGCTGCTCGCGCCCGCGCTGGTCGTGGCGCTCGTGGTCGCGTGGTGGGGGACGTATCTGTTCGCCGCGCCCACAGTCGTCGCGGCAGTGGAGGTGGCGGGCCTCTTCGCGGCCACCTTCTTCACCATCTACCACGCGGTCGGCACCGTCGGCGCCGCAGAGGGGACGAGCGTCGCCGCCGTCACCCGGCAGTTCCTGCCCGCGCTGCTCGCCCTCGCCGCCGTCGCCGCCGCGGAACACGTCGAACTCGTCGCGCCCGGCGCCGCGGCGGCCGGCCGTGGGGCCGCGCTCGTCGGGACCGTCCTCGCCGGTGCGTTCCTCTTCTCGACCGCGGTCGCCATCCGTCAGCAGGGCGGCGAGATCGAGCGGCTCTACGACCAGACGACGTGGCGCCGCGACCCCGAGGCCGTCGCCGACCGCGACCTCGACGACTGACCGTCGGACGCCTCGCCGGTCTCAGGCGCCCAGCGCGTCCGCGAGCTCCGTGAGCCCGCCGACGCTCGCGTCGGGCTCTACGCCCGCGAACGACTCCCAGGGCTCGTCGTACCGGTCGACCCACGCCGCCTGCGCGCCGGCGTGTTTCGCGCCGAGGACGTCGAACGCCGGCCCCGCGGCGTGGAGGACGCGCCGGACGGGTGTCCCGGTCCGCGCGGCGGCGTGGCGGTAGATCCGCGGGTGAGGCTTGAACGTCTGGACCTCGTCGGCGCTGACCGTCCCGGCGACCAGGTCGTCGAGCCCCGCGTGGTCGACCATCGCCGTCAGCATCCGCGGGTCGCCGTTCGAGACCACCCACACCTCGTAGCCGGCGGCGCGGAGCCGCTCGACCCCCGGACGCACGTCCGTGAAGGCGTCGAGGTCGAGGTAGACCGAGAGGATCTCGTCGACCTCGTCGGCCGGGAGGTCGACGCCGTGGGCCGACAGCGCGAACGAGAGCGCGTCGCGGTTCATCTCGTAGAACGGCTGGTAGAAGCCGACGAAGTTCCCGACCATCGTGTACGCGAGCGAGCGCGAGCGCCAGAGCCGCGAGATCGGCTCGGGCTCGTCGACCCGGTCCGCGAGCGCCCGGTCTGCCGCGCGCGGGTCGACGAGCGTGCCGTACGAGTCGACGGTGACCGTCTCGACGCGGTCCGTGTCGAGCGACATACCTGCTCCACGCCTGCCCGCGACAAATGCCTGTGTGTGGAGAAAGGACTAATCGGGCGGCGAGTCTACGGCCGGTCGTGTACAAGATCGTTGTGGGAATCGACGAGAACGAGGAGCGAGCGCGGACGTGCGCACGGGCGGTCGCCGACCTCCCCGGGCCGCCGGCAGAGCGGACGGTCTGGCTCCTGCACTCGTTCCGTGACAACCCCTCCGGCGCGTCGGCCCCCCAGGTGCGGTCGGTGCGAGAGGCGACGCGCGTGCTCGAGGAGGCGGGCATCGAGGTCGAACTGACGGAGTCGAGCGGCGACCCCGCGGCGGAGATTCTCGACACCGCCGACGAGGTCGACGCCGACCTCATCGCCCTCGCCGGGCGCCGCGAGCGCTCGCCGGCGGGCAAGGCGCTGTTCGGGAGCACCACGCAGGCGGTGATCCTCGACGCCGACCGGTCGGTGCTGGTCGCGGGCGACGCCGACGACGAGGCCACGGCCGGCTGACCGCTCCGTGCCACCGCTCTCCCGGGAGGCGTTCGCGGCGGCGCTCGCCCGACGCTCGCGCGCCGAGGTCGCGGCGTTCGTCGCCGCGGTCGAACGCGCCCGGGAGCACGACGCGCGCGTCGACGACGGCACGGTCGTCGTCGACGACGGCACCGGCGAACGGCGGCTCTGGGTGCACGACCGCGGCCGGCTGAACCGCCGTCGTCTCCGCCCGCCGCCCGCCGCGGCCGACGCGGACGCCGTCGTGACGCCGCTGCGCGACCCGCCCGGCGACCCCGGGTGTCCGGTCGTCGACGCCGACGACCTGCGCGACGTCGCGCTCTACGGCGTCCCGCCGTCCGCGCGCGACGCGTTGCTCGCGACCCACCTCGGGCACGAGCCGGGGTCGTCGCCGGAGCGGTCCCGCCGGTGGACGGTTCTCTCCCTCGTTGTCCTCCTCCTCGTCGCCGCCGCCGTCGGCGCGGCGGCGGTGGACGTCGTCACGCCGCCCGGAGACGCGCTCGACTCCGGTCCGTCGGCGACGCCGACGCCCGGTCCCGACGAGCAACGCTACCCCCCCGGGCTGTCGCGCGCCGGCGTCTCCGAGCCCGGCGCCCTCGGCCGTGCCCACGAGGCGGCGCTCGCGAACCGGTCGTTCACCGTCAACGCCTCGCGGACGGTCCGGACTGCAAACGGTACGCTCCGCTCCGGCCTCGCGGTGACGGTCGCTCTCGGCCCCGACCGGTCGTTTCTCGCGACCGCGGAGACGGCCGGGCCCGACGCGCCGGTGTTTCTCGGCGACCCGCCGGCCCGCGGCACCTACTGGTCGAACGGCACGACCTACGCGCGGCGCCTCGCGCGCGACGACGAACGGCTGTACAACACGTTCGAGCCGGCCGGCTACGCCGGGACGTGGCGGTACTGGACAGAGACGGTGCCGTTCGGCGGCACCCGCGCCGGGCCGGGCGAGACGTTCACACGGCTGTTCGCCGCGACGGAGACGCGGGTCGTCACCACCCGCGAACCCGACGGCGTCACCAGACACTTCGTCTCCGGTGACCGGGCGGTCGGGACGTACGGCGTCGGAACCGACGCGCGCGACGTGCGCCTTGAGGCGTCGGTGACGCCCGACGGACTCGTCCGGTCGTTCGTGCTCTCGTACGCCGCGACCGTCGACGGGACGCCGGTCCGGGTGGCGTGGCGGATTCGGTACACGGCGGTCGGGCGCACGAGCGTCGCGGCCCCGCCGTGGCTGGACCGGGCGCTCCGGGGCGAGCGCGTCGCGCGAACCGACACCGCGTCGGAGACGCCCTGGTCCGCAGTGCGTCAGTCTGCGCCGTACACGTCGTCGAACAGCTCGGCGTAGACCGCCGGCGAGCGCCGGCCGGTCACCGCCTCGGCGAGGCCTCCGTCGCGGAAACAACAGACCGCAGGGGCGGCGTTCACGCCGGTCGCCCGACAGAAGTCGGGACAGGACTCGCCGTCCAGCCCCGCGACCGAGACGCCGGCGTCGACGGCGTCGAGCTCCGCGACCACCGCGTCGAGGTCGGCCTTCAGGGCGTCACAGGGCTCGCAGTTCCGCTTCCAGACCGTCACGACGGCGTCGCCGCCGTCGACGAACTCGTGCCACGAGCCGTCGTCGACCGTCGGCAGCGAGTCGGGCACCGGCGAGACGGGGGTGGCCTCCGCGACGACGCTCGTCGTGGCGGCCAGCCGGTCGAGCGACGGCGGGTCGTCGAGAAACGACCGGAGCGAGAGCAAGGCGACGAGTTCGTCGCGCGTCACCGCCCGGGCGCGGTCGTCGTCCGGGTCGACGTCGAACAGCTCCGCGACCGTCTCGTGGACGGTCTCGTCCGGCTCGTCGGCGTAGCTGTCGTGGTAGACGGCCCGGGTCGCGTCGAAGGCGGCGGTCAGGGAGAGCGCTCCCGTCTCCGTCTCGGCGAGGACGCCCGCGTCGACGAGGGCGTCGACGACCCCCTCGGGGTCAGACGCCGGGTCCGCCGGGAGGTCGAGGGTGCTGCTCGTCTCGCCCACGGTCACACCCCCAGGTACCGCTGGCGGGTCTGCTCGTCGTCCCGGAGCTCGTCGGCGGTGCCGTCGAAGACGACCTCACCCTGGTCGACGACGTAGGCCCGGTCGGCGATCTTGATCGCCGCCGCGGCGTTCTGCTCGACCAGCAGGATCGTGGTTCCGGCGTCGCTGATGCGCTCGATGGCGCGCTCGACGTTCTGGATGATCTGCGGCGCCAGCCCCTCGTAGGGCTCGTCGAGCATCAGCAGGTCGGTGTTCTGCCGGAGCGCGCGGGCGATCGCGAGCATCTGCTGTTCGCCGCCCGAGAGCGTCCCGGCGGACTGCGTGCGCCGCTCGTCGAGCCGGGGGAACTCCTCGAAGATCTCCGCCATCGACATCCGGTCGTGTTCGGCGGAGATCGCCTCGCCGCCGAAGAGGTTCGTCTTGTTCCGGTAGACCTCCGCGAGGTGGAGGTTCTCCGCGACGGTGAGGTCCGGGAAGATCCGCCGCTCCTCGGGGACGAGCGAGATGCCACGCATCGACACCCGTTCGGGCGACAGCGACGTGATCGCTTCGCCCTTGAACAGGATTCGGCCGTCGCGCACCTCGGGCGGGCGTGCCGCAGAGATCGACCGGAGCGTCGTTGTCTTGCCCGCGCCGTTGCGTCCCAGCAGCGCACAGATCTCGCCTTCCTCGACGCGCACGGAGAGGTCACGGAGGATGTGGCTCTCGCCGTAGTAGGCGTCGACGTTCTCGACAGACAGCAACGCCCCGTCTGTGGCGCTCACAGCTCCACCCCTCCGAGATACGCCTCCTGGACCTCCGCGTCGCCCTGCACCGCCGAGGGCGCTCCGTCGGCGATCACGGCGCCACGGTTCAACACGAGGATACGGTCCGATATCTGGAAGATGATCTCCATGTCGTGTTCGACGATGAGGATGGTGAGCCCCAGGTCGTCCTGGAGCTCCTCGACGAGGTCGACGGTGTTCGCCGTCTCGTCTGGGCTCATCCCCGCCGTCGGCTCGTCCATGAACAGCATCTCGGGCTCGGAGGCGAGCGCAACGGCGATCTCGAGGCGGCGCTTGTCGCCGTAGGGCAGGTTCCGGGCCTCGGTGTCCCGGACGCCGCGCAGCTCGACGGCAGAGAGCATCCGGTCGACGACCGCGTGGACCTCCTCCATCCGGTCGCGGCGCTTGAGGAAGTCGAGCGAGAACGACCCGTGTTCGGCCGCGAGCGCGGCGATCTCGACGTTCTCCGCGACGGTCATCGCGGGGAACAGCGAGGCCGTCTGGAACGACTTGCTCATCCCCGCCTGGACCGCCTCGTGGGGCGGCAGGCCGGTCACGTCCTGTCCGTCGAACTCGACGCGGCCCTCGGTCGGCTCCAGCAGCCCGGTGATACAGTTGATCAGCGTCGACTTCCCGGCGCCGTTCGGGCCGATCACGGCGCGGGTCTCGCCGGATTCGACGCCGAAGTTCACGCCGTCGACCGCCGTCAGGCCGCCGAACTGTTTCGTCAGCCCGTTCACCTCGAGCAGCGCCACTACCGCTCACCCCCGTCGGCCGCGGCGGGTTCCTCGTCCTCGGCGCTCTCGTCGACGGCGCGGAGGACCACGGAGCCGAGATCCTTCACCGCGCCGGCGATGCCCCGCGGGAACACCCAGACGACGAGCACGAACACCGCGCCGAGCACCAGCCGCCACAGCGACCCGATCGACCCGATCAGCGGCAGGCTGATCCCCGAGACGACGTTCGAGATGTACTCGAAGAGGAGCGCACCGAGCATCGGCCCGACCAGCGAACCGGTGCCGCCCAGCACGGTCATGATCACGAAGTCACCCGAGATGATCCAGTACAGCGAGGAGTTGGGGTGAATAAACCCCTCGTGGACGGTGAACAGCGCGCCGCCGACGCCGGCGAAGACGGCCGAGATGACGAACGCCGTCAGCTTGTAGCGGTCGACGTCGAGGCCGACGAACGCGACGCGCTGCTGGTTCTCTCCCAGCGCCTCGAAGATCAGCCCGTACGGCGAGTTGACGATCCGGCTCGCGGTCGCCACCGCCAGCAGCGTGACCGCCGCGATCAGCACGTACGTCACCGTCCCGAGGAACGGGACGTGGGTCCCGAGCGGGACGACCCCGAGGCCGAACACGCCGTTCAGTGTCACCTCCGAGAAGCCGTTGTCGCCGTTGGTGAGCCACGCGCCCGGGCCGATCGCCCAGAAGTACAGCATCTGGCCGAACGTGAGCGTCAGCACGGCGAAGTAGACGCCCGAGCGCTGGATCGAGACGAACCCGATCGGCACGGCGATCAGCACCGCGATCAGCGCTCCGACGACCACCATCACGACCGGACTGCCGAACTGTGCGCTGACGAGCCCGGCCGCGTACGCGGCCGTGCCGAAGAAGGCGGCGTGGCCAAAGGAGAGCAGCCCGAGATAGCCCAGCAGGAGGTTGAACCCGACGACGACGATGCCGTAGATGAGCACGAGCGACGGGAGGCCCTCGTAGCCCCCGACGGAGGCGCCGGTGATCGAGGCGACGACGCCGAGGACGTCGACGAGGACGAACGGAAACACGAGCAGCGCGACCGCCGTCCCGACGAGGACAAAGGAGTCACGCCCCCGGACCGCGCGGTAGTGGTCGGCGACCGTCGGCTCCACGACCGGCCCCCCGTCGGCGACGGTCGTCTCGTCGCCGGCGGATCGGTCGCTCACTCGCTCACCCCGCCTTTGGGGACGAGTCCTTCGGGCTTGAACACGAGCACGAGCGCCACCAGCGCGTAGAGGACGATCTGGGCCCACTGGGCGAACGGCGACTGGGTGACGCCCGCGACGACCACGCCGAGGACGACACCGCCGACAATCGCGCCGAGCACCGACCCTGCTCCCCCGACGACAATGGTCAGGAACGCCGGGATGAGCGCCCGTTCTGTGCCGATCTGCGGGCTGACCGTCTGGAACGAGACGCCGATCAGCCCCGCCAGCGCCGCGAGCGCCGCGCCGACGGCGAACACGAGGCTGTAGGACCGCTCGATCCGGATTCCGAGGAGTCGCACCATCTCCGAGTCGTGCGTGCCGGCCTGGACGACCAGTCCGAAGTCGGTCCGCTCGATGAGGAGGTACGTCACGGCGATCACCCCGACGGCGATGCCGACGATGATCAGCCGCCACTTGGGGAACGCGCCGACGACCGGGAGGGTCACGGGCCCGTCGACGGCCACGCCGAGGATCGTTCTCGGCGTCACCGGCTGGAAGGTGTCGCCGCCGATCATCGCTTTAAACACCTCCGAGACGATGAGCGCGAGCCCGAACGTGACGAGCAGCTGGTCGGTCTCCGGGCGGTCGTAGAACGGCTTCGCGACGGTTCGTTCCATGACCGCCCCGACCGCTAGTCCGACCAGCGGCACGACGATCAGCGCCGCGAGAAAGCCCTGGCCGAGGCCGAACGACTCGATACCCAGGCTGAACAGCACCCCGCTGTTGAGTGCCGACTCGCGGAAGACGTACATTCCGGTGTACGCGCCGACGAGGTACAGCGCCCCGTGAGCGAGGTTCAGGAACTCCATCGTCCCGAGGATGATGGTCAGTCCGATCCCCAGGAGCGCGAATATCGCGCCCTGCTGGAGGCCGTTGAGAAGTATCGAGACGACGTCTGCGAGCAGTGTCATGGTGGCGTTGGCGTGGTCGGGTTCGTCATGGTGGCGTTGGCGTGGTCGGTATCACGGGTTTGGCTGGTAATATACGTGTGGAGTGTCAACCGTCTGAACGGTCGGTCCGCCGGTCTCTGTCGGCGTACGAGGCGAGTCGGCCTCGGCCGGGGCTGGTGGCTGTGCCGGCGCGTTACTCGTCGCCGTACTCGCCCAGGCTACACTCGGCCGCCGGCCCGGCGTCGCAGGCGTAGCCGATGTCGTCGCGGGGGGTCTGACTGACGACTTGGAGGCGCCTGTTCTCCGTCTGGTCGCTCTGTGAGAGCCCCTGCATGACGAGGACGTCGTGCTGGGCCTGGTGGTCACAGCTGCGCATCGTCTCGTCGCCGAGGCCGAAGCCGGAGTAGTCGTAGCCCTCTAGCTGGCGGATGACCTCGGGGGGGTAGAACGTCCCCGCGCGCTCAACGGCGGCGGCGTACTGGAGCGCCTGGACGTACGCCAGCCGCGCGGCGTAGCTCGGCACCTTGTCGTACTCGTTCTGGAACGACTCGACGAACGTCTGGGACGGACCGTCCTCGAGCTGCCAGTTCCAGTCGGCGGTGCCGAAGATGCCGCCGATGGAGTCCCGGGCCGCGTTCGCCATCAGGCGGTTGTACAGCGGGACGATGATCTCCATGTCCTCGTCGAGTCCGGCCTCGATGGCCTGTGGCAGCGAGTTCGCGGCGTCCAGCCCGTAGTGGACGAGCAAGAGCGCGTCCGTCTCGTCCCGCGGGACGTCCGCGAGGAACGAGGAGTAGTCCGAGGTGCCGAGCGGCGTCGCCACGGAGTTGGCCTGCGTCCAGCCCTCCTCCTCCAGGAACTGTTGCATCGACGACTGGACCGTCGACCCCCACGTGTAGTCGGCGTACAGCTGGTAGAAGTTCAGGTCCGAGCCGAACTCCTCGGCGACCACGGGCGCGAGCGCCTGCCCGGTCATGTAGGCGTTGAACATCTCCCGGAAGGAGTACCGGACACACGCCGAGCCGGTCGTGTCGTTCGAGTGGGTGAGACAGGCCATGAACATGACCTTCTCCTCCTGACACAGCTCCTGGACCGCGATGGCGACCGCCGAGGACGACCCGCCGGTGACCATGATCGCGTCGTCGCGGTTTATCATCCGCTGGGCCTCCTGGCGGGCCTGGTCGGCGTCGGTCGCCGTGTCCCCCTCGACGGACGTGACTGTCTTGTCGAGGACCCCGTTGCCCGACAGGTCGGAGACGCTGTCGACCCAGCCGCCGCCGTTGTTCAGGTGGTCCATCGCGAGGTTGTAGCCGCGGAGTTCGTCGGCCCCCTCCTGGGAGTACGACCCGGACTGCGGGACGTTGAATCCGAACACCACCTCGTCGCCCTCTACGGGGTAGTTCCCGAGCGACGGGTACTCGCTGCTCCCACCCCCGCCGCCGCCGGTACAGCCGGCGAGTCCGGCGAGTCCGCCGGCACCGACGAGCTTCAGCACGTCACGACGGTCGAGTGGCCTGTTGGCCTTCGACATGTTACTCTCGATCACACATCTCCCACTAATAGTTATTCATGTTCGTACACCAACTTTGTCGCTGTCGGGCGGACTACCCCTCCCCGACCATCCGGTCCTCGTCGGCCCACGCCTGCTGGCGGAGCTCGTACTTCTGGATCTTTCCGGTCGCCGTCTTCGGGAGGCTGTCGACGAACTCCACCTCCCTGGGGAGCTTGAACGACGCCAGCCGCTCGCGACAGAACGCGATCAGTTCCTCGCCGGTCACGCCCGGGTTCGCCGGGTCCCCGCCCGTCGGCACGACGAACGCCTTCGGAGACTCCCCCCACTCGTCGCTCGGCACGGGGATGACGGCGGCGTCCGCGACGGCGTCGTGGTCGAACAGGACGTCCTCCAGTTCGATGCTGGAGACGTTCTCCCCGCCGGTGATGATGATGTCCTTTTTGCGATCTTGGATCGAGATGGACCCGTTCTCGTCGACGGTGGCGAGGTCACCCGTGTGGTAGTACCCCTCGACCCGCTCGGAGAACGCCTCCTCGGTCGCCTCCGGCCGCTCCCAGTAGCTGTCCATCACCTGGTTGCCCCGCACCACTACCTCGCCCACCGTCTCGTCGTCGCGGGGGACGTCCGCGCCGTCCTCGTCGACGACGCGCACGTCGGTGCCGAGGTAGCCGATCCCCTGGCGTTTCTTCAGCCCGAACCGGTCGGGCGAGTCCTCGTCGTAGAACCGCCGGGCGTCTGAGGTCGTGACCAGGGGCCCCGTCTCCGTCGCGCCGTACACGTGCATGAGCTCCCAGCCGAACTCGTCTTCGACGGTTCGGACCGTCGCCTCGGGCGGTGCCGACCCCGCCGTGGCGACCCGCACCGGGTTCGCGCCCGTCGTCGCCACGTCGTGGTCGCGGTGGTAGTTCATCAGCCGGTTCAGCACCGTCGGCGCCGCACAGAGGTACGAGACGTCTTCGGCGGCCACCGTCTCGAACACCGCCGCGGCGTCGACGCCGCGGGTGCAGACGTGGCGCGCGCCCTGTCCCGTCACCGCGTAGATGTGGCCCCAGCCGTTGACGTGGAACATCGGCAGGGTCCAGAGGTAGACGTCGTCGTCGGTCAGGTGCAGGTGGTGCGAGACGAGGTAGGCGTGCAGCGACTCGGTCCGGTGGGTCCGGCAGACCCCCTTCGGGTCGCCGGTCGTCCCCGACGTGTAGTTGATAGTGATCACCTCGTCCTCGCTCATCTCCGGGCGGTCGTAGTCTGTTCCGCCTCCGACCACGTCCTCGAACCCTTCCCAGTCGCCGTCGACGGCGTCGGGGTCGTTCGTCACGAACGTCTCGACCGGCACCTCGTCGCGGACGGCCTCGACGTTCCCCGCGTACTCGTGGTCGGCGTAGATGGCCGTCACGCCGGCGTCCGACAGGACGTACGCGAAGTCGTCGGGCGTCAGCCGGTAGTTCAGGGGCGTGTGGACCGCGCCGGTCTGGATGGCACCGTACGCGGCCTCAAGGTGGTAGTGGGTGTTCGGGTCGAGCACCGCAACCCGGTCGCCCTTCTCGACGCCACGCGCCTGCAGGCCGGCCGCGAACCCGTCCGCGCGTTCGCCGAGTTCGTCGTACGTGTACCGGTCGCCGGTCGTCGCGAGGACGGCCTCGTGGTCTCCGTAGTAGCGACGCGCCCGGTCGAGGAAGTCTGTCGCCAGCAGCGGCTTCTTCATAGACAACCCTGATGATCAGGCGACACATATATCCCCCCGTTCGTTCCGACACGACGAGACGCTCGTCCCGTCGGTCGACGGCTCCGCTCGCCCTCCCCGGACATTTGTGTGCTGCGTGGCAACGCGGCCCATGGCGCTGTCCTTCGCCGTCGTGGCACAGACGACGCCCGGGCCCGTCGGTCCGGCGGAGATCCCCGACCTCCTGCCGTCGCTCCTCCGGGTGGGGTGGTTCCTCGCCGGGTTCGTGCTCGTCGTCCTCGTCGGTCGGGTCGTCGTCGAACCGCTGCTGGCGCGGGGGCTCCGCGCCCGGAACCAGAACAACGCGACGCTCGTGGAGGCGGTGTCGCGGTACCTCCGGCTGTTCGTCGTCGTTCTCGCCGTCTTCGTCGGCGCGGGGGCGGCGGGCTACGGCGGGTTCGTGAGCGACTCCGCGCTCGTCGTCGCCGCGGGGACGCTCGCTGTCGGCGTCGCCGGACAGACGGTGATCGGGTCGCTGGTCAGCGGCGTCGTCCTCGTCGCGGACCCCGAGTTCAACGTCGGAAACTACATCGAGTGGGACGAGGGCGAGGGGGTGGTGCGCTCTATCACGCTCCGGGTCACGCGGGTCCAGACGCCGGACGGGACGCTCGTCACCGTGCCGAACACGCACCTCACGAGCCAGGCCGTCGCCCGCCCGTACGGTCACGGGCGCACCCGCGTCGTCGAGCGGGTCGACGTCGCCTACGAAGACGAGGTCGAGGCGGCGCTCGCGGGTCTCCGCGACGCGGCCGGCGACGTGGACGGGATCGCGGCCGAGCCGTCGCCGAACGCCTACGTCGACGAGTTCGGCGGCGACGCGGTGGTGCTGGCGGTTCATTACTGGGTCGAGAACCCCCGGACGCGAAACCAGTTCGAGATCCGCTCGGCGTACGCCCGCGCCGCCAAGGCGCGTCTCGACGCCGCCGGGATCACCATCAGTCCGGCGTCGAAGCGGGAGCTCCCGGGCCGGGTCGAGGTCGGGAACGACGGCGGCGAGGCGGCGACGGCCGACTGAGCACGGGACGCCCCGGTGTGGGCTCGACGCGCGCGATGGAGGCCGGCGCGGGGCGACCCCTCGCCGGTCACGCTCATGTAGCGCCGCCGACACCACGGGGTCGATGGGCTCCGACGACGCGTCGGCACGGGCGAGCGGTGCCGCCGAGGACGCGCCGCTCCCGCCGTACCCCTCGGCCGTCGGCCACCCCCTGACGCACACGGTCCGGACGATGCCGGACGTGCTCGGCTTCCGGGACCGGGCGCTCGCCGACCACGACGTCGCGCGGATCAGGCTCCTCGGCCCGGGCGACGTCTACAACCTCACCCACCCCGCACACCTCGAACGCGCCCTCGTCGACGACCGGGACGCGTTCGGTAAGTCCGACGACTTCCGGCTCGCCTTCGGCTCCGGGGTCGTGGCGACCGACCTGCTCGACGAGGCCGCGTCGGACCCGCCCGCCAGCCCGGCCGACGCTGACAATCTGCTCTCGACGCTCGTCGCCGTCCGCGAGCGGGCGGGCGCCGAGGCGACGATGACCGACGAGGAGCTCCGGGACCCGCTGGTGACGCTCATCTTCGCCGGCCACGACACCACGGCGTCGGCGCTCTCCTTTGCACTCTACGAACTCGCGCGCCACCCGGACGTCCGCGAGCGGCTCCACGCGGAAGTCGACCGGCTGAGCGGGCCCCCGACGGCCGACGACCTCGACGCCCTCTCGGTCGCGGAGCGCGTCGTGACCGAGACGCTCCGGCTCTACCCCCCGGTGTACGTGATCCCCCGCGAGACGACGCGGCGGGTCGCCGTCGACGGCTACCGAATCCCCGCCGACGCGCCCGTCTGGCTCGGCGTCCGGCAGGTCCAGCGCGACGAGCGGTTCTTCGACGACCCCGAGACGTTCCGCCCGAGCCGGTGGGACGGCCTCCGCGAGTCGACTCCGGACTTCGCGTACGCGCCGTTCGGCGGCGGCCCGCGGCTCTGTATCGGTCGCGGGTTCGCGCTGGCGGAGGCGAACGTCGCGTTCGCGACCGTCTGCCGGCGCTACCGGCTCGACCTGTCGCCGCCCGGCGCGGCCCCGCCGGCCGAGGCGCCCGACCCCCCGATCACCGCCGACATGACGCTCCGGCTCACGCCCGGGACGGCGGTCTATCTGACGGAGCGCCGATTGGTCGGCCGCGAAGGGACACGCAGACGCGAGTGGCTCGCAGACGAGCGCCGCGGCCTGGAGCGCCGGCTCGCGGTCCCCGCCGAC
Organism: Haloferacaceae archaeon; assembly: GCA_036626375.1. Classification (GTDB taxonomy): domain Archaea; phylum Halobacteriota; class Halobacteria; order Halobacteriales; family Haloferacaceae; genus A07HB70. The sequence continues at coordinate 31,733 of JAZKRX010000002.1, forward strand.
GCCGACGGCCCGGACGAGACAGTCGTCCGGGAGAGAGCTGCTCCAACTGGCGATCCAGCGCGCCCGCCGCGAGTTCCGCGACCACCAGCGGGTCCAGCTCTCCCCCCCACTCCGTCGGGATCGTCACGCGGCTGGTGAGCTCCGTCCGTCTCCCCATCGTTTTCATCCTGTTCGAGCTGTTCGTCAGCGACGTCCTGTGACGCCGGGCCACGTTTTTGTCCGTCCCGTCCCTACTGACCGGCATGGCAGAGTCCGTGCGAGACCACCTCGTCGGCGACATGCAGTGTGAGAGCCTGCTCCAGTGTTTTCACGGGCTCAAGGGACTCGACCGCGAGGTGTTCTCGGTTCTCGTCGCGGCGGACGACCCGCTGACCGTCGACGAGGTGGCCGAGGCGGTCGACCGCGAGCGCTCGACGGCCTACCGCTCGGTCCGGCGGCTGGTCGACGCGGGCTTCGTCCGCTCCGAACAGATCAACTACGACGACGGCGGCTACTACCACGTCTACGATCCGGTCGACGCCGACGAGGTGGCCGCTGACCTCCAGGAGATGCTTGACGAGTGGTACGCGCTGATGGACCGGCTCATCGACGAGTTCGAGGCGAAGTACGCGGACCGTGCGGCGCGAGCGAGACAAAGGCCACGCGGCGGCGAGGCCGCCGGACCGGAGTAGCGCGGCGCCGGTCACCCCCGCACCACGGCGGGCGTGATGTCCTCGAACGCGAGGAGCTCGCCGCCGTATCTGTCGCGGAACGCCGCCGCGTCGCTCCGGTCAGAAAAGGGGACGATCGCCGGTCCCATCGCTCCCTCGACCCCCGAGTCGACGACGTAGGTCATCTCGCGGGCGGGACCGAAGGCGTCGGCGCCGACGTACGCGGCGACGACCTGTCGCCCGTCGGCGCGCGACACCGACGGCTCGACCGTCGAGTAGTCGGTGACGTAGATCGCGGTCGGCTCCCAGCCCGCCTCGCGCTTCGCGAAGTAGTAGTCGAACAGGCAGGGGTCGAGCGCGTCGAACCACGCCGGGTTGGCGTGGTCCTGCGGCGAGGCGTCGCAGTACGCGATCTGCCCGACCGGCCCGGGGTGGCGTGCTATCACCATCCCGCACTCGTCGCACTGCTTGCCGCCCCCGAGCGCGACCGGGTCCGGGTCGGTCGGGTGGGTACAGTCTCCCCCCGAACCGCCGGAGAGACAGCCGGTGAGGGCTGTCGCCGCGCCCCCGGCGAGGCCGCACAGGAGCGTGCGTCGGTCGATCGTCGGTACGTCGGTCGTGGTGGTGGTGATTCGTGACATGGTCAGTCATATCGAGCCGCGGCGCGTGTCGCGACGACCAGGGCTCCGCCGCTCCAGACGAAGAGCGACGCGAGCGCGGGGAGGGTCGCGCCGGCACGGACGGGGGAGGTGACGACCGGCGCGACGACCGTCTGGAGCACGAGGCTCCGGTAGGCGCCGTTCGGGCCGACGACGAGGGCAGCCGCGAGCGCCTCCTCGGGGAGGAGCCCCGTCGCGAGCCCGGCGACGACGGCGAGGTCGAGGCCGACGACGACGACCACGACGAGCGCGGCCGCCAGTGCGACCCCCCGGCGGACGGTCCGGGCGACGGCGGAGAGCGCGACGACGACCGCCGTGATCGTCGCCGCGAACAGCGCCGTCAGGACGACGAAGCGGGCGAACAGGACCGGGGAGTCGAGGCCGCCGTGCGTCGCGAGAAAGGCACTCTCCGGCCCACGGAGCGCGGGCACCGCCGCGGCGACCAGCAGGGGGACGACGCTCGCGACGACGACCGCGGTCGCCCGCCCGACGTAGACGCCCGCGAGGTAGGTCCGGAGCCGGACCGGGTAGGTCCGGACGAGCGCGAGTTCGCCCCGCTCGCGGTCCCCGAGCACCGACCGATAACACAGCGCCGCCGTCAGAGCCGGCACCAGCAGTTCGACCGGCGTCAGGAGCGAGAGCACCGTCGTCGCGTAGGCGGTGCTCGTGCTCGCCCACGCCAGCCCGACGAGCGCACTCCCGACGGCGCCGGCGAGCGCGAGCGCGCCGCCGCTCCGCGCGACGGTCCGGAGCTCCCGTCGGACCGTCGCGCGGAACGCCCCGGTCACGGCGCGTCCTCCCTGGCGCCGGCACGGACCGTTGGGTCTGTCCCGAGGGCCGCCGCGAACGTCTCGGCCAGCGTCTCGGTGCCGTAGGTCTCGCGGAGCGCGTCGGGCGCGTCGTCGGCGACGATCGCCCCGCCGTCGAGCACGGCCACGCGGTCGGCGACGCGCGCGAGCGCCGGGTCGTGGGTCGCGAGGAGGACCGCCCGGCCGGCGGCGACGTCGCCGACCACCCCCGCCACGTGGTCGGTCATCGCGGGGTCCAGCCCGCTCGTCGGCTCGTCGAGCACGGCGACCGGCGGGTCGCCGAGCAGCGCCTGCGCGAGCCCGAGCAGGCGGACCATTCCTCCGGAGAGCGCCCCGACCCGCCGGTCGGCGACGACGCCGAGGCCGACGCGCTCCGTCGCCGCCTCCGGCGCCGCCTCGCCGTCGACGAGCGAGGCGTACCACGACAGCGTCTCCGCGACGGTCGCCTCCTCGCGGAACCGCGGCGACTGCGGGAGGTACGCCGCCCGCCGGCCGCCCGCGCCGTCCGCGACGTGTATCTCGCCGGCGTCCGGGGGGACGAGCCCGGCGACGGTCCGGAGGAGCGTCGTCTTGCCCGCGCCGTTCGGGCCGACGACCGCGACCACCGTGCCGGCGTCGACGGCGAGGTCGACCCCGTCGAGCACCTGCAGGTCGCCGAAGCGCCGCTCGACGCCGACCACCCGGAGGACCGGCTCGTCGGTCACGCCGCACCCTCCGTCCGATTCGTGAGCGGCGGGACGACCCGGGCTGGCGCCCCCGGGAGCCGCTCGACCCGGCCGCGGGCCGCCGCGAGCCGGGGGCCGGGCGGCGACGGCGGGGCGGCCAGCGGCGCGGGGTCGAGGACGCCCGGCCGGCGGAACCCCGGGAGCGTCGCGCGCGTTCCCCGGAGGAGCGCAACGGCGGGCGCACGGGCCAGCACTGGGCCTCCAGCGACCCGGCTGGCGGGGCCGTCGGCCGTCCCCGTGGGCCGGAACGCGCGGTCGAGCGCGCCGTCTCCGTCGCGGTCGACGCCCGGCGCGCCGGTCCAGTAGTTGCCGGTCCAGACCCGGAGCGACCCGGGCGGGGAGTCGACCGCGTGGCGTCGGTTGTCGACGAAGGCGTTGCCGTGAACCCGGTTGGTCGGGAGGAGCGCGCCGGCGCGGGCGCCGAGCTGGTTGTGCGCGAGCAGGTTCCCGACGTAGCGGCTCCCGGTCGTCGCCGTCTGGAGCCCCGTGTCGGCGCCGTAGACGACGCTGTCGGCGACGAACGACCGGCTCCCGGCGAGGCTAATCCCGATGTCGGCGTCAGTGGCGACGACGTCGACGACGGCGTTACCGGTCGGGCGGGTCATCACGACGACGCCGACGTCCGCCCCGGAGACGGTGACGTTCTGCACCAGCGCCCGGGAGGTGTACATCGTGTGGACGCCGAACCGGACCTCGCGCATCTGGCTGTCCCGGACGACCGTGCCGTGCGACCGGTGGGTGTAGACGCCGTCGCGGCCGCCGTACACCGTCGTGTTCTGGACGACGATCCGGGAGCGGAACGCCAGCACGCTCATGTAGCCCTCGATCGCCGGCCGCTCGCCGACGATCCGCGTCTCGCGGACGACTCCGCCGGGACTGTCGACGAAGACGACGCCGTTCGTCCCGGTGCGGACGCCGACGTCGGCGACGAGCGAGCGGTTCGCCCGGACGAACCGGACGCCGGCGTCCGCCGTGGCGTAGGCGAGCCGCACCCGCTCCTCCCAGCCCTCGACCCCAGAGAGGTTTCCGGTCGTCCGCTCGCCGACGCCGGCGACCCGGAGGTCGGCGAGTACCGAGCGGTCGGCGCGGAACTCGACGGCGGTCCCGTTCCCGTCGCCGCGGAGGACGGTCGCGCGTCCGGCACCGCGGAGGGTCAGCGGCTTCTCGACGACGAGGTCGGCGACCCGGTGGACGCCCGGCTCGAGCCGGACCGTCGTGTTCGGCGGCGCGCGCGCGACCGCGGCGGCGACCGACTCGCCGGGCGCCACCGTCGCGGCGACGGGCCGGTCGCGGTGTGGCCCCGCCGCCGCGGCGGTTCGGTCGGCCCGCTCGGACCGCGCCGCGACAGTCTCGCGCCACGCCGCCGTCGACCGTCCGACCGTCCCGGTCGCCGTCTCGCGCAGCTCCGCCCACCCCACCACCCGGCCGCCGTGATCCCGGGCGAACCGCTCGGCGTCGGCGCGCGCGGCGAACGGCACCACGGCCGGGCCGGCAGGCGTCCGTGCCTCGCTCCCGACGACGAAGTGGGCGGACTCCGCCCGGACCCACCGCCGCGGCCCGTCGGTCCGCAGGATTCCGTCCTCGCCGACCCGGGCGTTCGCCCCCGCGTCGGTGACGTGGACGCTCAGCGCGCGGCCGTACCGGCGCCGGTGGTCGGGGCGTTCGAGACGGGACACGAGGCTCTCGACGCCGTAGTAGCCGACGGCGAACTCGAAGCGCGCGTACCGCACCTGCGCCCGGGGAATCGTCCCCCCCGCCGCCTCGACGGCGCTCACCGCGGCCTCCGTCTCGCCGACGGTCACGAGGTCGTCGAACGGCGCCGGCTCCGCGCGCCCGCCGGTGTCGAGGACGAACGCGGGGCTCAGCGCGAGGAGCAGGACGACGACCCCGACGGTCACGCGTTCGAGTGGCATCGGTCGGCTACCCTTCGACCTCGCCGGCAGCCGAGAATAACCTGGCGCTTGTCGCACGACAACGTCGCTCTGGTTGTCGCACGCCGACTCAACCCACAAGTCTCCAACCCGCAGTAATGGGGGTGTATGCAACTCTCCGGGCAGGTGGTGCTGACCGCCGCGATGGGGCTCTTGCTGGTCGTCGTCGCGGCGTGGCTCGCGCGCGTCGAGAACTGGCGGTCGGTCGGGTCGCCGGCGGGCGGCGGCGCGACCGGGACAGACCGGCAGCACCGTGAGAAGCCGACAGGGGTGGTGCGGTGGCTGACGACGGTCGACCACAAAGACATCGGGATGTTGTACGGCGCCTACTCGATGCTGATGTTCGCGTGGGCTGGCGTCGCGGCGGTGGTGATGCGGATCGAACTGATCACGCCCGAGGCGGACCTCCTGGCGCAGACGTTCTACAACTCGTTACTGACCACTCATGGCGTCACGATGCTGCTCCTGTTCGGCACGCCCGTCCTCGCCGCCTTCGGCAACTACCTGATCCCGCTGATCATCGACGCCGACGACATGGCGTTTCCGCGGATCAACGCGATTGCGTTCTGGCTCCTTCCGTTCGGTACCGTCCTCGTGTTCGCCGGGTTCCTCCCGATAGACGGACTGATCCCGGCCCAGACCGGGTGGACGTTCTACCCGCCGCTGTCGGGTGGGATCGGCGCAGGCAACCAGGCAAACGCCGGCGTAGACATGATGCTCCTCGGTCTTCATCTCACCGGCCTCGGGGCGACGATGGGTGCGATCAACTTCATCGTGACCATCCTTACCCAGCGTGGCGAGGGTGTCTCTTGGGCGAACCTCGACATCTTCTCGTGGACGGTGCTGGTCCAGTCAGGCCAGATCCTGTTTGCGTTTCCCCTGCTCGGGTCGGCGATGCTCATGCTGCTTGCAGACCGAAACCTCGGTACCGCCTTCTTCATCAACGGCGGGTCGCCGATCCTCTGGCAACACCTGTTCTGGTTCTGGGGCCACCCCGAGGTCTACATCCTGATCCTGCCCGCGATGGGGATCATCAGCCTGATCCTGCCGCGGTTCTCGGGCCGGCGGCTGTTCGGGTTCAAGTTCGTCGTCTACTCGACGCTCGCCATCGGCGTGCTGAGCTTCGGCGTGTGGGCGCACCACATGTTCTCGACAGGACTGGATCCGCGCCTGCGCGGGAGCTTCATGGCCGTTACGCTCGCCATCGCCGTTCCCAGCGCGGTGAAGACGTTCAACTGGATCACGACGATGTGGAACGGCAAGCTTCGCCTGACTGCGCCGATGCTGTTCTGCATCGGGTTCCTCTCGAACTTCGTCGTCGGCGGCGTCACCGGGGTGTTCCTCGCCTCCATCCCCATCGACCTCGTGCTCCACGACACGTACTACGTCGTCGGCCACTTCCACTACCTGCTGATGGGTGGTCTCGGCTTCGCTGTGTTCGCGGGCGTCTACTACTGGTTCCCGCTGTTCACCGGTCGGATGTATCAGCGGACGCTCGCGCGCTGGCACTTCTGGCTCACGCTCGTCGGGACGAACGTCACGTTCCTCGCGATGGTCCTGCTCGGCTACGGCGGGATGCCCCGGCGCTACGCGACGTACCTCCCGCAGTTCGCGGACATGCACCAAGTCGCCACCTTCGGTGCGCTGGTACTGGCAGCCGGACAGGTCGTGTTCGCGTGGAACGTCGTCCAGTCGTGGCTGGAGGGCGACCGGGTCACGGACCCGGACCCGTGGGACCTCGCGGCGTCGAACCAGTACACGAACGAGTGGGCCCGGCTCCGTGAGCGGGCGGTGCTGGCGGACGGTGGCGAGAGCGAGGGCGCGGACCCGACCGACGCCGACGCGGGTGGCGACTGATGGGGTCCGCACGGACGCTCGGGGCGCGGGCGTCGGGCGTCCACCACGTCTTCGTCGCCGTCGGCTTCGCGGGGAGTGAGGTCGGCCTCGTCCTCGGCGTGCCGAGTGTCGCGGTCGCGGGGCTCCTGCTGTTCGGGTGGAGCCTCGCCGGCCTCCTCGCCGAGTCGGGCGTCGTCTCTCGCGCGCGCTGGCGGGCCGTCGTCGGTGTCGTCGCGGCCGCGTACCTCGCCGGCGGCGCGGGCCTCTGGGTCGCCGAACTCGGCGCGTCGCGGGGCACCGCGGTCCTCGGCGCGGGCGTTGGACTCTGCGCGCTCGTCGGTGCGACGGCCGTCCGGTCGCTCTAAGAGCCGACGAACTCTTCGACGAGCGCCGCGGTCGCGCGCCGGAGGCGGTATGACACCGTCGAGCGTGGCGTGTCGAGTTCGGCCGCGAGGTCGTCGAGCGTCGTCTCCCGGGGCGTCTCGAAGTAGCCCTGCTCCGCGGCGAGTTCGAGCGTCTCGCGTTGCTCCGCCGGGAGCGTCCGCGGCGAGAGCAGGTCGGTCCGCCACCCCGACGTCTCGCCGAGACGCTCGAACGCGAACTCGCGCCCGTCGCCGAGCCGGCCGGTCAGGGTGTCGTACAGCATCCCGACCTTCCGGTCGTCCTGGAAGAGCAGCCGCCAGCGCGTCGCCCGGCTCTCGCGGGTCGCCTCGGCGAGCATCCCCGTCGGCGCGTAGGCGACGGCGAGCAGGGGTACCGCGTCGCACCGGTGGGCGTCCGCGAAGTGGGTGAACACGACCCGGCGGCGCGGCTCGTCGGTCAGCACGCTGTGGGTCCGTGTCGCCCCGCAGCCGCGGTCGCTGAGCCCCTCGCGGTCGGCCGTCGGGTCGACCAGCAGGTCCTCGACGTCGTCGAGCGCGCCCGGATCGCCCGTCACCGACTCCAGTCGCCACATCCGGTCCCGGGAGAGGCAGGCGTAGGTCGCCTCCGACCGCACCGACCCGTGTTCGTCGAGCACGGGGTCGACCCCCTCCGCGCGCCGCACCGTGAAGCGGAACTCGTACACGGAGGTGCTACTGCCCGGGCGGCCCTGTCGGTTGCGGTCGCCCGCCGGACGGTTGGCGTGTGGCAACCGAGACGGTAGGGCCACCGAGCCGTGAGTTCGTCCGTGCGCGTGCGCGCTCTGCTCGCCCGGCTCGGACCGGGCGACCCCGACTGTCGGTACTGTCTCGGCGCCGTTGCCCTCCTCGCGCTCGCCGTCGTCGTCGGCGGCGCGTCGCTCGCGGCGGGTGACGTGGTGACCGCGCTCGGCTCGCTGCTCTTTCTCCCGCCCGCGGCGCTGCTCGCGGCGATCGGATTGCGGGGACGCGGCGACGGGTCCGCCGGCGGTCCCCCGGGCTAACCGCGCTCCGCGACGAGGCGGTCGACGTTGTGGAAGAGGACGAGGACGGAGACGAGCGTCGTCGCGAGGTAGACGACCAGCTGCGGCGGTCCGCTCGTCGCCCCACCGAGCGCCGACCCGGCGAAGCCGACGACGAGCAGTTCTGCCCACGTCACGAGCGCGCGCGACAGCGGGAACCCGGCGGCCATCAGTACGTCTCCGACGGCTCTGCGGGTCCCTCGAACGCCGAGTAGAGGACGACGAAGTACGTCGCCACGAGCGGCAACAGGAGGGCGGCTCCGACGGACATCAGGTTCAGCGGGAGCGTCGAGACGACCGCCTCGCGGACGGTCAGCCCGGTCACCGGGTCGACCGTCGGGAACAGCACCAGCCCGACGACGGCGACAAGGCCGTAGGTCAGCGCCGCGCCCGTCGCCAGCGCGACGTGGTCGCTGTCGCGCCGTAGCGCGACCACGTACACGCCCGCGAGTACCACGGAGACGACAACCAGGCCGAGAACGACGGGGCCGGTCACAGCCGCGAGCGCCGCCGGACGCGCGCTGACGACCGCGCCGAGTGACGCGAGAACGCCGACGAGGTAGACGACGACCGCGACCTCGCCGTAGCGCCGGACCGCTCCCCGGAGCGGGCCACGCGTTTTCACGCGCAGGAACGCGGTCCCCGAGACGACCGTGAGCGCAACCAGCGTGAGCCCGACGGCGACCCCGACGAGCGTGGCCGAGCGGGCGCTCCCGGCGACCCAGTTGCCGGCGAACGCGCCGAGCAGAAACGGCGCGAGGACGCTCCCGGCGACGAACGACCGCCCCCACCACCGTTGCCACGCCGCGTCGTGGCGCTGTTCGTACATTTCGGGCGCGAGCCCACGGAGGATCAGCGCGCCGAGGACGGCAAACAGCAGCAGGTAGTGGCGGCTGAACAGCGCGGCGTACACCGGCGGGAAGGCGGCGAACAGCGAGCCGCCGAAGACGACCAGCCACACCTCGTTGCCGTCCCAGAACGGGCCGATCGCGGCGAGGATCGTCTCGCGCTCGCCCGGGTCGTCCCGGGTCGCGAACAGCGCCCCGGCGCCGAAGTCGAACCCGTCGAGAAAGAGGAATGTCCCGAGCATCGCGAACACGAGCGCGAACCACAGCTCCGCGAGGGGCAGCCCGAACAGCGGCCCGGCCGCGAGCCCGCCGAGGTCAGTCATCGTCGGCCACCGTGACGTCGGGCGCCGGCGCCGGACTCGGCGTCGCCGTCGTCCGCAGTTCGTCGTGGCCTGGCGGGCCGGCGCGGACGATCCGGACGACGACGTAGCCGTAGAGCGCGAGCAGGGCCGCGTAGACCAGCACGAACCCCGCGAGCGTGATCGCGGCCTCGGTGCCCGTGAGCCCGGGCGAGACGCCCGCGCTCGTCTTCATCACGCCCTGGATCACCCACGGCTGACGGCCGACCTCCGTGACGATCCAGCCGAGTTCGACGGCGACGACCCCGAGCAGCGTCGACCCCATCAGCGCCTTGTGGAGCAGGTCGTCCTCGCGGAGGTCGCCCGTGAGCCAGCGGTAGCCGCCCCAGAACGCCAGGAGGACGAACCAGAAGCCCATCCCGACCATCGCGCGGAAGGCCCAGAAGACGACCGCCACGGGCGGGGGCTGCGAGTCGAAGGAGTTCAGCCCGCGTATCTCTGCCTCTGGATCGCCCCCGCTGGCGAGCCACGAGGCGCCGCCGGGGATACCGATCCCGAACAGCTCCTTCGCGCGCGGGTTAGTCAGGTCGTCGAGGTCGGTCGGGACGGCGACCAGATACTCGGGGACGTAGGAGTCGGTCTCCCAGACCGCCTCCATCGCCGCGAACTTCTGTGGCTGGGTTTCGGCGACGTGGCGGCCGTAGAGGTCGCCGTGGACGACCTGGAGCGGCGCGGTGATCAGGAGCGCGACGAGCGCGATCTTGAGCGTCGTCTCCCAGAAGTCGATCGCCTCGACTTCCTTCCCCCTGACGTGGTGGGTGTAGAGGTGGTAGGCGGCGATCCCGGCCATCAGCAGGGCGACGGACTCGACCGCCGCGTTCTGCATGTGGACGTACATGAACCCGAACCGCGGGTTGAGGTAGGCCGCGACCGGGTCGACGAGGTGGACGACCTGCTGGCCGTTCTCGGTCACGAGTTCGTAGCCCCGCGGCGTCTGCATCCACGAGTTGGCGATCAGGATCCAGACCGCGGAGAGCCACGTTCCGGCGGCGACGGCGAGACTAGAGACGACGTAGAGCCGGTCCCCGACCCGGTCGCGGCCGAAGACGAAGACGCCGAGGAAGGTGGCCTCGAGCATGAACGCCATCATCCCCTCGACCGCCAGGGGGCCGCCGAACAGCTCGCCTGCGGCCGTCGCGAACGCCGCGAAGTTCGTCCCGAACTCGAACTCGAGGACGATGCCCGTCACGGTCCCGACAACGAAGCTGACGGCGAACACCTTCGTCCAGAACCGTCGTAGCTGCTCGTAGACGGGCGCACCGCCGCGGACCTCCTTCCAGGTGAAGTAGACGAGGAACGGCGCGAGTCCCATACTCACCACCGGGAAGACGATGTGGACGATGGTCGTGACGGCGAACTGGAGGCGACTGCCGAGGACCGGGTCGATCATGCCGCCTCACCCGGCCGCGCGTCCGGTCGCTGGGTCATGGACTCGGGTTGTAGTCAACGCCGCATAGGGCTTGATCTGGCGTGCGACAAGCGGGCTCGTCCGCCGGCGCCCCACGACAGGTCGCGCCGCCGGTTGGCGCTCGCCGACCGATCGGTCTTGTTTAGTTAGCACAATCTCCGCACGTGCCACCTCACCTCGTCACGCGCGTCGCCCGCAGACCGCCCAGTCCCGGCCGCGCCACGAACCGATGATCCGACGCTTCCTCCGGTCGCTCAAGTCGAACCTGATCTACGTCGTCGTCGGGTCGTTGGCCGCCGGCCTGGCGTTCGGGCAGGTCGCCAGCCCCGGGACGAAGACGCTCCTGCGCGGCGCCGTCGTTCCGATCGTCTTCCTGATGATCTACCCGATGATGATCAACATCGACCTGCGGGAGGTGCTGAACGTCCGGGGACACGCGCTGCCGGTTGGGCTCAGCCTGCTCGTGAACTTCGGCGTCGCGCCGCTGCTCGCGGTCGGGCTCTCGCGGGTCTTCTTCGGCGGGAGCGCCGAGTACGCGGTCGGGCTCTACTTCATCGCGCTCATCCCGACCTCGGGGATGACCGCGGCGTGGACCGGGCTGGCCGACGGCGACTTGGAGAGCGCGCTCGTCGCGATGGCGGTCAACCTCCTCGTCGCCGTCGCGGTCCTGCCGGTCTACCTCTCGGCCCTCGTGCCGGCGACAGTCAGCTTCGACCCGACGAGGCTGTACCGACAGCTCGCGACGGTCGTCGTCGTCCCGATGGTCGCCGGGACCCTCACCCGTCGGGGCCTGCTCCGCCGGTCCGGCCCCGAGGGGTTCGAACGGATGAAGCCGCTGTTCGGCGGACTCAGCTCGTTCGGGGTGATGCTGATCGTCTTCGTCGCGATGACGATGCGCTCGACGCAGATCCTCGCCGACCCGCTGACCTCTGCGAGCACGATCCTCCCGCTGGTGGCGTTCTACGCCGCGATCCTCGGGGTCGGCGCCGGGCTCGGGCGTCTCCTGCTCGACACCGAGCGGGCCGTCGCGCTGGTGTACGCGACCAGCATGCGCAACCTCTCTATCGCCGTCGCGGTCGTCGTCGCCACCCCGACCGTGCCCACCGAGGCCGTGCTGCCGATCGCCCTCGCGTACGTGATCCAGCCGCCGCTCGGCGCCGTCTACGTGCACTACCGCCGCGACGTCGTGGGTCGGGGACAGACGCTCCGAGACGCGGTCGGCGAGTTGGTCTGACCGCACGGCAACGGCGCGTCCGAGCGGGAAGCCGCCGGCGCCACGGCCGGTCGGGACCCCCCGGGGCCACCATCGACAGACCGATCCCGGCTCCCTCGCGCGCCGACTCACCCGATCGAGTCCCAGTGACGGGCGAGGCCGACCCCGAAGGCGAGGACGACCCCACCCACGACGGCGTAGCGCGCGACGACACCCACGTCGCCGGCGGCGACGGCGACGGCGCCACGGACGGCCACCACCGCCGTCACGAGGAGCGTCAGCGCGAGGACCGCGTGGCGCGTCTCCACGGTCGCAGTCGGGCGCGGCCGGGCCTGAGCCTTCGGTCGGCGTGCGACAACGCTCCGTGGCAGATAGACTTGCAAAAATAACACAATACTATTGCGCCCGGAGCTCCGACGTGCCAGTATGGAGCCACAGATCGCCCTGCTCGACGCGTCGGTCGGCGACACGCCCGCAGAACGGAACGTTCGGCGGGAGGTCGACGCCGACCTGGACGTCTACAAGCTTCCGGACGGAGACCGCCCGCCCGCGGTCTCGACCGGCGCGTGGAGGTACGACGGAGCCGTGATCAGCGGCTCGCAGACGTCCGTCTACGAGGACCGGGACTGGATCCACGAGGCCACCGAGTGGGCCCGTCGCGCCCACGCCGCGGACACCCCCCTCCTCGGGATCTGTTGGGGCCACCAGTTCCTCGCGCAGGCGCTCGGGGGACGGGTCGTCGACGTCGGCGACCACGAACTCGGCTACCGGACGGTCCGGCGCGTCGGGGAGTCCCGGCTGCTCGACGGGCTTCCGGAGACGTTCACGGCCTTCGAGACGCACCACGACCGGGTCGCGGAGCTCCCGCCCGGCGCGGTCACGACCGCGCGCAACGAGTTCGGGGTCCAGGCGTTCCGGCTCGGTGCGACCCACGGCGTCCAGTTCCACCCGGAGTACGACCGCCAGACGGCGGAGTGGGTCGTCGACAAAAAGGACCTCCCCGCCGACCGGATCGAGCGCGTCCTCGACGGGATCACCGACGAGCGGGTCGCCGCGGCCGAACCGGCGGCCCGGGTGTTCGACGCGTTCGTCTCGTTCGCGGCGGCCCACCAGCCGACCCAGGGCGCACGGCTCCCGCGCTGAGCGCGGTCAGGCGTACCGCTCGATCAGGGATCGGAGCTCCGCCTCGCCGCGCACGCCGCTCACCTGCTCGACCTGCTCGCCGCCGGCGAACAGGACGAGCGTCGGGACGCCCCGGACGCCGAACTGGGCGGCGAGGGCCTGGTTCGCGTCCACGTCCACCTTCGCCACCGTCGCGGGCGTCTCGCGCGCGAGCGTCTCGACGGTCGGCTCCAGCATCTTGCACGGGCCACACCAGTCGGCGTAGAAGTCGACGAGCACCACGCCGCCCTCGCCGACGAGCTGGTCGAGGTCGCCCTGTCCGTCGACGTGAACCGGCTCGTCGCGGGCCGCGGCGTCGCCCGTCGCGCCCGCGCCGTCGCCGCCGAGCTGCTCGCGTAGCTCGGCCATCTTCCGCTCGCGGATCTGCTCTCGGTCCGTCGCGTCGTCGCTCATCACCGTCGGCTACGGCCCGTGGCGACAATAATCTTGCGCAGTATGTGCAATATCAGCGGGCGGCTCCTCGCAACCCGACGCCGCCGGTCAGTCTGCCGCGATCACCCGTTCGTAGGCCGTTTCGGCGGGGCAGACCCCGGTGAACGTGCTCTGGATCAGGTTCACGCCGACGAACGCGGCGAGGAGGTAGCCGAGCGGGTCGACGAACGACCCGAGCGCGAGCGAGACGAGGACGACGGTCCCGGCGAGACGCCGGACGAAGCGTTCTGTGGACATCAACCAGAGTATTGTGCTATACTCACTAAACTGTGTCGACCGCGGGGGCGTCGGCAGTCGGCTCGCTCTCGCCGCCCGCGAGTCCGGGGACGAGGACAAGCGCCGCCGGCAGGACGAGGAAGGCGCCGGCGAGCGAGAGCCCGATGGCGAAGACGGTCACCTTCCCGAAGTTCGCGAGGACGGGGAACCGCGAGATCATGAGGACCCCGAACCCGAAGATGGTGGTGAGACTGGAGCCAAGCACGGGCCGGGCGAGCTTCGCCACCGCCGTCGCGGCGGCCTCGCGGTCGCTCGCGCCGCGCTCGACCTCCTCTGCGTACCGCTCGAACACGTGGACTCCGTAGTCCACGCCGACCCCGAGTGCGATCGAGGACATCGTGATCGTCAGGGGGTTCCACGGGATGCCGAAGGCGTACATCAGGCCGGCGACGGCGAGCGCGGCCGTGGCCGCGACGCTCCCGACAAGCACCGCCGCAGTTCGGGGCGAACGGAAGGCGAGAGCCAGGAAGGTCCCGCCGAGTGCAAAGGAGAGGAGCGTCATCGGCGTCAGCCCCGCGGTGACGTTCTCGATGACCGTCCGGTTGAGGACGGGCTTGCCCGTCACCCGCACCTCGTCGGCCGAGCGGAGGGTGAGGCCGGCGTTACCTTCGAACTCCTCGATCAGGGTGCGGATCGCCTCGCCCTCCACGTCGTCGACGGCGAAGGCCAGCACGAGCCGCGACGGGTGCCGGTCGGGGTCCTCGACCGCCGTCGGCCCCGTCCCGGCCTGGGTCGCGAGCACGGCGTCGAGTTCGCTCTCCGTCTCCGGGACCGTCCCGCCGTTCGCCAGCCGGACCGCGGTGACGGGGCTCTGTACCCCGTTCACGCGGTCGTTCGCGAGCATCAGCCGCTGGAACTCGGCGACCTCGCGGAACGTCCTGGGCGTGTAGGCGCGGTCCGTCTCGACCAGCACGTAGATCCGCTTCGGGCTCTCGACGGTCTCCGAGAGCCGGTCGAGGTCGTCTTTCGCCTGGAGGTCCTGGGGCCAGAAGTCCATCATCTCCTGTCGCGGCTCGACCTGCGGGTAGGCGTACGCGCCCGCAGAGACCACGAGCAGGGCAAAGAGGAGCGTGACCACGGGGTGGCCGGCGGTGCCGCGCTCGGTCAGCCGGCGGAACGCCGACTCGACGCGGTCGCCCGCCGCCGCGTCCGCCTCCGAGCGGGGCGGCCCGGCGTCGAACCGCACGAGCAGGGCGGGCAGGAGCGTCACCGACAGCGTCATCGCCGCGAGGACGGCGACGGCGCTCGTCACGCCGAACTGGCGGACCGGGGGGACGGGCGAGACGAGCAGGGAGCCGAGTCCGACGACGGTGGTGCCCATCGCGATGAGGAGCGCCCGCCCGGTCGTCCGGCTGGCGAGGCCGGCCGCGTCGAGCGGCGACTCGCCGGCCTCGCGCGCCTCGGCGTAGCGCGTCTGGATCTGGAGGCCGTAGTCGATCCCCAGCCCCAGCGCCACCGGCATCACGCCGAGCATGATGGCGTTGAACGAGTAGCCGAGGACGCCCATCGCGCCGGCCATGTAGACCAACGAGAGCAGGGCAACGCCGAGCGGGAGCGCCACCTCCCGCCCGCGGGCGAGGCGTCCGCGCATCACGAGGTAGACGACGGCGAAGATGAGCGCGAACGCGCCCGCGAACAACCCGATCATCTCGGGCAGCATCAGTCCGAAGGCGGCGTTCTCGAAGACGGGCTGGCCCGTGATCGTCACGCCCGTCCCCGGCGGAAGCTCGGCCGCGTCGGTCTCCTCTTGGACCTCGCCGTAGACCACGTCGGAGCCGCGCACGGGCAGGAACGCTCCGCGGTCGAACCGGTCGACCTCGCCGTAGCTCGCGACAACGACGGTCGTCCCCGACTCCGGGACGACCTGCGCCACCAGCCGCTCGCCGCCCGGACGCTCGTGCACGCGCTCGACCGCGCGCCGGACGCCGCTCTCGGTCTCGGGAATCCGTCCGTCGGCGCCGAGTCGCACCACGTCCGCGAGGCTCGTCACCCCGGAGACGTCGTCGATACCGCTGTACCGCCGGTCGAGCCGGTCGATCGCCCGAACCGTCTCGGGGTCGTAGAGCGCGTCGGAGCTCAGGACGACGAACACCGCGTTGCCGGTGTCGTGGTCCGTCTTCAGCTCCTCCCAGTTCTCGGAGACGGCCGAGTCGTCGTCGACGTACAGGCTCATCCCCATGCTCATCTGGAGGCTCGTCGCCGCGACGCCGCCCGAGACGACCGCGAGGACGACCACGGCGACGACCACCGCGCGCCGGTGGCTCGCGGACCAGCGTCCGGTCCGCTCCAGTCCGTCGCGGATCACAGCCCGAGGAGGTCGAGCAGGGCCGCGAGCGGCCCGCCGCCGCCCGCCTCGACCCGGATCTCGGTCGACTCGATGTCGGTCACCACCCGGCGGCCGAACGCGTTGTCGAACGCGACCGTCGTGTCGAGGGCGTACGCCTTCGGCGTCGCCGCGCCGTCCGCGCTCACGGTGAACCGGACCGTCGCCGTCTCGCCGGGCGCGAGGTCACCGACGTAGGCGGTGTCGTCGTCCGTCTCGAACGGTGAGTCCGCGTTCAGTCGGACGACAGCGTCACGCATCGGCGCCTCGCCGGTGTTCGTCACCGTGAACTCGACGGTCGAGGTCGACCCGGCGGCGACAGACCCGGCCGAGCCGGTCTCGACCGTCCGCTCCGGCCCGACCGCGACGCCCGCGGTCAGCGGGTCGGTCTCGACGGGGTCGCCGAAGGCGTCGTCGCGCTCGACGACGACCGAGAGCGGGTACGACCCGGCGAGCGCGCGGTCAGCGACCTCGACGCGGAGGCGCGCGGCGGCGCGCTCGCCGGGCGCGAGGTCACCGAGGCTCGCTGCGCCAGAGATCGGCACGAGCGGCGGGGACTCGCGCAGGTGGACCCGCACGTCCTCCGCGGCCACGTCGCCGACGTTCCGGACCGTGAGCCGCACCGCGCCGGCGGAGTCGACGTACAGCGACTCGCCGGTTGCGTTCACCACGAACTCCGGGCCCTCGCCGACGCGGACCGTCCCGGTCCGGACCGGCGTCTCGACGAGCGCGCCGTTGTCGTCCTCGTAGCGCAGCGACAGGCCGACCGCGTGGTCGCCCGCGGCCACGTCGCCGACGCCGACGCGGTATCGTGCGGTCGCCGTCTCGCCGGGCGCGAGGTCACCGAGGCCCGCCTCGCTCGACCGCGGCGTCAGCCACTCGCGGCCGTGGAGGCGCAGGGCCGCCTCGGCGGCGACCCCGCTCCCGGCGTTCCGAACAGTCGCCGTGACCCGTCCGTCGGCGCCCTCGGCGAGGCCCTCGCCGGTCAGCGACACGACCTCCAGGCGCGCCGTCGACTCGACCCGGACGACGACGTGCGTCTCCACCGTCTCCGTGCTGTAGGTGACGTACGTCTTCTCGCCGTTCGCGAGGACCGTGTTGACGTACCGGTAGCTCACCTCGACCGGGAGCCGGTAGGTCCCGGGCGCCGCGGACTCGTTCACCTCCACCTCGACGGGGACGCGCCTCGTCGTGTCGGGGCCGACGACGCCGACCGACTGCTCGCCGGTCCGCACCGTCACCGGCGCCGACCCGGCCCGGACCGTCGCGGTCGTCGAGAGCGCCGCGCCGGGTCGGAGCGACTGGCTCCGGACGATGCGTTCGAACTCGGCCATCGGCCCGTCGAGCGTCGTCACCGGCTGCCCGCTGTTTCTGAGCGTCACCGCGAGCGTCGTCGTCTCGCCCGCGCGGACAACGTCCGTCCCGTCGACTGTCGTCTCGACCGTCGGTTCGCCGATCTCCGAGTACTTCAGCGCCGACGCGGTGCCGGCCGTCCCGGCGAGCGTCGCCGTCACCACCAGCGCCACGACCGCGAGCGTTCCGATTCGGTGTCTCACAGTAGTGTATTACTTGCACAATATAATAAGGACTGCGGAGGAGCGGCTCCCACGCGTCACGGCCACACGCGTCAGTGCGTCCGGCGACGACGGCGGGTCAGTGCGGCGGCTCGTCTTCCGCCCTCCTCGCATCGCCGCCGTCCGTCTCACCGAGCGGCGGTCAGTCGGCCAGGTCGGCGTCACACCGCGCGCACGTCCGGTCGTCGTCGTCGAGCGTCGCCCCACACGACGGACACTCCTCCCGCCCGAGCGACTGCTTGACCGTCTCGACTCGACGCCCCAGCGACTGGAAGAATCCCATCCGACAGCTGCGGGCGCCAGAGGCATAACGCGTCCGCCGCCGGAGCCGACCGGCGTCATCGTTATGTGGCGAACGGGAAACGGCCGATCTGTGTCGACGAACACGGTTCGCGGGACGGTCGGCGGGATGGCACGCCGCGGGAACCCGGCGTTCGCCGGGGGCGTCGTGGCCGTCGCGGTCGCCGCCGTCGCGTACGCGCTCACGGTCGCGTCGGTCAGGGGCCACACCTACGTCCACGTGATGGCGGGCGTCCTCTGGACGGGCATCGATCTCTTTCTCGGCGGCGTCCTCGGTCCCGCTCTCGGCGGGCTAGATGAGGAACAGAGCGCCGCGGTGTTCAGCCGCCTCACCCCGAAAACTGCCTTTCTCCTCCCGTCGCTCGCCTTCGTCACCATCGTCACGGGGCTGACGCTCGCCCAGCGGCTCGGCCTGTTCCCGAACGCCGAGCCGTGGCTCGCGCTCTTTACCGCCGCGAACGTGATCCCGATCCTCCTGTTGCTCGGCTGGCGGCTGGACGCGTGGGGCGACCGGCGCTGGCAGGCCGCCTTCCTCGTCGGCGCCGTCGGCTCGCTCGCGTGGGTCGCTCTCACCGCCGGGTCGTTCGCGATGACGACGCCGCTCGTCGTCGTCTCGCTCGGCATCGTGACGGTGCTCTCGGTCCAGGGCTTCGGCTTCCTCCTCCCCGGCGAACTCCGGATGTACGTCGAGATGACGGGAGACGACCCCGACCCCGGCGTGATCAGCGCGGTCGGCGAGCAGAACGCGAAGCTCGGCGGCGTCCAGGGGCTCTTCCAGCTCCTCCTCGTCCTCGTGATGGTCTACCTCCGCTACGGCGGCGTCTGAGGGCATCGAACGGGTGCGTTCCCTCGCCACCCGACGCCGACACGTCTCGCCCGCATCGGCCGCGGGCTGCCCGAACGGCCCGAGCGTCTCGGTACCGGCCGACGGCGGCCCCCGCGGCCGCGGTGGTGTGGGAGTCAGGTCGTGGTGTAGCCGCCGTCGACGACGAGGTCGTGGCCGGTGACGTAGGCGGCGTCGTCGCTCGCGAGAAAGAGCGCGGCGCCCGCGATATCGTCGGGCTGGCCGTCGCGCCGGAGGGGCACCCGGTCGGTCATCGTCCCGGCCGCGTCGGTGTCTTCCGTCGTCATCGCCGTCTCGACCACCCCGGGGCTGATCGCGTTGACCCGAATCCCGTCCGGCCCGAGTTCGACCGCGAGCGACCGCGTGAGACTCGCAATCCCGCCTTTCGAGGCGCCGTACGTCGTCCCGCCGCCGAAGCCGACCACCCCGGCAATCGAGGAGAGGTTGATTATCGCTCCGCCCCCGTCCTCGCGCATCGCCTCGGCGGCGACGGTGCTCCCGAAGTAGGTTCCCTTGAGGTTGACGTCGAGCACCCGGTCGTAGTCTGCCTCCGCGACCGTCTCGACCGGCTGGTCGCCGGGGTAGACGCCCGCGTTGTTCACCATCACGTCCAGGCCGCCGAACGTCGCGACCGTCCGGTCCACCGCCGTGCGCACGGCGCTCGGGTCTGAGACGTCCGTCTCGACGAACGCGGCGTCCGCGATCAGTTCGTGGGTCGGCGTCCCGCCCTTCCGGGGCGTCTCGCGCACGTCCGCGACGACGACGTCCGCGCCCGCCGCCGCGAACCGGCGCGCGATCGCCCGCCCGATACCCGACGACGCGCCGGTGACCAGTGCCGTCTCACCCGTGAGTCTGTCGTCCATCCGTTCTCACCGCCCGTGGCGACGGCCGTGTCACACAAATAACAGCGTGCCGCGTTCGACGGACGGTCGCCGCGGCCGACCGGTCTCCGTCGCCCCGAGCCCCGCTCGCTCGCCGACGAGCGTCGACGTTTATGCCGCGGCCCGTCGTAGCCCGATCTGCGATGTCCCAGCAGGTACACGACGAACTCGACGTCGACGACTTCACCCTCGGTCTCGTCGGCCCGGACCAGGAGTGGGCCGGCACGGTGGCCGACGGCGGCACCGTCCGGACCCACACGCCGCCGGCGTGCTGGGGTCCGATGATCACCCCCGAGTTCCGCGGCGGTCACGAGGTCACGCGGCCCATCCGGGTCGAGAACGCCGAACCCGGCGACGCGCTGGTCGTCCGGATCACGGACGTGGAGGTGACGAGCGTCGCCACCAGCACCGGGAGCATGGACGAGCGTGAGGACGCCTTCGGCGACGACCCGTTTGTCGACCACGTCTGTCCGGAGTGTGGGGCCGAGTGGCCCGAGAGCGTCGTCGAGGGGACCGGCGAGGACGCGATCCGGTGTGTGGAGTGTGGCGCGAACGCCTCCTCGTTCGGCTTCGAGTACGGCTACACCGTCGCGTTCGACGACGACCGGAGCGTCGGCGTCACGGTCGGCCGCGACGGCGCGGACCAGCTGGCCGAGAACGCCCACGAGGCGGCCGCCCTGCCCGAGAACTCCCGCCAGCACCCGATCCTGCTCTACGGCCCCGACGAGATGCCCGGGACGCTCGGCCGGCTCCGACCGTTCGTCGGCAACATCGGCACCACCCCCGCGCGGGAGTTCCCCGACTCCCACAACGCCGGCGACTTCGGGCAGTTTCTGATCGGCGCGGGCCACGACTGGGGCCTGCCCGACGAGGCGGCGCTCTCGGCCCGTACGGACGGCCACATGGACTCGAACGACGTGCGCGCCGGCGCGACGCTTGTCTGTCCGGTCCGGGTCAAGGGCGCGGGCCTCTACGTCGGCGACCTCCACGCCAACCAGGGCGACGGCGAGCTCTCCCTGCACACGACCGACGTGAGCGGCCGGACCGAACTGGAGGTCGAGGTGATCAAGAACCTGGAGCTCGGCGGGCCGCTTCTCCTCCCGAACGAGGAGGACCTCCCCCACATCGCGAAGCCGTACACCGACGCGGAGCGCGAGGCGGGGCAGGTCGTTGCCGACCGGTACGACGTGGACGAGCTCGCGGACGCCGCGCCGGTCCAGGTCGTCGGCTCCGGCGCGACCGTGAACGACGCGACAGAGAACGCGTTCGACCGCGCGGGCGACCTCCTCGACATGACCGAGGGCGAGGTCCGCGGCCGGTGTACGTTCACCGGCGGGGTCGAGATTGCGCGCCTCCCCGGGGTCGTTCAGCTGTCGATGCTCGCGCCGATGGCAAAACTAGAGGACGTCGGGCTGGCGGAGACGGTGCGCGCGCAGTACGATCTCTAACCCCCGCGCATCGCCGGAAACACCCCGACCTCCGCGTCCGCCGGAACCGGATCGTCGGCGTCGGCCGTCTCGCCGTCGACGGTGACGCGCACGCTCGGGCGCAGCACGCCGTCCTCGTCGACCAGGTGCGACTCGACCCGCGGGTACGCCTCGCGGAGCGCGGCGACGACGCCCGCGACCGTCGCCTCCTCGGGCGAGAGCGCGACCGTCTTCGACCCCGTCGCCGACCGGAGCGGGCCGTAGACCACGACGTCCATGGGGAGCGGTGGGCGCGGACGTCAAAAGCTCCGGCGGCGGCGGTCCACTCACTCGACGGCCACACCCGCCGGCGCGACGAGCTCTTTCCCGCCGTCGGGCGCCGTCTCGACGCCCACGTCACAGCCGAACGCCCGCAGCACGTCGAGGTTCGTCTCGACGTGGGCTGTCACCCGTGGAACCCGGACGCGTCCGCCGCCCAGCGCGAGGAGGGTCGACAGCTGGTCGGCCATGTGTGGGTCGACGGCGCCGGGGCCGTCGTGGGCGTCGACGAAGCGGTCGACGGCGCGGTCGGCCACCGTCTCCGAGGGGACGCCGCGCTCGCCGAGCGCGCTCGCGCCGAGGCGGGTCCGGTCGTAGACGCCACACAGGAGGAGCGACGACCCTGGTGAACGCGTCTCGACGTACTCGACGGTCCGCACGTCCGGCGCGAGGCCCGCCTCGGCCAGCCGGTCGCGCGCCTGGTCGGCCTGCCGGTCGGCCACCTCGGCGTCCGCGAGCGACGCGCTCGCGGTCGAGTGTATCTCCACCCGGTCGAGGTCGCCGCGCGTCCGGCGGTCGAGCGGAGAGAGCGCGGACGGCTCGACCCGAAGCCGTGCCTCGCCGCCGCCGGCGGGATAGAACCCGACCGCGGCGCGCGAAACGGTGGCGTCGAGCCCCACCGCGGCGAGGAGCGGGAGCTTCACCGTGCGGTAGTACGCGAGCGTCGGGGCCCACTTCACGTGCGTCCCGCCGGTCGCGGTGAGGGAGACGGGGTCGGCCGCCGCCGCGGCGACGGGCAGGAGCGCGTCGAACAGGAGCGTCACGCTCCCCGCGGTCGGGACCGCGGCCGAGAGGCTCGTCCGCCGGGCATCGCCAGGCCGGAACGTCACGGTCTCGGCCCCGACCCCGTCGCCCGTGACCGTCGCGTCGGCGCTCTCGGCGAGGAGCTCGACCGCGGCGAGGTGCTGAGGCTTCAGCCCCGGCTCCGGGCGACTCCCCCTGACGCATTCGACCCGGACCGGCGTCCCGGTCAGGGTCGCGAGGCTCAGCGCCGTCCGCAGCACCTGTCCGCCGCCGTCGCTCCCGTCGACGACCCTCGGCTCGTCGGGCACGGCCGAGGGTTCGACGCCGGGACACCTGAACCTCGCTCTCGTCAGTAGCGGTACAGCGAGACGACGAACGGAAGCTGGTCGAACATCCAGATTGCGAGCGGGAGGCCGACGACGGTGGCCGCGAAGCCGTACGCGACGCCCGTCCAGACGCCGCTGGCCCACCAGCCGACGAGCAGGAAGTAGACGGCACGGACCGGCAGGGAGTAGCCCTCGGCCGTCGAGCCGACGACGGCGCCGTCCTCGTCGACCACGTCGAGGTTCGCGCGTCGGTCTTTCAGCGTCAGCACGAACGGCACACGGTTTATCATCTTGATCCCGACCGGGAGCAAGAGGACAGAGACGACGAGGAGCCACGCGACCGAGAGCCAGAGCCCCGTCAGCCACCAGCCGACGAGCAGGAAGTACACCGCGCGCACGAGCAGCGAGCGGCCGTCTCCCGACCGGGTCGAGTGAGCGCTCATCCCCCGAGTTCGGGGCTGCGCGGAGAAACCCCTGTCGCCAGTCGGGTGTCGAGTCGGCGCCTCTCCGCCGCGAGTACTTATTTCGTCGCGGCTCGAAGCTCCACGGGCATGTACGAGGAACTCCCGACCCGAACAGACGGACCGGTCCGCGGCTACCGCATCAGCGACCGGGTCTCCGAGGCCGACCTCCGGATGATATCGGACGACCTCGACGAGACCGCAGACGAACACGGCACTGTCCGGCTCTACGTCGAGTTCGAGGGGGTCCCGGTGCCCGAACTCGACGCCATCGACGACGACCTGGCGGTCTGGCTCGCCCACCGCAACCACCTCGACCG
The DNA here is from genome assembly GCA_036626375.1 of Haloferacaceae archaeon. Classification (GTDB taxonomy): domain Archaea; phylum Halobacteriota; class Halobacteria; order Halobacteriales; family Haloferacaceae; genus A07HB70. The sequence continues at coordinate 54,999 of JAZKRX010000002.1, forward strand.
GTACGCCGTCGTCGGCGAGGGGCGGCTCCTAGAGTGGGCAACGGCAGTGGGCGACCGGCTCACCGGCGTCGACGTCGAGTTTTTCGACCACGAGGACCGCGACGAGGCCTGGGCGTGGGTGCGCGAGGAGTAACCCTCCACGAGTGAACCCCCTCGACCGGTTCGCCGACCTCGAGGACGGAGTGTTCGAGCGCGTGGCCGGGCCGCACCGCGGAGACACACGCCCCGTGGTCGCAGCCCCCGACACCCACGACTCCGACGCGCGTCCGCCGACGTCCGTGTACGACGGTCCACCTGTTCGACGATTCGCGCGGCTGGATCGAACGTTCGATCGATCGATCGGTTCTGTTCGAATCGAGTGCCCGTCCAGCAGCGAGCTACCGACGAGATTGGGCGGAATCCACTAATTATTTGTATCACTGGCCAAACGTAGGGTTGTGTCAAAGATAAGTCGGCGCTCGTCGGTCGAATCCTGGACGGAGTGTACACACGCCCGGACGCGCTGTCTCGGGTGCGGCGCGCGCCTCCCGGCCGACCACGGGGACGGGGCGAGCTGTGGCGCCTGCGGGGCAACGCGGGGGGGTGGGTAGCCGTGAGCACCGGCGAGGAGCGCCCGCCCGCGGCGCTCTCGGAGCCGCCGGTGTTCGAGCTGACCTGCCTCCACGACGACCCGAACGACCCCTCGGAGGTCACCATCGTCCCCGCCGGGTCTGCCCCGGAACGGTACCTCACGGAGTGGATCACGGCCGACACTGCCACCGCCGTCTCGGTGGCAGAGATGCGGTAGGTGACGCGTCGGCCCCCCGGTGACGCGCACGTCAGCGCCAATTGAAGTCGCGAGCGCCCCTACGCTCGGGCGATGACAGACGCCCCCCCCACGCCCGGCATCCACCACGTCACCTGTATCGCGGGCGACCCACAGCGCAACCTCGACTTCTGGGTCGAGACGCTCGGGCTCAGGCTGGTGAAGCGGTCGGTCAACCAGGACGACCCCGGCACCTACCACTTCTTCTTCGCGGACGCGGAGGGGACCCCCGGCACCAGTATGACGTTCTTCCCGTGGGAGAACACCCGACCGGGGAAAGTCGGGAGCGGACAGGTCTCGCGGACCGCCTTCCGCGTCCCCGAGGGCAGCCTCGACTTCTGGGAGACGCGCTTCGAGGAGCACGGCGTCGAGTACGACGCCCGCGAGGAGCGGTTCGGCGACGCTATCTTGCCGTTCCGCGACCCCGACGGCCTCCCGGTCGAACTCGTCGCGGTCGATATCCCCGCGGACGACCCGACGGTCCCCTGGACCGAGTTCGTCCCCGAGTCCGCCGCGATTCGTGGGTTTCACTCCGTGACGCTGTGGGTCGCCGACCCCCACTCCACCGTCGACCTCCTCGAGACGATGGGGCTCGAACGCGTCGGCACGGACGACGCGCCTGCGACCGTCGACGGCGACGAGCGGACCCGCTTCGCCGCGAGCGGGCCGGTCGGCCGGTACGTCGACGTCGTCCCCGCCGTCGAGAGTGGGCGACAGGGCCACGGCACGGTCCACCACGTCGCCTTCCAGACGCCGACCGACGAGGACCAGTCGGCGACCCGCGCTGCGGTCCGGTCGCTGGGGCTGGAGCCGACGCCCCAGATCGACCGCCACTGGTTCCGGTCGGTCTACTTCCGCGAGCGAAACGGCGTCCTGTTCGAGCTCGCGACGAGCGACCCCGGCTACGACAGCGACGAACCGCTCGCGGAGCTCGGCGGCCGCCTCGTCCTCCCCGGCGAGTTCGAGACGCGGCGCGAACAGATCGAGGCGACCCTGACCGACGTGACGGTGCCGCGGGCAGCGCAGGCCGACGACTGACGGCCGGGCGCCGGCGGCCGGGTGACCGTCGTCTCTCGGCGCCGTGCCCCGAGCGGACGGGGCACCGCGGTTCGAGACGCAGGAGGTCCAGGCGACGGCCGCGTTCCCTCGGGGTGAGGCGGGCCGGTTTCCACCGGCCGGGAACCGGCGGCGCGCTCTTTCCGTCGGGCGACGTACACACGCCCGTCGGCCGCCGGTCCGCGCGGATCGAGCGGTCGCTCGAACCATGGATATCGCCGACATCGTCTCCGAGGAGTACGTCGAGTTCGCGCCCGAGACCCGGGTGTCGAAGCTCGCCGGGGCGTTCGACGACCCCACCCTCCGGGGGGTCCTGGTCTACGCCGACGAGTTCGAGGGAGTGGTCACGCGGCGCCAGCTCGCGGCCTCGCGCCATCCGCCGGACGAGAAGGTCGGGTCGCTCGTCTGGCACGTCCCCCGGCTCGCGCCGGACGAGGACGTCCGCGACGCCGCGCGCCTGATGATCGAGAGCGACTCGCACCTCCTGCCGGTGTTCGAGGGTCCGCACCTGCGCGGCGTCGTCACCGCCGACGGGCTCCTGCGCGAGGTCGAGCCGTTCCTCGACGCCGCGACCGTCCGGCAGGCGTGTACGCGGAACCTCGTGACCGTCGAGCCGACGAGCACCGTCGGCGACGCCCTCAACCGGTTTCGCGAACACCGGATCACGCACCTCCCCGTCGTCGAGGCGGGGGACGCCGTCGGCATCCTGAGCCTCTACGACGTGACGGAGCTCACCACCCGCCCCGAGAGCCAGCCGAGCGGCGGGGAGGTTAGCGGCACGGACGCGTTCGGAGGCGACCTCGCCGGGCGCAGCCGCCGCGGCGGGTTCGGCGCCCGCGAGGGCGAGCGCACGCGGGTTCTCGACCTCCCGGTCCGGGACGTGATGGCCTCGCCCGTGCGCACGATCGACCCCGACGAGACGCTCGCGGCCGCCGTCGACGAGATGTTCGCGGTCGGCGGGTCGGCGCTGGTGGTCACCGACGACGGGAGTCCGTTCGGCATCGTGACGAAGACGGACGTCCTCGACGCCCTGACCTGGGAGGCCGAGGGAAACCGCGCGGTCCAGGTCTACGGGGTCGACCTCCTCGGCGACGTGAGCTACGAGGCGGTGGTGTCGATGGTCGAGACTTTCGACGCCCGCGACGGCGAGATGACGCTGCTGGACGCGAAGATCCACCTCCACGAGCACGACGAACGGCTCCGGGGGACGCCGCTCGTCCTCGCGCGAATCCGGCTGCACACCGACCGCGGGCTCTACATCGCCTCCGGCGAGGGCTACGGTGCGAGGCTGGCGCTCAACGAGGCGCGCGACGCCATCGAGCGCCAGATCCGCGACCGGAAGACCCGCGGCCGGTCGAAGAAACACCCCGACGAGGCGTTCTGGGAGAAGCGCTTCGGCTGGATACTGGAGGAGTGACCGCGGCCGGGGAGGTGGCTCGCCCGGCTCTCGATACCGACTCCCCGACCGCCACGCTGTCGGCGCCGCGACTCTCGGCTCCCCGACGACCCCGCCGCCGGACGGCCGCTCGTCGACGACACGGCCGACGCGGGACCGTGGCCGTCACTCGAAGAACGCGCGCAGGTCGTCGAGCGACCGCGTGTTCAGCACGTCGGCCGCCTCGCACCACCCGCGACGAGCCTGCGCGACGCCGAGGTCGAGGTCGTCGAACTCTCCGGCCGCGTGTGCGTCCGAGGAGACGACGTACGAGACCGTCCCGCGGTACTCCTTGACCGACGCCCAGCCGAGGTCGAGCCGCTCCGGCCGGGCGTTCACCTCCACCGCAACGCCCGCCGCGCCCGCGGCCGCCATCACCCTGTCGAGGTCGAGGGGTATCTCCGCTCGTTCCCCGAGCAGCCGGTTCGTCGGGTGCGCGAGCACGTCGACCGGTCCCTCTACCGCCGCGGCCAGCCGCTCCGTCGCGTCGTCGGGCCGACCGTGGAGCGCGCCGACCACGAGGTCGCAGGCCTCGACCCAGCCGTCCGGGAGGTCGACGCCGTCGGCCCCGATCTCCGCCTCGACGCCCTGGAGGACGGTCACGTCGACGGCCTCGTCGTCCCTGACCGCCGCGACCGCCTCGCGCTGGCGCTCGAACGCCGCCTCGTCCAGGCGGCTCGGCACCGGCGCGTTCGGCCCGTGGTCGGTGAGGAGGACGTACTCCAGCCCCCGTTCGTCGGCGGCCTCGGCCATCTCGCGCACGGTGTGTGCGCCGTCGGAGGCGTCGGTGTGGACCTGGAGGTCGCCCCGGAGCGACCCGTACTCGACCAGTTCGGGGAGGTCGTCGTCGGCCGCCGCCTCGATCTCGCCGGTGTCCTCGCGGAGCTCCGGGGCTATCCACGCGAGGTCGAGGGCTTCGTAGACGGCCGCCTCCGTCTCGCTCGCGATCCGCTCGCCGACCCGTTGCCCCTCCTCTCCGACCTCTCTCACGTCGAACAGGCCGTACTCGTTGAGCTTCCAGCCGCGGTTGATGGCGCGGGTCCGCAGGCTGATGTTGTGCGCCTTCGACCCGGTGAAGTAGACGAGCGCGGCGCCGTACTCCGACTCGTCGACGATCCGGAGGTCGACCTGGAGCCCGCCGCTCACGACCACCGACGACCGCGTCTCGCCCCGTGCCAGGACCTCTCGCACGTCGTCGTGTTCACAGAACGCTGTCGCCGCCGCGGTCGGGTCGTCGGCGGTCGCCAGCACGTCCACGTCGCCGACGGTCGGGCGCCGCCGGCGGAACGACCCGACCACGTCGACGCGGCCGAACGCGTCCGACTCCGCCAGCCGCGTCTCGATCGCCCTCGCGACCGGGACGGCCCGGCCGAGGAGCGTCCGTCCGCGGTTCGCCTTCGCCCGCGCGACGGCCTCGCGGACGTTCGCCTGTGACCGCTCGCCGAACCCCTCCAGCTCGGCGATCTGACCCTCCTCGGCGGCGCGTTCGAGGTCGTCGAGCGTCGCGACGCCGAGCGCCTCGTACAGGCGCTCTGCGGTCCTCGGACCCACGCCCTCGACGCTCGTGAGCGCCTCGACGTCGAGCGGGTGAGCCGCTCGCAGCTCCTCGAGCTCGGCCGGCTCGCCCGTGTCGAGATACGTCGTGATCGTCGCGGCGATGGAGTCGCCGACGCCCTCGATCGACTCCAGCTCCCCCCGCTCGGCGACGTCCTCGACCGGCTCCGAGAGCGCCTCGACGTTCCGCGCCGCCCGGCGGTACGCCCGCGGCTTGTACTCGACGCCCTCGACCTCGAGGAGCCCGGCTATCTCGCGGAGCACGTCGGCGACGTCGTGATTCCTCACCGCGCGGCCCTCACACGGGCATGACCGGCACCGTGGCCCGCTGGAGGACCCGGTCGGTCACGGAGCCGATGTGGGTGGTGCCACCGGTCTCGCCGCGTTTGCCCATCACGATCAGGTCGATATCCCGCGCGTCGGCGTAGTCGAGGATCTCCTCGTGGGGCGTGCCCCGCACCACCGAGGTGGTCGACTCGACGCCGCGCTCGGTCGCCTCCTCGACGACCGTCTCGACGAGCTCCTCGGCGTCGTCGGCGACCTTCTCGAGGTAGGCCTCGTAGCTGCTGAGGCCGGTCGACGAGCCGTACACCGTCTCGTCGACGACGAACAGGACGTGGAGGTGCGCGTCCGTCTCCGCGGCGAGCTTGATGCCGTGGGCGACCCCGCGTGCGGCGTTGTCGCTTCCGTCCGTGGGGGCGAGTACGTTCTCGTACACGCCCGCCGGTTCGAGCCGCAGGGGCAAACCAGCGCCAGCCGATTCTCGCCGGGCTGGAACGACCGACAGCCCGAGCACCCCTCGGCCATCGGGGCGTCGACCCGACCTAGCTCGGACCGTGCCCCTCGCCGGGGCCGTGGTTCTCGCCTGGGCCGTACTCGTCACCCGGTCCGTACTCGTCGCCGGGCCCGTACTCGTCACCCTCGCCGTGTTCGTCACCGGGACCGCGTTCGTCGCCGGGCCCGTACTCGTCACCGGAACCGTACTCGTCGTCGGGCCCCTCCTCGTCGCCGGGACCGCGCTGGTCGCTGTCGTCCTCTTGTTGTTCCTCGTCGTCTTCGTCGTCGTCTTCTTCTTCTTGTTCCTCGTCGTCCTCTTCTTCTTCTCCCTCGTCGTCGTCGCTCGTCGGAGGCATCGTCAGATTGCCGGCGATCAGGAGCCCGAGCCCCTCGCTCGTCGCCTCCTCCTCGGGCGTCGCGTAGCCGACGACGAACACGGTGACGCTCTCGCCGGGGATCAGGTCGTCGACCCGCTCCAGCCGCGGGAGAGTGTCGTCCTCGTCGGCGGCGTCGGGTCGGAGCTCGAGTTCGAGGACGCGGGCGTCGACGGTCGTCGACTCGGCCTCGCCGAACGTCAGGTCGTCGAACGGCCGCGCCGCGCCGTCGTCGACGGTCACGTCCACGGGGCCGGCGTCGGGCGAGGCGTGGAACACCTGGATCTCCGCCTCGCCCTCGGGGATGTCGGCGGGCGTGTCCTGGAGGACGTCGACGGCGAGCGTCGGGTCGTCGACGGTCGCCTCGCCGTACGCGACCGCGGTGTATGCCGCCGCCTCCAGCGTCAGCGTCTCGTCGTAGATCACGGCGCCGTCGTCGCCGGCCTCGGTCACCCGGACGTCGTGGTCGCCGGGGTCGAGCCGCAGGTAGTCGCCGACCCGGCGGAACTCGAGGCCGGTAACCACCTCGTCGCCGTCGACGCTCACGTCCACGGCGGGCGCGTCGGGCGAGGCGTGGACGAGACGGAGGGCGGCGCGGGGCTCGCCGTCGTCCGAACCGTCGCCGGTCGCCGCGCCTGCGGCGCCGATGCCGACCGCCGCGACCGCTGTCGTTCCGATACTCGCGAGGACCGTCCGTCTCGAGGGCATACGACCACCTCGGCGGACGGGGCGATGGTAAACCCGGCCGTCGGTCAACCACGGTTAAGCGAGCTTAACTGGGATTCGAGGCCGTCCGGGCGTCGCCCTCGTCTCTACGGACGGACACGTCGTGTCGCCGACCACTACGACGACTTATGTTCGTGGGCCGCCTATCTTGACGCCACTCTATGGAACGAAACGTGGGCGGATACGACCGCACCGCTCGGCTCGTCGTCGGACCGATTCTGATCGTCGTCGGCGTGGCGTCGCTCGCGGGCGTCCTCGGCCTCGCGGCGGGAACGGCCGGTCTCGCGCTCGGGGTCGGCGCGCTGCTGATTGGCGCCATCCTGACCGCCACCGGCCTGATCCGGACCTGCCCGCTCAACGGCCTGGTCGGGCTGAACACCTACCGCGGCGGGACGGGCCGGTCGTCGGCCGACGAGAGGAGCGGCAGGTAAGGCGACGCGGTCCGTGCGCCCGGCCGTTCGCCTCAGGACGACTCGGCGCCGAGCGCGTCCGCGACCGCGAGCAGCTGTGTCTTCCGGAGCGGCGTCTCCGGGTCCCCCTCGGCGCCGACCGCCCGGAGGATCGCGGCGCGCATCTCCGCCTTCGGCGGCGTGGTCGTCGTGGCGTCGACGTCGGCGTCCACGGCCGTACAGACCGCCGCGAGCGCCTCTTTGGTGAACGCCGTCGACTCGACGCGCTCGTGTCGCCCGACGCGTTCGCGGATCGCGTTCCGGAGGTCGTCGACGGTTCGCGTCACGGTCGTCGGTCGTCCGGCGCCGACCTGTGTGTTCTGGTTCCCGCCGGGAGCCGACACGCATACCACGCCGGCGCACGGACCGGACGCGTGACCAGCGACGCGCTCCGGGGCCGGCTCGCGGCGGCGCTCGACGGCGACCCGTCGGTCGAGGCCGGAGCGGACGGCCTGCGGGTCCGGCTCCCCGACCGGACGCTGGTCGTCGAGCGTCACGACGACGGCTCGCAGTTCGCGCTCGTCGTCGTCGTCGACGGCGAGACGGTGAGCAAGTTCGGCCTGTTCGACTCGCCGGCCGCGCTCTGCGAGCGCGCGGCTGCGCTCCAGAACGGCCGGGTCGGCTACACCGCCTGCTGTGACGGCTGACCGCGCGCCGAACTCCACAGGCTTATTGACCGTCCGCGCCGCGTGTCGCCAGCGACCGTGAACGTCCTACTCGCATACGACGGTTCCGACCCGGCAGACGCCGCGCTCGACCTCGCCGTGACACAGTTCGCGCCCGAGCGTCTCACCGCGCTGTACGTCTTCGACCCCGAGGACGCGGCGGCCGACGACCCAGAACAGCCGGCGCGCGAACGCGCGAGCGAGGTGCTCCCATCGGTGACGGCGCGCGTCGACGGCGCCACGACCGTCGAGACGGTCCACGCGGTCGGCAACCCGGCAGAAGAGATCGTCGCCTACGCCGAGGACAACGGCGTCGACCACGTCGTCCTCGGGTCTCACGGCCGACAGGGGATGTCCCGGCTGCTGCTCGGGAGCGTCGCCGAGACGGTCGTCCGCGGGTCGCCCGTCCCGGTCACCGTCGTCCGGTAGGTCGGCGACAGCGGCCGACGCCGGCGGCGGGTCTGTCGGCGCCGAGTGGTCCCGACCCCGAGGACCGGGCGCCTCGTCGCGGTCGCCCGGGCTCGACGGCGTCGCCAGCCGGAAGGCGACGGCTTATGAGGGCCGCCGCCCGACGTCGGGCACCACGCGATGCAGGACCTGCTCGCCGAGTACCGCGACATCCGCCACCCCCGGAACGTCGGGCTGATAAGCGTCTCACACGGGATCAACGAGTTCTACTCTATCGTTCTCCCGCCGGTGATCCCCCTGCTCGTGACCGACTTCGGGATCACGTACGCACAGGCGGGCCTGCTCCTGACCGTCTTTTTCGTGATGTACTCTGTCTTCCAGCTTCCGGCCGGTCTCGTCGCCGACCGAGTCGGCAAGAAGCGCCTGCTCGTCCTCGGCCTGGCGGGGATGGCCGCGAGCCTCGTCCTCGCGAGCGCCGCCGGCTCGTACGATGCGCTGCTCGCCGCGCAGGCCGTCGCCGGAATCAGCGGCAGCACCTACCACCCGACGGGGATGTCGCTCGTCAGCGACTTCGAGTCCGACCAGACGGAGGGGAAGGCCATGGGCGTGTTCGGCTTCGGCGGGATGCTCGGCGTGGCGGGGGCGCCGCTCGGCGTCGGAGGGGTCGCCGCCCTGTTCGGCTGGCGGGCGGCGCTCGTCGCGGCGGCCACGGGCGGCCTCGTTTTCGTCGTTGCCTTCCAGGTGCTCTTTCGCGAACCCGACCGCCCGGACGGGACGGCTCCGGCGGCGGAGGCCGACGGCGGCCGCGAACCGGCCTCGCCCGGCGACGGCCTCGTCGCCCGGGCGCGCGCTCGCCTCGCCGCGGTCCTTCGCTTCCGGATCACGCCGCCCGTGGTCGTCCTCGCGCTTCTCACTCTCCTCATCTCGCTCCAGCTCCGGGCGCTTCACACGTTCGCGACCGGCTTCCTCGTCGACGGCGTCGGGCGGTCGACGTCGCTCGCGAACGGCCTCTTTTTCGTGATGCTCGCCGCGAGCGCCGTCGCGTCGATCTGGGTCGGCGGCCTCGCGGACCGTCTCGACCGCCGGCTGCTCGGGGCGGCCGCGGCGGGCGTCACCACGCTGATCCTCGGCGGGATGTTCTTCCTGACCGTCGGCGACGGCCTCGGCGGCGGGCCGCCGACAACGGTGCTGCTCGGCGGCGCGTTCGCCCTCCTCGGGTTCGCGGTCTACGGCTGCTCGCCGGTGAAGAACGCGCTCATCTCCGAGTACGCGACCGAGGAGTCGAGCGGCGGGCTGTTCGGCGTGACACAGACAACCTCCGCGCTCGGCAGCGCCGCCGGTCCGGCCGTCTTCGGCTACGTCGCCACCGACGCCGGCATCGGCGTCGCCTTCCCGCTCGTCGCGACGGTGAGCGTCCTCATCGCGGCGGGGTTCCTGCTGCTCGCCCGGGTGGGCTGAGGCGCCGGTCCGGATGTCGCGCCGGCGACACGGCTAAGTCTACGCTGTGAGTATTGTACTGTATGAGCAAAACTGTGCTGGTCGCGACGGACGACAGCCCCTGTGCGCGCGGCGCCGCGGCGCACGCGACGGCGCTCGCCGCGGCGCTCGGGGGCCGGGTCGAGGCGCTCTCGGTCGTCGATCCGGCGGAGTTCGGGGGGAGCGCAGCCGGAGCCGCGCCCGAACTCGTCGAGCGACGCGCCGCACGGGCACACGAGGAGGCAGACGCGGCGGTCGAGCGGGTCGCCGACGGTGCGCGCGCCGCCGGCGTGCCGGTCGAGACGACGGTGACCGAGGGACGGGTGCGCGCGGCCCTCGACGAACGGCTCGCGGCGGGCGACGTCGACCTCGTCGCGGTCGGCACGCACGGCCGGACGGGCCTGGACCGCTACCTGCTCGGGAGCGTCGCGGCCCACCTCGTGCGCACGTCGTCCGTCCCCGTCCTGGTCGCACACGGCGAGGAGCCGTCGCTCCCGACGTACGAGACGGTGGTCGTCCCCACGGACGGGAGCCGCCACGCCGCCCGGGCCGCGGCTCTCGCCGCCGAGGTCGCCGGCGCCGACGACGGCGTGGTCCACGCGCTCCACGCGGCCGACGGGCGCCCCTCGGACCCGGTCGCGGACGTGCTCGCCCGCGCCGAGGCGGCGGGCGTCGACGGCGTCGAGGCGATCCGGGACGGGGCGCCGATCCGGGTCATCGAGGACTACGTCGACGAGACCGGCGCCGACCTCGTCGTGATGGGTACCCACGGCCGGACGGGCCTCGACCGGCGGCTGGTGGGGAGTGTCACCGAACGCGCGGTCCGCGTCCTCGACGCGCCGGTGCTGTCGGTCTACGCCGGCGACGGGAGCTGACGCGGTCCCGACCCGTTCGGTAGCGCTTTTATCACTCTCGTCCGTCACCCCGTGCATCGACTACGTACCACTCGGTTCGACGGGCACGCGGGTCTCCCGGCTCTGCCTCGGCACGTGGCGGTTCGGGCGCGAGACCGGCGGGGTCGTCGAGACCGGCGAGACAGAGGCGCACAGACTGCTGGACGCGGCGTGGGAGCGCGGGATCAACTTCATCGACACCGCGAACGTCTACGGCACGCCCAACGGCACGAGCGAGGAGTACATCGGGTCGTGGCTGGACGACCACGACCGCTCGGAGTTCGTGATCGCCTCGAAGGTGTACTTCCCGTTCGACGGCTGGGGCGCTCCCGGCCCGAACGACAGCGGCCTCGGCCGCAAACACGTCCGGCGGCAGGTCGAGGGTACCCTCGACCGCCTCGGGACGGACTACCTCGACTGCTACTACATCCACCGCTGGGACGAGGCGACACCGATCGAGGAGACCCTGCGGACCCTGCACGACCTCGTGCGCGAGGGCCGGGTCCACTACCTCGGCGCGTCGACGATGGCGGCGTGGCAGCTGACAAAGGCGCTCTGGAAAGCAGACGTCGCGGACCTCTCACGCTTCGACGTGACCCAGCCCCTGTTCCACGCCGGCTACCGCGACGACGTCCAGGACTACCTCGACGTCTGTGCGGACCAGGACCTGGCCGTCTGTCCGTACTCGCCGCTCGCGGGCGGGTTCCTCACCGGGAAGTACGAACGGGTCGAGGGCGACCCCTACACCGTCGAGGCCCCGGACGGCTCGCGCGCCGCGCTCTCGGATCGCTTCGACGACTTCTACGTCTCGCCGCGGGGCTGGCAGGTGCTGGACGCGATCCGGGAGATCGCCGCCGACCTCGACGCGACTCCGGCGCAGGTGGCGCTCCGGTGGCTGATGGAGCACGACGCGTTCACCTGCGTCCCCATCGTCGGCGCGCGGACGGTCGACCAACTCGACGAGAACGTCGGCGCGACGGAGATCGCGCTCACCGACGACCAGTTCGAGCGGATCGGCGACGCGCGGTACGCCGAGGACGGGCGGCGCTGGGGCCACGAGGCCTGACGGGCCGACGACACCGCTCCCGCCCGCGCCCCTCGATTTCGGGCCGACTCCCCGTCGAATCGGTCGGTTCGGCGCCGCACGTAGTGTTATGACGCTCGCCGTCGAACGGATCGTATGACTGAGTTGACAGCTCTCGTCGTCGGTCGGGTGCAGCGCCGGTGAGCGACCACCCGGTGTTACCCCCCGAGGAGTCGGTGCTACGCACCGTCGACGAGGACGACCTGTACAAGTCGAGCGGGAAGATCAAGAACAAACACTACGAGCGAGAGCTAGAGCGCCTGCAGGAGGAGCTCGTCAAGCTCCAGATGTGGGTGAAAGAGGCGGGGCTCCGGATCGTCGTGCTGTTCGACGGCCGCGACGCGGCCGGAAAAGGCGGGACGATCCACCGGATCACCCGTCGGACGAGTTCGCGGGTCGTGAAGGTCGTCGCGCTCGGGACGCCGACCGAGCGCGAGCAGAGCCAGTGGCACTTCCAGCGGTACGTCGAACACCTCCCGGCGGCGGGCGAGATGGTGCTGTTCGACCGGAGCTGGTACAACCGGGCGGGCGTCGAGCGCGTGATGGGCTTCTGTACCGACGAGGAGTACGAGGAGTTCATGCGGTCGGTCCCGGAGTTCGAGGCGATGCTCCAGCGGTCGGGTATCATCCTGCTCAAGTACTGGTTCTCGATCAGCGACGACGAACAGGAGCGGCGGTTCCAGAAGCGCAGCACGGACCCGAAGCGGCGCTGGAAGCTCAGCCCGATGGACATCGCGGCCCGCGAGCAGTGGGTCGACTACTCCCGCGCCAAGGACGCGATGTTCGAGGCCACCGACACCGAGGACTCGCCGTGGTACGTCGTCAACGCGGACGTGAAGAAACACGCCCGGCTCAACTGCATCAGCCACCTGCTCTCGCAGGTCGAGTACGAGGACGTCATGCCGGAGCCGACCGAACTGCCGGCGCGCGGGACCGACCCCGACTACGAGCGCCCGCCGATCGAGGGCCAGAACTGGGTGCCCGCGCTGTACGGGTCGAACCCGCCGGCGACCGACGTCGAGCGGTCCTGACGCGGCCTCAGAGCCCCGCCGCGAACGACCGCAGGTCGTCGTTGAACCGCTCTGGCGCCTCCAGGAACGGCGAGTGGCCCGTCGCGGGGTACGTCACGTGCTCGGCGTCGTCGAGACGGGCTTCGTGCCGGCGCGACGCCTCGGGCAGAACCACGGCGTCCTCGGCGCCGTGGACGAGCAGCGCCGGTACGTCGAGCGAGTCGAGTTCGGCGTCGTGCGTGACGGTTCGGCCCCGGAGCCCCTCGCGGACGTACGGCGGCACGACGACGTTGTAGCCGAGCACGAAGTAGCGGTCTGCCGGCGGGAGCTCGTCGTGCGTACAGAGGTCGACGAAGGCCCGGAGCGCGGCGACGCTCTCCTCGGCGTCCGTCGAGACGAACCCGGGGAGGAGGTCGAGATACTCCTCGCCGAGCACCTCGGTCGCTGCCTCGGTGCCGATGCCGGAGACGGCGCCGACGAGCGCGAGCCCCGCGACCCGGTCGGTTCCGTACCGTTCGAGGTAGTCGAGGACGACCAGCCCGCCGTACGACCACCCGACCAGCACGAGGTCGTCGAGGCCGAGCGCCTCGACCACGGCCCGGACGTCCGCGGCCCACAGCGCCGAGTCGTCGTAGGCGTCTCGGGGCTTCGCCGACTCGCCGTGCCCCCGGCAGTCCACCGCGACGAGGCGGTACTCGTCGGTGAGGTCCGAGTCGAACTGCTCGCGCCAGCACAGCGCGCTCTGTGAGAGGCCGTGGACAAAGAGGAGGGGGCGACCAGCGCCGGCCGTCCGGACGCGGAGGTCGACCCCGTTGCCCCCGTGGACGGTGTGTGACTCCATGGCGACCGCCACGCCGCGGCGGCTCTTTTGCCTTCGGGCGACCGGCGACACCGACCGATCCGGGGGGACCAGCAGGGCTTATACGACGACGCGGCGAGAGGTCGACGATGCGCCTGGGACAGTTCAGCACCGGCGACGCAGAGCGCCCGTGGGTCGGCGCCGTCGTGGACGACGAGACCGTGATCGACCTCCCGACCGCCGGGGCCGCAGCCGGGGTCGAGATACCACGCGACCTGTCGTCCCTGCTCGGACAGTGGGCGTGGCAGCGCAAGGCCACGCTGGCGGTCGATCACGCCGTCGAGGCCGGGGTCGCCCACGAGGCGCTCGGGGGACTGCGGCGCCACGCGCCCGTGACCGACCCGCAGAAGGTGGTCTGTGTCGGGCTGAACTACGTCGAGCACGTCGAGGAGGGCGACCACGACCGGCCCGACGAGCCGCTCCTGTTCTCGAAGTTCCCCACCTCGGTCACTGGCCCGGGCGGCGACATCGCGTGGGACCCGGACTACACCCAGCAGGTCGACTTCGAGGCCGAACTCGTCGCCGTCGTCGGCCGCGAGGCCCGCGACGTCGACCCGGACGAGGCGACCGACTATCTCGCCGGCCTCACCGTCGGCAACGACGTCTCGGCGCGGGACCTCCAGCACGGCGACGGCCAGTGGGTGCGCGGCAAGAGCCTCGACACGTTCGCGCCGACCGGACCCGACCTCGTCACGCTCGACGAGGTCGAGGACCCGCACGACCTCGATATCTGGTCGACGGTCGACGGCGAGCGGATGCAGGCGTCCTCGACCGAGAACCTGATCTTCGGCCTCGACGAGCTGGTCTCGTTCTGCTCGCGCGCGTTCACGCTGACCCCCGGGGACCTGATCTTCACCGGGACCCCGCCGGGCGTCGGCATCTACCGCGAGCCGCCGGTCCTCCTCGACGACGGCGTCGAGGTGACCGTCGGCGTCGAGGGGCTCGGCGAACTGACGAACGTCTGTCGCCACCGGTGAGCGGTCGGCGCGCGTCACCGCCGTCGACGCGTCGCCCCGGCTGCTACACCCCGACGCCGAAGACCTCCCGCGGGTTCTCGAGGACGATCTGTCGGATCTCCCGCTCGCTCAGGCCGAGCCGGTAGAGCTCGACGATCGCCCGCTTCACCGAGAAGACGTCCGTGCGGAGGACGTTCGCGCAGTCGGTGTCGACCAGCACGCGGTCGGGGCCGTACTCCTCGACCGCCCTGGCCACGTCGGCCGCGTCGACGCCGGTGAGCCACGGGTAGCCGAGCGTGAAGCTCGCGTAGCAGTCCGTCTCGCCGAGGACGTAATCGACGTTGTTCGGGTCGGCGTGCGAGGCGACGACCCGCTCCTCGTCGAGGCCGGCCGCGGCAGCCTCGGCGACGTCTATCTTCACCGCCTCCAGTTCGGGGTTGTCGCCCTCGATCACCCGCTCCGTCGAGAGGCCCGTGTTCTTCTCGTAGCCGGGGATACCGACGCCGTCGCGGTACCGCGGGTTCGGCGCCGCCCCCGGGTTCGGGGTGTGGAGGAGGACCGGCAGGTCGCCGTCGGCTGCGAGCTCCATCTGCGCGCGGACGACCGCGCGCTGCTCGTCGAGTCCCCACCCCTCGACGTGGCCGCTCGGGGTGACGCCCGTCTCGCCGAGGGCGACGACCGCGTCGTGGGCGGGGTAGTCGGCCATCGCCGCGAGCAGGTTCTCGGGGTCGGCGACCCGGACGCCGGTGTGGACGCCGAGGGCGACGCCCGTCTCGAAGCCGTGGTTGCGCTCGATCGCCTGCCGACGGTTGATCACGTCGTCCCACAGGAACCGAACATCGTCGGCCTCGACAGGCTTGTACGGCGTCCAGTGGTAGCCCGACGCCACCATCACCATCGCGCGACAGCCGGCGAGCGCGTAGCGCTCCCGGTCTTCCCACGAGAGCGTGTGGGCGTGGTTGTGACAGTCCACCCACGGGAGGTTGAGGAGCGAGGCGGGCGGGTCGAACGGCTCCTCGCCGACGAACGCGTCGTCGGTGGGGCGTCGAGTGGGGTGTTCGTGGGGCACACCGCGACCACCCGCCGCGGCGACTTCAACGTGGGTGTCGGTCACAAACGCCGGAGAAACCGGAACCAGCGGGAGGTAACGCAAGCTATACGCAATCATCGACCCACTGTATCTCTGGACCCACCCATGCCAGACATCCCCGGCATCCACCACGTCACCGCGTTCTGTGACGACCCGCAGGAGAACTACGACTTCTTCACGAACGTCCTCGGCCTCCGCTTCGTCAAGCGGACCGTCCGGTTCGACGTCCCCGAGAAGATCTACCACCTCTACTACGGCGACGAGACCGGGACGCCCGGCACCGTCATCACCTACTTCCCGATGACGAACATGCCGATGGAGGAGGGGCTCGTCGGCAAGGGGATGCTGAGCGCCGTCGGACTGACCATCCCTGAGGGGTCGGTCGGCTACTGGACCGACCGGTTCGAGGACCACGGCGTCGACTACACCGTCGAGGAGCGGTTCGACGAGACGGTCGTGAGCTTCACCGACCCCGACGGCCTGCCGTACGAACTCGTCACCGGCGAGTCCGAGGTCAAGCCGTGGGACGGGAGCGACGTGTCCCCCGAGCACGGGATCCGCGGGATGTTCAACACGACGATCCACTCGGCCGACCCCGCCGGGACGATGGACGTCCTCGGGGTGATGGGCTGGGACCGCGTCGGCGAGGCGACCCACCCGCAGGCCGGCGACCGCATCCGCTACCGCGCGCCCGAGGGCTCGCCCTGCGCGGACACCGTCGACGTGCTCATCCGCCCGAACGCGCCCGACGGCGTGATGGGCGTCGGGACGTACCTCCACGTCGCCTTCCAGGTGGCGAACGACTGGGAGCAAGACCGCGTGAGCGACCTCCTGCGCGAGAACGGCTACATCACCACCTCGACGAAGGACCGCGACTACTTTCACTCGCGGTACATCACCGAGCCCGGCGGCGCCGTCTTCGAGTACGCGACGATGGGGCCCGGATTCACGCTCGACCAGGACCCCGAGGCGTTCGGCGAGGAGCTGAAGGTGCCGGACTGGCTGGACGTCGACGTCGAGCGCATCGAGGAGCTGCTGCCGCCGCTGGAGACGAACTAAGCGAGCAGGTCGTCGAGCAGGGCGGCGACCCACGCGACCTCGTCCTCGGTCACCGTGTGGTCCATCCCCGAGTAGATGCGGGTCGTCACGTCGCCGCGTAGCCGCTCGAAGACGGCGGCCGAGTCGCGGACCCGTCGCGCGTCGATGTGCGGGTCTTCGTCGCTACAGCCGAGGAAGACGGGCGTCCCCGCCAGGTCGCCCTCGTACGCCGTCGGGTCGAGCTTCGGCCCGACCAGCCCGCCGCTCAGGACGACGACGCCGCCGTAGCGCGCCGGATTCCGCGCCGCGTACTCGCCCGCGAGACACGCGCCCTGCGAGAATCCGAGGACGACGACCCGCTCGCGCGGGACGCCGGCCGCGGTCGCCGTCTGGACCGCCTCGTCGATCGATTCGAGCGCCGAGGACAGCCCGGGCTCGTTCTGCGCGACCGGCGCGACGAACCGCTCTGGATACCAGCTGTCCTCGCTCGCCTGCGGCGCGAGGAGGGCGACCCCCTCGCGGACGAACCGTGCCGCCGTCTCGAGGATGCGCGCGGCGCCCCGGCCGCGCCCGTGGACGAGGACGACGGCGACCGAGGCGTCGGCGAGCGGCGTCCCGTCTCGGACGAGCGGCTGGTCCCGGTGTGGGCCCGCCACTGTCAGGGCCGCTCCGTCCGATGCTCGCCCGTGGTCGTCGCCCCTGTGTGGACTCTCTCTGTCATCGGTCGTGGTCTCCGCGGCCGCGGTCGGCATACGTGTTCGGCGGTGTCGTCGCCACGTCCGTCGAGGCCCGCGCTCCGCCCTTGGCAGCGTCCCGTCGCCGACGGGTTCGCCGCTCCGGGCGACCGCCGGCGACGGCGGAGGAGAACCGACGAAGCCCAGGGTACGGCCATGAAGAACACCGGGCTTCGTTCATACGTTCTATTTATGGAGAATGATAATTGTTTCGATCGCGCGTCGGTTGTCGTGTGCCAACACGACGGTCAGGTCGTTGGCGGTCCCCCGTGAGGCCGCGCGAGGCCAACACACCGACCCCGTTCCCGTCGGCGACACGGTGACTCCCGACCGTCGAGCACCGGACGGCTCCACCCTCGCGCCCGTCGCTGTGTGACTGGAGGGGTAATGCTCCCGTCTCCCTCTGCGACACGGCCCTCCCGCCCCCGACTCGCCGTCGGCCGCGAGACCGAGCGGCCGGCGGTCTTCCGACGACCGACAACCGTGGGTTTTCATTACTGCTACCCCAAGAGCAGTTGATGACGACAGGCGTCGTGCTGTTGAACTTCGGTGAGCCCGGGGAACCGGAGCGAGAGGCAGTCGTCGAGTATCTCGAGCGCATCTTCATGGCGAACGCCGACCTCGAGGAGTACGACTCCGCCGAGGCGGCCCGCGAGCGCTCTCGGGCGCTCGCCGAGCGCCGCGCGCCGGGGCTGATCGAGGAGTACGAGGAGATCGGCGGCTCGCCGCTGAACGAGCAGGCCCGCGGTCAGACCGAGGCGCTGGCGGCCGAACTCGACGACCGCGGGTTCGACGTCGAGACGTACCTCGGGATGCAGTACACCGAGCCGTACATCCCGGACGCCGCCGCGGCGGCCCACGAGGACGACGTCGACCGGCTGGTCGGCCTGCCGATCTTCCCGCTCTGTGGCCCCTCGACGAACGTCATCTCGCTCGACGAACTCAAGGAGAGCGTCGATGACCTCGGCTGGGACGTGCCGTTCCAGGCGATCACCGGCTGGCACAAACACCCCGACTACAACCACCTCCGGGCGGACAACATCGCGCGCTACGCCGAGCGCGAGGGCGTCTCGCTGTCCGACCCCGAGACCGCGGTGGTGTTCTCGGCCCACGGCACCCCGACGCACTACCTGAACGAGGGGAGCCGCTACGACCTCTACGTCGACGAGTACACCGAGGTCATGGCGTCGCTCCTGGGGCTCGACGACTACCACGTCGGCTTCCAGAACCACGAGAACCGCGACATCCCGTGGACCGAGCCGGAGGTCGAAGACCTCGTCGAGGGGCTCGACGCCGAGCGCGTTGTCGTCGAGCCGATCAGCTTCCTCCACGAGCAAAGCGAGACGCTCTCGGAGCTCGACGTCGAGCTCCGCGAGGAGGCCGAGGACGCGGGCATGGAGTTTCACCGCGTGCCAGTCCCCCACGACGACGAGCGCATCCCCTCGGTGTTCGCCGACCTCGTCGAGCCGTTTCTCGCCGACTTCGAGCCGTCGTACTATCAGTACCGGCAGTGTCAGTGCCGCGACGTCCCGGGGACGATGTGCCTGAACGCCCCCCAGCAGCCGGTCCCGGACGACGAGGAAGACCGGGAGGCGAACGCGACCGCGGACGACTGATGACCGTCGCCGTCGTCGGAGCCGGAATCACCGGCCTGGCGCTCACCCACCACCTCGTCGAACGCGGCGCCGACGTCGTGACCGTCGAGGCGCGCGACGAGGCCGGTGGGGTGATCCAGTCCCGGCGCCGCGGCGGCCACGTCGTCGAGGTCGGCCCACAGCGGCTGCGCCTGACGCCCGGCGTCGACGAACTCGTCCGGGCCGCGGGCGTCGAGGACCGGGTGGTGACGAGCGACGCCGAGGACCTGTACGTCTACGCCGACGGCGCGCTCCACGAGGCGCCCACCTCCCGGGAGGCGTTCCTCCGCACCGACCTCCTCTCGTGGCCGGCGAAGCTCCGCCTGCTCGCCGAGCCGCTGACGCGCCCCGCCCACGAGAGCGAGACGGTCGCGGAGGCCTTCGCCCGGAAGTTCGGGCGACGGGCGTACGAGCGCCTCGTCGGCCCGCTGTACGGCGGGCTGTACGCGTCTGACCCGGCGGAGATGCCAGCCGCGTTCGCGCTCGCCGGGCTGATGGAGCGCGAGGCCGAGGCCGGGAGCATGCTCGCGGCGCTCCGTGGACGGCTCGGCGGCGGGGCGCCGCCCGCGACGCTCGCCGACGGTCTCCAGGCGCTCCCCCGCGCGCTCGCGGCGCGGTACGACGACGCGGTCCGGCTGAACGAGCGGGTGACCGCGGTCGAACCCGTCGGCGACGACGGGCCCTCCGCGACAGCCGGGGGGATGCCCGTCGCGGGCGACGGCGACGGGCGGTACTGCGTCACGACCGACCGGGGCGAGTACCGGGCCGAGCGCGTCGTGGTCACCGTCCCCGCCGGTCCCGCGAGCGACCTCCTCGCGGACGTCGCCGACGGGGCCGACGGGCTGGCCGACCTGACGTACAACCCGCTCGCGCTGGTCTACCTGACCGCCGACAGCGTCCCCGAGGGGGCGCTCGGCTACCAGGTGAGCTACGACGCGGACCAGCGCACCCTCGGGGTGTCGTTCAACGGCGAGGCGTTCGGCCGCGACGGCCTGTGTACGGCGTTTCTCGGTGGGATGCACGACCCCGAGATCCTCGGCCGGGACGACGACAGACTCGCCGACGTCGCCCGGCGAGAGCTGGCGACGGCTCTCGGGAGCGAGGTGTCGGTCGTCGGCGTCGAGCGCCGCGACCGGTGGTTCCCGGCGTACGACCAGACGTGGTGGGCGCTCTCCGACCTGTCGACCCCGCCCGGGCTCCACCTCGCGACGAACTACACCGCGCGGATGGGGATCACGAGCCGGGTCCGCGAGGCCGAGCGGCTGGCCGAGCGACTCGCCGGCTAACTCGACCGGTCGACCGCCTTCGCCGTCTCGACGAACGCCTCGACGGACTCGACCGGCGTGTCCTTGTCGACACCGTGGCCGAGGTTGAGGATGTGTCCCGCCGCCCCGGCGTCTTCGATCACCCGTCGCGTCCGCTCGCGGACCGTCTCGACGCTCCCGAACAGCGCCGCGGGGTCGAGGTTACCCTGGACCGGTCGGTCGCCCAACTGCTCGCGCGCCGCCGCCACGTCGACCGTCCAGTCGAGGCCGACCACGTCGGCGCCGCTCGCGGCGAGCTGGTCCAGCCGTCCGCCCATCGACCGGACGAAGACGATAGAGGGGACGGCGAGGTCCTCGAGGATCGCGCGGTGGTGCGGGAGGACGAACCGCTCGTAGTCGGCCGGCGACAGCATCCCGGCGTAGGTGTCGAACAGCTGGACGACGTCGGCGCCGTGGTCGGCCTGGAACTCGAGGTACTCGCGGACGACGTCGGCGAACTGCGCGAGCAGCCGCTCGAACGCCTCGGGGTGGCGGGCGCACAGCCGCCGGACCGGCATGTGTGTCCGGCTCGGTTCGCCGGCGACCGCGTACGACGCGAGAGTGAAGGGACCGCCCGCGAAGCCGATCACCGCCGTCTGGTCGCCCACCCGGTCGGTCAGGCGGTCGAGCAGCGCGCCGACGTAGTCGAGTTCGGTCCTGACGTCGTGCCGCGGCCGTTCGACGTCCTCCGGTCCCTCGACCGGGTTCTCCACGACCGGCCCGACCCCGGACTCGACGTGGTACGCGAGCCCGAGCGGTTCGAGCGCGGTGAGAATGTCGGAGAACATCACCACGCCGTCGGGACGGTAGTACTCCCACGGCAGGAGCGATATCTCGGCGGCGACCGCCGGGTCCGTCACCGCCTCGGTGAAGCTGTGCTGCTCGCGGAGCTCCCGGTACTCCGGGATGTGCCGACCGGCCTGCCGCATCAGCCACACCGGCGGTCGGCGCGTGCGCTCCCCTCGTGCCGCACGGACGAGCAGGTGGTCCATGCGGGGTCGTCGGCGGAGCGGCGGCATAACGGTTTATCCGATCCCCGGCCCGCGACGCCGCAGTCGGTCGACGGGCGGTGCCCGCGGGGGGTGCCGTCCCCGGGCGCCTCGCGTACGCACTCCGGCCGTCGCTCGGCGCCATCTCCGTGCCTCCCCCCGCGGCGTCGCCCGCCAGGGACGGACGCGCCGCGACACGGCCGGCAGGCTTGGCTTGCCGCGCGTCGGCGACGGCCCGCAAATATATCGAATACATTAGTATACTTGAAATACTACATGTTTTAGAGAATTCGCCTGTGGACGAAGTTTGTTCATTTGCAAATACGATATATTAACTGTAGTTTAGATACGGATCGAAAAAACAGCACAGAACAACTGGGTAACGACCGCAGTACGAATAAAACGTCTACTCCTGGTGTTGTTAACTGCCTGATAGGGACGCCGACACAGTTATCGAATGTATTTTACTAACTACGAACTACCACAGTTATTAGTAAACTGGTGGGCGTTACGGAGTCGCCAGATCGCAACCGTCTCCCGCCGGGCGCGACGGCGATACTAACACACGTAACGCTGTTACGTCTACCTCCCGGGCGTTCGTCCGTCGTGGCGCGGGTGCCACGACAACGCTTTTACTCCACACTGGCGAGACACCCACGTGAACGGGAGAGGTTCGCACGCACGGAGCGCCGAACTCGTGGTGCGAAACGTCGGGGGCATCGACGAGACGGCGGTCGCGTTCGAGCCGGGCGTCACGGTGCTGACCGGGCGCAACGCGACGAATCGGACCTCCTTGCTCCGCTCAGTCATGGCGGTCGTGGGGAGCGACGACGCGTCGCTGAAGGCCGACGCCGACGAGGGGCGCGTCGAGCTCGACGTCGCCGGACGGACCCACGTCCGGACGTTCACGCGAACGGACGGAGCGGTCACGACAGGCGGGGACCCGTACCTCGACGACCCGGAGCTCGCCGACCTGTTCGCGTTTCTCCTGGAGTCGAACGAGCCCCGGCGCTCGGTGGCGCGCGGCGCCGACCTGCGGGGGCTCATCATGCGTCCCGTCGACACGGCGTCGATCCAGGCCGAGATCCGGGAGCTCGAACGCGAGCGCTCCGCGATCGACGACGAACTGGACGAACTGGCGGCGCTGAAGCGGGAGCTTCCCGACCTCGAGAGCGAACGGACCCGTCTCGAAGACGAGATCGAGGAGAAACGGGCGGCGCTCGCGGCGAAAGAGGCGGAGATCGAGTCGCTCGACGCCGACGTCGACGAGACGCGCGACGAGAAGCGCGAACTGGAGTCCCGGCTCGACGACCTCCGCGAGCGGCGCGCCCGACTGGAGGAGGTTCGCTCCGACGTCGAACTCCAGCAGGAGAGCATCGAGTCGCTGACGGCCGAGCGACGAGAGCTCGAAGCCGAGCGCGACGAGCTCCCGGAGGCGCCGATAGGCGACCACGAGGCGCTGGAGTCGCGGGTTGCCGAGCTCCGGGACCGGAAGCAGCGGCTCGAGGGCGAGCTGAGCGACGTCCAGGACGTCATCGGGTTCAACGAGGAGCGACTGGACGGGAGCGGGGCCGGCGTCGCGAGCGGGCTAGAAGACGAGTCCGGCGCCGTGACTGACGCGCTCGTCGACGGCACCGTGGTCTGCTGGACCTGCGGCTCGGAGGTCGCCGAAGAGCGTATCGAGCGTACGCTCGACCAGCTCCGGGCGGTCCGACAGGAGCGACTCGACGAGGTGCGGAGCCTCGAGTCGGAGCTGTCGCAGCTGAAAGAGGAGCAGCGGCAGCACCGACAGAACCAGCAGCGCCGGGAGTCGATCGAGCAGACGCTCGCGGAGATCGAACGGGAGCTCGCGGAGCGAGCGGAGCGGCTCGACGACCTGCGCGACGAGCGCGAGCGCCTCGCCGACGAGGTCGAGGATCTGGAGGCGGCGACCGAGTCCCTGGAGTCCGACGACGTCGGCGACGTGCTCGACCTCCACAGGGAGGCGAACCAGCTAGAGTTCGAGCTCGGGCGGCTGGCGTCGGACCTCGACGACGTGACAGACCGGATCGCGACAGTCGAGGACCGGCTCTCGACGGAGCGGCAGCTGACCGCCCAGCGCGAGGAGGTGAGCGCCGAGCTGACGGACCTCCGGACGCGGATCGACCGGATCGAGCGGAGCGCGGTCGAGGCGTTCAACGACCACATGGAGCGGGTACTCGACATCCTGGGGTACGAGAACCTCGAACGCATCTGGATCGAGCGCGTCGAGCGCGAGGTCACGGAGGGCCGACAGACCGTCGAGCGGACGGCGTTCGAACTCCACGTTGTCAGAAGCACTGACTCCGGCGCGGCGTACGAGGACACGATCGACCACCTCTCCGAGAGCGAGCGCGAGGTGACTGGCCTGGTGTTTGCCCTCGCCGGCTACCTCGTCCACGACGTCCACGAGCAGGTTCCGTTCATGATACTCGACTCGCTGGAGGCGATCGACTCTGCGCGGATCGCGGCCCTCGTCGACTACATAGCGGAGTACCCAGAGTTCCTCGTCGTCGCGCTCCTGCCGGAGGACGCGCAGGCTCTCGACGACGCGCACGCCCGGATCACCGATATCTGAGCCGTTCCCGTCCGGCTACGGCTCGCGCTCGCAGTCGCACCCGCCCCGTTCGAGCAGGTCGGCGACGCCGTACTGCGCGCCACACTCCTCACAGAGGACGTCGACGTCGACGAACAGCCGGAAGTCGCCGAGCGCGATCCGGCCCGTCGAGCGGAGGCGGTCGAGGCTACTCTCCGTGACCGACCGGAGGCGAGCGCGTAGCCGCTGGACGGAGTCGAGGACCCCCTCGACCTGCTCTCCGTCCGACGGCCGCTCGTACTCGGCGTCGCGGTACTTCGTCAGGTACGACCGGATCGCCTGGTAGGAGACGAAGTCACGCTCCAGCGCGTCGACGTCGACCCCGTCGCGTTCGAGGCGGTTCCGGGCCTCCGTCCGCATCCCGCTGCTCACGTCGTCGTCGGTCAGGAGCCGGTAGAGGTTCGGCGCCTCGCCGCTCACCGTCGACACGCCCGCCTCCGTCATCGCGCTCCGGAGAAGCCGCTCGTTGAACAGGTCCGCGAGGTCGCGGAGACTCGCCCGCTCCTCTCCGTCGGCGGTCCAGCGCCGCTCCAGTTCGTCCCCGAACGACGCGCCGAGGTCGTAGTCGGCGATGAGCCGTGCGACCTTGCTCGACCGCGCTGTCCGGTCCCCGTCGTCGTGATCGCCCATCTGGCGCCATAGCCGGCTCACGGATAGATAAACTGACCGGCGGACCGTCACGCCGGTCGGTCGACTCCGCGTGGAGCTCCGGCTCGCCGGTCCGGGCGGCCCGCGCCGCCGGCGTCCCTTCGTCGGCCGGGTCGCCCGGTCGCTCGACCCCGTATGTCTGCCAGTTCGGCAAGCGAGCAGAGGGGTCGAGCCCCTCACGAGCAGCGACTTCGAGGTGGTTCTCGAAGCCGTGTGTCTCGTTGTGGATGCCGACGGCGCACTTCCCTGGGATGAACTCGCTCTCGACTGCGTCGAGGAGCGAGGACACTGCATCGGCGACGAGTTCGTCTGGATCGATGTCGCCGGCGTCCGTATCTCCTGTGACGGCCTGTCTGTCGGCGTAGCTGTCGCAGCCATCACAGGCCGTCACTACCGTATCGAGCCGGTGGTAACCCCGTAGAGCACGACAGCAGCTTCGTCGGTATCGTTTGTTTCCGACTACCTGCGAGGCGTCGGCTCCAGAGGCGGCCGGTGCCGGCTGCACCACCCCGACACGAGCAGACGGTGGGTCACGTCGGGTTTAACATGGTTTTTATGATTACCTGCAGTGTGTTAACGTATGAATAGACCGCAGCGAGAGTACGACGTGGCCGCCGGAGGCGCGTAGCGACAGTGCGAAACGCCAAAATCGTCTGCACGATCGGACCGGCGTCCGATTCACCGGAAGCCTTGGCGGCGCTCGCGGACGCAGGAATGTCCGTTGCACGGATGAACGCAAGTCACGGATCGCCGGACCACCGTCGCACCGTGATCGATAGAGTCCGCGAGGCCGAGGAGGCCCAAGACAGGCCGGTCGCGGCCATGCACGACCTGCCCGGCCCCGAGGTCCGGACCGCTCCGCTGGAGGCGTCGATCCACCTGGAACGCGGATCGACGGTCCGGTACGTGGAAGGCACGGACGCTACGCCCCGGGAAGTCGGCATCTCACACAGTATCGCCGCGGTCGAACACGGCGACAGAGTGTTGCTCGACGACGGCCGCATCGAGACGACGGTCCAGTCCGTCGACGACGGTGTCGTCACGGCCACCGTGGAAAACGGCGGCAAACTCGGGGGTAGGAAGGGCGTGAACGTCCCGGGCGTCGAACTCGGACTGCCGACTATCACGGACCAGGACCAGCGTGAACTCGAAGTCGCTGCCGAGAAAGGGGTCGACTTCGTCGCCGCGAGCTTCGTCCGTGACGGCGAGTTCGTCCACGAGATCGATCGCGCACTCGACGAACTCGGTGCCGACATCCCGATCATCGCGAAGGTCGAACGCGCCGTCGCCGTCGAGAACGTAGACAGCATCATCGACGCCGCCTACGGCGTGATGGTCGCTCGGGGCGACCTGGGCGTCGAGTGCCCGCTGGAGAACGTTCCGATGATCCAGAAACGGATCGTCCGCAAGTGTAACACGGCGGGAGTACCGGTCATCACGGCGACAGAAATGCTCGATTCGATGACCACCGCGCGGCGGCCGACCCGCGCGGAGTCGTCGGACGTTGCGAACGCGGTGCTCGACGGCACCGACGCCGTGATGCTCTCGGGCGAGACAGCGATGGGTGATCACCCGGTCCGCGTCGTCGAGACGATGGACCGCATCGTCCGCGACGTCGAGGACTCGCCCGAGTACGACCAGCACCTCGGGGAACGCGTCCCGGACGCCGGCGATTCGGCGACCGACGCGCTGGCCCGTTCCGGGCGGTCCCTGGCACGCGACATCGCCGCGACAGCAGTCGTCGCGGCCACCGAGTCCGGCTCCACGGCGCTGAAAGTCGCGAAGTTCCGCCCGCCAGTTCCCGTCGTCGCCTCGACACCGAGCGACGAGGTCCGTCGCCGACTGGCCCTCTCGTGGGGAATCATCCCTGCGAGTACACCCTACACGACCGAGGGTGCCGGTGCCGTGATCCACAACGCCGTCGAGTCTGCAGTGGAGATGGACGTGGCCGAAGAGGGTGACTCCGTCGTTGCACTCTCGGGGATGATGACCGAACTGGAGGACGTCAATACCTCGAACATGCTCAAGATCCACACCGCGTAGGGTGTCGCCCGGTGTGAGGCGACGGGGCGGCGACAGCGGGACCCGTCTCGCCAACAGTGTATTACTGACAGCCATCCTACGAAAGAGTTCGGCAGTCGAGACAGGGTCACACCCGACTACGCCGTCAACGCGACAGGCGCGTGGGCGGGCGACATCGCCGCGATGGCGGGACGAGGCCGACTCGCGAGGTGGTGGTCTCGGTCGAACACGACCGGTTCTGTCCGGTGCCCGACCGCTGCCGGACCCCCGACGACGGCGACATCGTCGTGCCACACGAAACCGAGGACTGGGCGGTCGAGCCGACAATCGAGGAGTGTGCCGCCGTGCTCCCGCCGGTTCGGGACGCGCCCGAGGTCCGGACCTGGTGGGGGATCCGGCCGCTGTACGCGCCCGACGAGGAGGCACGCGGCGGACGCGGCATCCCGCGGGGGGGTTGTCGACCACGCTTCGGACGGCGTCGACAACACGGCGCGCATCGTCGGCGGCAGACTCACGACCGACCGACAGACGGCCGAGGCGACCCCCGAGGCGTACGTGTGCCAGTGGGGTTCACGGTGCCGTGACCGGCGTCACTCAAGTAGCGACCGACCAGTCATCACCGCCGGTTTCTCGATGCCGACGAGCTCGAGCAGCGTCGGGGCGACGTCCTCGAGCGCACCGCCCGCCCGCACGGAGCGGTCACCGTCAGTCCCGTCGACTGTGAGATAGATCACCGGTACCGGATTGGTCGTGTGTGCCGTGTGGGGCTCCTCGACGGTCCCCATGTCGTCGGCGTTGCCGTGGTCGGCCGCGATCAGGACGTGGCCGCCCGCCTTCCGGATAGCAGCCACGACCCGGCCCAGTTGCTCGTCGACGGCCTCGACAGCAGCCACGGTCGCGTCGAAGTCGCCGGTGTGACCCACCATGTCCGGGTTGGCGTAGTTGAGCACCATCAGGTCGGGATCCACTCCCTCGAGGACGTCGACGGCCGTCTCGGTCACCGCGGGAGCGCTCATCTCCGGGCGCAGATCGTAGGTCGGGACGTCGGGGCTCTGGACGATCTCCCGGATCTCACCGTCGAACTCCACCTCGCGGCCGCCGTTGAGAAAGTACGTTACGTGGGCGTACTTCTCGGTCTCCGCGATGCGCAGCTGTGTGTGGCCGGTCTCCGAGAGTTCCTCTCCGAGCGTGTCCTCGGGTCGGATGGGAGCGAAGGCGACGGGCAGACCGAACGTCTCGTCGTACTGGGTCATCGTCACCACCAGACAGTCCGGCGGGGAGGTCTCCGCGCCCCAGTCCTCGGGACGGATATCCGCGAGCATACGTGTCAACTGCCGGGCGCGGTCGGACCGGTAGTTGAAAAAGATCACCGCGTCCTCCCCGGACAGGGGGGGTCCACCCTCGACCAGCGTCGGCTCGACGAACTCGTCGGTGTCACCCCGGTCGTACGAGGCCCGGACGGCGTCGACGGCCGACACGGCGGTGTACTCGGCCTCGCGGTCGACGATAGCGTCGTACGCCCGTCGGGTGCGCGTCCAGTTCCGGTCGCGGTCCATCGCGTGGTATCGCCCCGAGACGGTGGCGACGTGGCCGGTCCCCTGCTCGTCGCAGTGAGCCGCCAGCTCCGTCAGGTAGTCCTCTCCGCCGGTCGGGGAGGTGTCCCGGCCGTCGGTGAACGCGTGTGTGACGGCGTCGACGCCCGTCTCGGCCGCCAGTTCGATGAGCGCGTGCAGGTGGCGCTGGTACGAATGGACGCCGCCGTCCGAGACCAGTCCCAGCAGATGGACCTGCCCGCCGTTGTCCTCGGCGTATTCGAACGCCGACAGGATCGCCGGGTTCTCGTCGAGTGCGCCGTCGCCGGTCGGGTCCGGCCGCTCGGTGCCGCGCCAGCGTTCGATGGCGTCGGTGACGCGGGCCGATTCCTGCGTGACCACGCGGCCGGCACCGATGTTGAGATGGCCAACCTCGGAGTTGCCCATCTGACCCTCCGGGAGGCCGACCCGTCGGCCCGAGGTGACGAGCGTGCCGTTGGCGCCGGCCTCCCAGAAGCGATCGAAGTTCGGCGTGTCGGCGGCCGCCACCGCGTCTCGGGCCTCGGGGTCGGGATTGAGTGCCCAGCCGTCCAGTATCACCAGCCCTGCGTCCATGCCACCACACTCGGTACCAACCCACAAGTCGGCTTCGGTCGACCGGAGGAGAGCGGGTCGGGTCACCGAACCCCGGAGCCGACCGAACGGACGGTTCCGTCACCGGCCTCTTTCTGCCACACCTCAGGGTGGTCGAAAGTTATATGATATCTTGTCACACACTCATATGGGAGTCTCTCACAGTATGAGCCAGCACCAAGACGACCCGGTCAGGATCGGAGTGAACGGTTTCGGACGTATCGGTCGCACCGTCTTCCGGGCAGCTCTCGGTGACGACCGGGTCGAGGTCGTCGGGATCAACGACGTCATGGAGAACGACGATATGGCGTATCTGGCCAAGCACGACACGGTCATGGGTCGGCACGACGGCGTCGAACTCGTCGACGACGAACTCGTCGTCGAGGATGCCGGGTTCTCGGCGCCCATCTACGGCAAGACGAACCCCGAGGAGCTCCCCTGGGACGACCTCGACGTCGACGTCGCGTTCGAGTGTACGGGCATTTTCCGCACCCACGACGCCGCGAGCGCGTATCTGGAGGCCGGCGCGGACAAGGTACTCATCTCCGCTCCGCCGAAAGGCGACAGGCCTGTCCCACAGCTCGTCTACGGGGTCAACCACGACGAGTACGACGGCGAGGACATCGTCTCGAACGCCTCGTGTACGACCAACTCCATCACCCCGGTCGCGAAGGTTCTCGACGACCAGTTCGGTATCGAGGCCGGCCAGCTGACGACCGTCCACGCCTACACTGGCTCCCAGGCGATCATCGACGGCCCACACAGCAAGAAACGCCGCGGCCGCGCTGCCGCCGAGAACATCGTCCCGACGAGCACCGGCGCGGCCCTGGCTACGACGCAGGTCCTGCCCCAACTCGACGGCAAACTGGACGGGATGGCGATCCGCGTTCCGGTTCCGTGTGGCTCGGTCACGGAGCTCGTCGTCACCCTCGGTGCGGACGCGACAGCGGGCGATGTCAACGCCGCGTTACGCGAGGCCGCGGACGGCGATCTCGTGGGCGTGCTCGGGTACACCGACGAGGAGATCGTCTCCTCGGACGTGCTCGGGCTTCCGTTCTCGTCGTACGTCGACCTCCGGTCGACAAACGTCGTCAACGGGATGACAAAGGTTCTAACCTGGTACGACAACGAGTACGGTTTCTCGTCCCGGATGCTCGACGTCGCAGACTACATCACAGCGAACTAACCGATACGCGGCGGTCACCCTCACCAGTCGAGTGATACACTCTCATGCCCGCATTCGAAACGATCGACGGCCTGCCGACAGCACAGCGTGTCCTCGTCCGCCTCGACCTGAACGCCCCGGTCGAGGGCGGTCGGGTCCAGGACAACCGCCGATTCGAGCGTCACGCCAGGACGGTCAGGGAACTCGCGGAGGCCGGCCACCGCGTCGTCTGTATGGCCCACCAGGGCCGCCCCGGCGGCGACACGTTCGTCTCCCTCGACCAGCACGCCGACATCCTCGCGTCTCACGTCGGCCGCGACGTCGGGTTCGTCGCCGACACCTTCGGCGAGGAGGCTCTCGCGGCGATCCGGAACCTCGCCGACGGCGAGATACTCCTGCTGGAGAACGTCCGGATGTGCGACGAGGAGCTCCCCGAGAAAGAGCCGCACCTCAAAGCCGAGACCGAGTTCGTTCGGACGCTCGCCGGGGAGTTCGATGCGTACGTCAACGACGCCTACTCGTCGGCCCACCGTTCGCACGCGTCGCTCGTCGGGTTCCCGCTCGTCCTGCCGGCCTACGCCGGGCGCGTCATGCAGACCGAGTACGAGGCGAACACGGCCATCGCCGGCCGTGAGTTCGAGGGACAGGTGACGATGGCCGTCGGCGGCACGAAAGCCACCGACGTCATCGACGTGATGTCGCATCTCGGCGGAACGGTCGACCGCTTCCTGCTGGGCGGGGTCGCGGGCCAGCTGTTCCTGCGCGCGGCCGGATATCCGGTCGGGTACGACACCGGTCCCGAGATGGACCTGTTCGACCGCCAGTGGGAGAAGAGCCACGAACTCGTCGAAGAGGTCGTCGCCGATCGCGGCGACCAGGTGCTGCTCGCGTCCGATATGGCCTACGAGGGCGAGGACGGCGAGCGCGCAGAGGTCGACGTCTCCGATATCGAGAGAGAGGACGGCACGTTTCTCGACGTCGGGACCGACACCGCCGAGCAGTTCGCCGACATCGCGCGCGACTCGGAGGCCGTCTTCGTCAAGGGCGCGCTGGGCGTCTTCGAGGACGCTCGCTTCTCGGTCGGGACCGTCACGCTCCTGGAGGCCATCGCGGAGAGCGACTGTTTTTCGGTCGTCGGCGGCGGCGACACCTCCAGGGCGATCGAGATGTACGGGATGAGCGAGGACGACTTCGGCCACGTCTCCATTGCCGGGGGTGCCTACATCCGTGCGCTCACCGGGGCTCGGCTGGTGGGTGTCGAGATGCTCGAACGCGCGGAGTAATCGGCACCCGCACGAACGACCCGCCACCCTCGTCGTGTCGGCACCGTCCCAGATATCCACGTCGGTCGGCGTCCCTGAGGCTGCTGCCGAGGGTCCCGACTGGCAGGCCAGCGACGGCCCGATCGCGCATCCGTCAGCGAGTTCTCAACGGTCCGGTACGTCCGTTTCTGCCCGGCTGCTGTCGGGCCTCCACCCGCCTGGAAGGGGTCCGTCGCCCTGCGGGGGCTCGGGAGACTCGACCGCCGTCACCGGCGATAGGCGCCGCCCACCCACGGACGGACCGCGAAGACCGGAAGGTCTAACTTGGTGTGTGTCAACAATGTTCAGAACGGACAGGCGCTCGACCTGTGGAAACGTCATCAGCAGGCACCGACGGACGCGCGTCGCTGGTGTCGTTCCGTCCCGTTGATAGAGGCGACCACACATGACGCTCATCACAGACGTTCGACTCCGACGCGTACTAGATTCACGAGGGAACACGACTGTCGAGGCCGACGTCGCCACCGACGACGGCGCTTTCGGCCGTGCGGCCGCACCCAGCGGGGCGTCGACCGGCGAACACGAGGCGATCGAACTGCCGGCTGTCGAGGCTATCGAGAACGCGCAGGAACGGGCCCTCCCGCGACTCGAAGGGGAGGTGTCCGCCGGCGACCAACGTGCGGTCGACACCGCGCTCCACGCCGCCGACGGGACGGACAACTTCTCGAAGATCGGTGCCAACTCGGCAGTGGCTATCAGCATGGCCGCGGCGAAGGCCGGCGCCGAGAGCGCGGGGGTATCGTTGTATCAACATCTCGGCGGCACCTTCCGCGGAGACACGTTCCCCACACCGCTTGGCAACGTCGTCGGCGGCGGCGCCCACGCCGCGGAGGCGACAAACATCCAGGAGTTCCTCTCGGTCCCGGTCGGGGCGTCCTCTGTCACGGAAGGGGTCTTCGCCAACGCGACGGTCCACGCCCGCATCAAATCGCTACTCCAGGAGGAGGGGGTTCCGACAAACAAAGGCGACGAGGGCGCGTGGGCGCCGCCGATCGGCGACGCGAAGGCGTTCGAACTCGTCGACCGGGCGACCTCGGAGGTCTCGGACGAACTCGGGATCGAGATCGGCTTCGGCCTCGACATGGCCGCCTCCGAACTGTACGACGGGGCCGACTACGTCTACGACGACGGCGCCAAGTCGGCCGCCGAGCAGACCGAGTACGTCGCGGAGATGGTCCGCGAGTACGACCTCCGGTACGTTGAGGACCCCCTCGACGAGAACGCGTTCGGCGACTGGGCCGACCTTACCGACGAGGTCGGCTCGGAGACGTTGATCTGCGGTGACGACCTCTTCGTGACCAACGTCGATCGACTGCGGGACGGTATCGAGCACGGGTCGGCGAACAGTATCCTGATCAAGCCGAACCAGATCGGGACGCTCAGCGACGCGGTGGACGCGATCGAACTCGGAGCCAGGAACGGCGTCCAGTCGGCCGTCTCCCACCGGAGTGGCGAGACGGAAGACACGACGATCGCCCACCTCGCCGTCGGCACCGCCGCCCCGTACATCAAGGCGGGGACGGTGGGCGGCGAGCGGACGGCGAAGCTGAACGAACTGATGCGGATCGAAGGCACCGCGTAGTCGACCGTCCCCGACTCCCGACAGGCGGGCTCGGCGCAGAAACCCGATTCCCGCGGACCGTATCTCCGCTCACAGCCCTCCCTTTGTCGCCGACGTATCGACCCTCGAGAGACGCTGGCGCCGGTCTACGATCTGTCGGGGGTACACACTTTTGTCCCTCTGTTGTGAAATGCCACCGTATGTCTAGCACCTGGCACGTATTACTTCCGTCAGAGATCGATCCGTCGGGGCCGGAGTCGATAGCCGATATCGCGCGATGCACCAGCGTGGACGAGTACGACAGCGTCGCAGCAGCACTCCAGGACGTCGGTCAGTACGAGGCCGTCATCACCAGGACCGCCGAACTCGACGTGGACGCCATCGACCGAGCCGATCGGTTACGGGTGATCGCCAAGCACGGTGCCGGCCTCGACAACGTCGACATCGAGGCGGCGTCACGACGGGGAATCGTCGTCTGCAACACGCCCGGCGCGAACGCGCGATCTGTCGCGGAACACGCGGTCGGCTTGTTGTTTGCCGTTCGCCGGAACCTCCGCCCCGCCGACAGACACGTCCGGGCGGGGGACTGGAACCGGGCCGCGTTCTCCGGTCACGAACTCACCGGGGACACCCTCGGC
This sequence comes from Haloferacaceae archaeon, assembly GCA_036626375.1. Lineage (GTDB taxonomy): Archaea > Halobacteriota > Halobacteria > Halobacteriales > Haloferacaceae > A07HB70. The sequence goes on from JAZKRX010000002.1 coordinate 88,450, forward strand.
CTGTTCGGCTTCGGCGCCATCGCACGGGAGGTATCCGACCTCGCCACGGGGATGGGACAGACCGTTCTCACGTACGACCCGTACGTTCCGGACGACGAAATCCCCGCGCGCGTCGACCGAGTGACGGAGCTTCGACAGCTGTTCGCCCGGTCGGACGCCGTGAGTATCCACGCGCCGTTGACCGAGGAAACGCACGGCACGGTATCGACAGAGGAACTGACAGCACTCGGCGAGCACGGCGTTCTCGTCAACACCTCCCGGGGTCCGATCGTCGACGAAGCGTCGCTTCTCGAGGCCCTCGAGACGGGTGCGCTGGGCGGGGCTGGGCTCGACACATTCGAGGAGGAACCCCCCGGCGAGAACCACCCCCTCTACGCCCGGGACGACGTACTCCTGACGCCGCACATCGGCGGCGTGACCGACCAGGCGCTGGCCCGGATGAGCCAGCGGGCGGCGACGAACGTCCGGACGGTGTACGAGGGTGACGTCCCCGAATCGACGGTGAACCGTTCCGCCGTCGAAGAGGAGGTGGAGACGTGAGAACCGAGAACGGACTCCGCCGGGCGCTCGAACGGAACGAGACGGTCCTGGGGGCGAGTTCCGCGACGTTCTCCCCGACCGTGATCGAGACGTTCGGCGATATCGGACTGGACTACGTGTGGCTGGACTTCGAACACGCCGGACCGAGTCCGTACGACAGCACTGCGCTCGAGGACCTGACCCGTGCCGCCGAGGCAGCGGACATCGAACTGCTGATCCGCCTGCCGTCGCCCGACCCACCGCTGGTCAGGAAAGTCCTCGATGCGGGCGTCCGGACGATTCTCCTGCCGCGGATCGAGACCGCAGCACAGCTGCGCCCGGCCATCGAGGCGGCGTACTTCGCGTACGACGGTGACGTCGGCGACAGAGGGGTCGGTGTCGGTCGGTCCGGGCGGTGGGCCGGGTACGTGGATAGCTTCGTCGGCGGTGAGGACGACGAGATTCTCGTCGGAACCATGATCGAGAACGAACGGGCCGTCGAGAACATCCAGGACATCCTCGCTGTCCCGCACCTGGGGTTCGCGTTCGTCGGCCCGGCCGATCTGGCGATGTCGATGTCGGGGGGTGACCCGCTCGCGGAGAACGACGAGGCCGTCGAGTCGGCGATCGACCGCACGCTCGAAGCCTGTCTCGCCGCCGATACCCCGGTCGGTCGCATCAGGAACAGCGTCGACGAGGCACGCGCGGCTGCCGACGCCGGCTATCAGATACTTCGGATCGGTGGCGACGTCGGGTCGGTCCGCGCGACCATCGGGAACCGGCTGGAGGAACTCGACGTGATCTGAGCCCGGTCTGGTCGTCGTTCGGCCGAAACGTCAGAAACCGAGAACGGCCACCGCAGTACAGCGGCCGAACGCGGCGAGTACCTCGGGGCTCAACCCCGAGGTACGTCACCTGCGCTCGTGGGTCCAGTGAGGATCGGGGATGGGAGAACCCGAGACGGGTCGAGATCGTGGGGTGGGGATCTCGCGAATGCGAGAGTTTATAATCGACTATGGTGAAGGAAACGGCGATGCCTGAGATAACCGTTTCGGAGGAACTGTACAGACAGCTCGAGAACGCGTCGTCGACGGACGACGTAGAGGAGACGCTCTGGAAGATGCTCGGCAGTCACCAGCGGGAGAACGACCCCCAGGCGAACACGGGCGAGGAGCACTCGTTCAGCGACGTGTGATCGAGGCGGGACCGGTTCGAGAGAAGGGGGCACCGGTACGAACGACCGTCCCAATCACAACCCATAAAGAACTGAGAGACGTCTGTGAGTGCGTACCATGGGAGCCGGAGACACCAGCACGAGCGTAGATCTCGCCGTGATCGGGGCAGGGCCGGGCGGATACACGGCGGCGATACGGGGTGCGCGGAACGGCCTCGATGTTCTTCTCGTCGAAAAAGAGACCGTCGGAGGCGTCTGTTTGAACCACGGCTGTATTCCGGCGAAAGCCCTGATCCACGCCGCTGGGTTCCAGAAAGACATCCAGCACTGGAACGACATCGGGATCCAGACGGGCGAACTGGATGTCGATTTCACGGCAGTACAGGCCTGGAAGAACGACGTCATCGCACGGCTCGACGAGAACATCCTGAAGCGACTGGACGAACACGGCGTCGAGTACTGTGACGGAACGGCCAAGTTTCTAGATTCGAACAGTATCTGCGTCGAACGGAACCACGAGGAGGAGACCGTGACGTTCGACAGTGCTGTCATCGCGACGGGAGCTCAGCCGCTCGAAATCCCGGGGCTGGAGTTCGACAACGAGAGGCTGATCTCTTCGAGAGAGATCCTACAGATCGAGGAAGTTCCCGACGAGATCGTCGTGGTCGGGGGCGGGTACATCGGGATGGAAGCCGTCACCAAGTTCTCCAAGTTCGGTTCGCGTATCAAGGTCGTGGAGGCGCGTGACCGGGTTCTCTGTATGTTCGAAGAGGAGGTCGTCGACTCCATCCAGGAGACTAACAGCGAGATGTACGACAACGAGATATACACGTCTGCCTGGGCGAGAGACGTCGAATACGAGAACGGAAAACCCGTTCTGGTCGTCGAACAGGATGGGGAGACACTGCGGCTGTCGGGGGACTACATCATCGTCGCTGCGGGACGGGAACCCACGCCGGCACTCGAAGCGTTGGGACTGGAGAACACGGCCGTAGAGATAGGCGACGACGGATTCATCGAAACCGACGACCGAATGCGGACGGCCGACGAGAACGTCTTCTGTGTCGGGGACGCCGCAGGACAGCCACACCTGGCGCACGTGGCGTATCGCGAGGGAACGGTCGCCGGCGGGGCTGCGGCGGGCGAAGATATCTCGTTCGACAACCAGTACATCCCTGCGGTGATGTTCACCGACCCGGAAGTCGCCGTCGTCGGACTCACCGAGACGGACGCACGCGAGAACCACGGGGACGTCAAAGTCGGGACCTTCCCGCTGAGCGCGTCCGGGAGAGCCCTGTCTGCGAACAAGAGTTCGGGGTACGTGAAGGTGGTTGCAGCCCCCGACGAACAGTTACTGGGTGTCCAGATAGTTGGAGCGAGAGCATCGGACATGATCGCAGAGGCCACCCTGGCGCTGGAACTGGACGCGTCGTTGGACGATATAACGTCCACGATCCATGCTCACCCGACCTTTCCCGAGGCGCTGTCCGACGCCGCGAAAGCTGCACAGGACGGACCGAGCCACGCACGCTGACCGATCAGCGGCGTTGTAGCCTGTCCGCCGCGTGTGGACCAGACAGTAGAGACCGTGGACGCCGCGACACTCCTCCGGACGAGGAGAGGCCGTTCGTGTCGCGATCAGCCGCCACCCTCGTGGACGTCGACCGGCTCTCGGCGCTCGCTCCGCTGTCGAACGTCGCGGCCGAGATTCCGTGGAGCCGGGCCGTGCTGGAGAACGTTGTCGGCATCGCACGCGACCGGGAACTCCCGACGTTCAGCCGCGAGTCGCTCACAGAGTGGTTCGAGCGACGGGGCGGCTCCACGGTCGCCGTCGCGGAGGCCGACGCGAAGGTGATCCTCTTTCCGGACACGTTCACGAACTACAGCTACCCCGCGCCGGGGAAGGCGGCGGTCGAGGTGCTGGAGGCCGCGAACGTCCACGTCGCGGTGGCCGACGACCTCGCGCCGAGCGGCCGCGCCGCGTTCTCGGTGGGCCTGCTCGACCGCGCGGAGGAGCGTCGTCTTCGTCGAGCCCTCCGACGCCGTGATGTTCCAGGACGAGTGCCTGGACCTCCTCTCCGGCGACGCGGTCGAGACCGTCTCTGCCGCGAGCTACGGCGTGATGGAGTATCTCCACGCCCCGCGCGCCGACGAGCGCCTCTCGGTTTCCGCCGCCGACGAGACGCTGACCTACCACGGCCACTGTAACCAGAAGGCGACGAACAAGGACCACCACGCGGTTGGCGTCCTCCGCCGGTCGGGCTCCGACGTGGACCCGCTCGACTCCGGCTGTTGCGGGATGGCCGGCTCGTTCGGCTACGAGGCCGAACACTACGAGAGTTCCCAGGCGATCGGTCGCATCCTGTTCCGGTAGGTCGAGCAGAGCGCCGGCGACCTCGTCACCGCGCCCGGCGCGTCGTGTCGCTCACAGCTGGGCGACCGCCCCGGCGAGTCCCGTCCACCCCATCCGATCGAGAAGGTCGCGGACGCGCTCGAGAGCGGTACGCGCTCGTCGCGCGAGGCGCGGCCGTCGACCCCCAATATTGAATAGCCGGTCGGCGAGTGCCACGACCGTCTCATGAGGGAACCGACGGCGTCGGCGACGCCGGCGCACGGACCGCGACCGGCGCGAGGGCCGCGATGAGCCTCGCGGTCGTCGCGACGCTCGACAGGACGGGCGAGACGGCCGGCCTCGCGCGCGCGTTCCCCGGGCGCACCGTGTTCGAGACGCCCCCGGACGTGGTCCGATGACGCTCACCGTCGGCTTCCTCGGCTACCGGTTCATGGGGCGGGCGCACGCGAACGCGCTCGCGCGCCTCCCGATGTTCTTTCCCGACGCCCCAGACGTCGAGCGCGACGTCCTCGTCGGCCGCGACGAGGCGGCGCTGTCGGAGGCGGTCGACCAGTTCGGCTTCGACCGCTACGCGACCGACTGGCGGGACGTCGTCGACGAGGTGGACGTCCTCTACAACCTCGGGCCGAACAATCTCCACCCCGAGCCCTCGGTCGCGGCGCTCGACGCCGGCACCCACGTCTTCTGCGAGAAGCCCCTCGCGCACACGCTCGACGCGGCCGAGCGGATGGCCGACGCCGCGCGAGCGAGCGACGCGACCGCCGGGGTCGCGTTCAACTACCGGTTCGTCCCGGCAGTCCGGTACGCGAAGGCGCTGGTCGACGACGGGGTCGTCGGCGACGTCTACCACGTTCGGGCGGCGTATCTCCAGGACTGGCTGGTCGACCCGACGGCGTCGTGGAGCTGGCGGAACTCGGCCGAGGTCGCCGGCTCTGGCGCGCTCGGCGACCTCGGCGCGCACTCGCTCGACCTCGCGCAGTACCTGGTCGGCGACCGGATCGAGCGGGTGTCCGGCCACCTCCGCACGTTCGTCGACGAGCGCCCGGTCCCCGGCGAGGACGTCGAGGGGAGCGGCGAGGCCGAGACCCGACCCGTCACCGTCGACGACGCATACACCGCGCAGGCGGCGTTCGAAGGCGGCGCGATGGGGCTGTTCGAGGCGTCGCGGTTCGCCACGGGCCACAAGAACGGCAACGTGATCGAGGTGAACGGCTCCGACGGAGCGGTCCGGTTCGACCTCGAACGGCTCAACGAACTGGCGGTGCTCGACGCCGACGCACGGGGCTTCGAGACGGTGCTGGTCACCGACCCCGACGACCCCTACCTCGACCACTGGTGGCCCCCCGGCCACGTGGTCGGCTGGGAGCACACCTTCGTCCACGAGAACTACGAGTTCCTCTCGGCGGCCGCCGCCGGCGAGGCCCACGCGCCGGACTTCGAGACCGGGCTGGCGGTCCAGCGCGCGCTCGCGGCGATCCGGGAGAGCGACGAGCGCGGCGAGTGGGTCGCGGTGTAGGTCCGACGGCGCCGCGTCGAACTTCGACGGCACGGCTCGCGCCGAGCGGCGGTAGCTCTTTTCGTGGCGCCGTCGACGCGGCCGCATGGACCTGTCTGCACTCACCGAGGGGTTCACCCGCCGCGACTGGCAGGAGCTGACCGAGACGGACGACCCGGTGCGGTTCGCGATGGTCGGCGTCGGCCGGTGGACGCGCGAGCAGGCGATGCCCGCGGTCGCCGCGAGCGACCTCGCGGAGACGACGGTGCTGGTCAGCGGCGACCGCGAGAAGGCGGCGGCGGTCGCGTCGTCATCCGAGACGGTCGAGCGGGCGATCACCTACGAGGAGTTCCACGACGGCGCCGCGAGCGAGGCGTACGACGCCGCCTACGTTGCCACGCCCAACGCCCGCCACCTGCCGTTCGTCGAGACGGCGGCCCGGCTCGGCACGGCCGTCCTCTGTGAGAAGCCGATGGAGGCGACCGTCGAGCGCGCCGAGCGGATGGTCGAGACGTGTGCCGACCACGGAGCGACGCTGATGGTCGCCTACCGGATGCAGACCGAGCCGGCGGTCCGGCGGGCGCGCGAGCTGGTCGAGGCGGGCTACGTCGGCGACCCCGTGTTCGTCCACGGCAGCATGACCGAGCCGGTCCTGGAGGCGAACCCCGACCCCGACCAGTGGCGGCTGAACATGGACCTCTCCGGCGGCTGTGCGGCGATGGATATCGGGATCTACCCGCTCAACACCGCACGATATCTCCTCGACGCCGACCCGCTCCGCGTGTCGGGGACGGTCGCCTCGGTCCGCGAGGCGTTCGCCGACGTGCCAGACGAGCACGCCGTCTTCCGCGTTGAGTTCCCGGGCCACGTCTCTGCGGTCTGTACGGCGAGCAAGAGCGCCACCACGGCGAGTCACGTCCGGGTGACCGGCACCGAGGGGACGGTCCGCGTCGAGCCGGCGTTCTACCCGTGGAACGACAGACGGCTCCACGTCTCTCACGGGGGGAGCGACGTCGAGATAGCGTTCGATCAGGTCGACCAGATGGAAGAGGAGTTCGAGTACTTCGCGCACTGCCTGCTGACCGGGACCGACCCGTACCCCGACGGCACCCACGGACTCGTCGACGTCGAGACGATCACAGCCGTCTACGAATCCGCCGAGTCGGGACGGACCGTCGAACTCGACTAGCGACCCGGGCCGACGGGTCGTCTCTCCCCGTCTCGTCTCCGTCCGTCGTCGCCGACCGCTCCCGCTGTTTCGACTCGACGAACAGCCGCGCGAGCTCTACGTTCGTGTCGCTGACTTCGTCTAACACCAGGCGGTCGTCGCCGATACACACGACCACCCCGCCCGCCGGTGCCTGTGTGGTGGCCGCGGCGGCCTCCGTTCGTCTCCCGGCCGTTCGATCGTCTCCGGACTCCTCCGGCGCGTACCGCCGCATCCGTGCGTAGAGCGACTCGACGTCCGACGCGGCCCGCTCGACTTCGTCTAGATCTGCGCCAGTCAGTTCTGCCAACGCGTCGGAAAAGTCTCTGCCGGCCGCCCGGCCGTTCAGCTGGTCGTACAGCCGGTCCAGGATCGGGACGTTCCGGTACGCTCGGAACAGCGCCGCCCGCTCCGTCTCGTCGTCCCGGGGGTCGGCAGCCCTCTCCGCCAGATTCGTTGGTTCGAGCCCTCTCGCCGGGAGAAGTCCGTACCGCCGGACGTCTGCGATCTTCATCTTGAACGCGCCGCTGGCCGCCGACTCGTGGCCCACCTCCCGGGCGAAGGCGTCCCGGTCCGACGGCGCGCCGTCGAAGACATCCACGAGGGCGGCGACGATCTCGACTGCATCTCGCGCGGAGATGTCTGGATATTTCTGCCCGTTGATCGATCCCACTGTAGACGTTTCTCAGTTCGTGGTCGTATAGTCTTTTTGGGGTCGAGGAGCCGGCGGCCGCCGACCCCGGCTCCTGGCGCCTCGCTCTGGCTCCCGGGCCACCGACTCAGACCCCGGCGGCGCGCGCGACCGCCCGCCACCGGCCCGACCAGAACCGCCCGGTGTTCACCGCCGCCTTCGTGTAGAAGTCGGCGACGATCGCGACGTAGACCGCGGGGAGTCCGAGACCCATTCCGACCGGGAGCGTGACGCCGAGGGCCGCGACAGTGAAGCCGGCCGGGAGCGCGAGCGCGGCGACCGGGAGCCGGACGAAAAAGGAGCCGACGACCGTCGCGTACAGCGGCCAGCGGGTGTCTCCGGCGCCGCGGAGCCCGCCGCGCATCGTCCGCGACACCGAGAAGCCGGCGACCGCGACGCCGAAGACGCGGACGAAGGTGACGGTGAGGTCGACGTGGTCGGTGCCGAACGCGACCGCGATCGGCCGCGCGGCGACGACGATGCCCGCGGCGATCAGCAGCTGTGTCGCGAGCGCGATCCGGAGCGTCTGCCAGCCGTACGCGGTCGCGAGGTCGTCTTCCCCGGCGCCGATATGCTGTCCGACGAGCGTCGACGACGCCGTCGCGTAGCCCCACGCCGGCATCAAGGCGAGCAGCATGACCCGGCGGGCGATCGCGTACGCCGCGAGCGCCGGCGTCCCGAGGACGCCGAGAATGAACAGAAACGGGAACCGGGCGAACGTCTGGGCCAGCCGCATCCCCGACAGCGGGAGCCCCACGCGGAGGATCTCCGTGATCAACCCGATGTCGACCTGTTTCCCGCCGGGGTCGAGCGTGATAGCGTACTCGCCCGAGACGAGGAGCAGGAAAAAGACCGCCGCCGCGACGACGTTCGCGACCGCGGTACCGATCGCCGCGCCCGCGACGCCGAGCGCCGGCGCCGGGCCGACGCCGAAGACGAGAACGGCGTTGAGCACGACGTTCGTCGGCAGGGTGACCAGCCGGACGTACATCGGCGTCCGCGTGTCGGCGCTCCCGGCGAGCGCGCGCGCCGCGACCATCGACCAGAACCGCGGCGCCATCGACAGCATGACGATCGAGAGGTACGTCGCGCCGAAGTCGACGGTCGCGGGGTCGTCCGTCAGCACGTCGACCAGCGGCGCCGCGTAGAGCCACGCCCCGACGGTCAGCGGGAGCGAGACGAGGAGCGCGAGCCAGAGCGACTGCTTGACCGCCAGGTTCGCACGCGCGGGCTCGTCGGCGCCCTGGAGCCGCGAGACGACGCTGATCGTCCCCGAGGAGACCGCGAGCGACAGGCCGAACCCGACGAAGTAGTACTGGAAGCCGAGTTCGAGCCCGGCGATGGCCGCGTCGCCGAGCGCGATCCCGACCATCAGGAAGTCGGCGATCCGGAGGAGCACCCGCAGTCCGCCCGTCACCATCACCGGAATCGCGAGGTCGAACGCCTCCTCGGCCTGGTCACGGTCGACGAGTCCCGCCCGCGCGAGCGCCGCCGGGAACAGGGCGAGGAGGCGCCAGATACGGGTCCGAACGTCCATCGAAGGGTACCGTCTCCTCGTGCCCGGCCGTGGTCAATCTGGCGAGTCCCGACTGCCCTGCCGACGTCTCCACGACCCGACTCCCGCCGGGTCGTCCGACGACCGGTCCGCGGCCCGTCGCCTCAGAGCCCGTGGGTCGCGCTCACGACGCCGTTGCCGACCTCGATCACCGCGGTCTGGTCGAGTTGGTCGCCGAGAACGCCGTCGACGGCGTCGGTCGCGCCGCCGCCGAGCCGCGCGACGGTCCGCGTCTGGCCGCGGGGTGCGACGTCGGTCGGACACCGTACCTCGCCGGGACGGAGCCGGTAGGACACGACCGTTCGGCTGGCAGTCTCGGCGGCCGTCAGTTCGAGTGTCACGCGGTAGGCGCGGTCGGGGTCGTGGTTACGGAGGACGACCTCGTGACACCGGGTGTCGGCCCGGTCGCGGCGTTTCCCCCGCGGCGACAGCGGTTCGGGCACGGGTCACCGCCCCCCGTCGCCGACGGCGGCGCCGTCCGGGAGGGTCGTCGCGAGCACCAGCCCGCCGAGGACGGCCAGTACGACGGCCGGCACGACCGCGCCGGCGGCGTACACCCCGGCGCCGGCGCCGAGCGTCCCGCAGCCGAGCGCGAGCGGGTAGAGCGACGCCGCCGCGCTCCGGCCGTCGCGCGTCCGCTCGCGCAGCCGGTGGCCGACGGGCACGGGTCACCCACCCCCGCCGGCGTCGACGCCACGCCGAACGGGCGCGCGGCTCGTCGACCCTCTCGCTCTCGTCGCGCCGGGGCCGAGGGCGCGAGGGCCGTCGGTCCCGGTGACCGGTCTGCTGGTGGGGAACCAGTGGATCATGTCTCGGCGGTCACGCCCCACGACTGAAAGGCCGCCGGAGGCTCAAACGGACGCTGAACCCTCTGACGCGGCCGCCGGCCGGGGTGCCGTCGCCCGTTCCGGTCGCGCCGACGCTCTGGGGCCCAGACTCATGCTCCTCACGCCCCTACCGCCTGCGTGACCGTTCAGGTCTCCACCACCGACCGATTCGCGGTCGTCGACGTGACCGCCGACGTCCGCGACGCGCTCCCGGCCGACGTCGACCGCGGCGTCTGCACTGTCTTCGTCCCGCACACGACCGCGGGCGTCGTCGTCAACGAGGACGAACCGCGGCTCCGCGCGGACCTCGAACGGCTGCTCGACCGCCTCGTCCCCCGCGGCGAGGGGTACGACCACGACGCGGTCGACGACAACGCCGACGCCCACCTCCGGGCGACGCTCCTCGGCGAACACGTCTCGGTTCCGGTCGTCGACGGATCGCTCGCGCTCGGGACGTGGCAGTCGGTTCTGGTCGTCGAGTGCGACGGGCCGCGGACGCGGTCGCTGGAGGTGACGGTCACGCCGGCGTAGCACGGTCGCGGGACCCGCTTTTGCCGGCGGGCGCCCTACTCCAGTGCGACGGAGAACCCCCACTCGGCCGACGACAGCACCTCGGCGTCGGCCGACACGACCGACACCGTCGTCTCGAAGCGATGCTCCCCGACCGGGAGACAGGCGTCCTCGCCGGGCCGCGCGTAGAGGTCGACCGGACGGGCGCTCGACTCGCCGGCCTCGATCACGAACGTACGGTACTCTTCGGTTGTCGCGATACCCTCGGTGAGCCGCCAGCAGCCGGGTGCTGCGGGGTACTCCGGACCGGGCGGGAGGAGCACGAGCGCCTCGGCGTCGTCGGCGACGAACTCGAAGTGGACCGCGCGGCCCTCGCCGACCCGGACCCGTGTGTCGCGCTCGTTCGCGAGCGTCGTCCGGAGCCGCGGCGGGTGGTCGTCCGTGGCTGCCTCGCGGACGACCTCGACCGTCGGGCGCACCGGGAGGGCCGGCGGGTCGTCGACCGAGACGACGGTGACGCCCGGCCCGCCCGTCCCCGAGGGGCGCGTGTCGCTCTCGCCGCCCGAGCCGTCCGTCGTGCCCGCCCCGTCGGCGCCGCCGGACCCGCGAGAGCCGCCGGTACAGCCGGCGACCCCGACGAGCCCGACGACGCCGAGCCCGCGGAGGTAGCGTCGTCGCTCTGGTGCCACGTCCCGGCTACGCGCCGGGGACTGATACCGCGTGCGGTCGGCGACGGGCTCTCGCGTGTCAGAACTCCGTCACCCGCGACTGGACGCCGACCGCCATCGTCGACGTCCGGCGGAGTCTGCGCTCCGAGACGGGCAGCACGTCGCCGAGCGCCGCGAGCGCGCCGTGGAACGTCTCCGCGGTCGCCGGCTCGCCGTCGACGGCGCTCCGGACGGACTCGCGGACCTGCCAGACGCCGACGGGCGCCCAGTAGTCGTCGGTGACCTCGCGGAGCACCAGCGCCTTCGCCTGCCGGCCGCGGTCGGCGAGGTGTTCCAGCACGCCGAGCCGCGCCGCGTAGTACGCGCCCGCGGTCTCGTCGACGTACGTCGTCCGCCCCTCGACCCCCTCGTGGGCCGAGGACAGCCCGACCTGTCCCTCGGGCGCCGGGTTCCAGACGCTCCCCGGCCGTTTCATCTCGACGAGTTCGTACTCCCAGTCCCCCGGGGCGAGCACCACCCAGTACCGGTTCCCGACGTACGTCTCTTCGAACACCTCGACCTCGTCGACGCTCGGCGCGTCCCGGATCTGGCCGCGGAGGAAGGTCCCTATCGTGTCGTCGACGGCGGTGATCGACCAGCGCGTCGGCACGAGCCGGCGGTTCTCGGCCTGCCCCAGCGCGCCGGCCGAGAGGATCGACTCGACCTCGTAGACGTCGAACCCGCGGCGGTAGAGGTAGGTCATCGCGCCCTCCGCGCGCCAGTCGTCGTCCTCCAGGGTCTTCTCGACGGGCCGCGGGACCGAGGGGTTCTCGGTGAGCCGGGCGTCCGTCGTCGTCGCCCGGGGGCCGGTCGGCGCGCGCACGTCGTCGAGCGCGACGTCGACGTCCGGGGTCGAGGTGAACTCCAGTTCGACCCCGACCGGGTCGCGCGCGAGCGCGACCTCGCGCTGCGTGCCGACGACCCCGTCCCACGCGTCGTGGACGTTTACGTCGCCCCGGTGGTGACCGTTCAGGAGGCCGGTCCGGTAGCCGAGGACGTCCGCGAGCTCCAGCCCGCGGTCGTGCCACGCGCCGCTCGTCCGGTGGGCGCTCGCGTCCGCCTCTGGATCTGTTGGCGCGAGAACCCCGCTCTGGACCGTCGGGTAGCCCGTTCGCCCGACGAAGATGTCCGGGGCGGCGCGGCCGACGCGTGTCTCGCCCGCGACGGGGGCGACGCGCTCCTCGACGTCGAGCTGGTCGAGCACCTCGTAGGACTTCTCGGCGGCGAGGTCGCGCCGCCGGGCCTCGGCGTCGACCTCGAACTCGTCGACGAACTCCGAGAGGCGCATCGTGGTGCCGGCGCGTCGGGCGCGTGACGAGTTAAGCGGCCGGGTGCGCGCACGCGCACTTGAACTCCCCCAGTGGCACGGCCGAGGGTGGATGCGTGAACGGCCGATAGACCGGGTGACACCCCGCCCACACGCACGATGTCGACCACCATTCAGACGACGGACGGCGAGAGGGGGACGGGCGACCCGCGCCCCGACTTCCTCGACCTGTGCCGGCACCACGAGGCCGGGACGGTCGTAGAACAGTGTGCCGACGAGCTCCGGCGGTCGCTCGCCACGGCAACCGAGGGAGCGGTCGAGGCCGTCTGGCTCCAGGGACAGAGCTGTACCGGGTGTACGATCTCGACGCTCCAGAGCGAGTTTCCCGCGATCGAGGGGGCGCTCAGCGAGTTCCGCGAGGCGGTGAGCTTCCACCCGACGCTGATGGAGAGGGCGGGCGACGAGGCGATGGCGCCCCTCGACGCCGACCCCGACGTCCTGATCGTCGAGGGCTCGGTGCCCGTCGAGGTCCCGCGCGCCGCGACCCTGGGGCGCGACGAGCGCGGCGAGCCCAAGCCGGTGGTGGACTGGGTCATCGAACTGGCGGAGACGGCAGACCTCGTCGTCGCCGTCGGCTCGTGTTCGGCCTACGGCGGCCTGCCCGCCGCCGGCCGACACGACAGCGCTGACGTCGGCGCCGACCCGACCGGCGCGCGCGGCCTCCAGTTCGACGGCCGGGAGCCCGGCGGGGTGTTCGGCCCCGCGTTCCGGACGGGCCGCGGGCTGCCGGTGGTCAACGTCCCGGGCTGTCCGGCGCACCCCGAGCACGTGCTGTTGACCCTCGGGACGGTCCTCAACGGCCACCGGCCGGCGCTCGACGAGTTCAACCGCCCGCTCCCAGTGTTCGGGCCGCTGGTCCACGACGACTGCTCGCTCCGTCAGGAGTACGAGGCGGGCAACTTCGCCGACGAGCCGGGCGGCGACGGCTGCCTGTACGAGGCGGGCTGTGCCGGCGTCTACGCCTACTGCGACGACTCGAAGCGCCTCCGCAACGGCGGGACGACGATCTGTCGGGCCGTGGGTGCGCCCTGTATCGGCTGTGTCGAGCCCGCCTTCTGGGACCGCTTCACGCCGTTCTACGACACCGGCGAGGACGACGGCTGCGCCGGCTACGACGCGCCCGCCGTGCGGGCCGGCGCCGACGCCACGCCCCGTCCCGAGATGCGCGCCGTCGGGGCGGCGACGAGCGCGGCGGTCGCCTGTCTCGCGGCGCTCCTCCTGCCTGCCGCCGCCGTGGGGACGGCCCTGACTCGTCTCGCCGGCGTGGGCGGCCGCGAGCCAGCCTCCCCGACGCACGCCGACGATGCCTGAGATCGAGATCGACCCCACGACCCGGATCGAGGGCCACCACTCGACGACGCTCACGGTCGAGGACGGCCGGGTGGTCCGCGCGGAGAGCGAGATGAACATGTTCCGCGGCGTCGAGAGCATCGTCGTCGACCGGCCGCCGTCTGACGTGCCGCAGGTGACACAGATGGTCTGTGGGGTCTGTTTCACCTGCCACCGGCAGGCGTCGATCCTCGCCCTGGAGGACGCGGCGCGCCGTGCCGGCGTCTTCGACGGGGTGCCGCGGAACGCGCGCCTCCTGCGGGACGTGATGGAGGCGACGTTCCTGCTCTGGAACCACGCCGTCCACCTGTTCGTCCTCGCCGGTCCGGACTACTCGGACGCCGTCGCCGACACCGGGTTCGACCGGCTCGACCCCGTCGAGGGCGACGGCTACCGGGCGGCGCTGGCCCACCAGCGCGACCTGCTCCAGGCGTTCACGGAGTTCGGCGGCCGCGCGCCCCACCCGCTCACCTACGCGCCCGGCGGCGTGACAGCCGACCCGGACGCGGAGACGCTCGCGACCATCCGCGAGACGGTCGCCGCCGTCGACGAGTGGCTCGGCCCCACCGACGCGCTCCCGGAGCTGGTCGAGCGCGCCCGCGACGACGACGCCGGCGCGCCGGCGGACGCGGGCGCCGGCGGCTACGACCTCGCCTCGCTGCTCGTCGCCGCCGCCGACGCCGGCGCCGACGGGTTCGGGCGCGGTCCCGGGCGGTTCTACGCCAACGGGATGTTCTACGGGACGGAAAACGACGACTCGCTGGCGCTCTCCCGCGGGATCTACGCGGACGGCGAGCGCCGGCGCCCGAGCCGGGCCGACCTCGTCGAGGGCATCACCGAGGACGTCGGCCACGCGTGGTACACCGCGGCCTCCGGCGGCCGGCCGGCGGAGGCGCCCCCGCCCGAACCGGCGCCCGAGAAGGCGGGCGCGTACTCCTGGGGGAAGGCGCCGCGCTACCGCGGCCGGACGATGGAGACTGGGCCGCTCGCCCGGCTCGTCGCGGCCGACCGTGACCCCGGCGACCTCCGGGCGCGGCTGGGGGGCGGCCCGACAGAGAGCAGCACGTTCGCCCGCCTCGCCGCCCGCGTCCAGGAGACGATGGTCGTGCGAGACCGCCTCCTGGCGTGGCTAGACGCCGTCGACCCGGCGGCGCCGACCCGTGCCGAGTGGACCGACGAGTTCTCCGGGGTGGGGGTCGGCCTGTGGGGCGCGTCGCGCGGTGCGCTCTCGCACTGGGCCCGGGTCGTGGACGGCACCGTCGAGGGCTACCAGATCGTCACCCCTACGACGTGGAACCTGAGCCCCCGCGACGACGACGGGCGCCCGGGCGTCTTCGAGGAGGCCGTCGAGGGGATGGCCGTCCCCGACGTCTCGGACCCGACGAACGTGATGCGGACGGTGCGGTCGTTCGACCCCTGTCTCGGCTGTGCGGTCCACGTCGAGAGCCCCACGGGCCGCTTCGAGACGGAGGTCGAACCCCACGCGCCGGGAGGTGGGCGGTGACCGACGCGGGGCCGGTCGTCGTCGGGGTCGGCAACCCGACGATGGGCGACGACGGCCTCGGACGGGTGGTGGTTCGCCGCCTCGACGGCGGCGTGGCCTCGACGTTCGCGGGGACGACCGGCTTCTTCGCGCTGGAGGCGATGAGCGGCGCCGACAGCGCGGTCGTCGTCGACGCGGTCGACGGCGAGGGGCCGCCGGGGACGCTCCACCGCGCCCGTCTCGACCGCGCCGCCGGCGAGACGGCGCCGGAGGTGACGCTCCACGACCTGACGTTCGCCGACGCGCTCCGGTCGTGCCGGTCGGCCTACGACCTGCCCGACCGGGTCGTGCTCGTCGGGATGGTCCCGGCGACCGTCGAGGGAGGGATCGGGCTGAGCGACCGTGTCGAGGCGGCGCTCCCGGCGGCGACCGCGGCGGTCCGTGCGGAGGTCGGCCGCCGGCCGCGCCACGGAGGGAGACCAGACATGAACGCGAGGTGGTACTGTCGAGACTGCGACGAACGCATCGACGCCGAGGCGGTCGACGACCACGAGGACCGGGGCCACAGCGTCCGTGGTCAGCTCTGGCCGGACCGCCTGCTGGCACAGGACCCGTGGGAGACGGGCGACGGGGGTGCCGACTGATGTGTCTCGGCATCCCCGGCGAGATCCTCGAGATCGACGGCGAGGAGGCGCGGGCCGACTTCCGCGGCGCGGAGAAGTGGGTGCGGATCGACGTGGTCGGCGCCGACCTCGCGGTCGGCGACTACGTCCTCAACCACGCTGGCTTCGCCATCCGGAAGATCCCGGAGGCACAGGTCGAACGAACCGTCGACCTGTACGAGCAGGCGGCGACCGCGGAGGGCGACGGATGACCGCCGCCCTGGAGTTCCGCGACCCGGACCGCGCCGAGGAGCTGGTCGCGCGGCTCGCGGACCTCGTCGCGGAGACGGGCGACGTGCGCGTGATGCACGTCTGTGGCTCCCACGAGGAGGCCATCGCGGAGTTCGGCCTGCGGAGCGTCCTCCCCGACGGGCTGACGGTCGCGATGGGCCCGGGCTGTCCGGTCTGTGTCACCGACCTGCCGGAGGTCGACGAGGCGGTCGCGCTCGCGGAGGCCGGCCACACCGTCGCCACCTACGGCGACATGGTGCGGGTGCCGGGGAGCGAGCGCAGTCTCGCCGACGCTCGCGCCGCCGGCGCCGACGTGCGGACCGTCTACAGCGCCGCCGAGGCGGTCGCGATCGCCGAGGAGACCGACGGCGAGGTTGTCTTTTTCGCCACCGGGTTCGAGACAACCGCGGCGCCGACCGCGACGGTGCTGCGCGAGGGACCGCCGGCGAACTTCTCCGTGCTCTCGGCGCACAAGTACGTCCCGCCGGCGATGGACGTCGTCGCCGCTCACCCCGAGACGCGGGTGGACGGCTTTCTCGCGGCGGGTCACGCCGCGACGATCACCGGGACCGACGTGTTCGACCCCGTCGTCGAGCGCCACGGCCTGCCGGTCGTCGTCGGCGGCTTCGAGCCTCTGGACGTGCTGACGGGGCTGGTCTTGCTCGTAGAGGACGTTCGTGACGGCGCGGCGACGGTGACCAACGCCTATCCGCGGTGTGTCGACGACGCCGGCAACGAGGCGGCCCGGGAGGCGCTCTGGACGGTGTTCGAGCGGGTCCCCGGCGAGTGGCGGGGCGTCGCGGAGGTGCCCGACGCCTCGCTCCGTCTCCGGGACGAGTACGCCGCCTACGACGCCCGTCGGCGGTTCGACGTCGAGACGCCCGCCGCCGACGGCCGGACGACCGACTGCATCTGCGGAGAGATCATGGGCGGGCGCGCCCGGCCCGCGGACTGCCCGCTGTTCGGGACGGCGTGTACGCCGGCCGACCCGGTCGGCGCCTGTATGGTCAGCGACGAGGGGCCCTGTCACATCCAGCACGCCTACGGCGGGAGGCGGTCGCCGTGACCTCGCTCGCGCGCCGCCCGCGCGCCACGGCAGCCGGGGGGCGCCCGTGACTCCGAGCGACCCGGACCGGGCCGGCGAGGCCGTCACGGCGGCCCACGGCGCCGGCACCGAGCGCACCCGGGACCTGCTCGACAGGGTGGTCGTCGACCGTCTCGGCGACGCGGGCTCTGCCGACGTTGGCCTCGCGGCGCTCGACGACGGCGCGGTGGTGCCCGACGACGGCGCGTCGGGCGCGACGGTCGTCACCACCGACGCCCACGTCGTCGACCCGCCGACGTTCCCCGGCGGCGACGTGGGGCGGCTCGCGGTCTGCGGGACGGTCAACGACCTCGCGGCGATGGGGGCGACCGACGACCTGACGCTGTCGAGCGCGCTCGTCGTCGAGGCCGGCACCCCGGTCGAGACGGTGGACCGCGTCACCGCGTCGATGGCCGCCGCCTGCGAGGAGGCGGGCTGTACCGTCCGTACCGGCGACACGAAGGTGATGGGCAGCGGCGAGGTCGACGGCGTGGTGGTCACGACGACGGGCGTCGGCCGGATCGAGCGCGGCGCCGACCTCGCGGCGGCGGGCGTCTCGCCCGGCGACCGCCTGCTGGTGACGGGTCCGGTCGGGGACCACGGCGTCGCCCTCCTCGCGGCGCGCGAGGGGTTCGAGTTCGCGTCACCCCTGGAGAGCGACGTCCGGCCCGTCAACGACCTCGTCGCCGCCGCCCGGGAGGCGGGCGCGGTGACGGCCGCGACCGACCCGACCCGCGGCGGCTTCGCGGCGGCGGTCAACGAACTCGCCGCGGCCGCCGGGGTCGGACTCGTCGTCGACGAGCGCGCGATACCGGTCGACGAGGCGACCGCCGGCGCCGCCGAGGTGCTCGGTATCGACCCGCTGACCGTCGCCTGCGAGGGCCGGATGCTCCTCGCCGTCGCCCCCGACGACGCCGAGGCCGTCCGCGACTCGCTGCGCGCGACGCCCGGCGGCGAACGGGCGGCGGTTGTCGGCCGCGCCGTCGCCGACCACGAGGACGACGTGGTGCTCGACACCGGCCTCGGGGAGCGCTACCTGACCGTCCCGACCGGCGAGCGCCTCCCGCGGATCTGCTGACCGTGCACGAACTCGCCGTCGCCGAACGGCTGGTCGGCCGCGCGGCGGGCGCCGCCCGCGACGCCGGCGCCGCCGAGGTGACCGCCCTGACGGTGGAACTCGGGACCGCGACCCACCTCGTCGCCGACCAGGTGGGGTTCTGTGTCGAGGTCGTCGCCGAAGGGACGCCCGTCGAGGGCGCGACGGTCCGGTTCGACCGGGTCGACGCCCGCGGCGCCTGCGACTGCGGGTGGACGGGCGTGCTCGACAGCCTCGCGGAGACCGTCGCGGGCGTTCCCGACCGGCGCTGTCCGGACTGTGGCGCGGCGGTCGACCTCGTCGCCGGCCGGGAGTGCCGCGTGGCGAGCATCGAGGTGCCGGACGAGGAGACGGACCGTCGGGGTGAGACGCCGTGACGACGGGCCCGCTTCTCGGCTCGCTCCCCCACGGCCCGGCGACCGCCCGGCTGCCCGCGGCGCTCGCCCGCGCGCTCCGGTGCCTGCTCCCCCTCCGTGCCCACCGGTTCGGGCACGGCGACGACGCGCCGGCCCACGGAGACGACGTCCGCGAGGACGTCCTCGCGGCGGTCCGCGACGCCGCCCGCGGGGTCCACGGACGGCTCGCTCACGACAACGGGGTGTTCGCGGTCGAACTCGTCGGCGCGACCGGGAGCGGCAAGACGGCGCTCGTCGAGTCGCTCCTCGACGACCATCTCGCGACCGAGCGTGTCGGCGTGGTCACCGGCGACGTCGCCGGGAGCGACGACGCCGACCGTCTGCGCGCCCGTGGAGTGCCCGTCGCCAACGTGACCACCGGCCGTGACTGTCACCTCGACCCCGACCGACTCGACGACGCGCTCGACGCGTTCGACCTCGCCGCCCTCGACGTTCTCCTCGTCGAGAACGTCGGGAACGTGGTCTGCCCGGCCGACTTCCCGCTCGGGGCGGACGTCCGCGCCGCCGTCGTCAGCGTCACCGAGGGCGACGACGTGGTGCGAAAGCACCCGATGCTGTTCCAGGCCGCCGACCTCGCGGTCGTCAACAAGGTCGACATCGCGGACGCGGTCGGCGCCGACGTCGGGCGGATGGTCGCCGACGTAGAGCGGGTCGCCCCGGAGACGCCGGTCGTCCGGACCAGCGCCGAGACCGGCCGGGGCGTGGCCGACCTCGCGGCGCACCTCGACCGGCGCCGGGAGCGCCACGGAGACGCCCGCTGAGTCCGTCGCCGGCTCGGCCCTCGTCGAGCCAGCCCCACGCGACCTCGTCCGGCTTCTCGACCGCGGGGACGTGCGGCTTGAGGTCGAGGACGGGCGTGCCGTCGACGAGGTCGAGGCCGCGCACGCGGAGCGTCCGCCCCTCGCGGTCGCCGTGTGGCGGCCAGGCGACGAGTCGCTCTGCCCCGGCCTCGCCGAGGTGTGCGAGCACGACGACGTGCGAGACGCCGTCGAGGTCGACGAGTCCCGGCGCGTCCGCCTCGTCGAGGACGACCCGACCCGTCGCGTCCGCGCCGTGGCCGACCTCGTCGGGGTCGTCGTACGGCGACCGGCGTGTAGCAGATCTCGGTCACGGTCGGTCGTCTCCGCCCGCGAGACGGCGTGGCACGCGGTCGTCGACGTCCGCGACGAGGTGCTGTCGCGCCTCGCGCCCGGCCTCGTAGCGCTCGACCACCGCGTCCCGGTGCGTGTCACAGGCGACGACGGCAACGGCGCCGTCGGCGACGGACACCACCGCCTGGTCCGGCCGACGGGGTGCGAGCCGACAGCTCGGACACCCGAGACCGCCCGCAGGGTGGTGGTCGAGGAGGTTCGCGGAGTCCTCGGTCGTCAGCCCGCAGGTCCGGGCGAACCGCGCGAGATGCTCCGCACAGCCGACCAGCGGGACCCGCAGGGTGTCGAGCAGCAGGAACGAGGCCGCGTCGGCTCCGCCGGCGCGGAGCGCCGCCCGACACGCGTCACAGGAGACGGCCGCGAGCGGGTCGCCGTGGGGTGAAGCGTCGTCGGAGGACACAGGAGAGAACGGGGCGTCGGACGGGTAAAGTGTCGGTTCGTGCGTCCGCGCGATCAGAGGAGCCGGGAGAGAAACGCCTGTGCGCGCTCGGTCTCGGGGTTCTCGAAGAACGCCTCGGGGCGCCCCTGCTCGACGATCTCGCCGTCGGCCATCAGGACGACCCGGTCACAGACCTCGCGGGCGAACCCCATCTCGTGGGTGACGACGAGCATCGTCATCCCCTCGGCTGCGAGGTCGCGGATCACGCCCAGCACGTCGCCGACGAGCTCGGGGTCGAGCGCGCTCGTCACCTCGTCGAACAGCATCACCTCGGGCTCCATCGCCAGCGCGCGGGCGATCGCCACCCGCTGCTGCTGTCCGCCCGACAGCGTTCCGGGGTACGAGTCGGTCTGGTCGCTCAGCCCGACGCGGTCGAGCAGCCGCCGCGCCTGCTCGGTCGCCTCGTCGGCGGCGACGCCGCGGACCTTCCGCGGGCCGACCGAGACGTTCTCCAGCGCGGTCATGTGCGGGAACAGGTTGAACGACTGAAACACCATCCCGACGCGCTGCCGGACGGCGTTGACGTCCATCTGGGAGACGGCCCGGCCGCCGAGACGGATCTCGCCGCGCTGGATCGTTTCGAGCTGGTTGACACACCGCAGGAGCGTCGACTTTCCCGACCCGGACGGCCCCACCACGACGACCACCTCCTGCTCCTCGACGGTCAGGTCGACGTCTCTCAGCACCTGCGTCTCGCCGAAGTACTTGTCTACGCCCTCGAACTCGACCAGCGGACGAGCGCCGCTCACGCGCCCTCACCCGCGGGGTCGGCACGAGCCTCCAGGTAGCGCACGAACTTCCCGAGTGGGACCGTGATCGCGAGATAGAGGATCGCCGCCCAGAGGATCGGCGTCCAGATGTCGAACGTCGCGCTGTTGATGTTCTGGACCGTGCTGATGATCTCCGGCACCGCGAGCACCGACAGGAGCGAGGTGTCTTTCACGAGGATCACCTGGTCGTTCCCGATTGCCGCGAGGGCGTTGCGCCACGCCTGTGGTAACACCACCTCCCGCATCGACTGTGCGTAGGACATCCCGAGCGACCGCGCGGCCTCCATCTGCCCGTCGGGGACGGCCTCTACGCCGCCGCGGATCGCCTCACCGATGTAGGCGGCGTGGTTCAGCGTGAGTCCGATGATCGCCGCGGGGATCGAGAAGTCGGCGATGGGGAACTCGCCGGCGGCCCAGAACGCCGGAATCCCGGAGTAGATGACGATGAGCTGGAAGAGCAGCGGCGTCCCGCGGAAGAACTCGATGTAGCCTTTCGCGATCCCGCGTGTCAGCCTGGTCTCCGAGATCCGCCCGAGCCCGACGACGAGCCCCGAGATAACCGAGAGCACGCTGCTGACGACGACGATCTCGACGACGACGAGGAAGGCATCGACGAACTGTGGGGAGAGTATCTCGACGAACAGGGAGAGATCGACCTGTCGCCAGAGGATCAGCCCCAGGAACGCGGCGACGACGAGCGTGAACCCTCCCGACGCCGCCATCCCGACGTACTTCAGGGTCCGGTCGTCGAACGTGGGGCTCACCGTGGCCTCGCCGGCGTTTCGGCTCCGCGTGTCCGTCATTGACCTACCGAAGCGGCAGTATCTTCATAAATCCACTCCCGGCGCACGGGCCGACTACCCCGAGAAGTACTCGTTGTAGATCTCGTCGTAGGTGCCGTTCTCGCGGATCGCCGCGAGCGCCTCGTTCACCCGCTGACGGAACTCGTCGTCGTCCTGCCGGAAGGCGATCCCGTACTCCTCGACCGTGAGGGTGAGGTACGGCGGCGCGTTCGGGCCCGCGTCGGCGGCGGCGCCCTCGCCCTCGACGAACCGGACGGCGTCGTTCTGGTCCGCGAACTCGCCGTTGACCGTGTTGTCGTTGATCACCGCGACGACCTGGTTGTTGATCAGCGCGTCGAACGCCGCCGGGATCTGGTCGTAGCGCTTGATCGTCAGGTCGCCGTCGAACTCCGATTTCAGCTCCTCGGCCGCGTTCGCGCCGGTCGTCCCCTTCTGGACGCCGACGGTCGTCCCCTCGAGGTCGGCCCGCGCCGTGATGTCGCTGTTCTCCAGGACGATGATCGTCTGGTAGGCGGTGAAGTACGGGTCCGAGAAGTCGACCTGCTCGGCGCGCGTCTCGTTGATCGTCATCGCGCTCATCACGACACGGAAGTTCCCGTTGTTGAGCGACGAGATGATCGTGTCGAAGCTCGTGTCGGTGAAGTTCGGGGTGATCCCGAGCTGGTCCTCGAAGACGGCCTGTGCGATGTCGACGTCGAACCCCTCGAGCTCGCCGTCGGTGGTCGTGAACTCGAACGGGCGGTAGGGGATGTCCGACCCGATGTCGACCTGGTCGGGGAGGTCCGCGCCCGACTCCGGGCTGGCCTCGCCGCCGGAACTGCCGCCCGAGCCGGACCCGGACGGCTCGCTCGTTTCGGCCCCGCCGCTCCCGCCGCCGCCGGTACACCCAGCCAGTGCAGCGATACCCCCGGCGCCGACGGCGGCGAGGTACGTCCGCCGGTCGACGGTCGGCGTGTCACTCATAACCGTTCGTAACCCGTATCAGACTGTTCAAACTTTCGAAGCCGACCGAGAGGCCGTCTCGTGACGCACACGTCCGCCGTTCGCGTCGGTGGCTGGACAGACGCGTTCGCTCCACCCGGAGCCGTCGGCCTCGGCGTGGCCCACAGGACGGCCGCCGTCTCTCGCCCCGCGGTCGTCCGGGCGCGGCGTGGGTCCCTGTGTCTCGTACCGCGGGCGACCGTCGCGGGTCCGTCTGTCGGCCGCCGCCGACGTTTTCGGGCCGGCGCTCCCACCGCAGGGCGTGACCGACCTCCGCGACGTGGTCGAGGGCATCGTCCACGAACCGACGCAGGTCCGCGACGACGGCGGGATAGACCTCACCGTGGCCGAGGTGTACGAGGTCCGGACGCCCGGCCGGGTCGACTTCGGCGGCGGCGAACTCGAGCCCGCGGCGTCTGCGCCCCACCCGCGCGTCTGGCGCGACGAGGACGACGACTACGAGTGGTGGCACCTCGACGCGGGCACCTACCTGGTCGAGTACAACGAGTCGCTCTCCGGCGAGGCGTTCCTCCAGCCCCGGCGGGCGGTCGTCGAACGCGGCGGCTCACACCCGACGCTTCGGGTCACGGACCTGCCGACCGTGCCGCTGACTGTCGGCGGCGCGGGGCTGCGGCTCAAGGAGAACGCGCGCGTCTCGGCGCTCTTGCCCGTGTAGCGCGGGCGGGTCGGCCGCCGAGCGGCGTCAGTCGTCGGCGGCGGTCGACCCCTCGAACGGGTACGGCGGCAGGCGGAGGTCGTCGAGGTCCGGGAGCGACTTGACGTTGTACACCAGCTTCAGCTCGTCCGTGGTGGGGATCCCCACACACGAGAGGCGGATGCCCCGGTCGAGCATCTCGTCGGGGAGGACGTGGTCGACGGTCATCGCCACGTCGCCCTCGACGACCGCCACGGCGCAGTTGGCACAGGCGCCGCCGCGACAGGCGTACGGCCACGTCTGCCCGTCGTCCTCGGCACCCGCCAGGACGTAGTCCTCCGGGTCGACCGTGACCCGGCCGTAGTCGGCCGAATCCAGGTTCGCCGCCGCCGCCCGCTCGAACAGGTCGTCGTCGTCGAGCGACCACCCGTGGTCGTCGAGGACGTCGTAGTTCAGGTACTCGACCTCGACCCGGGGGTCGGGGTCTGGCTCCGGCGCCGGGTCCCAGCCGCTCGGCTCCGCGTCCGCTGCCTCGTCCTCGCCGTCGGTCGTCTCGCCGGCGAGGACGGCCTGGTACGCCGCCCGGACGCGCTGGAACTCGCGGGGCGACCCTCCGTGGTCGGGGTGGGCGGCCTTGACCCGTCGCTTGTACGCGCGCTCGACCGTCTCCTCGTCCGCGTCCGGCTCGACGCCGAGCACCTCGAACGGGGTGTCCACAGGCTCGTCTAGACGAGGACGCTCAAAACCCTCTCGTTGGACGACGGCCCGCCGTCGTCCGGGCGGCGCGCCGACGCGACCGACGGACCCGCGCGCCCGTCGCGACGCGCTCAGCGGAGCGGACGCCCCGACGTCGGCGGCCCGCGACGCTCCCGGGGCGACCGGCCGGGGAGTTCGGAGACACAGCCCCGACAGTACCGGTAGCGAGGGTCGTTCTCGGCGCCGCAGACGGGACACGTGACCGGACCGCGGTCGTCGTCGCTCCGGCCGGCGCCGCGCCGTGCCGTCCGACGCGCCGCGACCCACCCCAGCGCCACCGACAGGAGCGCCGCGACCAGGACGCCAGCCGCCAGCGCCGAGAGCGCGGAAGGCTGTAGCGCCGTCATCGGGGGTAGCCTACGGTCTCGACGCAGCTAAATCGAACGCCGACCCGGCGGTCGTCCGGCTCGTCAGCGCCGACGGGGGTCGTCCGTGCGCGCCGACCGTGTCACGGCGGCTGGAAGACGACGATCCGCTCGCCCGTCGTCTCTGTCTCGCCCACGGCCGCCTCGACGGTCATGCCGGGTTCGATCGCCTCGGGGTCGACGCCCTGGAGCTGTCCCGTCAGCCGCACCGGACCGAAGTCCGCGACGGCGACCACGTACGGAGCGTCGTCGGCCAGCATCGGCGTCGGCACCTCCGTCCGGGTGGACGTCACCACCTCGCCGGTCTCGGGGAGCGGCGCCTCCTCGAGCGGCTCGCCGGTTCGGGGGTGGACCTCGCGGGGCGGCAGGAAGCCGTCGCCGTCCGGTCCGGCGAGGTAGTAGGCCTCGTCCGTCTCGAGCGCGTCGAGGAAGTCGTCGTAGCCGGCGTCGCGGTACTCGCGGCTCACGCGACCACCTCCAGCACGTGGACCACGGCGCTCGCGACCGTGCCGCCGGCGTTGTGGGTCACGCCGACGTCCGCGTCGGCCACGGCGTCGCTGTTGACGTGGTCGCCCCGGAGCAGCTTCGTCATCTCGGAGATCTGTGCGCCGCCGGTCGCCCCGACGGGGTGGCCTTTCGCCTTCAGTCCGCCGGAGAGGTTCACCGGGAGGTCGCCGTCCGCGGTGGTCTCGCCGTTCCGCGCGGCCGAGATGCCCTCGCCGGGCTCGTAGAACCCGAGCGCCTCTAGCGCCAGCACCTCCGCGATGGTGAAGCAGTCGTGGACCTCCGCGACGTCGACGTCTGCCGGGTCGACGCCCGCGTCGGCGTACGCGGCCTCCGCGGCCGCCACCGCAGCCGGCGTCTCGGTGAGCGTCTCCCGGGCCTGGAGCGCGAGGCTGTCGCTCCCCTGTCCGGTGCCGGTGATGGCCACCGGCGCGTCCACGTCGTGTTCGGCCGCGTAGCTCTCGCTGACCAGGACGGCCGCGCTCCCGCCGTCGCTGATCGGCGAGCAGTCGTAGAGCCCGAACGGCGAGGAGACGGTCGGCGCCCCGAGCACCTGGTCGACGTCGATTGTGCGCTGGAACTGCGCGAGGTCGTTCTCGGCGGCGTTGGCGTGGTTCTTCACCGCGATGTGCGCGAGGTCCTCCCGGGTGCCGCCGTGCTGGTCGAAGTAGGCGTTTGCCATCAGCGAGTAGGCGCCGGGGAACGTCACGCCGGGGCGCACCTCCCAGGCGGCGTCGGCGGCCGAGGCGAGCGCCCGCGTCGCCTCTGCCGTCGAGAGGTTGGTCATCCGCTCGGCCCCGCCGACCAGCACCACGTCTGCGGCTCCGGCCCGGAGGTGGGTGAGCCCCTGCCGGACCGCCACGCCGCTCGACGCACAGGCGCTGTCGATGCGGGACGCCGGCGCCTGCACGCCGGCCACCTCGGCCGCGAGCGGGCCGGTGTGGCCCTGCTGCTCGGCGAACTCGCCCATGAAGTTCCCGAACACCACCTCGTCGACGTCGGCGCGCGGGACGCCGGCGTCGGCGAACGCCTCGCGGGCCGCGTCCGCGAACAGGTCGCGACCGGTTCGATCCTCGTGTTTGGCAAAGGGCGTCATCCCGACGCCCGCCACGCGTGCTCCCGTCATCACCACTCCATCCCACCGTTGACGGATAACACCTGGCCGGTCATGTACCCGGACTCTTCCCCGGCGAGGAAGCGGACGACACCGACGACGTCCTCGACCTCGGCGAACCGGTCGAGGGGGATGCGCTCGCGGATGTTGTCTTTCACCCGCTCGGGGACCGTCGCGAGCATGTCGGTTTTGACGAAGCCGGGGGCGACGCAGTTCGCCGTCGAGCCCTCGTGGGCGAGTTCGAGCGCGAGCGTCCGGGTGAACCCGAACAGGCCGGACTTCGTTGCGGCGTAGTTCGCCTGGCCGTAGTTGCCCTGTTGGCCGACGACGCTGGAGATGTTGATCAGGCGGCCCTCCTCGGCCGCGCGGACGTCCTCGAAGCAGGCTTTCGTGCAGTTGAACACGCCGCCGAGGTTCACGTCGATCACCCGGTCCCAGTCCTCGCGGGTCATGTTCTCGAACTTCTTGTCGACCGTGACACCCGCGTTGTTGACCAGCACGTCTACGGGGCCGAACTCGTCCGTGATCTGGCCGTGCATCTCGCGGACCGCCCCGAGGTCACAGACGTCCGCCTGACAGGGGATCGCCGCCCCGCCCGCGTCCTCTATCGTGTCGACCACCTCGTGGGCTTCGGCCTCCGACGACCGGTAGTTCACGGCGACGTCGGCCCCGTGTCGTCCGAGTTCTTCCGCGATACCACGGCCGATGCCTCTCGATGCGCCCGTTACGAGACACGTACGATCTGATAGCATCCAGATCGAGATGTGTAGGCACATCGGCAATTAATGTTCACCAAACTACAATCCAGCTGATACGAGACGTCCGTCGAACCCCCGCTCGACGACCGCCGAGCCGGCGCGCGGCCGAGACAAAGGTAGAAGTGGATCAGGACCGTCTGGTTGCGTGTATGTCATGGTCTGTCAGACCGCGGGGGCCGAGGTCATGAGCGACGCCGTTGTGGAGCCGTACGACCGGTTCGTCGACCGGGCCGGCGACTACGGCGTGGACGTGACGCGCGTGTCGGCAGCCGAGGCCGCCGCGGCCGTCGCGGACCTGGTCGCCGCTCCCGCCGTGGGTGTGCCGCTGCCGTGGGCGGACGTGTCCCTCCCCGACGGCGTGACGACAGACCCGACGCCGAACGAGCTCGACGCGGCCGTCACCGGCGTGACCCCCGCCTCGCTCGCCGTCGCCGACTACGGGAGTATCGTCCTCCGAGCGACGTCCGAGGGGACCGAGCCGGTCAGTCTGTTCCCCGACCACCACGTCGCCGTGTTGCGCGAACGGGACGTCGTCCCGGACATGGCGACGGCGTTCGAGTGGCTCGGCGACGAGTTCCGGTCGACGCGCGGGTCGGCCGTCCTCGCGACCGGCCCGTCCGCCACGGCCGACATGGGGAAGCTGGTGAACGGGGCCCACGGACCAAAGGACGTCTCGGTGGTGGTGGTGCGGTGAGCTCCGACGTCCGCGAGGCGAAAGCCGAGCACATCCGGCGGCTCCTGGAGACGGAAGGCGAGGCCGTCGCCGAGAACACGCGGGGGTTCAACCAGGGGCGGTACGACTCGGTCGAGAAACTCGACGCGTACCAGGAGTACCGCGACCGCGCACGGGAGATCAAAGAGGACGCCATCGAGCGGCTGCCCGAACTCATCGACGAGGTCACCGAGACCGTCGAGGCGAACGGCGGGACCGTCTACGTCGCCGAGGACGCCGCCGACGCCAACGCGTACGTCGAGTCGGTCTGTGCAGACCGCGACGCAGAGCGGGTGGTCAAGAGCAAGTCGATGACGAGCGAGGAGATCGAGGTCAACGACGCCCTGGCGAACCAGGGTATCGAGGTCGTTGAGACGGACCTCGGCGAGTGGGTCCTGCAGGTGGCCGACGAGGCGCCCAGCCACATCGTCGCGCCCGCTATCCACCGCTCGCGGGAGAGCATCGCCGCGCTGTTCAACGAGCGGTTCGACCCCGAGGAGCCCTTAGACACCGCCGAGGAGCTCACGATGTTCGCCCGCGAACAGCTGCTCGACCTGATCAAGGGCGCCGACGTGGGGATGACGGGCGCGAACTTCGTCACCGCCGACACCGGAACGATCGCGCTCGTCACCAGCGAGGGCAACGCCCGGAAGACCGCGGTGGTGCCCGACACCCACGTCGCGGTCGCGGGCGTCGAGAAGATCGTTCCGAGCGTCGAGGACCTCCAGCCGTTCGTCGAGCTCATCGGCCGGTCGGGAACCGGCCAGGAGATCACCAGCTACATCTCGCTGTTCACGCCACCGACCGAATCGCCGGTCGTGGACTTCGGGGACGCCGACGTCGCGATCACCGACGACGCGGTCGACCGCGAGTTCCACCTCGTGCTCATCGACAACGGCCGGCTGGCCATGCGCGAGGACGACGACCTGCGCGAGACGCTCTACTGCATCCGGTGTAGCGCCTGCTCGAACACGTGTGCCAACTTCCAGTCGGTCGGCGGCCACGCGTTCGGCGGGGAGACATACTCGGGCGGCATCGCCACGGGCTGGGAGGCCGGCATCGAGGGGCTCGACGTCGCCGCGGAGTTCAACGACCTCTGTACCGGCTGCTCCCGCTGTGTCGAGGCCTGTCCGGTGAAAATCGACATCCCGTGGATCAACACCGTCGTTCGCGACCGCATCAACCGCACGGGCGAGTCCGGGGGGTTCGACTTCCTCGTCGACGGGCTGACGCCGGACGCCGAGGACGGCGGGCTCGACCTCCAGAAGCGGCTGTTCGGCAACTTCGAGACGCTGGCGACGGTCGGCAGCGCGTTCGCCCCGCTCTCGAACTGGGTGGCGAACTCGGCGCCCGCCGGCGCCGTCCTGGAGCGCGTGGCCGGCGTCGACAGGCGGCGGTCGTTCCCCGCGTTCCAGCGCGAGACGCTGGCCGAGTGGTTCGAGCGCCGCGACGCCGACGCCCCGGCCGACCCCGAGCGCCGGGTCGTGCTCTACCCCGACGTGTACACCAACCACATGCTCGTCGAGCGGGGGAAAGCCGCCGTCCGGGTGCTCGAGGCGCTCGGCGCCGAGGTTGTCGTCCCCCGCGTCCCGGGCGCCGGCCGCGCGCCGCTGTCCCAGGGGATGGTCGCCACCGCCCGGTCGAAGGCAGAAGACGTCTCGACGGCGCTCGACCCGTATCTCGACGACGGCTACGACGTGGTCGTCTTGGAGCCGAGCGACCTCGCGATGTTCCGCGGGGAGTACGAGCATCTGCTCGACGAGCGCGCGTTCGAGCGGCTCGCCGACAACAGCTACGAGGTGATCGAGTACGTCTACGGGCTGCTCGCGAACGGCGCCGACGGCGGGGCGCTCGCGGCGGGCAACGGCCAGACCCTGGCGTACCACAGCCACTGCCAGCAGCGCACGCTCGGGCTCGAGGAGTACACGCTCGCGGTGCTCGAAGAGCGCGGGTTCGACGTGACGACCAGCGACGTGGAGTGCTGTGGGATGGCCGGCTCGTTCGGCTACAAGGAACAGTACTACGAGCTCTCGATGGACGTTGGCGAGACGCTCGGCGACCAGCTCCGTGCGGCAGACGCCGCCCGCGTGGTCGCGAGCGGCACCTCCTGTACCGACCAGATCGGTGACCTGCTCGGCGAGGCGCCCGACCACCCCGTCGAGGTGCTCGCCCCCCGACACGCGGGGCCGTAACGCCCCACGCCGCCGTCGTCGAGGGTGTGTCACTCGCTACCTAACTTTAAGATACCCGTGGCGCCAGTACGGGGTACAGGGTGCCCGAGATGAGCGACAGTATCAACCCATCGGGCGGACAGCGGACCGACCCGGCCGCGGAGCCGCGGTCGAACTACGACTACCAGAGCCCGGACGTGGAGCGTCCGGACCTCGTCGCGGACCTCTCGGCCCGGGTCGAGGGTGACGTCCGGTTCGACACGTACACCAGAGAGCTGTACGCCACCGACGCGAGCGCGTACGAACAGCTCCCCATCGGCGTCGTCGCGCCGGTTTCGACCGACGACGTAGCGGCCGTGATGCGGTACTGCGCGGCGGAAGGGATTCCGGTCCTCCCGCGCGGCGGCGGCACCTCGCTCGCGGGCCAGGCCGTCAACGAGGCGGTCGTCCTCGACTTCAAGCGGCATATGGACGCACTGGTCGACGTCGACCCGGACGCGGCGACCGCCCGCGCACAGGCGGGGATCACGCTCGCCCGCCTCAACGACCACCTGCGGCCACACGACCTGAAGTTCGCCCCGGACCCGGCGTGGGGCGACAAGTCCGTGCTCGGCGGCGCCATCGGGAACAACACGACCGGCGCGCACTCGTTGAAGTACGGCAAGACGGACGCGTACGTCGAGGAGTGCGAGGTCGTGCTCGCGGACGGGACCGTGACGCAGTTCGGCTGGCTCGGCGTCGACGAGCTCCGCGAACGGGCCGCCCCCGACGGCGACCTCGAGGCGCGCATCTACGCCGAGGTCGCGCGGATCCTCGACGAGGAGGCCGACGAGATCGAAGCGCGGTACCCGGACCTCAAGCGCAACGTCTCGGGGTACAACCTCGATCACCTCCTCGAGACCGCCCGCGAGCGCGGCGAGGTGAACCTCGGGCGGCTGCTGGCCGGCAGCGAGGGGACGCTGGCGGTCGTCACCGAGGCGACGGTGTCGCTCGAGCCGGTGCCGAACGCGACGGCGGTGGCGCTGTTGACCTACGACGCGGTCCTGCCGGCGATGCGCGACGTCGAACCCATCCTCGAACACGACCCCTCGGCTGTCGAGGTGATGGACGACGTGCTGTTGGACCTCGCCCGGGAGACGACGGAGTTCGCCGACCTCGTCGCCACCCTCCCCGAGGGGACCGACTCGACGCTCCTCGTCGAGTTCTACGGCGACTCGCCCGCGGCCGCCCAGCAGAAGGTGGCAGACCTGCTCGCCGACCGCCTGCCGGGCCACGTCCCCAAGACCGACCCGGCCGACGGGGCCGCCGAGACGACCGACGCGCCGACCGAGGCCGTCGACGCGCTCGAGGCGTACGACCCGGACCGGCAGGCGAAGTTCTGGAAGATGCGGAAGGCGGGGCTCCCCATCCTGCTGTCGCGGACCGGCGACGACAAACACTGGCCGTTCATCGAGGACACGGCGGTCCCGGCCGAGAACCTGCCGGCGTACGTCGCCGACCTCCAGGCGCTTTTCGACTCACACGACACGTTCGCGGCGTACTACGCACACGCCGGCCCGGGCGTGTTGCATATCCGGCCGCTGTTGAACCTCAAGACGGAGGACGGCGTCGAGACGATGGGAGAACTCGCCGACGCGGTGTCGGACCTCGTCATCGAGTACGGCGGGTCGGTGTCGGGCGAGCACGGCGACGGCAAGGCCCGGACGCAGTGGAACCGGAAGCTGTACGGCGAGGCGCTCTGGCAGGCGTTCCGCGACCTGAAGACCGCGTTCGACCCCGACTGGCTGCTCAACCCCGGCAACGTCTGTGGCGACGTCGACCCGACCGACAACCTCCGGTACGACCCCGACTACGAGTTCGACGCGGGGTTCGAGCCGGCGCTCGACTGGACGAACGAGAACGGGTTCCAGGGGATGGTCGAGCTCTGTCACGGCTGTGCGGGCTGTACGGGCCACCAGGACACGACCGGCGGGGTGATGTGTCCGACCTACCGCGCGGCAGAAGAGGAGGTCACCTCGACGCGGGGCCGGGCGAACATGCTCCGGCAGGCGATGAGCGGCGACCTGCCGGACGACCTGTTCGACGACGAGTTCGTCCACGAGGTGCTCGACCTCTGTATCGGCTGCAAGGGCTGCAAGCACGACTGCCCGAGCGGCGTCGACATGGCCAAGCTGAAAGCCGAGGTCGTCCACGAGTACCACCAGCGCAACGGCCTCACGCTCCGGGACCGGCTGTTCGCAAACGTCGCGCAGGTGCTCTCGCTCGGGAGCACGTTCGCCCCCGTCTCGAACGTCGCGATGGACCTGCCCGGCGTCGGCTGGCTCGCGGAGCAGACCCTCGGGATCGCCCGGGAGCGGTCGTTCCCGGAGTTCCACCGCGAGACCTTCCGCGACTGGTGGGACGCGCGCGGCGGAGCGGCCGTCCCGCGGGCCGAGGCCGACCGCCGGGCGCTCCTGATCGCGGACCCGTACACCGACTACAGCCACCCGGCGGTCGGGCGGGCGGCCGTCCGCGTCCTCGAGGCCGCGGACGTCCACGTGGCGGTGCCAGACGACGTCACCGACAGCGGGCGCCCGGCCTTCTCGAAGAGCATGCTCGACCACGCCCGGGAGACGGCCCGGGCCAACGTCGACGCGCTCGCCCCTCGGGTGGAGAACGGGTGGGACGTCGTGAGCGTCGAGCCCTCCGACGCGGTGATGTACCAGCTCGACTACCGCGACCTGCTCTCGGGCGCCGACGTCGAGGCGGTCGCCGAGAACGCCTACGGCGTCTGCGAGTACCTCGACCGGCTCCGACTCGACGAGGCCGTCGACTGGGACGCGCCCGGGGAGTCGCTCGCCTACCACGGCCACTGCCAGCAGAAGGCGACGACGAAAGACCACCACGCGGTCGGGGTGCTCCGGCGCGCCGGGTACGAGGTCGACCCGCTCGACTCCGGCTGCTGCGGGATGGCGGGCTCGTTCGGCTACGAGGCGGAACACTACTCGATGAGCCGGGCCATCCGGGAGGTGCTCGTCGACCAGCTCGACGCGTCACCCGCGGAGACCGTCGTCGCGCCGGGCGCGTCGTGTCGCTCACAGCTCGCAGACTACGGACCCGAGGGCGAACCCCCGCACCCCGTGGAGAAGCTGGCCGCCGCGCTCGCGGCGTAACCGACCCTCGCCGAGGCGGCTGGATCGTCCCGGGCGGGCACGCGAGCCGTGGTCGGCCGCGGCGGTGACCGTCACGCCCGCCGCGGGCCAGACCAGACGTTCGAACGTTCCCGCACTCTCACAGTCGGCGATAATTATACATTAACGAAGCCCGCGAACGTCGATCACATGGGAACTGCTGGCACGGCCGCAGTCGCACCGAGCCGTATCGCTCACCCGCCGGCCGACGGGACACACCCACCGTCGTCAGGGGGGTCTGGAGGTGGTCCGAGTGGCTGAGGTCTCGATGGTGCTGATGGCGCTGCTCCCCTTGGTCGCCATCACCGTCCTCATGGTGCTGTTGTACCAGCCGGCGACGATCACGATGCCCATCGCGTGGCTCATCGCCGCCGCGGTCGGGTTCATCGGCTGGGGGATGTCACCCGAACTCCTCGCCGCGGCGTCCATCGCGGGCGTGTTCACGGCGACGGAGATCCTGTGGATCGTGTTCGGGGCGATCCTCTTGCTGTTCACCCTGAAGGAGTCGGGGGCGTTCGACGTCATCAACGCCGGCTTCTCGTCGATCAGCGACGACCGGCGCGTCCAGGTCGTGTTGCTGGTGTTCCTGATGGGGTCGTTCATCGAGGGGGCCGCCGGGTTCGGCACGCCGGCCGCCATCGTCGGCCCGCTGCTGGTCGGCCTCGGCTTCCCGCCGCTCGCGGCCGTGGTCGTCGCCCTCACCGGCAACATCATGGCCATCACGTTCGGCGCGGTCGGGACGCCGCTCATCATCGGGCTTGAGGAGGTGTTCAGCCAGAACCAGCAGATCCAGGCCGCCATCGAGGGGCAGGGGCTCACCGTCACGCAGTACGTGGCCGACATCGCCGTCTGGGCGGCGAGCATCCACGCCGTCGTCGGCATCGTCCTGCCGTTCATCGGCGTGGCGATGATGACGCGGTTCTTCGGCGAGAAGCGGTCGATCAGGCCCGCGCTCGAGGTGCTGCCCCTGACCCTGTTCGCGTGGGCGTCGTTCGCGGTTCCGTACTGGCTGACGGCGTACTTCCTGGGCCCGACGTTCCCGGGCCTGCTCGGTGCGATGATCGGGCTGTTCATCACCGGCGCGACGCTCCGGGCCGGCTACCTGCTCCCGGACGACGAGTGGGACTTCGGCCCCCGCGAGTCGTGGCCCTCTCACTGGGTCGGCGACATCGAACCGGGCGAGAGCGTCGCCGGCGGCGACCAGCCGGCCGCCGCGGACGGCGGCACCGTCCACGCGAACCACGACATGTCACTCGGGATGGCCTGGACGCCGTACCTCCTCACCGCCGCGCTGCTGGTCGTGACGCGGGTCTGGACGCCGCTCCAGTCGTTCCTGACCTCGAACCTGGTCGTCGCGTGGAACGACATCTTGGGCACCGGCCTCGGCGGGTCGTTCCGGACCCTGTACCTGCCCGGCGCCATCTTCGTGTTCGTGAGCGCCGTCACGTACGCGCTCCACGGGATGGACACGACCGAGCTTCGCGCCGCGTGGCGCGAGACCGG
This sequence comes from Haloferacaceae archaeon, assembly GCA_036626375.1. GTDB lineage: Archaea > Halobacteriota > Halobacteria > Halobacteriales > Haloferacaceae > A07HB70. The sequence goes on from JAZKRX010000002.1 coordinate 122,968, forward strand.
CGAGAAGATCCTGCCGGCGGTGATCGCGCTGTGGTTCGCGGTCGCGACCGTCCAGATCATGATCAACTCCGGGCAGGCGGGCGAGCTCGACAGCATGCTCGTCATCCTGTCCGACCTGACGGCGAACATCGCCGGCGCCGCCTACCCGTTCTTCGCGTCGCTCGTCGGCGCGTTCGGGGCGTTCATCGCGGGGTCGAACACCGTCAGCGACATCCTGTTCGGGACGTTCCAGTTCAACGCCGCACAGAACCTCGGCGTTCCGACGCAGGTCGTCGTCGGTGCCCAGGCCGTCGGCGGGGCGATCGGGAACCTCGTCGCCATCCACAACGTCGTCGCCGCGCTCGCGGTCGTCGGACTCGTGGGCGAGGAGGGACGAGTCATCCGGCTCGAACTCATCCCGCTGACGTACTACGCGGCCGCCACGGGGGTCTTGACGCTCGTCTTCGCGTACCTCGTCGCGCCGGGCGCGTTCTGACCCGGGGCGACGAACCGCGGCGGATCTTCGCGACCGGACGACCGCCTCGCGGCTAGCGAGCCCGCTCTGTTCTGTTTCGTCTCGCGGACGCCGCCAGCGCCCCGAGGCTCCCCGCCGGCCGGTGAGTCGGCCGGGCCCACCTCGACGAGCCGCGGCAACGAGGCTCGCGGCCAGGAGACGCCGCGCTCGCGGGCGAGGTCCGACCTCGAAGGGGCGGCGCGTTCTCTCTATCTTTATTAATCCGGGTGTCCGACCGTGCGACAATGAGACCGCGACGAGAGTTCCTCACGGGCGCCGGTGCGGCGGCGATCGCGGCCCTCGCCGGCTGTTCCGGCGGTCCCGCGTCGAGCGGCGCGACCGAGGCGGACGGCAGCACCGCGACGCCAGCGCCGGCGTCGACGACGACCGGCGCCGGCGGCGGACAGCCGCTTCCGGTCGGCGTGCTCCTCCCGTTCTCCGGCGAGTACGCCTGGGTGGGCGAGAACGTGCTCCCCGCGGTGGAGATGATCGTGTCGGAGATCAACGACCAGGGCGGCATCGGCGGCCGCCGCCTCACCGTCGTGCAGGGCGACACCGAGGGGTCGCCGTCGGCGTCGCTCTCGGCGGCGAAGAAGCTGATCAACGTCGAGGGCGTGGTCGGCATCGTCGGGCCGACGTCGATCACGATGTCCGCCGTCTTCGACCTCTTCACGCAGAACGAGGTGCCGGTCGTGACGCCCACCGCCGGGACGACGTCGCTCGACGACCGCGGCGGCGAGTACGTCTTCCGGACGGTCCCCTCCGACGCGCTCGGCGGACGAGCGATCGCGAAAGCGATCCGGCAACAGCAGTACAACACCGTCGCCGACTACTCGGAGATGGCGCTCATGGTCGGCAACAAGGAGGTGTTCCAGTCGTTCAAAGCTCCCATCCAGGACTCGTTCGCGGAGTTCGGCGGCACCGTCACAACGACGGTGAACTTCAAGACGGGCAAGTCCACCTACGCCAGCGAGGTCCAGACGATGATGAACTCCGACCCCGAGATCACGGTGCTCGTGGGGTCGAAAGACGACAGCATCAAGATCATGCAGGCCGCCTTCCAGGCGGGGTACGAGGGCAACTGGTACCTCACGCAGGACCAGACGACCGACGTGTTCCTGGAGGAAGCCTCCGCGAAGGTAACTGGCGGCGTTCTCGGCTTACAGTCCGCTCCGTACCAGGCCGCGACGGAGTCGGGCAGGATCGAGGCGTTCAACCGGCGGTTCGAGAGCTTCGCCGGGTCGAAACCCAAGCTGTTCGCCCGCAACACCTACGACGCGATGAACGTGCTCGGCCTCGCGATGGCGGCCACCGCGGCCGCGGGCGACGACGTCACGCCCGCCAACGTGGCCGGGAACGTCCGGACCGTCGCGAACCCGCCCCAGACGGTCGTGACGAACTACACCGACGGCGCCTCGGCGGTCGGCGACGGCACCGACGTCGACTACCGCGGACTGGTCGGGCCGATCGACTTCGACGAGCACGGCGACGTCGACGCCCCGTTCGCGATCATGCAGGTCCAGGACGGGAGCTGGGCGGAGGCCGCGACGATCCCGCCGAGCGAACTGTAAGTGGCCCAGGGAATGGCTACCGCCGTCACCCAGTTCGTGCAGACGCTCGTCTTCGGCCTCGTCGAGGGGAGCGTCATCTCCGTCGGCGCGGTCGGACTGACGCTGTCCTACGGCGTCACCAGGTTCATCAACTTCGCGTACGGCGAGTTTCTCACCTACGGCGCGTATCTCGCGCTCTTCCTGTCGGGCGCGGGCCTCGGAGTCGCGCTCCCGCTGCCCGTCGCGGCGGTCGTCGCGGTCGTTCTCGTCGGTGCCTTGGGCGTCGGCGTGTCCCGGGTGTTTTTCGAACCGATCGCAGCACGTGGCCCGATCCCCCTGCTGATCACCTCGATCGGCGTCGCGTTCGTCCTGCGGTACGGCCTGACGGCTGCCGTCGGCGTCTCCGCGAAGCAGCTTCCGGTCCCGCTGATGCGGCCCGTCACCGTCTTCGGCGTCGGAACCACGCCGCTTCGGGCGGGGGTGTTCGCCGTCGCGGTCGCCGCGATGCTCCTCGTCCACCTGCTGTTGACGCGCACGATGCTCGGCAAGACGATGCGTGCGATCAGCGGGAACCGGGACCTGGCCGAGATCGCGGGCATCGACACCGACGGGGTGATCCGCCGAACGTGGTTCGTCTCCGCGGGTGCGGGCGCGCTCGCGGGCGTTCTCTACGCCGTCCTGTTCGCGCCGTTCCGGCCCACCGTGGGGTTCGAGTATCTCATCGTCATCTTCGCGGCGACGCTGCTCGGCGGCATCGGCCGCCCCTACGGCGCGATGGCCGGCGCGCTGATAGTCGGGGTCGCGATGAGCCTCGGGAGCCGTTATCTCTCCGCGGAGTACACGATGGCGTACGCGTTCGTGATCCTGGTCGGCGTCCTGCTGTTCAAGCCCGACGGTATCGCCGGCGGTGAGATCTGATGTCCGACCCGACCGTCCTCGTGGTCTCGGTCCCCGGCTGGGGGTCGTTCCTGCTCACCGTGGTGACACTCGCGGCGATCTACGCGCTCCTGACGCTGGGGCTCAACATCCACTACGGCTACACCGGGCTGATCAACTTCGGCCACGTCGCCTTCTTCGCGGCGGGTGCGTACACCGCGGCGCTCCTGACCGTCCCGCCGCCGGCACAGGTGTCGGGCGCCGCGTACGTCGTCGGCCTGAACCTGCCGATGCCGCTCGGCCTGCCGGTCAGCCTGCTCGGCGCGGCGCTGGCCGGCGGCCTGCTCGCGACGCTCATCGGGGCGACGAGCATCCGGCTCGGGAGCCACTACCTCGCGATCGTGACGTTCGCGCTCGCGGGCATCTTCGGCAGCATCCTCGAAAACGAGGCCTGGCTGACGAACGGCGCGTTCGGCCTCAACAACGTCCCGAAGCCCGGGCGGGCGGCCATGACGGCCGACGCGTGGCAGCTGGTCGCGCTGGCGTTCGTCGTCGCCGTACTCGTCGCCGTCGCGGCCGTCCTCGCGCGGCTCACCGGCGCGCCGTTCGGCCGGCTGCTCCGGGGGGTCCGCGAGAGCGAAGACGCCGCCCGGATGCTCGGCAAGAACACCGTTCGGGTCAAGCTCACCTCGTTCGGGATCGGCGGGGCGGTCGCCGGCCTCGCCGGCGGGCTCTACGCCCACTACGTCGGGAGCGTGGTCGTCCAGCAGTTCGTCCCCGCCGTGACGTTCACCGTCTGGGCGGCGCTCCTGCTCGGCGGGGTCGGCTCCAACACCGGCGCCGTGTTCGGAGCCTTCCTCCTCGTCGGGTTCCGGGAGTCGACGCGGTTCCTCGCGAACGTGTACGACGGGCTGCTCGCGGCGCTGCCGTCCGTCGCCACGACCGCGCTCCGCGCCGGCGTCGCCCCGCTCCCGGACCACGCCTCGTTCCTCCCGAGCCTCCGCTTTGTCGTGATCGGGCTGTTGATCGTGCTGGTGATCCGGTACCGGCCCGAGGGGGTTTTCGGCGACCCCGACGAGATCGAGGCGATCGGGGAGGAAAACGGATGAGCACGGACCACGCCGAGCCGGACGGCCCCGAGCAGCCCCGCGCCGGACCCGCCGACCCGATCCTCCAGGTCGAGGACGTCGTGAAGCGGTTCGGCGGGCTGACCGCGGTCGACGGCGCCTCGTTTGCCGTCGACTCGGCGTCGATCACCGGGCTCATCGGGCCCAACGGCGCCGGGAAGTCGACGCTTTTCGACTGTATCACCGGGATGCTCGCCCCCGACGCGGGGACGATCCGCCTCGACGGCGACGAGATCCAGGGGCGGTCACCCACCCAGATCGCCAAGCGGGGGCTCGGCCGGACGTTCCAGACGCCGAAGATCTTCCGCGGGATGAGCGTCCGCGAGAACCTCGCGTTCGCGGCGCGGGGACAGACCGGCGAGCGGCCGCTCTCGGCGCTGTTCCGGCCGGGCCGGGTCGAGCGCGAAGAGACGGCCCTCGACGAGCGGGTCGCGGAGACTCTCGGTTTTCTCGGTCTCGACGACCTCGCCGACGCGTACGCGAGCGGGCTGTCGGGGGGACAGCGGAAGCTCCTCGCGCTCGGCCGCGTGCTGATGCTGGACCCGGAGATCATCCTGCTCGACGAGCCCGTGGCCGGGGTCAACCCCTCGCTCACCGACGACCTGCTCGGCCGCCTGCACGAACTCAACGACCGCGGTCGGACGATCCTGTTCGTCGAACACGACGTGGACCTCGTGATGAGCCACTGCGACCAGGTCGTCGTCCTGCACGACGGTCGGACGCTCGCGAGCGGCCCGCCGTCGCTCGTCCAGGCGGACGAGCGGGTCGTCGACGCGTACCTGGGAGGGGTCGACGGGTGAGCGACGCAGACGCGGCCCTCGAGGCGATCCCTCGCGACGACGACGCGCTGTTTACGGCGCGGGACGTCGAAACCGGATACGACGAGCTACAGGTGCTCTACGGCGTCGACGTCGACGTTCGGGCAGACGAGATAGTCCTCGTGTTCGGCCCGAACGGCGCGGGCAAGTCGACGCTGATGCGCGCGCTCTACGGACAGCTTCCGCTGTGGAACGGGCGCGTCGAGATGGGCGGGACGGACCTCTCGACGGTCGGTGCCGACCGGATGGTCGAGTTCGGGGTCAGCTTCGTTCCCCAGACACGGAACGTCTTTCCGAACCTCACCGTCTCCGAGAACCTCGACATCGGCGGGATCCACGCCGACGACCCCGCGTCGCGGCGGGCGGAGCTGTTCGCGCTGTTCCCGCGGCTCGAAGAGCGCGTCGGGCAGTCCGCCGAGACGCTCTCCGGCGGCGAGCGGCAGATGCTCGCGATGGCGCGGGCGCTGATGCCGGACCCCGACCTGCTGTTCATCGACGAGCCCTCTGCGGGGCTGGCACCCCAGCTCATCGAACGGACCTTCCAGCACGTCGAGCGGGTCCGGGACGACGGCACGGCGGTGCTGATGATCGAACAGAACGTGAACGCCGCGCTGGCTGTCGCCGACCGCGGCTACGTGCTCGACATGGGCGAGACCCGATTCGAGGGCGACGCGGCGACGCTCCGGGACGCCGACCGGATCCGGGACCTCTATCTCGGAGCGTAGCCCGGCTGAGAACGCGTCCGCGCCCGTCGTGTCGGCGGCCACCGCGGCTGGAGTACCCCCCGACGACCGATCGGACCCATAGGCATATACGACGTGCAACGGGACCAGACAGAGGACGCGATGTCGTGACCGCGAGACGGTTCGTGGCTACGTACCGATCGTTTGAACTCTTCGGACGATCACGCGACGACGCGAACGCGGGGCTCACCACAATGCACGGACGCACACGCCGGTCGGAGAGGCGAACGGGGCCGACAGCCACGCGGCGGCGGAGGTACTGGCCGTGATCGTCGGCGTGCCGACGGAGACGGCCCACGGCGAGCGGCGGGTGGCGCTCACGCCCGAGGTCGCCGAGGACTTAGTCGCGGACGGCCACGAGGTGCTGGTCGCGGCCGGCGCCGGCGAGGGGTCGTACGTGAGCGACGCCGAGTACGAGGCGGTCGGGTGTGACGTCGTTGCCGACCGCGACGCGGTGTTCGAGTCGGCCGAGGTGGTTTTCCAGGTCCAGGGGCTCGGGGCGACCGACGCCGAGACCGACCCCTACAGCGAGGGCCAGATCGTCGTTGGACTGCTGGGGCCGTACGACGTGGCCGACGAGACGCTCGCCGACCTGGCCGAGCGAAACGTGAGCGCGTTCGCGCTGGAGCTGATGCCGCGGCTCAGCCGCGCCCAGAGCATGGACGCGCTGTCCTCGCAGGCCAGCCTGGGCGGCTACCAGGCGACCCTGATCGCCGCCGAGGAGCTGCCAAAGATGTTCCCGATGGAGATGACCGCCGCCGGGACGATCCGGCCGGCGGAGGTGTTCGTCATCGGCGCCGGCGTCGCCGGCCTCAAGGCCATCGCGACGGCCGAACGGCTCGGCGCCAGCACGCGCGGCCACGACGTGCGCCTGGAGGTCAAAGAGGAGGTCGAGAGCCTCGGCGCCGACTTCGTCGAACTCGACCTCCCGACCGAGGGCTCCGGCGACGAGGAGGGCTACGCCGTCGAGATGGGCGAGGAGTTCTACGCCGCCCAGCGCGAGCAGATGGAGGCGGTCGTCCCAGAGTCGGACGTCCTGATCACGACGGCCGCGATCCCGGGCGCACCCGCCCCGGAGATCGTCACGGCCGAGATGATCGAGGGGATGGACGCAGGGTCGGTCGTCGTCGACCTCGCGGCCGCGACCGGCGGCAACTGCGAGCCCACGGAGGCGGGCGAGACCGTCGTCCACGACGGGGTTACCGTCCACGGCCCGACGAACCTGCCCTCGCAGGTCGGCTACACCGCGAGCCAGCAGTTCGCCAACAACGTGACCAACTTCCTCGAAAACCTGCTCGACGAGGGCCGCCCCGACTTCGACTTCGACGACGAGATCATCGACCAGACGCTGCTCACCCACGACGGAACCGTTCGCGCGCCACACAGAGATGACGAACAGGAACCAGACGACGAGACCGACGAGGAACCGACAGCCGCGACCGACGCCGACGCCAGCACGGAGCAGACAGATGCCGAGTGACCGGCCGCCGGGCGGCGCTCGCCCTCACCCTCGCCGACGGGGGGGCCGAGCGTGACGTTCGTCACCAACCTGACGCTGTTCGTGCTGGCGGCGTTCGTCGGCTACGAGATCATCACGAAGATCCCGACGAACCTGCACACGCCGCTGATGTCGGGCGCCAACGCCATCTCGGGGATCACGCTTTTGGGGTCGGTCGTGGTCGCCGGCTCCGGGAACACGGCGCTGGCGACGGGGCTCGGCTTCGTCGCGGTGGTCATGGCGACGATCAACGTCGTCGGCGGCTACCTGGTGAGTCACTTCATGCTCGCCCAGTTCCGGGGGCGGAACTGAGATGGCGGGTGCAGGACCTCTCGCACAGCAGCTGCCGGAGCAGGCGCTCCAGTTCGCGTACCTGGTCGCGGGCGTGCTGTTCATTCAGGGGCTGCGCGACATGACTCACCCCCGGACGGCGACACGCGGGAACCTGATCTCCTCGGGCGGGATGTTCCTCGCCGTGCTCGTCACGGTTCTGTGGTTCGAGATCCTCTCGCCGCTCGTCCTCGGGGCCGGCCTGCTCGTCGGCGGCGCGGTCGGCGCCTGGCTGGCGGTGAGCGTCGAGACGACCGAGATGCCACAGCTCGTGGGGCTGTTCAACGGGTTCGGGGGCGGCGCCTCTGCGGTCGTCGCCGGCGCGGAGCTGATCGACGTGCTGGCGGCGGGCGACCCGCTGTCGACCGGCCTGACGACCACGGCCTCCATCGCGGGCATCATCGGGGCCGTCACCTTCTGGGGGAGTCTGGTCGCCGCCGGGAAGCTCCACGGGATGGTCGGCGACTCGCCCGTCGGCACCAACGCCGGCCACGCGCTCAAGGCGCTGTTCTTGGGCGTCGCGGTGCTGGCCGGGCTCCACCTGGTCGTCAAACCGAGCCTCGTCGGCGCCGTCCCGCTGACCCCGTGGGTGCCGTCCTACTGGGTGCTGATCGCCGCCGCGTCACTGCTCGGCGTCTTCCTCGTGATCCCGATCGGGGGGGCAGACATGCCGGTCGTCATCGCCCTGCTCAACTCCTACTCGGGACTCGCGGCGGCGACGACCGGCTTCGTGTTGAACAACACCGTCCTGATCGTCGCCGGGACGCTCGTCGGCGCCTCCGGGCTCATCCTGACCGTCATCATGTGCGAGTCGATGAACCGCTCGCTCACGAACGTCCTGTTCGGCGGGCTCGGGAGCGGCGACGGCGACGGCGCGGAGATGGAGGACATCTACGAGGGCAATATCACCGAGACGTCGCCCGAGGAGGTCGTCATGCTGCTGGAGACGGCAGACCGCGTCGTCGTCGTGCCCGGCTACGGGATGGCGGTCGCGCAGGCCCAACACGCCGTCGCCGAACTGGTCGAAGAACTCGACACGAACGGCGTCGACGTGGAGTTCGGCATCCACCCGGTCGCCGGCCGGATGCCCGGGCACATGAACGCGCTCCTCGCGGAGGCCGACGTCCCCTACGAGAAGATGCGCGAACTCGAGGAGGTCAACCCATCCTTCTCCCAGACCGACGTCGTGATCGTCACCGGCGCGAACGACGTTGTCAACCCCAGCGCCAACGAGGACACCGACAGCCCCATCGCCGGGATGCCGGTGTTGAACGTCGACGAGGCGCAGTCGGTGATCGTCAACAAGCGCAGCCTCAGTCCCGGCTTCTCGGGCATCCCCAACCCGCTTTTCGCCCGGGACAACACGAGCATGCTCTTCGGCGACGCCAAGGAGTCGATGCAGGACCTGGTGAACCAGTACAAGGACGCGACCTCCTGAGGACGCGTCCGAGCGACCCGCCGCGCTCGCCGGTCGCATCGGCCCCACCGGCGAGCGCGCGACGCGAAACGACGGCCGTGGTGTCGGCACCACGCTGTCGGCTGTCGTAGCCTCCTCGTTCGCGATGGCTGTTCCGTTCTCGCACCGCACCCAGGCGCTCTCCTCGCTTCGATCGCCGAGACGCTGGAGCGGCCGGACGGGTCTCACAGAGACTCGACGGAAGACGCCCACGAGCTCAGTCGTGGGTAACCGACCCGCGCTTGACGTACAGCACCGGCACGGGCGCGTTCAGGAGGACCTGCTGGGCGTGGTCGCCGAACACCGCCTTCCCGGCCGGCGAGCGCCTGTCGCCGCCGACGACGGCCAGGTCGGCGTCGACCTCCGCGATCGTCCGCACGATCTGGCCCGCGGGGTTCTCGCCCGAGACCCCCCCGATCTCGCAGTCGATGCCCAGCGACTCCAGCCGTTCGACCGGCTCGCGGACACTCTCGTGGTGCTGTGCGACCTCGTCGGGCGTGAGTTCGCCGGTCTCCGTGTCGATGTCCACCCGGTCCGTCGCCGCCTCGTCGTCGTCTCGCGGGAAGGCGTACAGCAGGTGGACCGTCGCGTCAACGGGTCCTGCGACGTCGACGGCCGCGTCCACGAGGATGTCCAGGCTGTCCCGGTCGCCCGGCCCGATCGCGAGCAGGATGCGGTCGTGCGCCATACAGGGCCGTTCGGAGACTGGTAGTTAGTGGTTCGGTCCGACTCGCCGACCCGCCGCC
>JAZKRX010000003.1:0-125175 GCA_036626375.1 Haloferacaceae archaeon
ACGAGCGGAGCGAGTGAGCGGTCCGCGAGACCGAGCGCGGGGAGGAACGACCCGCGTGAGGCGCGGGCGCGGCACGGACGAGCGGAGCGAGTGAGCGGTCCGCGAGCGACCCACGCTCCCCGTCGACGGAGTGACGGAAGTTAAGTCCGCACACCCACAGCGAAAGATATGAACGGCAACGAGTTCGGTCGGCTCTTCCGCCTCTCGACCTACGGCGAGAGCCACGGCCCCGGGATGGGGGTCGTGGTCTCCGGCTGTCCAGCGGGGGTCGAACTCGACGAGGAGACGGTCCAGCGCGAACTGGACCGGCGCAAGCCCGGCCAGTCGATGATCACTACCTCCCGCGGGGAGCCCGACGAGGTGACGATCAACTCGGGGCTCCAGGACGGCTACACGACGGGCACGCCGGTCGGGATGACAATCCAGAACAAGGACGCCCGCTCGGGGAAGTACGAGCCGTTCGTCACGGCGCCGCGGCCCTCTCACGGCGACTACACCTACTCCGCGAAGTTCGGCACGCGCAACTGGGGCGGCGGCGGGCGGTCGTCGGCGCGCGAGACGGTGAACTGGGTGGCCGCGGGCGCGGTGGCGAAGGCGGTCCTCGACCAGAGCGAGTACGACGTCCAGATCAAGGCCCACGTCAACCGGATCGGGGAGATCGAGGCGCCGGAGGTGAGCTTCGCGGAGATGCTGGAACACACCGAGGAGAACGAGGTGCGGTGTGCCCACCCCGAGACGGCCGAGAAGATGCGCGAGGCAATCGACCGCTACCAGAAGGAGGGCGACTCCATCGGCGGCTCGGTCGAGTTCGAGGCCCGCGGGGTGCCCCGGGGGCTGGGCGCGCCGCGGTTCGACTCCGTGCCCGCGCGGCTGGGCCAGGCGTTGATGGCCATCCCCGCGACGACGGCGTTCGAGTACGGCCTCGGCCGGGAGGCCGCCGAGTGGCGCGGGATCGACCGCAACGAGGACTGGACGACCGCGGGCGCCGCGGACGCGCCCGACGAGTACGAGATTGTCGCCGAGGAGGGCGACCCGGTGCCGGTCGGGAACGACCACGGCGGGCTCCAGGGCGGGATCACGACGGGCGAGCCGGTCTACGGCGAGGTGACGTGGCACGCGCCGACCTCGATTCCGAAGGCCCAGCGGACGGTCGACTGGGAGACGGGCGAGCGCAAGGAGGCCCAGGTCGTCGGCCGCCACGACCCGTCGCTCCCGCCGCGGGCAGTGCCGGTGGTGGAGGCGATGCTCTCTGTCACGGTTCTCGATTTCATGCTGCTCGGCGGGCGCATCCACCCCGACCGCCTCGACGGCCGCTCGGGCGCGTACGGCACGGACTACCACCCGTCGAGCCCCCGGGACGACCCGGAGGAGGCAGCCTCGTCGGCCCGGACGCTCGACCAGGACGACTGACCGGCTCCGGTTTCTCACTATCTATCAGGCACATGCCATGGCAAACGCTTTAGGCGGGGCTTGGCAAACTCACAGCGATGGCCCAGAGAGGGCCGACTCATCCATGACAGACAACGAACTCATCTGGCGGATCGCCGGGGGGTCCGGTGACGGGATCGCCTCGACGAGCCAGAACTTCGCCAAGGCGCTGATGCGCTCCGGACTCCACGTGTTCACCCACCGTCACTACCCGTCGCGGATCCGCGGCGGCCACACGTACACGGAGGTACGGGCGTCGTCAGAGCCGGTACGCTCGCGCGGCGACGGCTACAACTTCCTGCTCGCGCTCGGTGACTCTTTCGCCCGGAACCCTCGGGAGGGCGCGTACTACGGGAACGAGGAGGCCAAGCCGCTGCTCGAGAACCTCGACGAGCTCCGCGAAGGCGGAGTGATCGTCTACGACTCGGGACTGCTCGACGAGGACGCGACCGGCGACCTCGACGCCCGCGCCGAGGAGAACGACTGGCACGTCTACCCGGTCGACCTCCGGTCGATGGCCCGCGAACACGGGCGCGAAGTGATGCGAAACACTGCCGGCGTGGCGATCACCTGCGCGATCACCGGCATCGACCCCGACAGCATCACCTCGATGATGCGGGACGCGATGCCGGAGAAGATCCTCGACGCCAACCTCACCGTCTTCGACGAGGCCTACGAGTTCATCCACGAGGAGTTCGACGTTGACGCGCCGGACGTCTCGGTTCCCGAGGGCGAACACGACGAGGAGCAGGTGCTGCTCTCCGGCTCCGACGCCATCGCCTACGGCGCCATCGACGAGGGCTGCCGGTTCATCGCCGGCTATCCGATGACGCCGTGGACCGAGGTGTTCACGATCATGACGCAGGCCCTGCCGGAGGTCGGCGGCATCTCGGAGCAGGTCGAAGACGAGATCGCGGCGGCGGCGCTGGCGCTCGGCGCGTCCCACATGGGGACGAAGGCCATGTCCGGCTCCTCGGGCGGCGGGTTCGCCCTGATGTCCGAGCCGCTCGGACTGGCCGAGATGTCGGAGACGCCGGTCGTCCTGATCGAGGCGATGCGCGCCGGCCCCTCGACGGGGATGCCGACAAAGCCCGAGCAAGCGGACCTGGAACACGTCCTGTACACGAGCCAGGGCGACTCTCAGCGCGTCGTCCTCGCGCCCGGGACGGTCGAGGAGGCGTACGACCACTCCCGGCGGGCGTTCCAGCTGGCCTACGAGTACCAGATCCCGACGATCCTGCTCTACGACCAGAAGCTCGGCGGCGAGCTGGTCAACGTGCCGGCGAGCCACTTCGACCGCGAGCCGAACCCGAGCCTCGGCAAGACGCTGACCGAGGCCGAGATCGCGGAGGCGCCCCACGACGCCTCGGGCAAGTTCGAGCGCTTCCGGCACGACGTCGACGACGGCGTCAGCCCGCGTGCCGTGCCCGGCCAGAAGGGCGGGCGCCACCTCGTCACCGGCAACGAGCACAACCCGCCGGGGCACATCAGCGAAGACCCCGACAACCGCGTCGCGCAGATGGACCGCCGCCAGCAGAAGCTCGACGCGATCCGCGCGGACCTCGACGCGGCGGGGCTGAACTACCACTACGGTCCCGAGGACGCCGAGTACGGCATTCTCACCTTCGGCAGCCAGCAGGGAACGGTCGAGGAGGCGGTCGACCGGCTCAACGACGCCGGCCACTCCGTCAAGGCGCTGACCGTCGGCGAGATGATGCCGTACCCGGCCGACGAGGTGTCCGCGTTCCTCGAGAGCGTCGAGGAGACGCTGGTGGTGGAGATGAACGCCTCCGCGCAGTTCCGCGGGCTGACCCAGAAGGAGCTCGGCGCCTACGGCGACAGGATGGCGAGCCTCCTGAAGTACAACGGCAACCCCTTCGAGCCGGCCGAGGTGGTCGAGGGGTTCGAGACGAGCATCGACGGCGACGACCAGATATCGGGGAACGAGACGCGTTTCGTCCCCGCGGCAGGTGACTAACAGATGAGCGCATTCACCGGAATCGGCGAGGAGCGAGAGATCGACCGCGACGAGTTCACCCCCGGGCTGGAGCCCCAGCCGACGTGGTGTCCGGGCTGTGGCGACTTCGGCGTCCTGAAGGCGCTGAAAGGCGCGATGCCCGAGGTCGGGCGCACGCCCGACGAGACGCTCCTGGTGACGGGCATCGGCTGCTCGGGCAAGCTGAACTCGTACTTCGAGAGCTACGGCTTCCACACCATCCACGGGCGCTCGCTGCCCGTGGCCCGGGCCGCGAAGCTGGCCAACCCCGGCGTCGAGGTCGTCGCCGCAGGCGGTGACGGCGACGGCTACGGCATCGGCGGGAACCACTTCATGCACACCGCCCGGGAGAACCACGACATGACCTACATCGTGTTCAACAACGAGATCTTCGGCCTCACGAAGGGCCAGACCTCGCCGACGAGCCCGAAGGGTCACAAGTCGAAGACGCAGCCTCACGGGAGCGCGAAAGACCCGATCCGGCCCCTGAGCCTCGCGCTCACCTCCGGCGCGTCCTTCATCGCCCGGACGGCCGCGGTGAACCCGAACCAGGCCCAGCGCATCCTCACGGAGGCGATGGAGCACGACGGGTTCGCCCACATCGACTTCCTCACGCAGTGTCCGACGTGGAACAAGGACGCCAAGCAGTACGTCCCGTACGTCGACGTCAACGACTCCGAGGACTACGAGTTCGACCCCACGGACCGGAACGAGGCCCAGGAGATGATGCGCCAGACCGAGGACAAGCTCTACGAGGGAGAGGTCCTCACCGGCGTCTACTACCGCGACGACGACCGCCCCTCCTACGGCCAGGAGAAACGCGCCATCGGCGAGATGCCCGACGACCCGCTCGCGGAGCGGTACTTCGACGACGACTACGAGTGGGAGCGCTCGGCGGAGTTCCTGCTCGACAAGCACCGCTGACGGCGGCGAATCCTGCTTTCGGATTCGGAAGGTATTTTTTACGTGAACACAAGCTTCAGGTATGGGAACCACCTCGACGGAGACGCGCATCCTCGAGGCACTCGAAGAGGACGCGCAGGCGTCCTACGCCGAGATCGCCGAGCGCGCCGGCGTCTCGAAGCCGACGGTCCGCAAGTACATCCGCCGACTGGAGGAGGAGGGCGTCATCGTCGGGTACTCCGCAGAGGTCGACCCGAAGAAGCTCTCCGGACAGTCGATCGCGCTCGTCGGCATGGACGTGGCGAGCGAGCGCTACGTCGAGACCGTCCGGGCGCTGAAAGAGCTCGACGCGGTCGAGCGGCTCTACTCCTCGTCGGGCGACCACACGCTGATGGCCGAGGTGCGCGCCGACGACGGAGACGCGCTTGGCGACGTCATCCAGGAGTCGATCCTCGGCATCGAGGGCGTCACCGCGGCCCACCCCTCGTTCCTCCAGGAACGGCTGAAGTAGGGCACCGTGGACCGCACTACCACCCTGTCCGACCGCGTCGTCGACGTCGCCCCGACGGCGCTCCTCGCCGCCGTCGTCCTCGTCGCGTTCGACGTCTCGCAAGGGACGCCGACGACGCCGACGGCGCTCCTCGCGTCGTTCGCGGTCAACCTGGTCGTCGTCTTCGTCGGCATCCTCGTGTTCGAGGCGCTGTGGGACCGGTTCGTCCGCGGCGACTGACGCGCCCCGGGCGGGTCGCGCGTCCACTTCCGCCGCGCGGCGAACCTTCGAACCACCCCGGCGCGAACCGACGCCCGTGAGCGGTCGTCTCCCGGTGGCCGACGAGACCGACGACCCGCGCGTGGTCGTTCACGTCGACACCGACTGCTTCTACGCCTCCTGCGAGCGGCGCCGCGACCCGTCGCTCGCCGGGGAGCCGGTCGTCGTCGGGATGGGCTACGAGCCCGGGGGACGGACGGGCGCGGTCGCGACCGCGAGCTACGAGGCCCGCGCGTACGGCGTCGAGAGCGCGATGCCTATCTCGCGGGCGCTCGACCTGCTCCCCCGGCGCGCGACCGCCGACGATCCTGCGGACACCGGAGTCTACCTCCCGGTCGACATGGAGTTTTACCAGTCGGTCGCGGGTGAGGTCAAGGCCGTCCTCGGCGACGTAGCGGACACCGTCCGGGAGGTGAGCGTCGACGAGGCGTATCTCGACGCGAGCGACCGCACCTCGTGGGCGCGGGTCGAGGGCGAGGACCGCCGGCTCGCCGAGGGGTACGCCCGGCACGTCAAGGCTCGTATCGCCCGCGAGGCGGGCGTCCCGGCGAGCGTCGGCGTCGCGCCGAACATGAGCGCCGCGAAGGTCGCGAGCGACCACGACAAGCCCGACGGCCTCGTGGTCGTCCCGCCCGGCGAGGTTGCCGACTTTCTCGCGCCCCTGCCCGTCGAGGCGGTCCACGGCGTCGGCCCCGTCACCGCGTCGGCGCTCGCGGAGATGGGGGTCGAGACGGCGGGCGACGCCGCCGCCGCCGACCCGGCGGCCCTGCGCGACCGGTTCGGCGAGCGCGGCCGCGAGCTGTACGACCGCGCCCGCGGCGTCGACGACCGCGAGGTGACGCCGCGTGGGCGCCCCAAGAGCCTCTCGCGCGAGTCGGCGTTCGCCGAGGCGACCGACGACCACGACCGGGTGCGAGAGCGCGCCCGCGGACTGGCCGCGGACGCCGCCGAGCGCGCGCGGTCGAAGGGGGCGCTCTACCGCACCATCGGGGTGAAAGTCGTCGAGCCGCCGTTCGAGGCCTCGACCCGCGCCCGCAGCCTTCCGGGCCCGGTCGACGACCCGGACCTCGTGTGCGAGACGGCGCTAACGCTACTGGAGGAGTTCGAAGACGCCGCCGTGCGGAAGGTGGGCGTCCGGCTCTCGAAGCTCTCCTTTGCGGCGGGCGAGCAGGCGAGCCTGGAGGGGTGGGACGGGGCGGGCGAACCTGTCGAAGGCGAGCCGACAGGCGAGCGCGCTCGCGAGGACTCCTCGGTCAGCTCCCGGCGCGGGCAGGCGTCACTGGAGGAGTTCGACGGCTGAGCCCCCGCCCGTCCGTCGCGCGTCTGACGCGGAACTATGTGGAGGGGTGGCCTGCGACGTGGTAGATGAGCGAGGGCTCTACCACGCGGACGATAACCGTCGCTGACGTGAGCGAGGGCCCCGGGGGCGACGGGACGGCGCCGGGCGCGAGCGTCTCGCTCCCGGTTGTCGAACTCCTCACGGGCCGCGGGTTCGTCACGGGCAAGTCCGGAAGCGGCAAGTCGAACACGGCCAGCGTCGTCGCGGAGCGACTGCTCGACGACGGGTTCCCGCTCCTCATCGTCGACGTCGAGGGCGAGTACTACGGGCTGAAAGAGGAGTACGAACTGCTCCACGCCGGCGCCGACGAGGAGTGTGACATCCAGGTCGCGCCGGAACACGCCGAGAAGCTGGCGTCGCTCGCGCTGGAGCAGAACGTCCCCATCATCCTCGACGTGTCGGGCTACTTAGACGAGGACGTGGCCGACGAACTCGTCTTCGAGACGGCGCGACAGCTGTTCACGAAAGAGAAGAAGCTCAAGCAGCCGTTCCTGCTGCTCGTCGAGGAGGTCCACGAGTACATCCCGGAGGGCGGCGGCACGACGGAGGCGGGCCGGATGCTCGTGAAGATCGGCAAACGGGGCCGGAAACACGGGCTCGGGCTGCTCGGTATCTCCCAGCGCCCCGCAAACGTAAAGAAAGACTACATCACGCAGTGTGACTGGCTCTGCTGGCACCGCCTGACGTGGGACAACGACACGCAGGTCGTGCGTCGGATCATCGACCGCGAGCACGCCGAGGCGGTCGAGGACTTAGACGACGGCGAGGCGTTCCTGATGACCGACTGGTCCGAGTCGATCAGGCGGGTGCAGTTCCACCGCAAGCGAACCTTCGACGCCGGCGCCACGCCCGGCCTCGACGACTTCGAACGCCCCGAGCTGAAGAGCGTGGACGACGACCTCGTCTCTCAGCTCCGCGCTATCACCGACGAGCAGGAGCGCCGGGAGTCGAAGCTCGCGGACCTGCGCCAGGAGCTGGAGCGAAAGGAAGAGAGGATCGAGCAACTGGAGGCGGAGCTCTCGGAGGCGCGGGACCTGGAGCGGATGGCCGACCGGTTCTCACAGGCGCTGCTCGACCGCTCGCGGGCGCCGTACCGCGGCGCCTCCGACGAGACGCGGCCGCGGGACGACGCGTCGGGCGGCGCGGCGCCGGAGACGACGGACGGCCGGCGCGACGAGCCGACCGCGGACGACGGGGACGACCGCCCGACGCTCACCGGGACGGGGGACTGGCCGACGGTCGGGACGACGAACGACGACGCGGCCGACGGTCGGCCGCGCGCGTCGGCCGCCGACCGCGACGACTCCCCGGCGACCGACGGCGATCAGCAGCCGGTGACGGTCGGAGACGAGACGAGCGACCACGAGGAAGAGACGACAGGCGACCACGAGGAAGAGACGGCCCACGGCACGGACGCGGACCCGACCGCCGCGACGGACGCGCGCGGCCCGTCGCCCGACGACCCGGCCCGGATGGCTCTCGGCACCCGCGAGGCGCTTGTCGCCGACCTCGGGAGCCGGATCGAGGACCTCGACGCGACGGTCACAGGGATGCTCCGGCACGTCCGCCGCGCGGGCCCGGTCGCCCCCGTCGAGGCCCACGTCGAGGCGGGCGGCAACGCCGACCGCGAACTCGCGTACAGCCGGATGCGGCGGCTCCGTCGCGCGGGCCTGGTCGAGCACGTCGGCCGCGGCGAGTACGCCTACGCGCTCCCGGCGCTGGTACGGTCGGAACACGACGACCGCCTCCACGAGCGCGACCTCGCGGACGTGGTGCGGGCGGTCGAGGAGTCCTTCGTCGACGACCCGGTCCACGGCTGGACGCTCCGCGGGACCGACGAGGAGTCCACGCCCGCCGCCGTCACCGACCCGGACGTCGAGATCGTCGCGTCGGAGGACGACGACGCCCTCCGGCCGGCGTTCCGGGAGGAAGACGCGGAGTACGTCGACGAGGGAGAGATCGTGAGCGACTCCGACGATGCTGCGGGGGAGGAGTCGGAGACGGGCGATCCCCTCGCCGTCGAGGGGTCGACGAACCCCCGCGACGGGCACGACGCCGAGTTCGTCGACTAAGCGACGAGGTCTTCGAGCACCGCCCGCGGGTCGTCTGCCTTCGCGACGGCGCTCGCGAGGAGGACCCCCTCTGCGCCGAGGTCACCGGCCGCCGCGACGTCCGAGCCGTCGGAGACGCCGGCGCCACAGAACGTCTCGACCGACTCGTCGACGGCGTTCACCGCGGCGACCGAGTCCTCGACGACCGCGGGGTCGGCGGTCGCCACGGAGACGTCGCCGCCGATCAGTTCCGGCGGTTCGACGGCGACGGCGTCCGGGCCGAGGGCGGCGACGGCGCCGGACTGTCGCGGGTTGTTCGCGCAGGCGACCGTCTCCAGGCCGGCCCGCTCGGCCGCGCGCAGTCCCGCGTCGACGTCGGCGAGCTTCAGGCGCTTCTCCGAGTGGTTGAGCAGCGTCCCGGTCGCGCCGGCGTCGGCGGCGGCCTCCGCGAGCGTCGTGCCCGTGTTGCTGCCGTGGTCGACGGGCGAGACGTGCTGGGCCCACGTCTCGACGCCCGTGGCCGCGACGCGTTCGAGGTGGGCCGCCTGCGGGGCGACCGCGATCCGCGCGTCGTGTGCGTCTGCGGCCGCCGCCGCGTGTTCCGCGACCGCGACCGGGTCGAC
Source organism: Haloferacaceae archaeon (assembly GCA_036626375.1). Lineage (GTDB taxonomy): Archaea > Halobacteriota > Halobacteria > Halobacteriales > Haloferacaceae > A07HB70. The sequence continues at coordinate 9,110 of JAZKRX010000003.1, forward strand.
GTCGTACGCCTTCAGGTTGACGAGAACGAACACGGACGTGTGCGCGAGCCCCGAGGGCTAATGCCTTTGTATTACTCCCACGGCGGGGACTCTCGCGCGGGGACGAACGCTTCCACGCCGACGGCCGCGGCGTCGTCCCGGTTCTCGACGCCGTGGGTCTCGCCGCCCGGGATAACGTAGGCGTCGCCCGCCTCGACGACCATCGCCTCGCCCTCGACGTCGAAGGCGAGCGACCCGCCCGCCAGCCAGCCGATCTGCTCGTTCTCGTGGTCGTGTGGCGCGACCGTCGCGCCGGGGTCGATCCGGAAGTGCTGTAGGCTCGCGCGGTCGCCGCTCGCGACCTGCGCGAGGTGGACGCCGTCGAGCGCCTCGACAGACTGCGTCTCGGCGAGAGACCTGACCTCCATACCGCGGGTGCGGGCGCGCAGCGACGAAGCTCTGTCGCCGCTCAGTCCTTGCGCTTGACCACGTCGCCGAGCGTGGTCGTGGTGCCGTCGCTCCCCTCCCACTCGGTGTCACTGTCGCCGCTCCCCTCGACCAGCGAGATGTCGAGGCGGCGCTCGAGCTTCTGCTGGACCTCGTCCGAGGGGAGTACGTCGCCCCGCTCTAGCTTCCGGATGAGGCTCGCCTTCTCGTTGAGCTCTTTCGCGAGGTCCTCCTGGCTCAGCCCCTCCCCCTCGCGGGCCTCGCGGATGCGCTGGTCGTAGTCCGTGGCGACCTCGTCCATGTCGTCGAACATGTCCCGCCGTCGGGTCGAGCCCCCGCCGGACGAGGACGACCCGCCGGACGAACCGGACGAGGCAGACGACGTCCCGGACGAGGAGGAGGTCGAGTACTTCGTCGACCCGGACGAGGAGGTCGTCTTGACCTCCGTGCCGAAGTCGGCGCAGTCGTCGCAGAGCTCGAGCTCTGCTCCCTCGACCTTGGCGGTGGTCAGCGACGCTCGCTCGGCTCCGCACATCTCACACTGCGGCATAGCCACACGCTACGCCGGGGGACGGGAAAAAGGTGTGCCGGGGGTCAGAGGTCGCGCCACGCGCCGGCGAACCGCTGGAGGGCGGTGAGATGCCCGACGACGCCGAGGACGACCAGCGCCCACCCGAGGAGCGTGAACCCCCCGATCGGTCGCGCGTAGAGCGCCGTCGCCGCCCCCGTCGCGCCGACGAGCGCGAGGCGGTCCGCCCGGCCGAGCAGGCCGCCGTACTCACGACCTAGCCCCACGGCCTGTATCTGCGTCCCCATGTACGAGGTGAGGAGGACGCCCGTCACCGCGAGCAGCCCGAGGCCGTAGCGGCCCAGCCCGGCGGCCATCCCGACCAGAAGCGCCACGTCGGCGTACCGGTCGAGGACGTGGTCCAGCAGGTCCCCGCCCTCCGAGGCCTCGCCGCGCGCGCGTGCCAGCGCGCCGTCCACGAGGTCGAGCCACCCGTTCGTGAACACCAGCCCCGCGGCGAGCAGGTATATCGGGGAGGGCCCGAGCGCGAACACGCTGCCCGCGGCGACGGCACAGCCGAACGCGAGCACGCTCACGCCGTCCGGACTCAGGCCGACTCTGTCGGCGGCGGCGACGAAGGGGTCGAGCGCGCGCTCTGCCACGGGCCGGAGGCGGTCGAGAGTCACAGGTAGTCGGTGAAGTCGACGGTCCCGGCGCTCGGCTCGCGCTCACCCGTCAGCACGCGCTCGACGGCGTCTGCCACCTCCGCGGGCGTGCGGTCGGTCGTGTCCACCTCGTAGACGGTTCCCCGCCCGGCCGCGTCGACGGCCTCCGACAGCACCACGTCGAGCGCCTCGCTCTCGACGTTCTCTTCGGCCTTCGCCGCGGAGACGCCCCGTTCCGTGAGCCGGGCGCGGAGGACGTCGGGCCGACACCGGAGGACGACGACGCGGTCGCCGGGCAGGAGGTGCGCGAGGTGGGACTCGACGACGTGGTCGCCCGTGGGGGCCTCGCTCGCGAGCCACTCCTCGAGCGCGTCGAGGTCCGCGACCAGCGAGTCGCGCTCGTCGTCGCGTTCGGTCCAGAGCCCCTCCCGCTCGATCACCTCGCCGAGGGGGACGACGGGCACGGAGAGCTCGGCGGCCGCGCTCGTCTTGCCCGTCCCCGGGGTGCCGGTCAGTGCGACCCGCATCAGTCGACCACGTCGTTCAGGACGTCGACGGCCTCGCGGGTCTCCTCGCGCGTGCCGCAGGTCACGCGGACGCAGTCCGGGAGGCCGAAGCTCCCGCAGTCCCGGAGGATGACGCCCTCCCGTTTCGCCGCCTCGGTCACGACCGCGGCGTCGTCGACCTCGCAGAGGACGAAGTTCCCGCCGCTCTCCCACGTCCGGGCGTCCAGTTCGTCGCGCACGTACTCGCGCCCCCAGCGCGCGCCCTCGATCGACCGCTCCAGGTGGTCGTCGTCGTCGAGTGCGGCGAGCGCCGCCCGGCAGGCCACGTCGTTGGCCGAAAAGGGCGTGTTCACCCGGGCGTATGCGTCACTCCACGCGCCCGGAACGAGCGCGTAGCCGATCCGCAGCCCCGCGAGGCCGTACGCCTTCGAGAACGTCCGGGTGACGGCGAGGTTCTCGAACTCCGCCAACAGCGTCCTGGCGCTCTCGCGCTCCGAGTACTCGCCGTACGCCTCGTCGACGACGACGAGCGTCTCGTCGTCCACGCGCGCGGCGAGGTCCCGGACCTCGTCGAGCGGCATCTCGCTTCCCGTCGGGTTGTGCGGCGAGGTGACGTAGACGACGCGCTCGCCGCCGTAGGCGTCGAGCACCCGGTCTGCGGACTGCGCGAAGCCGTCGCGTTTGCGCACGGGGTAGGTGGCGACCTCGCCGTGGTGGTAGCGCGCCGACATCGCGTAGTAGGCAAAGCCCGGCTCGGGGACCAGCACCCGGTCGCCCGGCTCCAGGGTCGCGCGGGCGAGGTAGTCGAGCGCCCCGTCCGCGCCCGCGGACACCCACACCTGCTCGGGCCCGAGCGTCCACGTCTCCGCGAGCGCCTCGGTCAGGTCCGTGTGCGACGCCTTCGGGTAGCGGTGGACCGCGCCCGCCGCCGCCTCGATCGCCTCGACGGCCTTCGGGCTCGGGCCGTACGGGTTCTCGTTCGACGAGAGCTTCGTGAGGTCGGCGGCCGGGACGCCGAGCTCTCGGGCCACCTCCTCCAGCCCCCGCCCGGGGACGTAGGGGTCGTGCGCCGACAGGTCCCGCGTGTTCATATTCGCGGGGTGGTCCGGCCCGCCCTTAACCCCCCGCATCCGCGGCGCAGACCCGAGCCGTGCTACCGCTCGGCACCCGCGAGGACGCCGTCGAGGTGGTCGCCGAGCCGGAGCGCGAGCGCCGCGATCGTGAGCGTCGGGTTCATCGCGCCGCCCGTCGGGAAGACGGAGGAGCCGGCGACCCAGAGGTTCGAGAGGTCGTGCGCCCGGCAGTCCGGGTCGACGACGCTCTCGGCCGGGTCCGTCCCCATCCGCGTCGTCCCCATCTGGTGGGCCGCCGGCCCCGTGGTCTCGGCGTCGACGGTCCAGGTTACCTCGGCGCCGACGGCCTCCAGCACCGCCCGCTGGACCTCGTTCGCGCGCTCGATCCCCGCCCGCGTCCGGTCGTCGATCGACCACTCGATCCGCGGCACCGGGTCGCCATAGCCGTCGGTCTGCTCCGGGTCGAGCGTCACCCGATTTTCGGGGTCCGGCAGCTGCTCGACCAGCGCCCCCACGGCGAGGTGGCCGCCGTAGGCCTCGTCGATCCGCGCCCGCAGTTCGTCGCCCCACGACCCGTCCGAGAGCGCGACGCCGACCGGCGTCGGCCCCGCGTTGTTCAGGAACTCCAGTTTGATCCCCACCACGGGCTCTGCGTCGTCGTAGAGCGCGCTCGACTCGGTGGTGTGGAAGCCGACGTGGTGCTGGCGCGTCTCCCGGTCGACCCGTCCGCCGACGCCCGCGAACAGGTGGTCGGTGAAGTACCGCCCGACCGCGCCCGAGGCGTTCGCGAGGCCGTCCGGGAACGCGTCGGAGCGCGACAGCAGGAGGAGCCGAGCGTTCTCCACACCGCCCGCCGCGAGAACGACGTGCCGGGCCTCTTGGACGTGTTCGCCCTCCGGCGTCGTGTACAGCGCGCCCGTCACCCGGTCGCCGTCGTGGCGCAGGCGCCGGACCGGGGCGCGGTCGACGACGCGGGCGCCGGCGGCCTCGGCGCTCGCGACCGTGCGCTCTGCGGTGTACTTCGCGCCCGAGGGACAGACGGGCCGGCAGGTGCCGTAGCCGACGCAGGCGGGCGAGTCCCCGCGCGCCTCGGAGTTCCGGGCGTTCGGTGCGGCACGGGTCGCGATCCCGACCTGCTCGGCACCCTCGGCGAGGATCTGGTCGCTCGCCGAGGGCGGGAACGCCGGCATCGGGTACGGCTCCTCGCGCGGCGGGCCGTCCGGGTCGTCCGCGGCGCCGGCGACGCCGAACGCTCGCTCCGCGCGGGCGTACCACGGCCGGAGGTCGGCGTACGAGAGCGGCCAGTCTACGCCCACGCCGTGTCGGGCGGCGAGTTCGAAGTCGCGTTCCCGGAGCCGCGGCGCCATCCCGTGCCACGCGAGCGTCGACCCGCCGACCCCCTTCACGCGCGAGGCCGCGAGGGGGTAGGGCCGCCCGTCCGTCGTGTAGCCGTCCCGCTCCGGGTCGCGCGGCCACGCCGACCCCTCGTCCGGCCGGAGGTGTGCCTCCATCCGTTCGGTCCGGTCGCCGTCGAACCGCGGGCCGGCGTCGAGAACGACCACGTCGTGTCCAGCCGCGGCCGTCTCGCGCGCCACCAGCGACCCCGCCGGCCCGGCGCCGACGACGAGGAGGTCCGCGCGGCCCGCCGGTTCCCGGTTCATCGGTGGTAGCTCGCCGTCCCGCCCGGATGTCCCGGCGGGTTGGTCGTTCCGACCAGTTCGCCGCCCGTCGGCGAGGTGTAGAGGGCGTACAGCAGGTCGTTCACGAGATACAGCCGGGTGCGCTCGGCGAGCGTCCCCTCGCGTCGCGGCTCGGCCGTCTCCGCTCCCACCTCCCGGAGCAGGGCGTCCCGGTCCCCGCGCGAGAGCGCCGGGAGCGGGTCGTCGTACCACTCGACCGCCCGCTCGTCCAGCTCCGTCGCCGTCGCGGTCAGCGCGTCCCGGTACGCCGGTCGGCCCTCGGCCCGTCCGCGGACGTACGTGCCGACGAACTCGCGGTGGCCCGAGACGGCGCTCGGGTACACCGTCTCCGCGACGGCGACGAGGCCGTCGAGGGGGAGGTCGGACGCGGGCTCCGCGGTCGGGTCGGTGCCGCCACACCCCGCAAGCGCGGCGCTTCCGACGCCCGCGAGCGCCGCCAGCGCGTCTCGTCGTGACAGCTCCACGCGCCACTGATTAGGCTCGCCTAAAATGACTCTTGCCCTCTCGGCTCTCCGGGCGCGGGCACACCAGACGAGGACGCCTCCCGTGACGACCGCGGCTCGACCCCTACGGCTCTCTGTCTCGCGCGAGCGTCTCGCGGAGGAGCGTTCCGGTGCCACGCCGGAGCCGCGACGACACCGCCTGGTCGGAGACGCCGAGGCGCTCTGCGACCGCCGCGAGCGTCGTGTCGCGCGGCACCTCGTAGTAGCCCGCCTCGAGGGCGGCGAGCAGCGCCTCGCGCTGCGGGTCGGTGACGCCAAACTCCTCGTCGCCGTCGTCGGGCGGCGTCTCGTGGTAGAGCCCGCGGGTGTGAAACTGGTCGTAGCGCGCCACGACTGCCTCGCGGACGGCCGCGAACGCCTCCCGGGAGGGACAGCGCACGGTCACGACCGACCGCTCGACGGTGTGGACCGTGTCGAGCACCCGGACGTCCCACTCGAGGAACGTCCGGAGCGCGAACTCCCCCGGGTCGCCGGCCATCGTCGCCGAGTAGAGCGACCGCTCCTCCGTGTCGGTGAGTTCGCGCGCCCGCACGACGCTCGGGTCCTCGTCGAGCGCCGCCTCGAAGGCGTCGTGGTCGCCGCCGCGCGCCCAGAACGTCCACTTCACCGTCCCGTCGGCGGTGAAGAAGATGTCGTCGTGTTCGACCGTCACCTCCGGCACGGCGGCGAGCGCGCCCCGGAGGAGCGAGAGCTGCGTCTCGTACTCGGCGATGAGCGCCACGCCACGGCTACGACGGCCAGCCTCCTGAGTGTACCGCCGGCCGTCGCCTACGCCCGCTCGACCGGGTTGACGAGGTCGCCGACGCCCTCCACCGACACCCGCACCTCGTCGCCGTCGGACAGCGGCGCCACGCCTGCGGGCGTCCCCGTCGAGAGCACGTCGCCCGGCTCCAGTGTCATGTACCTCGTCACCTCTTCGATCAGGTCGGGTACCGAGAAGATGAGCTGGTCGAGCGTGCCGTGCTGGCGGCGCTCGCCGTTCACGTACGTCTCGACCGCCGCGTCGTCGGGCAGGTGGTCGGGGTCGGCGACGACCGGCCCCATCGGCGCCGCGCCGTCGAACGCCTTCCCGCGCACCCAGTTCGTCTCGCGGTCCTGGTCGTCGCGGTTCGACACGTCGAGCAGACAGGTGTACCCTCGGATGGCCGACGCGGCCTCGGCCGCGTCGACGCTCCGGCACTGCTCGCCTATCACGACCGCGAGTTCGCACTCGTGTTCGACCCGCTCCTTGCCGGCGGGCAGGCGCACCGTGTCGCCGTGGGCAGCGACGGCGTTCGGGGGCTTGAGAAAGAGCAGGGGTCGGTCGGGCAGGTCCTCGCCGCGCTCGTCGGCGTGGGCGGCGTAGTTCCGGCCGACACAGACCACCTTCGAGGGCTCGCAGGGCGGCAGGATGGTCACCTCCTCGCGGTCGTAGGCGTCGCCGGCGAACGAGACGGTCCCGTCGTCGTGCCACGCGCCCGTCCTTGTCGCGCCGGCCGGGTCGCGGAATCTGACGTGTCTCACGGGCGGCGCTCGCCCGGCGGTCGCTTGAAGCTTCGGCCGAGTCGTGACGATTTATACTCGCGTCGGCCAAAGTCCAACCTGCGATGTCGATGGACCTCACCTGGCACGGCCACTCGTGCTGGCACGTCTCGCTCGGCGACACCGACCTCCTGATCGACCCGTTCTTCGACAACCCGCACACGTCGATGGAGCCCGCGGACGTCGGGCCCGTCGACTACGTCCTGCTCACCCACGGCCACGCGGACCACATCGCCCACGCGACCGCGTTCGACGGCGCGACGGTCGTCTCGACGCCCGAGATCGTCGGCTACCTCGCCGCCGAGGAGGGTGTCGACGACGAGCGGACGATCGGGATGAACATCGGGGGGACGGTCGAGGTCGGCGACGCCTTCGTCACGATGCACCGCGCCGACCACACCAACGGTATCAACACGGGCTACGAGCACGACGCCGGGATGCCGACGGGCTACGTGGTCAGCGACACGAAGCCCACGCAGGAATCCGACCCCGACTCGACGGCGTTCTACCACGCCGGCGACACCGGGCTGATGAGCGAGATGCGCGACGTGATCGGCCCGTACCTCGAGCCCGACGCGGCCGCGGTGCCCTGTGGCGACCACTACACGATGGGGCCGACGCAGGCCGCGATCGCCGTCGACTGGGTGGACGCCGACCACGCCTTCCCGATGCACTACGACACGTTCCCGGCGATCGAGATCGAGGTCGAGGACCTCGCGCGCGAGGTGGCCGCGGCCGGCTCCGACGCCGAGGTCCACGTCCTCGACGGCGACGAGACCGTCTCGCTCTCGGGCGGTGACCCGGCGGCGCTCGACCGGTAGCCGTCGGGTCGCCGCTCCGCTCGCGGCGCTCGCGTGACCGAAGCGCCCGTTTGTGCCTCTCGAAGCTTGAAGCCCCTCCGTCGTGTCCTCACGCTCGATGGCCCTCCACCTGACTGACGCGGTCACAGACGGCACCAGACGGGTCCTCACCCGCACCGGCGCCGTCCTGTTCGCGCTCTTGGTCGTACAGCAGACGCTGCTCGTCGCGTCGCTCAACACCCTGGTCGCGGCCGAACTGCCGCCCGCGGCGGCCGACACGGTCGGGCTCACGCTGCCGGTCTCGACGACCGCCGCGCTCGCGCTCGCGGCCGTCTCCGCTCTCTTCGGCGCCGTCTACCTCGTCGTCGTCGCGCGGGCGTTCGCTCGCCCGCGCACAGAGCTGTCGACGTTTCCGGCCTCGCTGTGGACCCGCCGGATCGGACGGGCGTCGTTCACCGCCCTCGTGAGCGGCGCCGTCGTCTCCGTCGCGGTCACGCTCGGGCTCCCGTTCCTCCTCGTGCCGGGACTGTTCCTCGCCGCCTGCTTCGCGTTCGTCGTCTTCGCGGTCGGCGTCGAGGACCGCGGCGTGGTCGGCGCGCTCCGGCGGAGCTGGGCGCTCTCGCGGGGCAACCGGCTCCGACTGGGGCTGGTCGTCGTCGCCGTCGGCGTCGGGGGTATCGTGGTCGGTATCGTGCCGACGGTCCTCCAGATGGCCGGCGCCGCCGCCCCCGGCGACGTCGTGGCCGCGCTTCTCAACGGGGCACTGTTCACGCTCGTCTACGGCGTCCTCGCCGCCGCCTACCGACAGCTCACCGGGGAGGACGACGGCCTCGGCGGGACCGAGCCCTCGACTGTCTCGCTCGGCGAGGCGGGGTCGCGGGCGTAGCCGCTCACGCCGACCGCTCTCCGAACACCCGGCGGTCGACCGTCCGACCGACGGCGGGGCTCTCGACCCCGGCCGACCGCACGACGGGGTACCGGACGCCGACCCGACGACGGAGCGACGAAGCCGGGCACACGCCGAACGCCCCGTCCCCGTTCCGCGGCGCCGGACGAGCGCAACCGACATACCGCCCCGTCTCGACTCCCGACCCGCTATGTCCTCTGACCGCGTCGTCGAGCTGCTCCGCAAGGCGTACTCCGACGAGATCGAGACCGTGATGAACTACCAGACGAACGCAATCGTCCTCGACGGCGTCCGCGCCGAGGAGATCAAAGAGAGCCTCCAGACCGACATCCAGGAGGAGCTCGGCCACGCAGAGATGCTAGGACAGCGGCTCAAACAGCTCGACGCCCGACCGCCGGGCTCGGCGGAGTTCGTCGCGCGACAGGACTCGCTCCAGCCGCCCGAGGACTCGACGGACGTCCTCAGCGTCATCGACGGCGTGCTGGAGGCCGAGGAGGACGCCGTCGCGACCTACCGCGAGCTCATCGAGGCGGCCGAGGCCGCGAGCGACCCGGTGACGGAGGACCTCGCGGTCACGGTTCTCTCGGACGAGGAGGCCCACCGCACCGAGTTCCGCGGGTTCAGGAAGGAGTACCGGAGCGACTAGTCGCGGCGCGACCAGCGGTATGTCATCGCCCGGCCGTCGACTATCACCACGTCGAGCCCCTCGGCGCTGGGCGCCTCGCGCGGCTCGTGACGGCGCTCGTCCTCGTCGCGGAAGACGTACGGGCTGTTCGGGTCCATACGTCTCCTCTGTCGGGCGTCGGTATAACTGTTTGTGAGTTATTGACACTCTCACGCGTGAGTTGCCGCTTCGGGCCGTCAGACAGCTGTCGCGCGACACGCTCTGTGGCTCACGTCCGCTCGCCGCTTCGCTTCGAGAGCCGGCCCTTCGGGTCGCCCCTCGCTAGTCGTCTGCGGGCGCCGCGGTCGCGCCGTGGTCGACCTCCGTCCCGAGCAGGTCGAGGAACGCCGCGATCCACTCCGGGTGGTCGGGCCACGCCTGCCCGGTGACGAGGTTTCCGTCCGTGGTCACCTCGTCGACCCACGTACAGCCGGCACGCTCGACCTCGGGCTTCAGCGCGGGGTAGGCCGTGCCGGCGTAGCCGTCGAGGACGCCCGCGGCCGCGAGGATCTGCGGGCCGTGACAGATCGCCGCGACGGGCTTGTCGGCCTCGAAGAAGTGCCGGACGACCTCGAGGACCCGCTCGTAGCCGCGGAGATACTCCGGCGCGCGCCCGCCGGGGACGACCAGCGCGTCGTAGCTCGTCTCGTCCACCTCGTCGAACGTCGCGTTGAGCTGGAAGTCGTGGCCCCGCGTTTCGAGGTAGGTCTGGTCGCCGCGGAAGTCGTGGACCGCGGTCTTGACGGTGTCCTCTGCGGCCTTCTCCGGGCAGACCGCGTGGACCTCGTGGCCCACCGCCTGGAGCGCCTGGAACGGCACCATGATCTCGTAGTCCTCCACGAAGTCGCCCGCCAGCAGCAGGATCTCCTTGCCGGACATGGTCTCGTGGCGATAGGTCGCGTCAGTTTATAACGGTTGTGCGCCCCGTCACAGGAGGCCGGCCACGTCGGCGAGCGACTCCAGCACGTGGTCGGGCGCGGGGTCGGCCCGCTCGGCGTCCGCGCGGGTCGCGACGCCGGTCAGGACGAGCGCCGTCTCCATTCCCGCGCGGGCGCCGAGCGCGACGTCGGTGTCGAGGCGGTCGCCGACGACGAGACAGTCCTCGGGCGGGAGGCCGAGTCGCTCGCGGACGATCCGCCGGGCCGTCTCCGAGGGCTTGCCCAGCACGGCGTCGGGCGTTCGGTCTGCGACGTGTGAGACGGCGCCGACGACCGCGCCAGACCCCGGCAGGTCCCGTCCCTCGGTGGGGATTGTCCGGTCGGGGTCGGTGCCGACCAGCGCCGCGCCGTCCTGGAGCGCCCAGAGCGCCGCCGAGAGGTCGTCGTACGACAGGTCGCGGTCGATAGAGGCGACGACGACGTCGACGGCGTCCGCGCTCGCCTCGCCGTCGACCACCGTCAGCCCGGCCGTGCGGATCTGCTCTCGCAGGCCGTCCTCGCCGACGACCAGCGCCCGCGCCTCCGGGTGGTGCTCGCAGAGGTACGCCACGGTCGTCGTGCCCGAGGTGACGACGCCGTCGGCGTCGGCGTCGACCCCCGCCGCGCGGAGGCGCTCGGCGTAGGCGTCGGGCGCCTTCGTCGGGTTGTTCGAGACGAACAGCCGCCGGGTGTCCGCGGCCGCGAGGGCGTCGAGCCCCGCCCGCGCGCCCGGCACGAGACTCGACCCCCGGAGCACCGTCCCGTCCACGTCGAGTACCACGCCGCGCATGTCGGACCGGGGGGGCTGCCTGCGCTTGAACCCCTCGGCTGCGATCCAAACACGGATGTACGTTCGTCCCTTGAACAGGTACGATGACCGACACGCAGTTGACACTCGTTCAGATCGACAACTACGGGCCGTGGACGGTCACGCCGGAGCCGCGGTCGGAGATGGACCTCCAGGTGCTCCAGAGTCGCCTGTTCGCGGACGTGGCCGACTTCGTCGGGTCGCGCGACGGCTACGCCTTCGTCACGCGGTTCGACAACCTCGTCGCGGTGACGAACGGCCTCGACCGGGCCGCCCACGAACGCCTCCAGACGTCGGTTAGAAACCGCTATCCCGTGACCGTCAGTCTCGGGATGGGGCGCGCGGAGACGCCCGCCGTTGCCCTCGACGAGGCGACGGCGCAGGTCCAGGCGGCCGGGAGCGCGCAGGACGGCGACAGACGGGAGGTCCTCGGGTTCGCGGCCGACCCCGTTCCGCCCGCGCCCGACGACGTCGCGGTCGCACACTTCGACGTGGACGACGCGACCGGCGAGTACACCGACCGCCTGAACGCCTACGACTCCTTCGTCACGATCGAACGCGCCCTCGTCTCCCTGATGGCGTACCTCCGCGAGCGCCACGGCGGCCTCGCGTTCTTCGTCGGCGGCGACAACATCATCGCGACGGTGCCCGACCTCACGCCCGCCGAGTACCAGGCCGCGCTCGACCACGTCGCGAACGAGACGGACGTCTCGCTCAAGGTCGGCGTCGGTCACGGCTCGACCGCCGCCGACGCGGGGATGGCCGCGAAACACGCGCTCGAACGCTGTCGCCACCACAACACCGCCGTCGAGGTGGGCCGCGAGCGACTCGACCCGGCGGCGGACGACTGACCGTGCCCGCCCGCTCGCCCGGCGACCCGTCGGACGCCGCGCGCTCGCCCCGCGGCCCCGCTCGCACCGTCCAGTTCACGGGCGACCGCGGCGTGAGCGTGCGGGACCACCCCGTTCCCGACCCCGACCCGGACGAGGTCCGGGTCCGGACGCGGTTCTCCGCGGTGAGCCCCGGCACCGAACTGCTCGTCTACCGCGGCGACCTGCCCGAGGGCGTCGACCTCGACGAGCGGATCGACGCGCTCTCCGGGGGCTACCCGATGCGCTACGGCTACGCCGCCGTCGGCGACGTGGCCGCGACCGGGCGCGGCGTCGACGACGACTGGCTCGGACGCACTGTCTTCGCCTTCCACCCCCACGAGACGCAGTTCTGTCTCCCGCCCGCGAACCTCGTCCCCGTCCCCGACGGCGTCGACCCCGCGGCAGCGACGCTCCTCCCGACCGCCGAGACGGCCGTCACCGTCGCCCTCGACGCCGCGCCCGCCGTCGGCGAGCGCGTGGCCGTGTTCGGACAGGGGCTCGTCGGCGTCGCGACAACGGCGCTGCTCGCCTCGTACCCGCTCGCCGACCTCGTTGGCGTCGACCCGCGGGCCGACCGCCGGGACCTCGCCCGGGACCACGGCGCGACCGAGGCGCTCTCGCCCGCGGCGCTCGGCGACCGGTTCGCTCCCTCCGGCCCCGGCCCCGAGGGCGCGGCGACCGACGGCGCGGACCTCGCGGTCGAGCTCTCGGGCGCCCCCGACGCCCTCGACGACGCGGTGGCGGTCACCGGCTACGACGGCCGGGTCCTCGTCGGGTCGTGGTACGGCGCGAAGCCCGTCGACCTCGACCTCGGCGGGCGGTTCCACCGCTCGCGGATCGCCGTCGAGGCGACGCAGGTCAGCACCATCGACCCCGACCGCCGCGGGCGGTGGACCCGCGAGCGCCGCCTCGACGCCGCGTGGACCCACCTCGACCGCCTCGACGCCGACCGGCTGCTCGCCGACCGCGTCCCCCTCGGGGACGCGCCCGAGGCGTACCGACGCCTCGACGGCCCCGACGCGCCAGTCACGACCCTGTTCGACCACCGGGAGGACGGATGACGTACGAGGTCACCGTCGTCCGGAAGTTCGTCGCGTGGCACTGGCTCACCGTTCCCGACCCCGGGCCGGAGGGCGAGCGCCACGCCCACGAGTTCACCGCGGAGATGACGCTGCGCGGCCCCGAACTGAACGAGTACGGCTACCTCGTCGACATCGACGAGGTCCGGGCCGGACTCGACGCGGCCGTCGAACGCTACGAGGACGAGACGCTCAACGGCCTGGCGGAGTTCGAGGGGCTGAACCCGAGCGCCGAGCGCCTCGCCCGCTTCGTCGACGAGCGGTTCGCCGAGGCCACGGCCCTCGACGACGGCATCGACCGCCGGCTCCGGCTCTGGGAGGACGACGACGCCGCCGTCGGCTACGAGCCGTAGGTGCGGGTCGGCATCGTCGTCTACGGGCCGCTCGACGCGCGCTCCGGCGGCTATCTGTACGACCGCATGGTTGCCGACCGGCTCCGCGAACGGGGCGACGCGGTCGTCCGCGTCTCGCTCCCCGACGTCGGCCCGGCGCTCGCGCTCGCGCACAACGTCGACCCGCGGGTCCGGCGACGGCTCGCGCGCCTCGACGTCGACGCGCTCCTCGTCGACGAGCTCTGTCACCCGTCGCTCGCGGGCGTCGTCGGGTCGCTCCCGCGCCCGACGGTCGGCCTCGTCCACCACCTCCGCGCCTCCGAACCCGGCCCGCGGCTCCGCAGACGGCTCGACCGCGCGCTCGAACGCCGCTTTCTCGCCGGCTGTGACGCCTACGTCTACAACGGCCGGACGACCCGCGAGACGGTCGGCCGGCTGGTCGACCCAGAGCCGTCGGTCGTCGCGCGCCCCGGCGCCGACAGGCTCGGGGGCGACCCGCCGACGGCCGACGAAGTCCGCGACCGGGCGGCAGACGGCCCGCTCCGGATTCTCGCGGTCGGGACGGTCGTCCCGCGGAAGGGCCACCTGACGCTCCTCGACGGACTCGCCGGCGTCGGGGCGCCGTGGCGGCTTCACGTCCTCGGCGCCGAACCCGACCCGGACCACGCCGCCGCGCTCCGGGCGCGCGCCGCCGACCACGGACTGGGCGACCGTGTGCGGTTCCACGGCCGGGTGTCGGACGACGCTCTCGACGCCCACCTCCGCGACGCGCACCTGTTCGCGCTCCCGTCGACGTACGAGGGCTACGGGATCGCGTACCTGGAGGCGATGCGCGCGGGACTCCCGGTTGTCGCGGGCAGCGCGGGCGGCGCGCGCGAGTTCGTCGACGGCGAGAACGGCGTCATCGTGGACCCGGGCGACGCGACGGCCGTCCGCGAGGCAATCGCCCGGTTCGCACGCGACCGCACGGCGCTCGCGGCCGCGGGGACGGCGGCGCTCGAAACGGCCCGGGACCACCCGACGTGGGCGACGACCGGCGACCGGGTCCGGGCGTTCCTCCGGTCGCTCTAGGCGACCGTCGCCCGCTCGGCGGGCGCGTACCCCTGCGCGGCGAGGGCGTCCGCGAGCGCTTCGAGGAGGTAGGCGACGTTCTTCTCGCGCGCCGAGTGACCCATACAGCCGATCCGCCAGATCTCGCCCGCGAGGCCGCCGAGTCCCGACGCGATCTCGACGTCGTACTCCTCGCGCAGGTGGGCGATGACCGCGGCGTCGTCGACGCCGTCGGGCACCTCCACGGCGTTGAGCGAGGGGAGCGCCAGCTCCTCGGGCGGGTTCAAAGAGAGGCCAAGCGCATCGAGGCCAGAGACGAGTTCGCCGGCGACGCGCTCGTGTCGGTCCCAGCGCTCCTCGATCCCCTCCTCCGCGGCCATGCGGAGCGCCTCTCGCAGGGCGTAGACGCTCGTGATCGGCGCCGTGTGGTGGTACTCGCGCTCCTCGCCCCAGTACCGCTTCAGGAGCGAGAGGTCGAGATACCACGATCCGACGTCGTGCTCCCGGTTCAGGATCTTCTCCATCCCCCGGTCGGAGACGGTCAGCGGGCTGGCGCCGGGCGGCGCCGAGAGACACTTCTGGGCGGCGGTGTAGGCGGCGTCGACTCCCCACTCGTCGACCTCGACGGGGACGCCCCCGAGCGAGGTGACGCAGTCGGCGATCACGTAGGCGCCGTGTTCGTGTGCGAGGTCCGTGATCTCGCCCATCTGCGGCTGACGGATCCCCGTCGTCGTGTCGGCGTGACAGACCCCGACCACGTCGACGGACTCCTCGGCGAACGCCCGTTCGACGTCCGCGAGGTCGATCGGTTCGTTCCACGCCGTCGGGAGCGAGACGACCTCGCCGCCCGCGCGCCGGGCCATCTGGGCCATCCGATCGCCCCAGTAGCCGTTCGTCCGGAGGAGGACCGCGTCGCCCGGTTCGACGAGGTTCCCGACCGCAGCCTCCATCGCGGCGGAGCCGGTGCCGCTGACAGCGAGGGTCCACTCGTTGTCGGTCCGGAAGACGTACCGCAGGAGCTCCTGGACCTCGTCCATGACCTCGACGAAGGCGGGGTCGAGGTGCCCGACCAGCGGCGTCGCCATCGCTCGCAACACGCGCGGGTGGACGTCGCTCGGGCCGGGGCCCATCAGCGTCCGGTCCGGCGGCGTGAGCTCGTCGACATCGGGTGTGCCCATACACACCCGGTGACGCGCGGGAGCAAAAAGACGGGCGGAACGCCGCTGTCGGCTCAGAGCCGCCGCGTCCACGCCTCGTCGCCGAACCGCTCGTCGCGCCGGGCGCGCGCGTCTGCCAGCTCCGCGTCTGTCGGCGAGCCGTCGGTCCCGCCGAACCGCTCGCGGAAGCCCTCGCGGAGCGCGTCGGTCACCTCGCCCGGCGTCGCGTCGGTGTACTCCCCGACCGGCGCGACGGCCGACTCCGCCGACCGCACGGCCTTGTCGGAGAGCTTCGCCTCTCCGATGCGCAGGACACGGACCATCTCCGCGGCGTCGAGCGTGTGGCTCAGCACGGCGTGGTGCAGAACGGCGTCGTCGGTCCGGAGCTGCGCCGACCCGGCGATCTTGCCGTCGGCGCCCGCGATGTCGTTCAGCGGGTCGTGGTACGCGTCGACGCCGAGCTCCCGGAGGATCTCGGCCACCCACTCGTTACAGACCGCGAACCCCTCGGCCACGTCGTCGGGGAGCGCGTCCCGCGGGGCGGCGATGGAGTAGGTGAGGACCCCGCCCGGCTCGCAGTACACCGCGCCGCCGCCCGTGAGCCGCCGGACGACGGTGATCCCTTCGCGCTCGACGTAGTCGGTCGCCACCTCGTCCGCGTAGGCCTGGAAGCGCCCGAGGAGGACGCTCCGCTCGGCGCGGTCCCAGAACCGGAGGGTCGGCGGGGCCTCGCCCGCGCCGACGCGGTCGAGCATCGCCGCGTCGAGGCCGTGGTGGAGCGGTTCGGCGCGCGGCTCGCGTTCGTCGACGATCCGCCAGCCGTCGACGCGGTCGAGCGTCATGGCCGTTCCTCGGCGCGCAGAGAAATAGGTGGTGCGCCTCGGGTCAGCCGCCCCGCGCCGCTGCCCGCGCGTCCGCGAGCGACCGCCCCTCCCGACGGAGCGCCTCGACGAACAGTTCGCCCGCGCGGTACGACGAGCGGACCAGCGGACCGCTCGCGCAGTAGAGGAAGCCGAGCTCCGCCTCGGCTACCTCGCGCCACGTCTCGAACGTCGCGGGGTGGACGTACCGCTCGACGTCGAGGTGAGAGGGAGAGGGCTGGAGATACTGCCCGAGCGTCACCACCTCGACGCCCGCCGCCCGGCAGTCCGCGAGCGCCTCGTACACCTCCGCGTCGTGCTCGCCGACGCCGAGCATCAGGCTGGTCTTCGTGTGACAGTCGTACTCCCGGCCGACGTGGCCGAGCACCGAGAGCGACTGCTCGTAGCCCGCCCGGGGGTCCCGCACGGGGCGCTGGAGGCGCTCGACCGTCTCGACGTTGTGTGCGAACACGTCCGGCCCGGCGGCGGCGACGCGGTCGACGAGGTCCAGGTCCCCTCGAAAGTCGGGGACGAGCGCCTCGACCAGCGCGTCTGGGTGCCGGCGCTTGATCGCTCGAATCGTCGCCGCGACGTGACCGGCGCCCTGGTCCGGCAGCTCGTCGCGGTCGACGGAGGTCAGGACAACGTAGTCGAGTCCGATCTCCGCGACGGCGCGCGCGACGTTCTCCGGCTCGCTGGGATCCAACTCCGCCATTCCGCCCGTCTCCACGTCACAGAAGTTGCAGCCCCGCGAGCAGCGGTCGCCCATCAGCATGAACGTCGCCGTCCCCGGCGAGCCGTCGCGGCCGGACCAGCACTCGCCGCGGTTCGGGCAGTTCGCCTCCTCGCAGACGGTGTGGAGGTCGTACTCCCGGAGGGTCTGGCTGATTTCGGTGAACCGTCGGCCGCTCGCGGGTCGGGTCTTCAGCCAGTCGGGCTTGCGGCGGTACTCCCCTCCGCTCATCGTCGGAGCCTCGGGCCCCCCCGGGCAAAAGCGTGTGCCTCGGCGGCGGGCCCCGTTCGGTCGGGCCGGCGTGAGCGACACGTACTTGTCGGCGAGCGGCCGACACCGCCCCGTGTCGGACGAGACCGTCCGCGTCTGGCTGGTCGAACGGACCTACTCCGACGACGAGCAGAACGTGATCATCCTCACCTACGCGACGACGGACGGGCAGCGGTACTTCCGCAAGGAGCGCGCGCTGACCTCGTTCGCGGACGACCGGCCGACGAGGGCCGCGGTCGACGCCGAGCCGCAGAACCTCGGGTCCGTCGACGACCCCGACCGTCGCGAGCAGTACGCCACGGAGGCCGAGCGGACCCGGGCGGCACACGACCCCGACGACGCGGTCTGAGCGCCGCCTCACCCGTCGTCGAACGTCACGCCACGGAACTCGAACCGCGCGCCGCCGGCATCGCTCTCGGTCAGTTCTACGCGCCAGCCGTGGGCGACCGCGGCCTGCTCGACGATCTGGAGCCCGAACCCGGTCCCCTCGTCGGCGGTCGAGTAGCCCGTCTCGAACACCGTCTCGCGGTCCTCCGGCGGGACCCCCGGCCCGTCGTCGGCGACGAAGAACCCCTCGTCGTCCGGGAGCACGCCGACGGCGACGGTGACCGTCTCGCCGCCGTGTTCGACCGCGTTGCGAAAGAGGTTCTCGAACAGCCGCTGGAGCCGCCCGCGGTCGGCGAGTATCTCGCGGTCGGCGTCCGCCTCGAGAGCCGCTTTGCCGGTGTCGACGTTGCGCCACGCCGCCTTCGCGACGACGGCGAGCGACTGTGGGTCGGTCGACTCGACCTCTCGCTCCGTCCGCGCGAGCGTCAGGAGGTCGTCGATCAGCCGACGCATCCGGTCGTGTGCGCGCGCCACCGCCGCGAGGTGGTCGTCGCGCTCCTCTCGGGCCAGCTCGAGCCGCCCCTCGGCGACGTTCAGCGGGTTCCGCAGGTCGTGGCTGACGAGACTGGCGAACTCTTCGAGGCGCTCTTTCTGCCGGTTCAGCTTCTCGATCCGCCGTTTCTCCTCGGTGACGTCTCGTGTGACCGCCAGCCCGGATACGACTCTGCCCTCGTCGTCTCGCACGGGGATCACGAGCACGCGCCACCAGCCCGACTCCAGGCGCTGCTCGTACGTTATCTCCGTGCCTTCGAGCGCGCGGCGGTAGTACTCCGCCGTCTCCTCGGCGACGGCGTCGGCGAACAGGTCGAACGGCGTCTGTCCGAGAAAGTCGTCCGTCGTCAGGCCGACCTCGGCCAGCCCCTGCCCGCCGGCGACCGTGTACGTGAGGCCGCGGTCGAACATGAACACGGCTCCGTCCGGGAAGCTGTGGATCAGCGCCCGGTAGCGGTTCCGGACCGCCTGGAGGCGGTCGCGCGTCTGTTCGAGCCGCTCGGTTCTCCGGTTGCGCTCTTCGATCCGGCGCTTGCGGTCGGTGATGTCCCGGAACTGCGAGAACGCTCCGACGGTCTCGCCCGCGTCGTCCGTGACCACGTGGTTGTGCCACTCACAGACGATCGGCGAGCCGTCCGCGCGGACGACCTCGTCGTGGCTGTAGCTCCCGCCAGCCCCTCGCGCGAGCGCGTCGACGACCTGTTCGACGTGGTCGCGGCTCTCCTCGCTGGCGAGCGACGTCCAGGAGCGGCCGACCAGTTCCGACTCCGCGTAGCCGAGGATCTCCTCGGCAGCGGGGTTGGCCGCGACAATCTCGAACTCGTCGTCGTACTCCAGCACGCCGAGCGGCGACTGCTCGACGAACAGCGACAGGCGCTCCTGGCTCGCCGCCAGGGCGGCCCGCGAGCGGTGCTCGTCGACCGCGCGTTCGACCCGGGCCGCGAGGGTCGCGTACTGGTCGCTTCCGGACTCCTTGCGGACGTAGTCGGCGACCCCCGCCGCGAACGCCTCGCTCGCGACCGACTCGCTTCCCGCGCCGGTGAACAGGACGAACGGCAGCTCGAACCCCCGGTCGCACAGGGCGCGGTAGAACGAGATCCCGTCTACCCCCGGCGTGTCGTAGCCGCTCACGACGCAGTCGAACGACGCCGCCGCGAGACGGTCGAGGCCCGCGGCGGGCGTCGATGCCGTGACGACGTCGAAGCGGTCGCGTGCGCGCTCGAGCATCGCGGCCGTCGTCTGGGCCGCGTCTGGCTCGTCGACGTGGAGGACCCGCACCGTCGCGCCGTCGCACGACCCGCAGCCGGCAGACCGCCGTCGGCCGCGACGGTGGTTTAGCGGTTCGCCCACGACTCGTTGACACGCTCAGGTCGATATATAGCTTCGGTGTCGTCGTCGGGTGACGAAAACCCTGGACGGTCACTGGTCGGGTGACGCGACCGACCGGTTACAGCCGCTGTAACCGGCTGGGTGGTTACAAACCGCGCTCCGACGAGGTAGGACCATTCAGCGATGAACCGCCGCCCTCGCGCTGTCTCCTCGACGATCGCCGTCGTCCTCATGGTCGCGGTCGTCGTGGTCCTCTCGGCCGTGATCTCCGTCGTCGTGTTCGACGTCGGCTCGCAGGTCCAGTCGCCGTCGCCCGACGTCGTCGTGTCGAACTCGCTCGTCGACGACGGCGCGGAGCAGACGATCGCGGTCACGCTCGAAGCGGGCGACGGCGTTCGGTCCGACCGGCTCTACGTCTCCGGCTCGAAGACCCTCGACATCGGCGGCGCGCCCGGGAGCGCGACGCCGGCCAACGAGAACTACGCGAGCGGTCGGGAGGCGTTCACGGAGTCGAGCGGCACCAACCCGCCGCAGGTCGGGATCGGCGAGACGTGGGACGCCGGGGAGACGGTCTACCTCGACCCCGTCGGGAGCGCCGAGGGCGTGACGGTCCAGATCTACTGGAACACGGAACCGGTCAAGGGCATCAACCCCGGGACCGTCGAGGGCGAGAACTCCTACCTGATCGCCGAGTTCACCGTCACGGCGGGGTGACCGCCCGCCCCGCCCGACGATGTGGTCGTCTCGCTGGGTCCGTCGTGGTCGAACGGTGCCACAGCCGTCTCGTACGTGGCCGCGGGTGTGCCTGTCCTCGGCGTTCGTCTCCCGTCGGCGACGCTGTGGCGGACCGAGGCCGTCGTGACCCGGCCGTTCGGCCGCGATAGAACCAGCGCGACGGGGCCCCGTACGGCCCCTGCTACCGACTCACAGATTCAAACGGCGGCTTGAGCCTCCGGTGTGACTTTTTGACCCCGCGTCGTAGGCGAGAGCGCCGGTGCCCCCCGCCGGCTGATCCCACCGTGATGCCCCCCTCTGCAACCGCCGAGCCCCGCGATATCGCCGACCGCATCCGCGCACAGCGCGTTCGCAAACGCAAGCGCGCGGACGTCGAGTCGGCAAGCGAGTAGCACGGGCCACCGGTCCCGGTACTCCTCCTGCCTCCACCCCTACCCCCTTCGTAACGCGACCGAGTCGTCCGCTCGCGGTCCGCCCGACTCGCCACCCCGAGCGGCGAACAGCCTCCTAAACGAGCCCCGTGTCGTCGAGCGGGGCAGATGTCGCTCGGAGCCGACAGAACGGGCTCCGCCGGGTCACGGCGGACACCACCCATCGGGCAGCGCGGGACAGCGCTGTAGCTCGTCGGGTATCTACTTCCACAGTATTGACAGATCTGCGGGTCGCGTTTCCCTTCGGCAACGGAACGCTGAAGGTGAGTATGGGGTTGGAGGGATTTGAACCCCCGATTGACTGATATCTCCGGTCTGCCTCGGTCCTCCAGAGGGTCGTCGTCGCCGGCCGTTGATCAGACGGCGGCTCGGTATATCAGTCTGGAGTTCGTCACCGGGCGTGGCCTCTGGAGTCAGTCGCCCTGCCTGGCTGGGCCACAACCCCTCGGCTCTCACCAGTCACGGTCGCGGTAAATCGGTTACGATCGGTCGGTCTCGCCCCAGTCGCAGTCTTGGCACTTGTACGCCGTGACGAACTCCGTCACGGTCGGCATGTAGCCGACGGAGATGACGGAGCCGCCGCAGTCGGGGCAGTCTCGCTCTGCGTCCTCGATCGCCTCCGCCTCCATCGGCCGTTCGCCCTCGACGAGTTCGGCGAGTCGCTCGGGCGTCACCATCCGTCCCTGGACGACGCGGTTCTCGCTCACACACGGCCGTGGAGGCGGAGCGTCCTAAGCCCCCCGGTCAGAGCCACGGCGCGCGGCCGTCCTCGTCGTCGTCGGCGACGACGGCGGGATCGGGTGGGTCGTTCGTCTCGGACCGCTCGTCCGCGACGCCGCGTTCGCGCCCGCCGTCCGCGCTCGGGAGCGGGCCCTCGGGGACGTAGGGGTCGCGCCGGTTCCGGTCGTCGTGGGTGTTCCGGAGGTCGCTGGCGTGGGCGGGGTCGAGGTCGGACGACTCCTCGTCGGCGTCGCGCTCCGGCGGGTCGTAGGCGAAGACGGCGGTGACGACGACGGCCATGAGCGCGACGGGCGCCGTCGTCGGCAGGAGGCCGAGCACCGACAGCGCCAGCAGGCCGAGGGCGACGGCGCTCCCGAACCGGAAGCGGTCGAGGTCGACGTTCCCGCGCAGGCGCGGGCCGAGCAGGGCAACGACGAGCGCGAACGCCACCCCGACGCCGGCGGCGCCCGCGGCGCGCGCCACGAGGGCAGGGTCGGCCACGAAGGCGAGCTCTGCGCCCGCCGGCCGGACGCTCGCCAGCAGGCCGAGCCCGATGACGTGTGCCGGGCGGGGGAGCCACTCGCCGACCCGCGCGCTCGCCGTCCGGGCCGCGACGGTGAGGATGACGAGCCCGGCGAACCGCTCGAACACGGGCGCGAGCAGGCTCTGGATCGTCGGCGCGAGCGCCGCCTCGACGACCGCCACGGGGACGATGACGGCGCCGAGGAGGAGGATCGAGGGCACCGCCTCCCGCGGCTCCGCGTCCATCTCCGCGAGGATGACCGCGACGGTGGCGGAGCCGCCGAAGATCAGGACGCCGGTCTCGATTATGCCGAACGGGTAGGTGAGCGCACCCGCCAGCACGAGCGCGGGGAAGATGCCGTCGACGAGCGGTAGCGCCATCACCGTCGCGAGGAGCCTGGTGTCCCCGCCGACGCGTCGCTCGAGTTCGAGGAGGACCGGGTGTCGCGAGACGCTCATACGGGCGTCAGCGGCCGTCTCCACCGGCCGAACGGCGACACGACGACCCGGGTACGGCTCCGCGGGCGTCGGTCTGTTCCGAGCGTTCGAACGAGTTCGGTGTAAATTTGCCACCGGCTGCGTCGACCCGCGCCTGGGTGGCGATACCGAACTCGTTCGAACACTCGGAGTCCATACGTCACGGTTCCGCCCGGGTTCTGTTAAAGATTGCGTGAGACCGGCCACCACGACCCGTGCGGGCAGCTCACGTCCGCGGGCGCACGCACAACGCTTTTGCCGACCGACCGGGGACCGGCAACATGGCGAACGACTCCGCCGGGCCGTTCACGGAGAAACTCCGTATCCCCGAGGCGCTGACCTTCGACGACGTGTTGCTCCGGCCGATGGAGAGCCGGGTCGAACCCGACGACGCGGACCTCACGACGAAGGTATCGCGGAACGTCGAGCTGACGACGCCGGTGCTCTCTGCGGCGATGGACACCGTCACCGAGGGCGACATGGCGATCGCGATGGCCCGCGAGGGAGGAATGGGCGTCCTCCACCGCAACATGCCCGTCGAGGCGGCCGTCGCGGAGGTCGAGCGGGTCAAGCGCGCCGACGAGCTCGTCATCCGGCGCGAGGACGTCGTCACCGCGGCCCCCGACCAGACGATCGTCGAGGTCGACGAGATGATGGACCGCGAGGGCGTCAGCGGCGCGCCCGTCGTCGACGACGAGGACCGCGTGCTCGGGATCATCTCCGGCACCGACATCCGGCCGTACCTCGGCGTCGAGGAGCGCGACCCCGTGCGCGAGGCGATGACCGACGAGGTGATCACCGCCGACGCGGACGTCGACGCCCGCGGCGCCCTCGAACTCCTCTACGAACACAAGATCGAGCGCGTTCCCGTCGTCGACGGCGAGGGCCGCCTCGTCGGCCTCGTGACGATGCAGGGCGTCCTCCAGCGCCGCGAACACGAGGACGCCGCCCGCGACGACGACGGCCGGCTGGTGGTCGGGGTGGCGGTCGGGCCGTTCGAGGACGACCGCGCCGTCGCGGCCGACGCGGCCGGCGCCGACGCACTGTTCGTCGACTGCGCGCACGCGCACAACCGGAACGTCATCGACAGCGCCCGCGAGATGGCAGAGACCGTCGCGGCCGACGTCGTCGTCGGGAACGTCGGCACCCGCGCCGCCGCCGAGGCGCTGGTCGACTTTGCGGACGGCATCAAGGTCGGTATCGGCCCCGGCTCGATCTGTACCACCCGCGTCGTCACCGGCGCGGGGATGCCCCAGATCACCGCCGTCTCCGAGGTGGCCGACGTCGCGAGCCGCCACGGCGTGCCCGTCATCGCCGACGGCGGCATCCGCTACTCCGGCGACGCGATCAAGGCCGTCGCGGCCGGCGCCGACGCCGTGATGCTCGGGTCGTACTTCGCGGGCACCGACGAGGCGCCCGGCCGGGTGATCACGATGAACGGCAAGCGGTACAAGCAGTACCGTGGGATGGGCAGCGTCGGCGCGATGCGTTCCGGCGGCGGTGACCGCTATCTCAAGGACGACCCCGAGGAGGAGGGCGAGGAGTACGTCCCCGAGGGTGTCGAGGCCGCGACGCCGTACAAGGGCCCGCTCGCCACCGAGCTCCACCAGCTCGTCGGCGGGATGCGCTCCGGGATGGGCTACGTCGGCGCCGCCACCCTCCCCGAGTTCAAGCGCCGCGCCGAGTTCGTCCGTGTGAGTCAGGCCGGCCAGACCGAGGGCCACCCCCACGACGTGACGATCACGGACGAGGCGCCGAACTACAGCCCCGGGGATCGGTGACGATTTCGCCCGTCGGGCGCTCTCGCCGCGCGTTACCAGAGGGGCACCTTGATGTGCCCCCCGTGGAAACCGGTCGCCTAGTGACGCGAGGGCACACGGATGAGTGAGGAACGCGCGACCGTCGTCGTCGTCGAGGACGAGCCGGATCTCGCCGACCTGTACGCGGCGTGGCTGGAGGGGAGCTACGACGTTCACGCCGCCTACGGAGGCGAGGAGGCGCTCGAACTCGTCGCCGCGCTCGACCGAACCGACGTGGTCCTGTTAGACCGTCGGATGCCGGACGTCTCCGGCGACGAGGTGCTGACGGCGCTGCGCGAGCGAGACGTCGACGCCCGGGTCGCGATGGTGACAGCCGTCGAGCCCGACTTCGACATCGTCGCGATGGGGTTCGACGACTACCTGGTCAAGCCCGTCTCCCGCGAGGCGCTAGAGCAGACGGTGTCGAAGCTCCTGCTCCGCGACGAGTACGCCGTGGGCGTCCGCGAACTGTTCTCGCTCGCCTCGAAGAAGGCGCTCCTCGAGGCCGAGAAGTCCGCCGCCGAACTCGACGCGAGCGAGGAGTACGCCGAGCTCTCGGCGCGCATCGAGACCCACCGCGCCGACCTCGACGCCACCCTCGACCGGCTCAGCGAGACCTCGGACCTCTCGGAGCTCTACCGCGACCTCGAGGCCGAGGAGCTGGCCTCAGAGGAGGCCGGCGACTGAGCCCCGACGAACCGTTTGATCCGCGCGAGCGCCTCCTTCAGCTCGCTCATCCCCGTCGCGTAGGACACCCTGAGGTGCCCGCGGCCGCCGTCGCCGAAGACGCTCCCGGGGACGAGCGCGACCGACTCCGCCTCCAGTAGCCCCTCCGCGAACGCCTCGTCGTCGCCGGGGAACGAGTCCGGAAGCTTCGGGAACGCGTAGAACGCGCCCGTCGCCTCGAAGCAGTCCATCCCCATCTCCCGGAACCGCGAGACGACGAACCGCCGCCGCCGGTCGAAGGCGTCGCGCATCTCCGCGAGGTCGTCGTCGCAGCTCTCGATGGCCTCGATCGCGGCGTACTGTGCCGTCGTCGGGGCCGACAGCATCGCGTACTGGTGGACGCGGTTGAGCGCCCGCATCGCGTCCGGCGGCCCGAGCGCGTAGCCGAGCCGCAGCCCCGTCATCGCGTACGCCTTCGAGAAGCCGTTGACGACGACGGTCCGCTCGCGCATTCCCGGGAGCGTGGCGATCGAGGTGTGCTCGCCCTCGTAGGTGAGCGAGGCGTAGATCTCGTCGGCGACGACGAGCAGGTCGTGCTCGCGACAGAACGCGGCGATCCGCTCTAGTGCGTCCCGCGAGGCCGTCGCGCCCGTCGGGTTGTTCGGGTAACAGAGCACGAGCAGTTCGGCCTCGTCCGCGCCCGCCTCGGCGAGCGCCTCGGGGGTGAGGACGAACTCCGTCTCGGCGGTCGTCGGGACCGCGAGCGGCTCGCCGCCCGCGAAGGTGATCGTCGGCCGGTAGGAGATGTAGGTCGGCTCGTGGACCGCCACGCGGTCGCCGGGGTCGACGAACGCGCGCATCGCCGCGTCGACGGCCTCGCTCGCGCCCGCGGTGACGACGATCTCCTCGCCGGGGTCGTAGTCGAGGTCCCAGCCTGCCACGTCCGCGGCGATGGCCTCGCGGAGCTCGCGCAGCCCGCGGTTGGCGGTGTAGGAGGTGCGTCCGCGCTCCAGCGAGTCGATGGCGGCCTCGCGGGCGGCCCACGGCGCCGAGAAGTCGGGCTCGCCGACGCCCAGCGAGATGACGTCGTCGGCCTCCTCGGCGAGTTCGAAGTACTTCCGGATGCCCGAGGGCGGGACCGCGGCGACGCGCTCGGAGGGAGTGAACTGACTCACGGCGAGACGGAGAGGCGCTCGTCCTCGTCGTCGCTCTCGAACTCGACGCCCCGGTGTTTGTACGTCTCCATCACGAAGTGCGTGACCGTCTGGGTCACCTCGGGGATGGTCGCGATACGGTCGGCGACGAAGTGGGAGACGTCGTTCATCGACTCGCCGGAGACGGTCGCGGCGAAGTCGAAGTCGCCCGAGACCAGCCGCAGCGACTCCACCTCGGAGAACTTGACGACCCGCCGGGCCACGTCCTTGTACGTCGTCTCGCGGTCGAGCTCGACGTTCAGCTCCAGTTCGGCGGTGACGTGGGGCGCGTCGGTGCGGCCCCAGTCGACGACCGCCTGGTAGCCCCGGAGGACGCCCTCCGCTTCCAGCGCCTCGATCAGCGCCGCCGCGCGCTCCTCTCCGACCCCGAGCTGACGGGCCACGTCGGCCGTCTCCTGCCTGGCGTCCTCGGTCAGCACCGCGAGCAGTTCGCGCCGCGTCTCCGCGTCGTCCATACCCTTCGATACCCCCCGTCGTACATATGTCCGGTGGGTGTCCGCGCACCCGCCGGCCGCGTGGGAAAAGACGTACGTACCCCCCGGTCCCAGAGCGGGCGTGTCCGTGGCCCCCGTCCCGCTCCAGGCGGGCCTCCTCGCCCCCCTCGGTCTGCTCGCCCTCCTCGCGGCCGTGCCGATAGTGGTGCTCTACCTCATCCGGCCGGACCCGCGGCGCGTCGACCTCCCCACCCTCCGCTTTCTGGTCGAGGAGCGGGGGACCGACGCGACGAACCCGCTCCTCGAACGGCTGCGCCGGAACCTCCTTCTGATCCTCCAGGTCCTCGTCGTCGTCCTCCTCGCGCTCTCGCTCGCGACGCCGTACGTGACGGTCCCGCGCGAGCAGGTCACGGAGGAGACGGTCGTCGTCGTCGACGCCAGCGCGAGTATGACGGCCGCGACGGGCGACGGCACGCGGTCCCCGCGGGCCGTCGCCGCGGCCCGCGACGCCGCCACCGGCACGACGTCGGTTATCGTCGCCGCCGACCGGCCGCGGGTGGCCGTCAGAGGCGGCGCCCGCGCCGAGGCCCGCCGCGCGCTCGACCGGCTCACCCCGACCGCGACGGCCGGCGACCTCCGCGCGGCGGTGGCGCAGGCGAGCGTCGTCGCCGGCTCCGACGCCCGGGTCGTCGTGCTCTCCGACTTCGCCGACGACTCCGCGTGGCAGAGCGAGGTCGCCGCCGCCCGCGCGAGCGGACTCGTCGTCGACCTCCGGCGGTTCGCGGGCGGGTCGAACGCCGCCGGCATCGTCGGCCGGTCGTTCTCGGGGACGACCGTCACCCTCCAGGTTCGGAGCTACGCCGACACGCCCCTCACCCGGACGGTATCGCTCGGCGACGCCCGCACCCAGGTCCGGCTCGCCCCCGGCGACGTCGCCGACGTCACGCTTCCGGTCCCGGACGGCGGCGGGCGGGCGCGGCTCTCGCCCGGCGACGACTTCGCGACCGACGACACCGCCGCCATCGTCGCGCCGGAGGACCAGACCGTCGACGTGCTCCTCCTGACGAACGACCGGAACCGCTACCTCGCGACCGCGCTCGACGTCGTCGACGTCGTGAACCTGGAGGTGGTCACCCCGCCGGCCGCCATCTCCGAGCGGTACGACGTCGTGATCTACTCGAACCTCCGCCGGGACCGCCTGCTCACGAGCAACGTCAACCTCGGGCGCGAGACCGTCGAGTCCGGCGGCGGCGTCGCGATCCAGGCCCAACGAGGGATGCCGGACTACGGCGACCTCCTCCTGATCGACCCACAGGGAACCGGCACCAGCCCCGCGGTCACGGGCGTCGCGAACGACGACCTCGTGGCCGGGGTCGGGTTTCCGCCGCCGAGCGAGTACGTCGCGGGCGACCTGCGCTCCGGGCGGACGCTCGTCTCGATGTCGAATCGGACGCCGCTGATCGCCGTCGAGGAGCGCGGCGCCGGCCGGATCCTCTACTACGGCTACATCGAGGAGTCCGCGCCGTTCAACTTCGACGTCCAGTACCCGGTGTTCTGGAAGCGCGCCGCGCTCTACCTCGCCGGCCGACGCCCGCTCGCCGAGGCGAACCGCCAGACCGGCGCGCGGCTGACCTTCGCGAACGAGACGACCGTCCGGACCCCGACCGGCCAGCGCGAGGTACGACGGCTCGTCCTCAACCAGGTCGGCGTGTACGACACGCCACAGGGCCGGTACGGCGTCTCGCTGTACAGTCCGACGGAGTCGAACGTCACCGCCCCCTCGCTCTCGGGGGGCGCCGGCGGCCCGCTCGGCGACCGCGTCGAGACCGAAGAGCGCCCGGCGCCCCGGCCGCTCGACGGGGTCGTCGCCGTCGTGGCGCTCCTCCTCGTCCTGGGTGAACTGGTCTGGCTCCGCCGCCGGGGTGACATCTGATGGTCGAGACGACCGTCGGCGGCGTGATCGTCGGGCTGGAGACGCCGCTCGCGCTCGTCGTCTTCCCCGTCGCCGTCGCGGCGCTTCTCGCGCTGACCTACTGGCGCGCCGCGGGGACCGCCTCGGACCGCTCGCGGCGGCTCCTGGCCCTCTCCCGCGTCGTGATCACCCTGCTCGTCGTCGTCGCGGTCGCCGGGCCGTACACCGTCGCGACCCGCGAGACGGCGGGCGAGCCGAGCGTGACCCTGCTCACGGACGACTCGGCCAGCACGGCGGTCGTGGGGGGCGCGAGCGGCCTCGCCGACGACATCGAGGCGGAGGGCGTCCCGACCCGGGTCGCGGCCGTCGGCAACGGGACGCGCTCGCGGGTCGGCGACGGAATCGTCGCGAACCTGCGGGAGAACGGGAGCGTCGTCGTCGTCTCCGACGGGCAGGTGACAGACGGGACCAGCCTCGCGGAGGCCGGCGAGCGGGCCCGGGAGCTCAACGCAACCGTCTCCGCCGTCCGCCTCCGTTCCCGGACGACCGAGCGCCACGTCCGGATCGACGGCCCGTCGAAGACCAGCGCCGGCGTGCCCGCCACCTTTCTCGTCAGCGTCGGCGGCGTCCGGACGAACGGGAGCGTCGACCTCACCGTCAGCGTCGACGGCGAGCAGATAGACAGCCACACGTTCGAGCGCGGGAGCGGGAGCCACGAGGTCCGGCACACGTTCAACGAGACCGGCCCGCACCGCGTCGAGGCGCGGCTCGCGAGCCAGGACCGATACGACCGCAACGACGTGTTTCGCTCGACCGTCCGGGTCGTCGAGCGCCCGCGCGTGCTGTACGTGGCGTCCGGTCAAGGCGCCGCGCCGGTCGGCGAGTACCCTCTCCGGACGTACCTGACCCAGCTCTACAACGTCACCGTCGCGCGGAGCGTCCCCGACGACCTGTCGGGCTACTACGCCGTGGTCGTCCAGAACACGCCGGCCGGCCGGGTCGGCAACGTCTCCGCGCTCCAGGAGTTCGTCATCGACGGCGGCGGTCTCGTCACCGTCGGCGGGCCGCAGACGTTCGAGCGCGGCGGCTACGAGGGGTCGGCGTTCGGGTCGATGCAGCCCGTCGGCGCGGGCGAGAGCGGTCCCGGCACCAGCCGGATCGTCCTCGCTATCGACGTCTCCGGGTCGACCCGGGAGGGGATGCGCGTCCAGAAGGCCATCGCGCTGAACGTCCTGGAACAGCTGGGCGACGAGAACGAGGTCGGGGTGGTGGCGTTCAACTACCAGCCCTACCGGGTCGCGAGCCCACAGCCCCTCTCGGAGAACCGCGAGGCGGTCGCCGAGCGCATCCGGCGGCTCCAGTCCGGCGGCGCGACCGACATCGCTGCCGGGCTCCGCGGCGCGGAGGACCTGCTCGGCGACGAGCGCGGCACCGTCATCCTGATCTCCGACGGCGTCGACGGCAGCCAGACCGTGCCGGCCGCCGCGGACCGCCTCGGGAGCCAGGGCATCCAGGTCGTCGCCGTCGGCGTCGGCGAGCGGACGAACGTCCCGCGCCTCCAGCAGATCGCACGCCTCTCCGGCGGGACGTACATCCGGGCGGACGAGACCCAGCGCCTGCGCATCCTCTTTGGCGGCTCCTCCCGACAGTTCGAGGGGTCGGGGCTGACGATCGTCGACCCGAACACGTTCCTGACCGCGGGCGTCGAGCTGGAGTCGACCCCCGGAAACGCGAACGACGTCTCCACGAAGGCCGGGGCGGACCTCCTCGTCGCGGGGCCGGACGGCGCTCCGGTGCTGGCGCGCTGGCGCTACGGCCTCGGTCGGGTCGTCTCGCTCACCGCCTACGACGACCAGGGCACGCTCGACGGCCTGCTCTCGCGGCCGGACTCGCTGCTCGTGACGAAGACGGTGAACTACGCGGTCGGCGACCCGGAGCGTCTCCGGACCGGCGTGGCGGACGCGGGCGACACCCGTGTCGGCGAGCCGACGACGGTCACCTACCGGGGCGAGCGCCGGCCGACCGGCGAGGGCGTCCAGTTCCGTCGGGCCGGGCCGACCCGCTACCAGGCGACGGTCGTCCCGGAGCAAGAGGGGTTCGAGTTCGTCGCGGGCGCGGAGTTCGCGGCGAACTACCCCCGCGAGTACGGGGCGTTCGGGCAGTCGGACGCGCTGGTCCGGGTCGTGGAGTCGACGAACGGCCGGGTGTTCGAGCCGGGCGAGGGCGCACAGATAGCGCAGTTCGCCCGCGAGAGCGCCGTCGGCGTCCGCGAGGTGCGGGACTCTTGGACGTGGCTCGCGCTCCTCCTCGCCGTACTCCTGTTCACCGCCGAGGTTGTCGTCCGGCGAGTTCAAGTGTACCGTGGGCGAACCAGGCGTGAGAGCGGACTCGTATAATGCTCGGACGTTCTATCAACTTCACGCTCGCCGCCGTCGTCTGTCTCGCGGCCATCGGCACCGGCGGCGCGACCCTGTTCTACCAGGAGTCGGTGGACCGGCTCGCGGAGCAAAACCAGGAGCTCCGGCAGCAAAACGACGCCCTCCGAACCGAACTGAACCAGACCGAGGCGGAGCTCAACCAGACACAGACCGAGCTCCGGGAGCTGAACCAGTCGCTGAACACCACCCGCGGCGACATCCAGCAGGTCTCCGGCGAGCTATCAGACACCGAACAGAACCTCCAGCAGACCCGACAGAACTTGGAAGAGACCCGCGCACAGCTCTCGCAGTCCCAGGAGCGGGTCGACAGCCTCCAGAGCCGGGTCGTCGAGCTCCGCCAGCGCCGGGCGAGCCTGGAAGAGAACATCCAAGACATCCGCCAGGAGAACCAGCGGCTCGACCAGGAGAACCGCGAGCTCTCGAACCGGATCTCTGAGCTGGAGCGCCAGAACCAGCAGCTGGAAGACGAGATCGACCAGCTAGAGAGCACGGTACAGACGCTGGAGAACCGAATCAACCGAATCTGCAGAGAGTGGCCGACGGGCGAGCCGCGGCCCGACGAGTGCTCATGAGCGGCGAGACGCCCCGCGAGCGCATGGAGCGCGGCATCCGCGCGGTCCGACGCGAGGGGCAGAAAGCCGCGCTGATCGAGGCGACGGTGGAGGCGGTCGCGGCGCTGCTGGTTGTCGACCTCGTCCTCGCTGTCGTGCCGATAGCGGGACTCCCGCCGTCGGTGCCGGTCCCCGGCGCGCCGGTCCCGGCGCTCGCGGCCGTCGGCACCGGCGCGGTTATCGCCGTCGTCGTCGGACTGGTCGTCTTCGCGGTCGGGCTCTGGTACCGCCTGCGCCAGCCGACGGTCGAGCGGTTCGCCGCGGCCAATCCGTCGCTGTCGGAGGCGCTCCGGACCGCCCGGGACGCCGTCGAGTCCGACGCCGAGGGGCAGATGGCCGCGCGGCTCTACGAGGACACGATCGAGCGGCTGAGCGAGGCGTCGAGCCTCGGGCTCCTCCACGTCCGGCGGGTCGGGGTCCTCCTCCTCGTCGTCGCCGTCGTGGCGCCCGCCACCATCGGCGCGACGGCGACCGGCTTCGAGGTGGTCCTCGACGGCGACGACGGGTCGACCGCCCCCGGCTCCAGTGTCACCGACGAGTACGAGGGGCTCCAGGACCCCGACTCGGTGCTCGGCGACGCCGAGGACGTGGACGCCGGCGACGAGGCGGTGAACGCGACGGTGGCGAGCGAGGGCGGCGGCGGCAACGAGTCGCGGTCGGCGCCCGCGGCGTACGAGAGCGGCTTCGGTGGCGCGGGCGACGCGGAGACCGAGAGCCAGCAGGCGGGGTTCGCCGAACAGGAGCGGCTGGCGGACGCGGAGCTGATCCGCGAGTACAACCTGCAGATCCGACAGGAGGACGACGAGACCACCCAATGACAGACGACGACATCGAGGCCGACGGCGGCGGGGAACTGGCGGAGACAGAGGCGGACGTCGACGCGCTCCAGGCGAAGCTCGGCGACGTCCGCGAGCAGGTCGGCAAGCGTATCGTCGGCCAGCACGAGGTGGTCGAACAGCTCCTAGTCTGTATCGTCGCAGACGGGAACGCGCTCCTCGAGTCGAACCCGGGACTCGGGAAGACGACGCTCGTCCGCACCGTCGCGGACGTGACCGACCTCTCCTTTTCCCGCATCCAGAACACGCCCGACCTGATGCCGTCTGACATCACGGGCACCGAGATCATCCAGGAGTCCGGCGACCGCCGCGAGTTCGTCTTCGAGAAGGGGCCGATCTTCGCGAACGTCGTCCTCGCGGACGAGATCAATCGTGCGACGCCGAAGACCCAGGCGGCGATGCTGGAGGCGATGCAAGAGAAGCAGGTGACCGCGGCCGGCGAGACCTACCAGCTCCCGCGGCCCTTCTTCGTCCTCGCGACGCAGAACCCGATCGACCAGGGCGGGACCTACCCGCTCCCGGAGGCCCAGCGCGACCGCTTCCTGCTCAAGATCCTCGTCGACTACCCCGCGAAAGACGAGGAGCGCGACATCGTCCGGCTCTACGCGGAGGGACGAGAGCCCGAGGAGGTCGAACGGGTGCTCTCTGCCGACGAGCTCCGGGTGGTCCAGTCGCTCGCCCGTGAGGTGCCGATCGCGGACGACATCCGCGACCGGGCGATCGACCTCGCGCGGGCGACCCGCGAGGACGAGCGCCTGGAGTTCGGCGCCAGCCCCCGGGCGTCGATGGCGCTCGTGCTGACCGGGAAGGCCCGGGCGTTCATGCAGGGGCGCTCGCACGTCTCGTGGGAGGATATCGAGGCGATGGCGGCGCCCGTCCTCCGGCACCGCGTGATCCTCGACTTCCGCGCCGAGCGCGAGGGGATGACCCCCGACGACGTGATCGCGGACCTGGTCGACGAGGCGTGACCGTGCGGCGGGCCGACACCGGAGGACCGACGTGATAGACCCCGACTTCCTCGACGAACTCGGCCGGTTCGACGCCTCGGTCGACCGCCGTGCGGACGACCTGCGGCAGGGCGAACAGGAGTCGTCGAACCTCGGCGAGGGGCTCACGTTCGCGGACTACCGGCGGTACTCGCCGGGCGACGACATCCGGCTCGTGGACTGGCGGCTCTACGCCCGCAGCGAGGAGTACTACATCAAGCAGTTCGAGGAGGAGCGCAACCTCACCGTCCACGTTCTGGTCGACGCTAGCGGGTCGATGGGCTACGGCGGGCCCGAGGGGCGGGCGAAGTTCGAGACCGCGGCGAAGCTGGGGCTCGGGTTCGCCTACCTCACCGCCGAGGAGAACAACGACTTCCGGATCTCGACGTTCGCGGGCGAGCACGAGCGCCTCGACACGGGGCGCTCGAACCGGGGCGAGATCCTCCGCGCTATCGACCTCCTGAACGAGACGGAGCCGTCGGGCGAGGCCGCGTTCGAACGCGCGCTCACGAGCTACGAGGCGACGATCGGGTCGCGCTCGCTGGTCGTCGCCGC
Source organism: Haloferacaceae archaeon (assembly GCA_036626375.1). Lineage (GTDB taxonomy): Archaea > Halobacteriota > Halobacteria > Halobacteriales > Haloferacaceae > A07HB70. The sequence goes on from JAZKRX010000003.1 coordinate 43,005, forward strand.
CTCCGACTTCCTCGCGGACCCGGACGACGTGGAGGCGGGGCTGGGCGCGCTCGCGGAGAACGACCTCGTCTGCCCACAGGTGCTCGCGCCCGAGGAGCGCGATCCGGAGACGGAGGGCGACACGATCTTCGTCGAGCCGGAGACGGGCGCGGAGACCCGGACGTACTTCGGCGGGTCGCTCGCGCGGACCTACCGCGACCGGCTCGACTCGCACGTCGAGACGGTCGGCGACCGGTGTCGGCGGCTGGGAGCGGCACACTCGCTCGTCTCGACCGACGAGGACTTCTTCGACGCGTTCTCGCAGGTCTGGATCGGTTGATACAGGTTTCTCGCGCGCCGGATACCTCCGTGAACTACCTCCCGTGGGCGCTCGTCTCGTTGCTCGCGTACTCGGCGGTCCCGCCGCTCGTCAGCGCCGCGTCGAACGGGCAGAACGCCATCCCGTCGAACGTCGTCGCTCTCGTCTCGAACGGGATGTTGGTCGTCGCCACCGGCGTCGTCATCCTCGCGGCGGGCGAGTCGGTGACGCCCTACCTCGACCACCCGAAGTTCCCGCTCGTCCTCGCCTCGGGCGTGTTCCTCTCGGTCGGCATCCTCGCGTACTACCGCGCGCTCTCGCTCGGCCCGGTGAGCGTCGTGACGCCGATCTTCGCGCTCTTTCTCGTCGGCTCCTCCGTCGTCGGCGTCGTCGTCTACGGCGAGGCGGTGACGGCGCGGAAGGCGCTCGGGGTCGGCCTCGCGCTCCTGGCGGTCTACCTCGTTTCGGGGTGACCGAACGGCTTTGACCGTCCGGCGTCAACGGCGCCCGTGACTCTCACGGACTCCGACTCCGACCTCGCCCTCGGCGACCCGGCGCCCGACTTCTCGCTCCCCGGGGTCGACGGCGAGCGGCACTCGCTCGCGGACTACGCCGACCACGACGCCCTCCTCGTCGTCTTCACCTGTAACCACTGTCCGTACGCGAAGGCGAAGTTCGACGAACTCAACCGTCTCGCCGCGACCCACGACGACCTCGCGGTCGTGGGGATCAACCCGAACGACGACACGCAGAAGCCGGACGACTCGTTCGACCGGATGGTCGAGTACGTCGAGGCCGGCACTATCGACTACGACGCCTACCTCCGCGACGAGAGCCAGGACGCCGCGCGCGCCTACGGCGCGGTCTGTACCCCCGACCCGTTCCTGTTCGCCCGCGAAGACGGCGGCTTCCGTCTCGCGTACCACGGCCGGATCGACGACGCGATGTCGCCCGACGACGACCCCGAGCGGTTCTACATGCGCGAGGCCGTCGAGGCAGTCCTCGCGGGCGAGGACGTGCCGTTCGCTGACGAGGACCTGCCCTCGCGGGGCTGTAACATCAAGTGGCGAGGCTAAGACGCTACAGTTCGTCGAGCGCCTCGCCCGCGTTTTCGACCGCCGTCTCCCGCTTTGCGGGGTAGGCTTCGACCTTCGCGCGGAGGGTGATCCCGTCGCCGAGACGGACCTCACCGCCGAGCGCCGCCTGCTTGTCGAGGCGCACGAACAGCTCGCAGTTGTCTGTCACCCGCTCGTCGAGTTCGGCCTCGATCCGGTCGAACTCCTCGGCCTCCGCGAGGCGGCCGAGGACGTGTCGCACCTCGTCTGCGCGCTCGACCCGCGCGGAGAGGACGAGGATGGGGTCGCCGAGGTGGCCCGTCGACGCTGTGCGCTCCAGTTCGACGTCGTCGGGCAGGAACGTCCGGAGCGCGCGCTCGACCCGCCGGTCGTCCTCCGTGGCGTAGCTGAACGCCCGCAGGTCGACGTAGTGAACGGGGATCGAGGCCACGACGCGGGCTACTCCTCGTCGGTCTCGTCGGCCGGGGAGAGGGCGTCACCCGGCACGCCGGACTCCTGGCCGTCCTCGAAGCTCACGGTGTAGGTGGCGTCGCCGAACATCGTCTCCATCACCTGCGTCACCGTCCCGGTCTGACCGTCGTACTCCGAGTGCTTGTCCGAAAGCACGACCTCGTCGCCGTCCTCGTAGCTCATACCTTGCGTAGCCGGACGCCGGACAAAAGCACGACGATACGGTCGGCCTACTCGGGCGCGTCTTCGGCGCGCTGTCCCCAGAACCCCGGATGCTTGGCCACGACGAGGTCCCCCTCCACGCGGGTCTGACAGGCCAGCCGGAGCCCCGCGTCGGGGTCGTGTGGCGGGGTCGAGAGCCGCAGGCGCTCGCGGCGGGTCGGGGCGCTCGTCTCGCCGTCTACCTCGACCGCGCAGGTGCCACAGGAGCCGTGACCGCGACAGTTCAGCGCCGCGGCGCGGCCGTTGTGGACGTCCAACTCCGCCTCCCGCAGGACGTCCCGCAGGACCGCGCCGCGCTCGCACTCGACTCGCTCGCCCCGAAACTCGACGGTGGGCACGGCCGGAGAGAGGGACCGGAGACACAAAAGACCCGCCGCGGACCCGCGGACGGCGTGGCCGCGTCCCGGCCGGCGGGCGGACCCGCCGACGATTTAAGCGTGCGCGTTCGAGCGGAGGTATGCGAACGACACGACGTGCCGTTCTCGCCGGGGCCGGCGCGGGGCTCGCCGGGCTGGCGGGGTGTACCGGGAACGCGGCCCCGGGCGACGTGAGCGCGGCCGGCGACTGTGCGATCGAGTCGGAGCCGACCGTCTCGGAGCTCCCGCCGCCGGTCGCGGGCGACCCGAACGCCGACGTGACGGTGATGGTGTTCGAGGACTTCTCCTGCCCGCACTGCCGGGACTACCACCTGGAGGTCTACCCGACGATCGCCGAGGAGTACCTCGACCCGGGGATGGTCCGCTACGAACACCACGACCTGCCCATCCCGGTCGACGAGCGCTGGTCGTGGTGGACCGCGAGCGCCGCCCGCGGGGTCCAAGAGACGGTCGGGGACGACGCCTTCTTCTCGTTCGCCGCCCGGGCGTTCGAGCGACAGGGCGACTACTCGATGGAGACGCTCGCCGAGACAGCGACGGCCGTCGGCGCGGACCCCTGTGCGATCCAGAACGACGCGGCGAACGAGAGCTACCGGCCGGTGCTCGAGGCCGACAAGGCGACGGCGAGCGACCTCGGCGTCTCCGGCACGCCGGGCGCCTTCGTGAACGGCGAGTCGGTGCCCGCGACGGTCGAGGGGTTGCGCAACGCGATCGAGCGCGCCCTGTAGATGCCAGACACCGACAGGCGGCGCCTGCTCGCCGGCCTCGCCGGCGCGGCGGTTCTCGGCGGCGGCGCCGTGTTCGCGGCCCGGTCCGGCGGTGACGACGGCTCCCTCCCGATCCGGGTCGACACCGTCGCGGCGCCCGGGTCGACGGCCGGCGAGGCGCGGGTCCCGGCGCCCGACGGGCCGATGCTCCTCGACCTGTTCGCGACGTGGTGCCCGCCCTGTGCGGAGTCGATGCCCGCGCTCGCGGCCGCCGAGGCGCGGTATCCGGACGTCGAGTTCCTCTCGGTCACGAACGAGCGGTTCGGCGGCGGCCTCGACGCCGCCGCGCTCCGCGACTGGTGGCGCGAGCACGACGGGGCGTGGACGCTCGGGCACGACCCCGAGAGCCGGCTGATGGCCGCGCTCGGCGCCGGGGCGCTCCCGCACCTCGCGCTGTTCGACGCCGACGGCGCGGTCGTCTGGGAACACGGCGGCCCGGTCGAGGACCGACGGCTCGACGACGCGCTCGCGACACACCTCGATGGCCGGGGCTGACCTCGCGGTCGTCGCGTTCGCCGCGAGCGCGGGCGTCGCCACCTTCCTCGCGCCGTGTGCATACCCGCTGCTCCCGGGCTACGTCGGCTACTACGTCGGGCGGGAGGAGGCGACGCTCGCCGGCGCCCTCGCGCGCGGGCTGGCGGCGACGCTCGGGGCGCTTCTCGCTCTCGGTGTCGCCCTCGGCGTTGTCCTCCTCGCGGGGCGGGCGCTCGTCGCGCGCGTCCCCGTCGCGGCGCTCGACCCGCTGGTCGGCGTCGCGCTGGTCGCCGTCGGCCTCCTCGTGCTCACCGACCGCGCGCCCGAACTCGGCGTCTCGCTGCCCGCCCGCCGCCGGTCGGTCCTCGGGTTCGGCGTCTTCGGCGCGGGCTACGGGCTGGCGGCCGCGGCCTGTGTCGTGCCGCTGCTCCTCGGCGTCGCGACGCGGGCGCTCACGCTCGACCCGGCGGGCGCGGCGGTCGCGGTCGGGTCGTACGCGCTCGCGGCCGCCCTGCCGCTGCTCTCTGTCACGCTGCTCGCCGCGGTCGGGAGCGACCTGCTGCGCGCCGCGAGCGGTCGACTCGGCGCCGTCCACCGCGTCGCGGGCGCGGTGATGGTCCTCGCTGGGCTCGCGCAGGTCTGGCGGTCGCTCGCCTTCCTCGGCCTCGTCTGACCGCCGGCTCGCGGCGACCGCGTGACTCTTGGCGCTCCACCCCGGACTGCCGACATGGACCGGCGCGACTACCTCGCCACGGTCGCCGGCGGATCGATCGCCCTGACCGCGGGCTGTGCCGGCGTCGTCGGCTCGTACACCGACACGAACCCCGACGTGGCCCTCGGCCCACCCGACCGCTCGGCCGACCCCGAGGACCTGCCGTACCCAGCGTGGGGCGAGCAGGTCCCCTCGGTCACGCTCCCGGCGGTCGACCCTGCGACCGGGGCGGTGACCGGCGCCGTCGACACCGCAGGGGTCGAGGAGCCGTACCTCTCGACGTTCTTCTTCTCGAACTGCAACACGGTCTGTCCCGTCCTCGTGAGCGCCCTCCGCGAGGTCCAGGTCCACGCGGTCGAGAACGGCTACGCGGACGCGGTCTCGTTCCTCCCGGTCACGTTCGACCCAGAGCGCGACACGCCCGCGGCGCTCGCCGAGTACGCCGCCCGGATGAACGTCGTCGTCGACGCGGACAACTGGACGTTCCTCCGCCCGGAGTCCGTCGAGCGGGCGACGGCGACGGTCACCGATGAGTTCGGCGTCACCTTCCAGAAGACGATGACCGACGACGGCGAGCCGGGGTGGATGTACGCCCACACCGGACTCGTCCTGCTGGTCAACGGCGACGGGTTCGCCGAGCGGGCGTACCGGCCGGAGCGCGGGACCGCCGGGTCGATCCGGTTCGACGAGCAGACCGTGATCGACGACCTGCGGCGCGTGCGGACGGCGTAGGCGCGCCGCGGTCGGTCGTGCCCGCCCGACTCAGACGTGCCCCGACACCCGAACCGCCTCGTACGGCTCCTCTAACCACTCGACGTCCGCGTCGCTCAGGTCTATCGTCAGGGCCTCGACGGCGTCCTCTAAGTGTTCTATCGTCGTCGTGCCGACGATCGGCGCGGTGACGAACTCCTTCGAGAGCGTCCACGCGAGCGCGATCTGTGCCATCTTCACGCCGCGCTCGTCGGCGAGCTGTTCGACCCGCTCGTTGATCGTCGGGCCGCCCCGCTCGCGGTACGGGTGGCCGTAGAGGCGCGTCTCGGCCTCGCCGCGTGCCGTCCGGTCGACCGCCTCGTCGGGCCGGGCGAGGTAGCCCCGCGCGAGCGGCGACCACGGCAGGACGGCGAGATTCTCCCGATCGCAGAGCGGGAACGTCTCGCGCTCGCCCTCGCGGTAGACGAGGTTGTAGTGGTCCTGCATCGAGACGAACGGTTCGAGCCCCGCGCGCTCGGCGGCCTCCAGGCCCGCCGCGAGGTCGTGTGCCCACATCGACGACGCGCCGACGTGGTGGACCTGCCCGCTCCGCACGGCGTCGTCGAGCGTCCGCATCAGGTGCTCGGGCGCGACGGCCTCGTCCATCCGGTGGACCTGGTAGAGGTCGACCGGCTCGCCGCCGAGACGCTCGACGCTCGCGGCGAGCTCCTGCCGGAGCGCCTTCCGCGAGAGCCCGCCCGAGTGAGGGTTGTCCTCGTCCATCTGGAAGTAGCCTTTCGTGGCGACGACCGTCTCGTCGCGCCGGCCCGCGAGCGCCTCGCCCAGCACCCGCTCGGACTCGCCTTTCGAGTACATGTTCGCGGTGTCGAAGAAGGTGACCCCCAGTTCGAGCGCGCGCTCGACGAGCTCGTGACCTTTCTCCGGGGGGAGAACCCACTCGCGCCAGTCGGGGTCGCCGAAGCTCATACAGCCCAGACAGATCCGCGACACCTCGATGCCGGTCGTCCCGAGCGTGGTGTACTCCATATCGTCGGCCGAGACCATGCGCCGGCGTCGCCGGGGTGGGACATAAGCCCCTGGGGCGGGCGAACGTTGACCTGCCTCGCGCCCCTGTCTCCCGTATGACCCGCTGGCTCCTCGGCGACCAGCTCGCACCCGAGAGACTCGTCGACGACGGCGAGCGCGTCCTCATGACCGAGGCCCACGCCTTCGCCGAACGGCGCCGCTACCACCCCCAGAAGCTCACGCTCCTGTTCGCGGCGATGCGGAGCGTCCGCGATTCGCTGCGCGAGGCGGGCCACGAGGTGGTCTACATCGAGGCCGAGCGGTTCGGCGACGCCCTCGACGAGTACTTCGAGACGTACCCGGGCGACACGCTGCGGCTCGCGCGGCCGGCGAGCCACGGCGCCGTCCCGCGGCTCCGCGAGCTGGTGACCGAGTCCGGCGGGTCGCTGACTGTCGAGCCCAACCCCCTGTTCCTGACGACGCCGGCCGAGTTCGACGCGTGGGCCGGCGACCGAAGCGTCGAAGACGGGTTCCGTCAGGAGGGCTGGTACCGCCACGTCCGCCGGGAGACGGGCTACCTGATGGACGACGGCGAGCCGGCGGGCGGCGAGTGGAACTACGACGACCAGAACCGGGAGACCCCGCCCGACGACTGGGTGCCGCCGGCGGTCCCGGAGTTCGCGTACGACGACCGCACCCGCGAGACCCACTCGTGGGTCACGGAGCGGTTCGACGGGTGGGGCAACGACGCGTTCGAAGAGTTCTGCTGGCCCGTCACGCGCGACCAGGCGCTCGACGCGCTCGACCACTTCCTCGACGAGCGCCTGCCCGAGTTCGGGCCGTACCAGGACGCGATGCTCGACGACGACTGGGCGCTCGCGCACTCGCTGCTCTCCTCCTCGCTCAACCTCGGGCTCCTGCGCCCCGACGAGGTCGTCGAGGGCGCGATCGAGCGGTACGAGGCCGGCGAGGCACCGGTCGAGAGCGTCGAGGGGTTCGTCCGACAGGTCGCGGGCTGGCGCGAGTTCGTCCGCCACGTCTACCGGCGGGCGATGCCCGAGATGGGCGAGGCGAACCAGCTCGACCAGACGCGGGATCTGCCGCCGCTGTACTGGACCGGCGAGACGGACATGCAGTGTCTCGACGCCGCCGTCGGGCGGGTGTGGGAGCGCGGCTACGCCCACCACATCGAGCGCCTGATGCTCCTCTCGAACTTCGCGCTGACCTACGGCGCCGACCCCCACGAGCTGAACGAGTGGTTCCACCTCGGGTTCGTCGACGCCTACCACTGGGCGACGACCCCGAACGTCGTCGGGATGGGCAGCTTCGCGACGGACGTTCTCTCCTCGAAGCCGTACGCCTCCTCGGGGAGTTACGTGAACCGGATGGGAGACCACTGCGCGAACTGCGAGTACGCCGTCTCGCGGACGACCGGCGAGGGCGCCTGTCCGTTCAACGCGCTCTACTGGGACTTCCTGAAGGAGAACGAGGAGGTTCTGCGGGGAACGGGCCGGATGGGACTGATGTACAGCCACGTCGACGGCAAGGACGACGAGGAGTGGGAGGCGATCGAGGAACGGGCGGCGCAGGTTCGAGAGCTGGCCCGGGCGGGCGACCTGTAGGTCGCCGCGGCGCTCGGCAGCCCTCGTTCGAGCCGAGGGCGGCGCGCCTACAGGCGCTTGAGGTTTCGCGCGCGCGGGCCCTTGTCGGCCTGTTCGATCTCGAACTCGACCTCCTGGCCCTCCTCCAGGTCCGGGCCGCCGACGTCTTCCATGTGGAAGAACACGTCGTCGTCGGCGTCCTCGGTCTCGATGAATCCGTACCCGCCCGTGTCGTTGAAGAACGCGACCGTCCCGGTCGGCATTGCGCCCGATCCGACGAGGACCGCGAGTATAAGCGTTCTGTCGACCGCGCGTTCAGCCGAGCCGAACCGCCGCGAGCGCCGCCACGGCCGTCGCCCCGACCCCGAGGGCGAACAGCCCGTAGTTCCAGACCGTGCTGTCCGCGTTCGTCAGGGAGACGCTGACGGCGGAGCCGACGGGCCAGAGCAGCGGGACGCCCGCGGGCGTGAGTACGTCCCCGAGCAGGTGCGCACAGACGCCGAAGACGCCGACGCCCGCCGCGAGAACCGCGACTCCCGTCGGATCGGCGACGCCGAGCGCCCGGCCGCCGACGAGCGCGGCGCCGCCGAACGCGCCGCCCACGAGCGCCGCGAACGCGAGGCTGTGGGTCGGCCCGCGGTGGGGAACTCCGGGGAGCCGGTGGTCCACGTCGGGGAGCGTCGCGAGCCACAGCACCCCCGCGCCGGCCGCGACGGCGACGGCCGGGCGGCCGGCGAGGACGAACGCGAGGCCGACGGGTGCGTACGCGAGCAGCGAGACGCCGTAGTGGCCCGTGCGGTACACGACGGAGCGTGCGGCCGGAGCCGTATAACCGCTACTCGATGAGGCCGAGAACGCGCTCGTAAACCGTGCCGAACGCCTCGTCCGTCCGCGTCCGCGGCCGCGGGAGGTCGACGTCCACCACCGTCTTGATCCGGCCGGGGTCGGCGGCCATCACGATCACCCGGTCGGCCAGCCTGACCGCCTCCTCGACGTCGTGGGTGACAAAGAGGACGGTCTTGCCCGTCTCCGTCCAGATGTCGAGCAGTTCGTCCTGGAGCATCCGCTTTGTCTGGGCGTCGACCGCGCCGAACGGCTCGTCCATCAGCAGGAGCCCGGGGTCGAGAGCGAGCGCGCGAGCGAGCGCCACCCGCTGTTTCATCCCGCCCGACAGGTCACGCGGGTAGCTGTCTGCCGACCCGCCGAGGCCGACGAGGTCGACCAGCTCCCGGACGCGGGCGTCGCGGACGTCCCGGTCCATCCCCGCGTGGTCCGGTCCGAACCCGACGTTGTCCGCGACGGTGAGCCACGGGAACAGGTGGTACTCCTGGAAGACGAGCCCGAGGTCGGTGGTGGGGCCGTCGAGCGGGTCGCCGTCGAGCAGCACCCGGCCCTCGGTCGGCTCTTCGAGCCCCGCGATGATCCGAAAGAGCGTCGTCTTGCCACAGCCAGACGGGCCGACGACACAGACGAACTCGCCGTCCGTGACGTCGAAGGTCACGTCGGAGAGCGCCCGCACCGGCCCCTGCGCGCCGTTGTAGCGCTTCCCGACGCTCTCGACGCCGACGCGGGGGGTCGCGGCCTCGTCGCCGCGGCCGAGCGCCTCGCGGCTCATCGCCACGCGAGCGCCCGGCGCTGTGCGGTCCGGAACGCGGTGTCGATGAGGAGGTACGCGAGGCTCAACACGAGGATGTAGGTGATCACGGCGTCCACCCGGAGGTTGTTCGACGCGCGGAGGATCTCCCGCCCGATGCCGGGGACGCCGAAGATCTCCGCGGCGACGACGAGCATCCAGCACCGCCCGATACCGGTCCGGATGCCGGTCGAGATCTCGGGGAGTGCGGCCGGGATCACGACAGAGCGGATGAGTTCGAGGTCGCCCCGCACGTCGAGGCTCCGCGCGACGTCGAGGAGGTCGTCGGAGACGCCCTCGACGCCGCCGTAGGCCGCGTAGAAGTTGATCCAGAACGCGCCGACGGCGACGATGGCCGCCGCCCCCGCGTGGTTGATCCCCAGCCACGCGATGGCGAAGCCGATGAGCGCGAGCGGCGGGACCGGGCGGAGCAGGCGGACGACCCCGGCGGCGGCGTCGTCGAGCGCCGACGACCACGCCAGCGCGATCCCGGCGGCCACGCCCGCCGTGGTCCCCACTATCGTCCCCGGCAGCCAGTGGAGGACGCTGCTGCCGAGCGCCGCCGCCATCGTCCCGGACGCCGCCTCGGCGACGAACGTCTCGCCGACCGCGAGCGGCGAGGGCAGGACGTACGCCGGCTGGACGAGCGAGACGACCCACCAGAGCACGACGAACCCGGCCACGCCGGCCGTGCCGCGGACGGCCCGCGTCGCGTCGACGCCGCTCAGCGGACCGTCGAGGTCGGCCTCGGACAGTCCCTCGCGCGTGTCCGTCGCCATCTCTTCAGAGCCCCTCGTAGACGCTGTAGTCGAAGACCTGGTCGAGCGAGAGTTCGGACTCGATCTGGCCGTTCTGGGCGGCGAACCGCGAGAAGATCTCCACGCCCGACTCGATCGCCCGCGGGTCGGTGACGAAGTTCGCCAGCGGTCCGCCGAGCGCCTCGCGCGCGAGGTCCGCGCCCATCCCGATCCCTTCCTCGACGATGGTCGCCGTCCGGTCCGGGTTCTGCCCGATGAACTCGGTCGCCCGGACGTGCTGTTCGAGGAACTGTCCGGCGAGGGGCGACGACCGAACCTCGTCGCTCATCAGCGTCACCGCCGCGGGCTGGCCGGGCATCACCTCGGCAGCGGTCCGGAACGTCGTGATCGGGACGTCCGCGGCGGCGGCCCGCGTCGGGACCGGCTCCATGATCGACGAGCCGTCGATCTCGCCGTTCGCGATCGCCTGCCAGACGGCGTTCGCGCCGCCGATCTCGACGATGTCGACCGTCTCGGTCGACACCCCCTCCTGTTCGAGCCAGTACCGGAGGAGCACGTCGGGCACCGACCCCTGCGGGAAGGTGCCGAAGCGGAACTTCCGGCCCCGCTCTTCGCGCCACACCGAGAACGCGTCCGCGCCGTGGTCCTGCCACAGCGACCGGAGCTCCTCGTGGGCGAGGATCGCCATCGGCTCGACCACGTTCGCGGCGGTCACCCTCGCGGGCAGGCCCCGGTCGATGACGATCATCGAGGGGACGATGCCGAACATCGCGATGTCGATCTCGCCGCCGCCGTACGCCTGGACGATCGCCGGGCCGTCGGTGAACTCCCGGCCGTCGATCGTCGCGTCGATCTCGTCTAAGTACCCCTCTGCGTCCATCACGAAGTACTGGAGGTCGGGGAAGATCGGCATGTACGCGACCGTCAGTTCGTCGGTCGCGCCGCCGACCCCGGCACACCCTGCCAGCGAGGCAGTCGCCGCCAGACCCGCGCCGCGGAGATACGTCCGCCGAGAGAGCCGTCCGTCGTCGGAGTTCATCGATAGATCCAGCGCCCCGAGACGGATATACCGGCTTTTGGCGGCGAAAGTAGGCGACGACGCCTGACGAGCGCTGTTCGAAAAAGCCGGCAGAGTCGGGCTGACGAGGCCGTTTCGGGGGGGTTTGGCCCACAGCGGCCGTCCGCGATTCCAGCAACATCGTCCGGTTGTTCGAGAGGGGCGACAGACGGCACACCCTCCGGCGCTGACGCGAGCCAGAGCCGCCCCATATCTTTAACAGATCGTAGAGTATCCCACACGATAGTTATGAAGAAACTGATCAACGACCCCGACGACGTCGTCGACGAGATGCTCGACGGGATGACCGCGGCGTACCCGGACCGGCTCCGTCGACTACCGGAGACGCAGGTGCTCGTGCGCGCCGACGCGCCGGTCGACGGGGAGGTCGGGCTGGTGACGGGCGGCGGGAGCGGTCACGAGCCCACGCACGCGGGGTACATCGGCGACGGGATGCTCGACGGGGCGGCCGCGGGAGACGTCTTCTCCTCGCCGACTGCCGACGAGTTCGAGGCGCTGATCGGCGCCTGCGACGCGGGCAAGGGCGTTCTCGCGGTCGTCAAGAACTACGAGGGCGACGTGATGAACTTCGACACCGCCATCGAGCTCGCGGAGATGGAGGGGGTCGAGGTCGAGAGCGTCGTGGTCAACGACGACGTCGCCGTCGAGGACTCGCTGTACACCTCCGGCCGACGGGGCGTCTGTGGGACGATCCTCGTCCACAAGGCCGCGGGCGCGAAGGCCGCGGCCGGCGCTGAGCTGTCGGAGGTCGCGCGGGTCGGCGAGAAGGTGGTCGACAACGTCGGGACGATGGGGATGGCGCTCACCTCGTGTGTCACCCCCGAGAAGGGCGAACCGACGTTCGACCTCGGCGACGACGAGATCGAACTCGGCATCGGGATCCACGGCGAACCGGGCACCGAACGAACCGAGATCATGAGCGCCGACGAGGTGACCGACGAGCTGACCGAGGCGGTGCTCGACGACCTCGACCTCGACGCCGGCCAGGAGGTCCTCACGGTCGTCAACGGCATGGGCGGAACGCCCCAGATGGAGCTGTTCGTCGTCAACCGCCGGCTCCAGGAGCTCCTCGGCGAGCGGGGCGTCGAGACCTGGGACGCGTGGGTCGGCGACTACATGACCTCGCTGGATATGGCGGGCGCGTCGATCACCGTCTGTGCCGTCGACGACGAGCTGAAAGAGCTGCTCGGGGCCCCGGCAGACACCCCTGCGCTCGCCCGATGAGCGGGGACGGAGCGGCCGTCGTCGCGGCGGTCGCGGCGGTCGCAGACCGGCTCGAACGCGAGCGTGCGACCCTGACGGAGCTCGACTCCGCGATCGGCGACGCCGACCACGGCGGAAACATGGCCCGCGGCTGGGCCGAGGCGGCCGAGGCGGCACGCGACCTCGACGACCCCGACCCTGAGACGGTCTGCAAGACGGTCGGAAAGACGCTCATGGCCGAGGTCGGCGGGGCCTCCGGCCCGCTGTTCGGCGGCTCGCTCGTGTTCGCGAGCGCGGAGCTCGGAGAGGGAGTCACCGCCGAGAGCGCGGTCGCGTTCGCCGAGACGTACCTGGAGAAGGTGACAGAGCGCGGCGACGCCCGTGTCGGCGACCAGACGATGGTGGACGCGCTCACGCCTGCCGTCCACACGTTCAAGAAGTCGGTCGAGGTCGACGACCTCTCGCCGCTCGCGGCGCTCGCGAAGGCGGTCGACGCGGCCGAGCGCGGGGTCGCGTTCACCGTCCCCATCCGCGCGCGGAAGGGCCGGGCGTCGTACCTCGGCTGGCGGTCGGTCGGCCACCAGGACCCGGGCGCGACGAGCACCCTGTTCATCCTCGAGGAGCTGCTCGCCGTCGCGGCGGACCGCCTCGACGCCGAGACGCCCGACGTCGACGCGACCTCGCCGACGGTTCCGGACGACGCCGCCGACGGGACCGCGGAATGAGCGTCGGGCTCGTCGTCGTCTCTCACAGCGAGCGGGCGGCGGAGGGGATAGTCGAGGTCGCCGCGGAGATGGCCGGCGACACCCGACTCGCCGCGGTCGGGGGCGACGGCCGCGGCGGGATCGGCACCGTCCCCGACGCGATCGAAGCGGGGATCGACGCCGCCGACGACGGCGACGGCGTCGTCGTTCTCGTCGACCTCGGGAGCGCGGTGATGAACGCGGACGTGGCCGTCGAGGAGAGCGACGCCGAGGCGGTCATCGCCGACGCGCCGGTGCTGGAGGGGGCTGTCAACGCGGCCGTCGCGGCGACCGACCCGTCCGCGACGCTCGACTCGGTTCGCGGCCAGGCCGAGGCCGCCCGCGACCTCACGAAGCTCTAAGCCCGTCCCGACGCCGCCGGTCCGTCGAGGCCGAGCAGCGACAGCACCGCTCGCCGGGTCTCGCAGGCGACCGCCTCGGCGGCGAGTTCGCGCGCCTCGCGGGCGTCGACCGACCGGACCCGCTCTTTCACCGCCGGAACGGTCACCGCGCTCGCGCTGAGTTCGTCGAGTCCGAGTCCGACGAGCAGCTCCGTCAGCGCCGGGTCGCCGGCCATCTCGCCGCACATCCCGACCCACGCGTCGGCCTCAGCGGCGGCCGTCGTCGTCCGGTCGATCGCGCGCAACACCGCCGGGTGGAGCGGGTCGTGGTACGCCGCGACCCGGTCGTTCTCACGGTCGGCGGCCATCACGTACTGTGTCAGGTCGTTGGTCCCGACGCTCAGAAAGTCGAGCCGCTCCGCGAGCGCGCCGGCGAGCGACGCCGCCGCCGGCGTCTCGACCATCGCCCCCAGCTCCGGCACCGCGTGCGCCACCCCCTCGGCGTCGAGAGCCGCCGCGGTCGACTCGACCGCCGCGGCCGCCGCCTCGACGTCTTCGACCCGTGTGACCATCGGAAACATCACCGCGAGGCCGTCGCCGTGGTCGCTCGCGGCCGCGCGCAACAGCGCCCGGAGCTGGGTGTCGAACAGGTCGGCGTGGTCGTCGAGCGACAGCCGGAGCCCTCGGCGCCCGAGAAACGGGTTCGACTCGGTCGGGAGGTCGAGGTACGGGACGCGCTTGTCGCCGCCGACGTCGAGCGTCCGAACGACGACGCGGTCGTCCGGAAACGTCGACAGCGCCCGCGTGACGGCCGCGTACTGCTCGTCTTCGCTCGGCGGCGCGTCGCGGTCGTAGAAGAGAAACTCCGTCCGGAACAGCCCGACCCCGTCGGCGCCACGGTCGCTCGCGGGGCCGAGTTCGGTCGCTCTGCCGACGTTCGCGGCGACCTCGACCGACCGGCCGTCGGCCGTCGAGACCCGGTCGGCCACGACCGTGACCGCGCTCCCGCCGGCGGCCGCGCGGCGCTCCTCGTCGGGGTCGACGACGACCTGCCCGGCCTCGCCGTCGACGAGGAGGTCGGCCCCGTCGGGCACCTCCGCGAGCGCCTCGCCCACCCCGACGACGGCCGGGATCGACAGCGACCGCGCGATGATCGCCGCGTGGGCGGTCCGGCCGCCTGCGACGGTCGCGATCCCCGCGACGGCGTCCGGGTCGAGCGCCGCGGTGTCTCCCGGGGTCAGCCGCTCCGCGAGCAGGACCGTCCCGGGCGGGAGCGCGGCGAGGTCGGCGACCGAGTCGGCGCCGAGCAGGGCGCGGAGCAGGCGGTCACGGACGTCGCGCAGGTCGTCGGCCCGCTCTCCAATCCGCCCGCCCATCGCCTCGAACGTCTCGATGGCCGCGGCGAACCGGTCGGCGACCGCGTGTTCCGCGGGCGTCCCGTCCGCGACGGCGGCCTCGATGTCGTCGACTAGCTCCGGGTCGGTGAGGAACTGTTCGTGGGCCTCGAACACGGCGGCCTCCTCCTCGCCGACGCGGTCGGCCGTCCGGTCGCGGGCGCGCCGAAGCGCCGCGCGAGCCTCGTCGCGCGCCCCCTCGAACCGCTCCCACTCCCGGTCTGGGTCGACGGCAGACGGGTCCGGACGGTCGGGGAGCGTCAGGTCCGCCTCTGGCCGGTACCAACGGGCCGTTCCGACGCCCGAGAGCGGCGTGCTCCCGACTCCGGCAAGCGTTCTCACCCCGTCTCACCCCGCTCCGTCGCGCTCCTCGGCCTCGTTGCCCTCTCCGCCGAACTCCGTCGTGAGCAGGTCACAGACGGCGTCCAGCGCGGCCCCGGCGTCCGGCCCGTCGGCGACGACGCGGACCGACTCGCCCTGTTTTACGTTCAGCCCGCTCACCGCGAGCATGCTGTCTGCGCGGACCAGCCCGTCGTCGGCGTCGTCGGCGCGCCCGATCGAGACCTCGGTGTCGAACCGCGCAGCGGTCTGTATCAGCCTCGAGGCCGGCCGCGCGTGTAGCCCCGCCTCGGGCACCACCGTCACGGTGCGTTCCATGCGCGGCGGTGGGGCGCCGACGAACATATACCCTCCTCACGCGGCCGGTGGTCGTCCGCTCCTCGCAGAACGGCCGCGGCCAGAGTGCCGCGAGCGAGCGAAACGACCGGGAGTGACGACGCCGCGCGCGTCGAACGACCCGAGCAAGACGGGCGTGGCGGGGTTCGAACCGCACTCGCGACCTGATTCGAACCCCGTACGCTACGCGGCTGGCCCGCAGTGTCGTTCGGGCACGACCACGGGCGCGGCGGGATTCGAACCTCGGTCGGACGCGTCCTCGCTTGCCACGCTCGCGAGGCTGCGACCTCCCTGCTTCGAATCTCCGGTCCCCGTTCTCACGGCTTGCTTCGCTCGCCGGAGAACGGGCGTGGCGGGATTCGAACCCGCGATCGAGAGGTTAGGAACCTCTCGCCCTGTCCGCTAGGCCACACGCCCTGGCGGCGCTACCCGACCAGGTAAGGAAAAAGCGGCGGGTCCGGGGCGTTCAGACCGTCTTCTCGTCTGCGGTCTCCGTCTCCGACTCCTCGTCCACCGTGGTCGTCGACCCGGGTCCCTCAGAGCCCACGGTCTCCCCGGAGACCTCCTCGAGCTCCTCCTCGACCTCCTGGCGGCCCTTGCGGAACTCACCCATCGCCTGTCCCGTCGAGCGGGCCAGCTTCGGAATCTTGTTCGCGCCGAACAAGAGGACGAGCACGAACAGCACGATGATCAGCTCGGGCCCACCGGGGAGGCCGGGCACTAAGGGGAACATCTGCATCTTTGCTCGTGCTTGGTCGGACTCTGTGATAGGCCTTTTGCCTGCCGTGACACTCTCTCTCCAGGAGGGAAACGGCGACTGCACGGGGCCGACCCGCGAACCTGGCCGGGCGTCAGCCCACGCATCGGAGACCGTCCGCCGTCTCGAAGACGTACGTGTCGGCGTCGATCCCGGTTCGCTCGCGGTACTCGCGCTCGACCGCGGCGGACACCTGCGCGGTCGCGTCGGGGTCGACGAGGGCCGCGACGCTGCCGCCCCACCCGCCGCCGACCATCCGGCACCCGTGGACCTCCGGTCGGTCGGCGAGTATCTCGACGACGGCGTTCAGCTCCGCACAGCTCACCTCGTAGTCGTCACGGAGGCTGCGGTGTGACTCGCGCATGAGCGCGCCGACCCGGGCGACCGTACCCTCGCGGAGCGCGTCTGCCGCGGCCCGGACCCGCTCTATCTCGGTCGTGACGTGGCGGGCGCGACGGCCGAGCGGCGGCTCGAGGTCGTCGGCGTGAGCCGCGACCTCCTCGGGGGTGACGTCCCGGAGCGTGCGAACCCGTTTGCCGAGCAGCGCGTCCAGCCGTGCCGTCGCCTCGTGGCACTCCCGGACCCGGTCGTTGAACCCCGACTCCGTCAACTGGTGGGTGACGTTGGTGTCGACGACGACGACGTTCGCGCGGCGGCTGTCGAACGGGATTCGCTCGACTGCCCGGCTCCGGCAGTCGATCCGGAGGACGTGGTCCGCCCGGCCGAGCGCGCTGGCGAACTGGTCCATAATACCACAGGCCATCCCGACCTCCTGGTTCTCCGCGCGCCACCCGACGTCGGCGAGTTCCTCCGGGGAGAGCCCGAGGTCGTGGACGGCGTTCAGCGCCCCGGCGACCGCGATCTCGAGCGAGGCCGACGAAGAGAGCCCCGCGCCCATGACCATGTTCCCCCCGACGACGAGGTCGGTACCGACCGACCGGTCGACCTCCCCGGACAGCACGGTTGCGGTCCCGACGACGTAGGCCGCCCACCCCTCCAGCCCGTCGCCCACGGACGCCTCGACCCCCTCCTCCAGCGACAGGGAGTGGACCCTGATACGGTCGTCGTCTCTCGGGGCGGCAGCCGCGACGGTGACGCGGTCGATAGCCGCCGGCAGCACGATACCGGCGTTGTAGTCGACGTGTCCACCGATCAGGTTGACCCGTCCCGGCGCGACGGCGGTGGCCGTCGGCGTCGTCCCGAACTGTTCCACGAACGCCTCGTTGACCTGCTCGACGCCGCCCTCGTCCGTCATCTGATCCAGCCCATCGCGGCACCGGCCAATCAATGCCCCGACTGTGTGCTCGGTGGCGTTCAGACGGGCGACTCCGTGTGGAGGCCTGCGGCCACGCCGCTTCCGACGAGAACGCCGTCGTCGACGTGGACCGCTGGTCCCCGCCGCGAGCACGACCGGCCGGGCGAGGAGCCGGGCGACGAGGCGGTGTTCGCAGACCGACCCCCGACGGGACGCACATTTTTGCGTGCGCTCGTCCCACCCGAGGTGTGAGCGACACCGACGACGCGGACGACCTCGGACCCGGTGGGCCGGGCGGCCATCGGTACGACCCGGGCGAGAAACACGCCTTCCCCGACGAGCGGCTGAACGATCTTCTCCCGCGGCTCGTCAACGATCCCGAGGTCGAGGCGTACCTCGAGGCGCAGAACGTCAACGCCGTCGTCCGCAAGGGGTACAACGACCACGGCCCGAAACACGTCTCGATCGTCCGGGACCGGGCGCTCCGGCTCTACGACCTCCTGAAGCGAGGCGGCGTGGAGTTCAACGGCGCGCGTCAGCAGGGGCTGGCCGAGGCCGACGAGGCGGTGGTCATCGCGCTCGCGGCCACCCTCCACGACATCGGTCACGTCGTCCACCGCGACCAGCACTCGTACTACTCGATCCCGCTCGCGGCGGACCTGCTCGACCGCCTCCTCGCCGAGAGCGACAGCTACGACACCGCCGCGGCCGTGCGCGTCAAAGCCGAGGTGCTCCACGCCATCCTCTGTCACCACACCGAGGAAGAGCCGCTGACGCTCGAGGCGGGCGTCGTCCGCGTCGCGGACGGCCTCGACATGGAGCGCGGGCGCTCGCGCATCCCCTACGAGAAGGGCGGGCGCGGGATCAACACCTTGTCGAGTCAGGCCATCCGCGACGTGACGCTCAAGCCCGGCGACGGAGCGGCCGTTCTCGTCGAAATCGAGATGGTCAACGCCGCCGGCGTCTACCAGGTCGACGGACTCCTGAAGGAGAAGCTGCGCGACTCTGGACTCGACGACCACGTCCGGATCGTCGCGATCAACACGAAGGCCGACGACCTGCTGGTCGAGCGGATCGAGCTTTAGTCGGCGCTCTCTGCGATCCGGTCGAGCCCCTCGATGGAGAGGTCCCCGCCGAGCGTCCGGTTCGGGTAGGGGATGTTGATGTCAGCCTCGTCGAACCGGCGCTTGACGTTCGTCACGTACTCGCCGCGTGCCTTCACGAAGTCGGCGCGCGACGGCTCGGCGATCCACACCCGGGACTGCAGGACGACGGAGGAGTCGCCGAGTTCCGTCAGCCGAACCGACGGCGCGGGGTCGTCGAGGAACGCGCCGTGGCTCTCGGCCTCCTCGACGATGATTTCGGTCGCCTTCTCGACGTCGTCGTCGTAGCCGATGCCGAACGGAACCTTCAGCCGGAGCTTGTCTTTCGCCACCGGGTTCTTCACGACGCCGTCGGTCAGCTGTGAGTTCGGCACCGTCAGCAGCTCGTTGTCGAACGTCCGGACGCGGCTGACGCGAAAGGAGATGTCCTCGACGATGCCGCTGTTGCCGTCCCACTCGATCCAGTCGCCGATGCGGAACGGCTTGTCCGTGAAGATGAACACGCCGGCGACGAAGTTCTTGACCACGTCCTGCATCGCGAAGCCGATCGCGAGCGTCGCCGCCGCCGCGATGGTCGCCAGCGACGTCAGGAAGTTGCCGTACCCGGCCAGTCCGAACGCGACCGACACCGCGACGAACGCGATCACGACGTTCACCACCTTCTTCAGCGGCCGGCGCGCGTGGGCGTCGAGTCCACGCGCCTCGAACACCCGGTCGAGGATCGGCGCGGCGACCGCGCGGCCGACGAGGTAGACGACGACGAGCGCGACGACGAAGACGATGACCGGGGCCGCGGCGCCGGCGATGGTGTCGCCGAGGACCCGAGCGAGCAGGTCGCGGACGACCCCGACCTGGAGCGGGACCGGTGTCATCGGTGGAACACCGCTGTGTTCCCCCGCGTCTCGACGACCTCCGCGCTCACTTCGGGCGCCATCTCGGCTGCGAGCGTCTCGACGTCGGTTCCCGCCCGTGCCGAGCGGAGGAACCGCACCTTCACCAGGTTCTGGTCGGCGAGCTGGTCGTTCAGCTCGTCGAGTACTGCCTCCGGTCCCCGCTTTCCAACGCGGAGCGTCGCGTCCAGTTTGTGGGCGCGCGCCCGCAGTTCGCCGCTTGTCATGGCCTTGTCGTTACTCGCCTCCCGAATAATCTTTACCTTTAGAGTTCGTTGCGCGTTACGAAACTGTGGGTCCAGTGCGCCGGGACAGCCCGCGGCGGGGAGCGCCTTACGGCCAGAGCCCGCGCGTCGACTTCGCCTCGCCGATGCGCGAGAGCGCAACGGCGTAGGCCGCGTCCCGCCACGTCAGGTCGTTCGCCTCGGCCGCCTCGCGGACCGCCGCCCACGCCCGCAGCATCTCCGTCTCCAGCTCCTCGTGGACCCGCTCCAGCGACCACTGGCGACGGTTGATGTCCTGGAGCCACTCGAAGTACGACACCGTCACGCCGCCCGCGTTCGCGAGGATGTCCGGGACCACGGCGACGCCGCGCTCCTCCAGAACGGTGTCGGCCGCAAACGTCGTCGGGCCGTTCGCGCCCTCGACGACCAGGTCGGCGCGCACGTCGTGGGCGTTGTCGACGGTGATCACGTTGCCGACGGCGGCCGGGACCAGCACGTCGACGTCGAGTTCGAGCAGCTCCTCGTTCGTCAGCGACGCCGCGGCCTCGTAGTTCGACACTATCCCCGGGCGCGCGTCGTGGTCCTCGACGGCGTCCGTGTCGAGGCCGTCCGGGTCGTAGACCGCGCCGTCGACGTCGCTGACGGCGACGACGGCCGCGCCCCACTCGTCCAGGAGCCGCGCGGCCGGCGCGCCGACGCTCCCGAACCCCTGGACCGCGACGGTCAGCTCCGAGAGGTCCCAGCCGTAGTGGTCGACGGCCTCGCGCGCGACGATCGCCACCGAGCGCCCGGGCGACGTCTCGCGGCCGTGTGACCCGCCGATCACCGGCGGCTTCCCGGTGACGACGCCCGGCGTCGTCTCGCCTTCCTGCATCGAGTACGCGTCCATGAACCACGCCATCGTCTGCGCCCCGGTGCCCATGTCCGGCGCGGGAACGTCCCGTTTCGGCCCGATCACGTCGCGGATCTCCTCCGCGAACCGACGGGTCAGGCGCTCTGTCTCCTCCTCCGAGAGGCTCCGCGAGTCGACTGCGATCCCGCCCTTCCCGCCGCCGAACGGCAGGTCCATCACCGCGCACTTCCACGTCATCCACATCGAGAGCCCGACACACTCCTCGGCGTCGACAGCCGGGTGATAGCGCAGGCCGCCCTTGTACGGCCCGCGGACGTCGTCGTGCTGGGCGCGGTAGCCCGTGAAGACGTCGAGGCTCCCGTCGTCGCGCCGGAGCGGCACCGACACCTGCGTCACCTTCGTCGGATGCTTCAGCCGCTCGACGACGCCGTCGTCGATGTCGACGTGGGCGGCCGCACGCTCCAACTGCCGCCGCGCCGTTCCGAGCGCCGATACGGGTTCGTCGTCCGTCTCGTCCGTCGCCGTCGTCTGTCGGGCCGTCATCGTGGGAGAGCGCGGAACTCGTCGGGGTGGTTACAAGACCCTTTTCAGTCGGCCCTCTCGCCGCGCCGTGCTACCCACCCTCGCGGTCGTACGGGTACCGCGCCGTTGCGCCGCAGTCACAGCGGACGACGACCCGCCCTGGGCCGAGTCGCACCCGCGCGTTCGCCCCCGGACGGAGGTAGGCGTCGCAGCGGTCGCAGATGAACCGCCGGAACCGCCGCGGCAGCGTGAGCCGGTGGCGCTCGGCGATCCGCCGCGCGAGGCGGACGTACTCGCGGGCGAGGTCGTGTTCGCGGGCGGCGGCGGCTTCCCTGGCGAGGGCGTGGAGCCGGTCGATCCGTTCGGCCGCGACGTCGGACACGCTCGTCGTCGCCCGGGACGGCGGTTATGCGTTGCGGCCCGCGAGAGGCGCCGAGCGACGCGGACGCTCCGCTTCCACGGCTCACCGCCGTCTCGCCGCTCCGCTCCGTGGTCCGCTAACTCCGTTCGCGCACCACGCACTCCCCGCGTTCGGTTTCGTGGCGCGAGCGACCGAAAGGGAGCGACGCGCCACGCAGATCACAACCGATTACCGACCCCGCTGACGACCCGGGGGACGATGGGCCACCAGTCGGTCGTCGCCTTCACGGACACCTACCTGCCGACGGTCAACGGCGTCACCTACACGGTGAAGGCGTGGCGCGACCGCTGGACCGAACGCGGCGGCCGGATGGACGTGGTCTACCCCGACGCCGGTGGGCACGACCCGTCGCCGGGCGAACACCCCGTTCGCTCGCTCCCCTTCCCCTACTACGACGGCTTCCGTCTCGGCCTCCCGCGGGTCCCCGGAGCGGCGCGGGACGTCGACGTCGACGTGGTCCACGCGCACACGCCCTTCGCGCTCGGGATCGCGGCGCTCCGGCTCGGCCGTGCGGCCGACGTCCCCGTCGTCGCGAACTACCACACGCCGACGGGCGAGTACGCGGACTACCTCTCCGACCGCGAGTGGGTCGAGGACGCGCTCGCCTCCGTCTCGACGGCGTACGAGCGCTGGTTCTTCGGGCGCGCCGACGCCGTTGTCGCCCCGAGCGCGGCGACCCGGCGTCACCTCGTCGAGACGGTGGGCACCGGGACGCCCGTCGAGGTGGTGCCGAACGGCATCGACACCGACCGCTTTCGCCCGGTCGACCCGACCGCGTTCTGCCGGCGCCACGGCCTCGACGACGCCGAGACGCTCGTCGGCTACACCGGCCGACACGGCTACGAGAAGCGTCTCGCGGACCTCGTGGACGCCGCCGCGGGGCTCGACGCGACGCTCGTCTTCGGTGGCGACGGACCGGCGCGCGAGGACCTGGCGGCGCGAGCCAGCGAGCGCGGCGTCGAGGCCCGCTTTCTCGGCTTTCTCGACCGGGACGAGCTCCCGGCCTTCTACTCGGCGCTGGACGTCTTCTGGTTCCCGAGCCCCGTCGAGACACAGGGGTTGGTCGCGCTGGAGGCCAACGCCTGCGGGACGCCCGTCGTCGCCGCGAACGAGGGCGCACTCGCGGACACGGTGGTCGACGGCGTGACGGGCTATCACTACGAGACGGGCGACGTCGACGGCCTGCGGGCGGCGACGGAGCGCGCGCTCGCCGACCTGGAGACGCTCGAAGACGGCTGTCTCGACCGCCGTGCGTCGACGAGCGTCGAACACGCCGTCGACGCCCTCGCGGAGCTCTACGACTCGCTTTAGTCGTCTTCGATCGCCTGCGCGATCCGCTGGAGCTGTCGGGTCGCGTCCCGTACCTCGTCGCGGAGCTGTCGGACCTCGCGCACGAGCTCCTCGTTCCCCACCTGCTCGCCCTGCCCGCCCTGCGGGCCGCCGGGGCCGCCACCCATCCCGGGCGGGCCGCCGCCCATGCCGCCCTGCGCGCCGCCGGGACCGCCGCCGCCCATCATCCCGCTCATCATCTGCGCGAACGGGTTGCCGCCGGGACCGCCGCCGCCGCCCATCATCTCCTCCGGGCCGGGACCGGGCTCGCCCTCGCCACCCTCGCCCTCCTCGCGGCGGCGCTCGCGGATCTCCTCGACGCGCTCGCGGAAGGACTTCTCCTCCCCGTCGCTCTCTCCGTCCGACCCGTCTGCGCCGCTCTCGGTCTCGGCCTGGTCCTCGTGGTCTGCGTCCTCGTCGTCTGCCATGTCGGCACCTTCGGGGTGGCCCCGAATAAGCCCCGGGGATCAGAACGCGCCGAGGCTCGACTGGAGGCTCCGGTCGGGCGCCCCTTCTGTGACCTCGTGGCCCACGAGGTCACGGAGATCTACCGCGTAGGTCGTCCCCTCGCGCTCCAGAAGCAGGACCCGGCCTTTCGTCCCCCGGACCCGCCCGCTCGCGAGCGTCTCGGCCACCGGACGCTCGCAGAGGTCGACCCCGTGGGCCGGCGTCCACGTCCGGATCGGGTCGAACTCGTCGAGCAGCGCCGCCCACGCGGCCTCGTCGACCGACTCGCCGAGCCCAGCGACCTTCCTCGCGACCCGCACGCTGTCGCCGACGGACTCGGCGACCCCGGCCTCGATCTCTCTCGCGACCCGGCCGTTCGCTACGGTGTGGAGATGCGCGGCGCGGTCCGCGCCCTGCTCGCGGAGGCGGGTCTCCAGCCGGCTCACCTTCGTCACGCCTATCTTGAACGCGGCGGGCGCGAACGCGGCGAGGTAGACGGCGTGGTCGTCGAAACAGTCCATCTCGTCTTTGAGACAGGTCCCGGTACACTTCGCGCAGACCCACGTCGAGCGGTGCTGCGGGCAGTACGGCGCCGAGGGCGCGTCGCACGGAACGTGGCCGTCGGCGCCGAGTGCCCCGGCGCACCGCCGGTCGCCGAGCGTGTACGAGAGCCGGGTTCCGGAGCCGAGCGCGACGGCCTCGACGTCGCCGCCGTCGCTCAGGAGGAGGGCGGGCGTCCCCGTGTCGTACCCGACGACCTGCACACCTGATCGCGGCGCGTGGAGCGCTTACGGGTTGCGGTCGCGGGACCCGTCGTTCCCCCTCTGGACCGCAACCGCTTTCGCCGCCGCGCACCACCGCTCTTCGTGACCGACCGAGTGCCGGCGGGCGACGGGCGAGTGCGCTACCGGGGGGACCACGTGGGCGTGGTCGAGCGCCCGATGGCCGGCGAGGACGGCGTCGAGACGGTCGAGCGCGCGCGCCGTTCGCCAGGCGTCCGCCTCCTGGTCGAACGCGACGACGACGACCTCCTCCTCGCCCCGGACGGCCCGCAGGGGCCGGGCGAGCCGACGTGGCGCCTGCCCGGCGGGCCGGTGTTCGACTCGCTACCCGCGTTCGACGCGGTGGCGTACGGCGACCGCGCGCTCCGCGGCGTCGTCGACGAGCGGGCGCCGGCGATCCTCCGCGAGCAGGTCGGCCTCGACCCCGCCGCCGCCGAACACCTGTTC
Source organism: Haloferacaceae archaeon (assembly GCA_036626375.1). Lineage (GTDB taxonomy): Archaea > Halobacteriota > Halobacteria > Halobacteriales > Haloferacaceae > A07HB70. Next base: position 67,553 of record JAZKRX010000003.1, read on the forward strand.
GCGCTCCCCGCCGGCCCGGGCGTGGAGTTCGACCTCCACTACTACGCGGTCTCGCGGTACCGCCCCGCGCCGCGGGAGGGCGACCCAGCCGACGCGGCGTGGGTGTCGCGCGCCGACGCTCGCCGGGCGTGTCTCGACGGCCGTGTGCCGGAGGGCCGGTCGGCGCTGGCGCTGTTGCGGTGGCTCGACGGCGAGGAGGGCGCCGAGAGCGACGGCGACGACGCGGACGGCTAACGCTCCGCGGCCAGCGCCTCGGCCGCGCGCCGCACTGCCTCGTCGCTCGAGCCCGGCGGCGAAAAGCCCATCCCGGAGAGTTTCTCGACAGAGAGCCGCATCCGCGGCACGTCGCCGGTCCAGCCGCGGTCGCCGCCGGTAAACGCGTAGTCCGGGTCGACGCCGAGCACGTCGCTCACGATGTCGGCGACGCGGCGGACGCTCGTCGTCGTCCGCGAGCCGAGGTTGACGGTCACGAGCGGGCCCTCGGCCTCCCGGACGACGTGACGCATCGCGGCGACGCAGTCCTCGACGTGGAGGTAGGACTTCTCCTGTCTCCCGTCGCCGAGGATCTCGAGCGTCGTCGGGTCCGCGCGGAGCTTCTCGACGAAGTCGGCTATCACGTTGCCGCGCTGGCCCGGTCCGACGACGTTCGCGAACCGGAACGTCCGGGCGGTGACGCCGTAGGAGTGCGCGTACGTCGAGATCAGCGCCTCGTCGGCCAGCTTCGCGGCGCCGTACTCGCTTATCGGTTCGAGCGGCGCGTAGTCCTCTGGGGTGGGAAGCGGCGCCTCGCCGTAGACCGTCGAGGAGGAGGTGAAGGCGAGCGAGTCCACCCCGACCGCGGCCATCCGTTCGAGGAGGTCGTAGGTCATCCGGGTGTTCGCCTCGACCTGCGCCCGGCGGTCGTCGGCGTTCACCGCAGGGTCGGCCGCGAGGTGGTAGACTCGGTCCAGGTCCTCGGTTACGACGCGCGCCACGTCGTCGGCGTCGGTCAGGTCCGCCTCGACGAGGTCGGCGCCCTCGGGCACCCGGTCGCGCCGGCCGCCCGAGAGGTCGTCGGCCACGACCACGTCGGCGCCGTCGTCCACGAGCGCGCTCGCGAGGTGCGAGCCGATGAGTCCCGCGCCGCCGGTGACGAGGACGTGTTCGTCGGTCACGGCGCATCACCCGATGCGCCGTGATCAGGGAGCAGAGCGGCCGTAGTCACACCGGCAGGTGCGGGGGCCGCCTAATGGCCGTTGCGGCCGAGTGTCTCCTCGCTCCACGCCCAGAGCTTCTCGACGGCCCGGTCGTTCCGCGCCGCGGCGGCGGGCTGGCGCTCCCGGCAGTCGTCGAAGTACGCGCCCGTCGCGTCGACGCCGGGCGCGGCGGCGAGGTAGACGCTCGTCTCCGCGGCCTCGGCGGGCGACTCCACGCCCACGAACGGCACCGAGGCCAGCCCGCCCGCGAGCCCGGCGAGCGCGCGCAGCGGCGCGGGAAGGTGTCGAACGAAGCCGCTCCCGGGGACGACCCCGGGGTGGAGCGCGTTCGCCGTCGGGCCGTCCTCCGGGAGTCGCTCGGCCAGCCCCTTCGCGTGGAGGACGTTCGCGAGCTTCGACCGGGAGTACGCCCCCCACGCGGAGTAGCGGTCGACCGAGCGCAAGGAGTGAAAATCGATCGACCCGCCGCGGTGGGCCTCCGAGGAGACGACCACGATCCGGCCGTCGTCGGGCAGTTCTGGGCGCAGGCGCTCGGTCAGCAGGAACCCCGCGAGGTGGTTGACGGCGACGGTGTACTCGACGCCCGCGTCGGTGAGTCGTCCCTCCCGGAAGAATCCGCCGGCGTTGTTGACGAGGACGTCGGGGTCGTGTCCGGCCGCCCACTCGGCCAGCCCCTCGACCGCGTCGAGGTCCGCGAGGTCGGCGGCGTGAAACGCGCCGGAGCCGGCCGAGGCGTCCAGCTCCGCGACGACCGCCTCGCCCGACTCACGGTCCCGTCCGTGGACCAGCACCTCGGCGCCGAGGCGGCCGAGCGCGAGCGCCGTCTCCCGCCCGATGCCGCTCGTCGACCCCGTCACGAGGACGGTCCGGTCCGACAGGTCGGCGTCCGCGACGCCGGCGCCGTCTTCGGGTCGCATACCCGTTCGAGCGGCGCGAGCGGCTTAACCCCTCCTCCGGCGCCGACCGAAAGCCCGAGGGCGCTCCGTCGCCCGGGAGTCGGTATGGACGACGACCCCGAGGTCGCGGTCCTCCGCCTCGGTCACCGCCCGGGGCGGGACGACCGGATGACGACCCACGTCGCCTTGACGGCCCGGGCGCTCGGCGCCGCTCGAATCCTCCTCCCCGGGAACGCGAGCGACGCCGCCGACACCGCTCGTTCGGTGACCGACCGCTTCGGCGGGCCGTTCGCGGTCGAACAGGACGACTCGTGGCGCGCCCGCCTCCGGGCGTGGGACGGCGCGATCGTCCACCTGACGATGTACGGCGAGCCGGTCCAGACGGTCGAAGACGAGGTGCGGACGGCACACCGGACCGACCCGGTCCTCGTCGTCGTCGGCGCCGAGAAGGTCCCGTTCGACGTCTACGAGGCCGCGGACTGGAACGTCGCGGTGACGAACCAGCCCCACTCCGAGGTGGCGGGGCTCGCGGTCTTTCTCGACCGACTGTTCGAGGGGCGCGAACTCGACCGCGAGTGGGTCGACGCCGACCGGCGGGTGGTGCCACGGGCGACAGGCAAGCGGGTCGTGGAGGCGGGCGCCGAGGACGCGGAGGACGGCGACGCCGAAGGCGGACGCTGACGGCCCCGACCGCCGGGGGTCGGTGACTTTAACCGACTCGACGGCCCAAAACAGGTGATGGCCTTCGACGAGCTCCTGAACGACCCGGTGATACAGAAGTACCTCCACGAACTCGTCGGGCCCAAGGGCATGCCGGTCGCGGCGGCACCCGCCGAGGGCGAGGTGACCGACGAAGAGCTCGCGGAGGAGCTCGGCCTCGAGCTCAACGACGTGCGCCGGGCGCTTTTCATCCTCTACGAGAACGACCTGGCCTCCTACCGCCGGGTTCGCGACGAGGACTCGGGCTGGCTCACCTACCTCTGGACGTTCGAGTACGACAACATCCCGCAGAACCTCGCCGAGGAGATGGAGCGGCTGATGGTCGCGCTCGACCGCCGCGAGGAGTACGAACGGGAGAACGAGTTCTACCTCTGTGAGGTCTGTTCGCTGCGCTTCGAGTTCGGCGAGGCGATGGACTTCGGCTTCGAGTGCCCCGAGTGTGGCTCGCCGCTGGAGGCGATGGAGAACGACCGGCTGCTGGAGGCGATGCAGGAGCGGCTCGCGGCGCTCGAAGACGAGTTGAACGCCGACGTCGAGACGGTCTCTGCGTAGATGGTCGTCCTCGCGACAAAGTGTTACGTGTCCGGCGACGCCCGCGAGCGGGCGCTCGACTCGCTCGACGCGCTCCTGGCCGACGCCCTCGGCGACCTCGACGCCGAGTGGACTGCGGGGGTCCGTGACGACGACTGGGTGTCGGTGGCGCTCTCGGGTCCCGACGAGGTGGTCGCCCGGAACGTCCTCCGCGAGCAGTGGGGGGAGGTGCCGACCGCCCTCGAGCCGGGCGAGACGTACGTCGGCACGCTGGAGTCCTGGAGCGACGAGTCACTCGGCGTCGACCTGGGCCCCCGGACGGTCGAGATCGCGGCCGACGACCTCGGCCTCGGGCCGGGCACCGCGACGCAGGTGCGTGACCGGTTCGGGCTCGTCCAGCACGTGCGCCTGCGGGTCGTCCTCTCCGATCCGCCGCGGCTCGCCGAGGAGGAGGTCGACCGGCTCTACGACTGGACCCGCGGCACGGGCCGGCTGAACGTCAACAGCGCGACCCGCGGCGAGGTCCGGGCGACGGTCAACCGGGCGGGCCACGCCCGCGACATCGTCACCGTCGAGCGTCTCGGCCTCCTGGAGCAGAGCGTGGTCTGTACCGAGTCGACCGACCCGCCGGGCCTCCTCGCCGCCGTCGGCGAGCACCTGCCTGCGGAGCTGCGGTGTGTCGTTCCCTGACGAACGCATGGCACGACCTCGCTCACTTCTCCCCGTCGCCGCGCTCGTCGGCCTGGTCCTCCTCTCTGGCTGTGCCGGCCTGCTCGGCGGCGGCTCGGTCCCGGACGAACAGCTCGACGAGGCGCCGGCGGGCGCCGACGGCTACGACTGGTCGACCGACGCCGACGCCCACATCGTCGTCACGGAGAACGCGCGTTTCCGGGCGGTCTACCGGATCAACCGGAGCGCGCGGGACTCGGTCCAGCTGTTCCGCCGCGACGCCTTCAGCGGCCGGTCGCCGATTCCGGTCTCCGCGCTCCGCTACCGCTACCCGAACGGGACGGTGGTGAACGGGACGGCGTTCGACGCGCGCGGCGGCGGCGTCGACCGGACCCGCGACGAGGTGAACGTCTCGCTCCCGGCGCAGGCGGGCACGGAGACGGGCCAGCTGGCCTTTTCCTCGTCGTCGACGCCGAAGCAGTTCACCCTCCCCGTCTTCGTCGAGGGGGCCTACGAGGTGGTCCTGCCGGAGAACCGCCGCGTCGGCGTGCCGCCGTTCGGCTCCGTCTCGCCCGGCGGCTCGGAGGTCAGCCGGACCGGCGAGGGACGCACCGTCGTCCGGTGGGACGAGGTGACGAGCGACTCGATCGCTGTCCGGTTCTACCTCGAACGGGACCTGTACGCCTTCGGCGCGCTCGCGGTCCTCGGCCTCGTCGCGGGCGGCGGCGGACTGCTCTACTACCGCCGGCAGATCAAGCGCCTGCGCGAGCAGCGCGAGGAGATGGGGCTGGACGTCGACGTGGACGACGACTCTCGGGACCCGCCGCCCGGAATGGGATAACGACTTAACGCCCGCTCTCCTCCTCTGTCCATGCGCGTCGCGGTCGTGACCGTCGGCGACGAGATACTCGCCGGCGAGATCACGGACACGAACTCCCAGTGGCTCTGTGCCCGGCTCGCCGAGCGCGGCGTCGACGTCGAGCGCGTCACCACGGTCCCCGACCGGGTCGCCGACATCGCACGGGTCGTCAACGAGTACCGCGCGGAGTACGACGCCGTCGTCGTCACCGGCGGCCTCGGTCCGACCCACGACGACCTGACGATGGAGGGCGTCGCCGCCGCGGTCGGCCGGGGCGTGACAGAGCACGAGGGGGCGCTCGCGTGGCTCACCGAGGCGGGCGGCTACAGCGCCGACGACCTCGCGGAGGGGACCGCCGACCTCCCCGAGGACGCCCGGTTCCTGAAGAACGACGCCGGCGTCGCGCCCGGCGCCGTCGTGGACTCCATCTACGTCCTGCCGGGCGTGCCCGAGGAGATGACGGCGATGTTCGAGCGGGTCGCCGAGGAGTTCTCGGGCGAGCGCACCCACGTCGAGACGGTGGTCGCGGACGAAGCCGAGAGCGCGCTGATCGACCGCCTCGCGGCGCTACGGGAGCGGTTCGACGTGGCGGTCGGGAGCTACCCCGGCGAGACCGTTCGGCTGCGGATCCGGTCGCGCGACCCGGCCGAGGTAGAGCGCGCGGCGGCGTGGCTCCGCGAGCGGGTCGACCCCGCTCCGGACAGCGCCGGTCAGCGGTAGAGGTAGACCAGCCACCCGAGGGTGAGCAGGAGACTGCCGACGAGGACGACGCCGGCGACGAGGTCGGTCGGGAGGGCCGGTTCCGACTCCGCGGCCACTGCGACGAACTGATTCACGACCCCACCTCCGTCCCTCCGGACTTGAACCCGACGGCTCCGGGCGACATTTAGCCCCGCCGGCCCACCTGTACCCGTGCGCATCGGCTTCGTGGTCAATCCGGTTGCGGGAATGGGCGGACGCGTCGGGCTGAAGGGGACCGACGGGAAGGTCGCGGAGGCACGCGAGCGCGGCGCCGACCCTCGCGCGCCCGACCGGGCCCGTCGGGCGCTCTCGGCGCTCGCCGGCCACCTGCCCGACGCGACGCTCCTGACCTGGGACGAGCCGATGGGTGCAGCACTCGCCCGCGCGGCCGGGTTCGACCCCGAGGTGCTGGGAGCGCCCGAGGGCGAGGGGGAGGAACCGACGAGCGCCGCCGACACCCGTGCCGCCGTCCGCGCCTTCTGTGCGGCCGACGCCGACGTCGTGTGGTTCGTCGGCGGCGACGGCACCGCCGCAGACGTGGCCGACGCGCTCGACGGCGAGACGCCGACGCTCGGCGTCCCCGCGGGCGTGAAAGTCTACTCCTCGGTGTTCGCCGTCTCCCCCGAGGCCGCCGCGGAGGTCGTCGCCTCGTTCTCGCGCACGGCGGACCGCGAGGTGCTCGACGTCGACGAAGACCAGTACCGCGCGGGCGAGGTCGACCCCGAACTCCGGGCGGTCGTGCCCGTTCCGCTCGCGGAGGCGCTCCAGTCCTCGAAACAGACCGGCGGCGGCACCGTCGAGGGGCTGGCGCGTGGGTTCGCGGAGTCCGTCGAGACGGGGACCACCTACGTCCTCGGGCCGGGCAGCACCGTCGGCGAGATAAAGCGCGCGCTCGGGTTCGAAGGGTCGCCGCTCGGCGTCGACGTGTGGCGCGACGGCGAGGTGCTGGCGCGGGACGCGAGCGAGGCCGAGATCCTCGACCACCTCGGCAACCGGAACGTCGCCGTCGTCTCGCCCATCGGCGGGCAGGGATTCGTGCTCGGCCGGGGGAACCCCCAGCTCTCGCCGGCGGTGGTACGGGAGTGCGACCTCGCGGTCGTCGGCTCGCGCGCGAAGCTCGACGACCTCGGCGTCCTCCGGGTCGACACCGACGACCCGGACCTCGACGAGTCCCTGCGCGGGTGGACGCGCGTCCGGGTCGGACGGGTCGAGACAAGGATGATGCAGATCGCCTGAGTGATTATAGGCGTACTAGGGAAAACCGGTTTGTTTTATTATCTCCGGAGCGCATCCATCCGTATGGAGACGCGAAAGGTCCAGCGGCTGGGGCCGTCGACGCTGGCGATGACGCTCCCCGCCGAGTGGACGAAAGCGCACGGGGTCGAGAAGGGCGACGAGGTGACCATCCGGACCGGCGAGAAGGGGACGCTGACGGTGCTGTCGGAGTCGGCGTCGAGCGAGGACACCTCCGCGCGCATCCACGCCGACGACCTCGACGCGGACGGCCTCGAGCGCGCCATCGTCGCGCAGTACGTCCTCGGACGGCGGGTGATCCGCGTCGGCAAGCGCGAGGGGGCGCTCGACAGCGAACACATCAACGCGGTCTACCGCGCCGAGACGCAGCTGATGGGACTGGGCGTCATCGAGGAGACGCCGGACACCATCGCGATCCGGTGTTCGGTCGACCCCGAGGACTTCGCGCTCGACAACCTCCTCGAGCGTCTGGAGAACACCGGCTCGACGATGCGGACAGAGGCGATGAAGGCGCTCGCCCACGGAAACCCCGACCTCGCGGAGCGGGCGCTCAACCGCGAGCGCCAGGCGAACAAGATCTTCGTCCTCCTCCTGCGGCTGATATTCACGGCCTACCAGAACCCGAACCTCGCGCGGGCGGTCGGGCTGGAGTCCGGCTTCCCGCTCATCGGCTACCGCTCCGTGGCGAAGAACCTCGAACTGACCGCCGACCACGCACAGGAGATAGCGGAGATCTGTCTCAACGCCGAGGGCCACACGCTCGACGTCGACTCCTCGACGATGCGCCAGATCCGCGAGTTTACCGACTCGGTCGACGAGATAACCGCACTCGCCGTCCGGTCGGTCGTCGAGCGGGACTACGACCTGACGATCGAGGTCCGCCAGCTGTTCCGCGAGATCAGAGACACCGAGCGCGACCTGCTCGAGAGCCTCCCGGAGCTGTCGAACGCCACGCTGCTCGAGGTCCGCGAGGTGCTCGTTGGGCTGCGTCAGACCGCGGAGTACGCGGTGCGGAACGCCGAGATCGCGGCGAATCTCGCGCTCAACGAGGATTCGAACCACGTCACCATCGACTAGCGGCGCCCGTCGTCGTCGGTCGCCACGACCCGAACGAACTAAGCCCGCGCCCCCGGACGGCTGGGTATGGCAACCGAGACAGTCGAGTCCGACATGGGGGTCGGACTCACGGTTCTGTTCGGACTGGTGGCGCTCGGCGGCGCAGCAGCCATGATGGCGGCGCCGACGCAAGCCGGCAAGGCGTGGGGGTTCGCGCTGGCGATGCTCGCCGCGGCCGTCGCCGTCGTGGCCGCGCAGGTCTACGCCTGACGCGGCAGAAAACCGTTAAGAGTCGCAGGCACGTAGGCTGGGGCATGGGCGAGTACACCGAGGACGAACAACGGATCGTCGCGTATCTCCACGACAGCGTGTCCCGCGGCGACCGCTACTTCCGGGCGAAAAACATCGCCGACGCGCTGGGGATGTCCGCGAAGCAGGTCGGCTCCCGGCTGTCGGCGCTCGCCGACAAGTCCGACGACGTGGAGATCGAAAAGTGGGGGCGCGCCCGGTCGACGACGTGGCGCGTCACCCCCGCCTGACCCGTCGCACTTTTCTCCCGGCGCACACACCCTCTCGTATGACCGTCCGGGTGTCCCGTACGTTCGAGTTCGCGGCACCGGTCGACGCCGTCTGGGAGTTCATCGCCGACCCCGCGAAGCGCGCGGGCGCGATAAGCGTCGTCGACTCGTTCGAGGTCGACGGCCGGGACGCGACGTGGCAGGTCGCGCTCCCCATCCCCGTCGTCAGGTCGACCGTCACCGTCGAGACCGAGGAGACGGCGCGCGACCCGCCGCACAACGTCCAGTTCGTCGGCACCTCGAAGGTGTTCCGCGTCCAGGGCGAACACACCGTCGAGAAGACCGCGGAGGGGTGTCGGCTCGTCAACGAGTTCGTCGTCGACGGTCGACTCCCGGGCGTCGAGCGGTTCTTCCGCAAGAACCTGGACGGCGAACTGTCGAACCTCGAGGCGGCGCTCCGGCGCGACCTCGGCCTGACTGCCTGACGGCCTCCGTCGCCCGGCCGGAGGCGGTGTACTTATGTTACTTCGGCTACTCGGCTCAGGTGCCGACGCACCGACGCTTTTCTCGTCGAGAGTCGGCGAATCACAAGCCCGGCGCGCCCCCGACCCCACCTCCCGCCTCGCCTTCCGTCTCGACGCCGCCCACTGACACGTCGCGTAGCTTCAAGCCCCAGCGCGTCCTGTCCCGTTCTGTGCCCGACGATCCTCCCGGTCTACGCCGTGCCCGGCGGCTCGCACACCTCCTCGACGACGCCGTTCGCCTCCCCGGCGGGTTCCGGGTCGGTCTCGACCCCCTCCTCTCGGTCCTGCCGGTCGCCGGCGACGCCGCCGGCGCCGTCGTCTCGTCGTACGTCGTTCTCGAAGCGTGGCGCGCGGGCGTCCCGCGCCGGACGCTCGCCCGCATGCTGTGTTACATTCTCGCCGAGGCGGCGCTCGGCTCGATCCCGGTCGTGGGACCGCTGGTCGACGCGGTCGCGCGCGTGAACCAGCGCAACGTCGCTCTGTTCGAGGAGGCGGTCAGCTCGCGCGCTTCTCGATCTCGGCCTTGACGACCGCGGCCTCGAAGTCGTGGTCCGGGCGGATGTTGACGAAGTCGAGAAACTCCCGCGCGGCCAGCACCACCGAGAGCGGGTAGGCCGCGAGCGCGGCGTCGACGGCCGCGCTGGTCCCCACGAGCGGCGTCAGCGCCGCCAGCCCGCAGGCGACGTCGTACGCGCGCGCCTCCTCTCGGGCGTCCTCGCGGACGCTCGTCGCGTCGATGATGTACACCTCGTCGTCGAGGACGAGGACGTTCTCCGCGCGCAGGTCGCCGTGGGCCAGCCCCGCCTCGTGCATCCGCGCGAGCGACTCGAACAGCTCCGGCGCCCGGGCGCGGGCCTCGGCGGGCGGCAGGTCGTCGAGCGCCTCGAACTCCGGGAGATACTCCAGCACGAGGACGCCAAGCCCCTCTAGCTCGAACGCCTCGGCCGGCTCGGGGGCGTTCACGTCGAGCTCTCGCATCCGCCGGGTCGCTTCTAGCTCGTGTTCGGCCATCTGGACCGGGGTGCCGAAATGCTCGAAAAAGCCCTCGACGCCGGCGGAGAACGCGCCGAGGTTCCGCCCCGTCGTGAACAGCGCGTGGACCACCGAGTTCTGTGGGGTGATCAGCTTGACGAACAGCTCCTCGTCGACGACCATCGGCGTCGAGAGCCAGTTGTCGGCGTCGAGAAAGCGCACGTGGACGGACTCGCGGTCGTACCGCTCTGCGAGCTCGCGGGCCACCTCCTCTAGCCGGGGCCACTCGATCCGTCCCCGGACGAGCCGCCGGACGCCCATATCACCTCTCAGGCCGTGCGCCGTGATAACTCCCCGGTCGGACGGGGGTCCGGCCGCGAGGTCGCCTACGCCCGCCAGACCACCATCGGGTCGCGGTCGTCCGCGGACGTCGCCACGACGGCCGCCGCGTGGACCGCCCGGAGCGCCGTCGCCTCGCGCTCGTCGGCGTCCAGCGCCGCCACGTACTCGCGCCAGACGTGTGGCTCGACCGCGAGGTGGAAGGCGGCCTCGCTCCGCCGGAGAACGGGGTCGCGCCCGAACGCCCGGCGCCACTCGTAGACGAGGCCCGCCACCCCGCCCGTGCCCGGCGTCTCGGTGAGGAGACGCTGGTGGTCGGCGAGCAGGTCGGCGAGCCGGTCGGGGTCGACTCCGTGGTCGGCCGCGACCCCCTCGACGGTCTTCGGGTCGAACCCGTGGCTCGTGTCGTCGCTCACGGCGACCCCCGGGCGCCGTGCGCAGGGAGCGACTCGGGAGCGGTGCTCCCGCGAGCAACCGGCGCCGCAGTCGCCGGTGACGAAACGACCGTGGTCACGGAATGGTCGTCACGCGGGACGGTGATAAATCGTAAACCCGGCGCCGCCGAGTCGACGACATGGACGAACGACGCGCCGTAGCGCGACGGACGACGCGGGCCGGTCGGACGACGGCGGTGAGTCGATGAGCGGACGCGCCCTCGTCGCGGGCGAGACGCTCGTAGATATGCTCCCGGACGCCCCGGCACCGCTCGCGGACGTGGCGCAGTTCGACCGGCGGTTCGGCGGCGGCCCGGCGAACGTCGCGGTGGGACTGGCGCGGCTGGACGACCCGCCGCTGTTCTGGACCCGGGTCGGCGCGGACCCGTTCGGAGACTTTCTCGCAGACCGTCTCGCGAGCGAGGGCGTCCCGACCGACCTCGTGGAACGGGACGAACGGGCCCGGACGGGACTCGCGTTCGTCTCGCTGGCCGCGTCGGGCGAGCGCTCGTTCACCTTCTACCGCGACGGGAGCGCGGACACCCGGCTGGACCCGGAGCGGGCGGGCGAGCTCTCGCTCGACGGCGTCGACTGGGTCCACGTCGGCGGCGTCCTCCTCGCGGACGAGCCGGCGCGGTCGGCGACGCTCCGGCTGGCGCGTCGCGCCTCGCGCGCGGAAATCACCGTGTCGTTCGACCCCAACGCCCGGCCGGAGCTGTGGACCGACTTCGACTACGGCCCGTCGATCCGGACGATGCTCGGCCTCGCGGACGTACTGAAGGCGTCGCCCGCGGACCTCGCGGGCGCCGGGTTCGTCGCCGACGCCGACCCCGCGGACCTCGCGGCGGCCCCCCTCGACGCCGGCCCGGACACCGTCTTCCTGACGCTCGGGGGCGACGGCGCGTTCGCGGTGGCTCGCGGCGCGTGGCCCGGTCCGGAGCAGGTCAGACATCCGGGCTACGACGTCGAGCCGGTGGACACGACGGGCGCGGGCGACGCCTTCCTCGCCGGCGCGGTGGCGGCGCTCCGTGCGGGCGAGCCGCTCGACGAGGCCGTGGCGTTCGCGAACGCCGTCGCCGCGCTGACGACGACGGAGCGCGGCGCGGTGGAGACGGTGCCGACCCGGGAGGCGGTGCGGGCGTTCCGGGCTTAGCGTCGGCGCCAGCCGTCGCCCGACTCCCGTTCGTCGTCCTCGGCCGCGTCGACGACGCCGGCCCGGCCGAGCGCCACCAGAACCGCGTAGCCGACGAGGCCGGCGACGAACAGCGCGACCGGGATCACGAACGGGCCGAACGTCCGGAAGAGCGGCCCCAACGGGTCGATCACGGCTACCTCTCGGCGCGCGGACTCTAATCGTTGTCGGCGTCCGCGCCCCCGGATTCTCTGACACGATAACTGCTGACAAGGTTTTTTATTGTTGCATCTGAAATCACCGGTAATGGCTATCGAGGACGCCGACAGCCCGCCAGACGTGGGGCTGGACGGCGACGGGGGGGAGAGCGGTGCGGCAGAGGACGCGGCCGCCGCAACCGGCCCGTACAGCTGGGTCGACTTCGACACGGAGTTCGAGGAGAGCCGCGCGGAGGCGCTCGGGTTCGACCCCGACCGCCTGCCTGGCCGGCTCGACGCCGGCGAACGGGCCGCCGACCAGCTCTCGACTATCGTCGACGAGCGCACGGTGGACGTGCGCGAGGAACTGGACGAGGACCGGTTTTTCACCGACGAGCGCGGCGCGAGCACCGTCGTCACCCGGTACGACCTGGAGAAGGCCGTCCCGGACGTGAAGAAGCTCCACTTCGAGGAGGAGGAGCGCTACTGGGTCAACGAGCCGTACGCATTCGTCGTCATCTTCCACTCGCGCAAGGAAAACGAGAAGAAGTACTACCTGATCGAGCCCTACGAGAACGAGATCGAGACGGACCTGAAGGAGTTTCTCCAGGGCAAGATGCGAACCTCGATCAAGTACTCGGAGGACGGCATCGTCGGCGACGACCGCGACGACCGGCGGGAGGTGATAGAGCGGGAGGCGCTCCGCCTGATGGACCGGTACGACCTCTACTCGGCCTCGACGGCCCGGGTCGGGTCGACCACGACTGCGTCGTCGGAGGCGGCGGACGACTCGGAGGGCGGACTTCTCTCCCGGCTGTTCTCCGGCGGCTCGTCGGGCGGCGGCGCCGACGAGGTGTACGAGGACCTGTTCGGCGACGGGACGACGAACGGCGCTGCGTCGAACGGAGCGACGAACGGCGCCGTGTCGAACGGGACGACAGAGGACGAAGACGAGGGGCCGGCGCGCTACGGCGACGACGACCTGTTGTACGACGCCGACGACCCCGACACCGGCGCGGTGCGCGACGCGGCGAAGGACTTCGCCGGGCAGGCCGCGCGGCCCGAACACGCGGTGCTGGCGGGCGACCCCCAGTCACTGACCGAGTACCAGGTCGAGAAGCTGCTGTACTACCTGAAGCGGGACTTCATCGGGTTCGAGAAGATCGACGGGATCAAACACGACATCAACGTCGAGGACATCTCCTGCGACGGCTACGACTCGCCCGTCTTCGTCTACCACTCCGACTACGAGCAGATCATCACCAACATCTACCACGGCGAGACGGAGCTCGACGACTTCGTCGTGAAGCTCGCCCAGCGGTCCGGGAAAGGGATCAGCAAGCGCCAGCCGCAGGTCGACGCGACCCTGCCCGACGGCTCGCGCGCCCAGCTGACGCTCGGGCGCGAGGTGTCGGACCACGGCACGAACTACACGATCCGGCAGTTCAAAGACGTCCCGTTCACGCCGGTCGACCTCATCAACTGGAAGACGTTCTCGCTGGAGGAGATGGCGTTTCTCTGGCTCTGTATCGAGAACCACAAGTCGCTCATCTTCGCGGGCGGCACGGCGTCTGGCAAGACCACGTCGCTGAACGCCGTCTCGCTGTTTATCCCCTCGAACTCGAAGATCGTCTCCATCGAGGACACCCGCGAGGTCGAGCTGCCCCAGCGCAACTGGATCGCCTCGGTCACCCGGCCCTCCTTCTCCGACGACGACAAGGGCGACGTCGACGAGTTCGACCTCCTCGAGGCGGCCCTGCGCCAGCGCCCCGACTACATCGTGATGGGGGAGATCCGTGGCGAGGAGGGCCGCACCCTCTTCCAGGTCATGTCTACCGGCCACACCACCTACACCACCTTCCACGCCGACACGGTGGGCGAGGTGCTGAAGCGGTTCACCACGGACCCGATCAACGTCTCGAAGACGATGTTCACGGCGCTGAATCTGGTGTCGATCCAGACCTCCACGCGGGTCCAGGGCCAGAAGGTCCGGCGGAACAAGTCGCTCACCGAGATCAACCACTACGACGCGGAGAACGACGAGATCAACGTCCAGGACGTGTTCCAGTGGCAGGCCGAGACCGACGAGTTCCTGAAGATGGGCGAGTCGAACACCTTAGAGCAGATCAAGTTCGACCGCGGCTGGGACCAGGAGCGGCTGGACGCGGAGCTGTTCAAGCGTCGGGTGGTGCTCGCCTACCTCATCGAGAACGACCTGAACACGTACACGCAGGTCGCGGCGACGTTCCAGGCGTTCATCAACGACCAGGACTCGATCCTCGCGCTGATGGCGAACGACCGCCTGGAGACCAGCCTCGAGGACCTCCGCGAGATGGAGTCGGTGCTCATCGACATCGACCCGGAGCGAGAGAACATGGTTCCGCGGCCCGACCCCGACGCGGAGGGCCGCGAGGAGGCCCAGGAGATCCTCAAGCGCGCGAACGAGAGCCTGTTCCCCGGCTACAAGGGCCGGGACCTCGGGAGCGTCGCGAGCGCACTCTCGGACGTCGAGGAGGCCGACGCCGTCGAGGTCACGTCCGAGGAGTCGACGGGGGACACGGACGCGGCGACCGACGACGAGGAGTCCGACGCGGCCGACGAGGAGACGGCCGCGACGGAGGGCGACGACATCGGGTTCAGCTTAGAGGACCCGACGGAGCAAGACGACGTCGAGTTCACCCTGGAGAACCCGACGGAGCGGGCCGCCGCGAACGGCGACGACCGCGACGAGGACGACGACGAGGACGACCTCGACGGCTGGGGGTTCGGTGACGCGTCCGACGGGGAGGCCGAGGAGTGAGCCTCGAGACCGGGAGCGACGACGGGGCTCGACTCGAAAGCGACATTCTCGAAGACCTCTTTCTCCCGGTCTATCGCCGGGCGTTCGACGACGAGGGCGACTTCGTCGACGACCTCTCGACGAAGCTCGCGCAGGCGCGGATGGCCGACAACGTCGAACTGTACCTCGCGCGCTCGCTCGCGTACGGCACCATCGCGGGCGGGGTGTTCGCGGTCGTCGGGATTGTTCTCGGCTGGTCGCTGTTCGCGTTCGGGGTCCTCTCGCCGGACATCATCAGCACGAACCTCGCGCTCCAGAACGAGCAACTGATCGCGACGCTCGAGGCGCTCCGGGTGCCCGCGGCGATTCTCTTCGTCGGGACGGTGCTCGGCGCGGTCGGGTTCGGGATGGGCTTTGGCTCCCTGGTCGCGATCCCCTACTCCCGGGCGTCGGCGCGGAAACGCGAGATCAACATGCTCCTCTCGGACTCGGTGTCGTTCATGTACGCGCTCTCCGTGGGCGGGCTGAATCAGCTGGAGATCATCGAGGCGATGGCGCAGGCCGAGGACACCTACGGCGAGGTGGCAAAGGAGTTCCAGTCTATCACCCAGGAGACGGAGTACTTCGGCACCGACTACCGGAACGCCATCAGCGACCAGGCGGCGGAGACGCCGAGCGAGGAGCTCTCGCAGTTTCTGACGGACATGCTCTCCATCGTCAACTCCGGGGGCGACATGGAGGCGTTCCTGGACGACAAGAAACAGAAGCACATGCGGACGGCGAAACAGCAACAGGAGATGACCCTGGAGACGCTGGAGCTGTTCGGCGAGATGTACATGACGCTCTCATTGTTTCCACTCCTGCTCATCATCATCCTCGTCATCATGAGCATGCTGGGCAACGCCCAGTCGATCCTCCTGTTCGGCACGGTGTACGCGCTCATTCCCCTGACCGGCGTGGGCTTTCTGGTGCTGGTCTCGACGGTCAAGCAGGACGAGCCGGGCGACGGCTACCTGATGCCCGACAACGCGACCGAGCGCATCGAGTCCACCGCCGACGCCGGCGTTCTCAATCTCGGCCTGATCGAGCGCTACACCGGCGCCCACGGCGTCTTCGACCAGATCAAGGGCCGGGAGCGGAGCCACGCGCTCAGAGAGATTGCGGCCGCCCCGCACGTCTTCCTCCGCGACCACCCGATGTGGTGGTTCCTGCCCTCGGCGCCGGTCGCGCTCGCCATCCTCGCCGGCGCGGTCGCGACGGGCGTCGCCCCGCTCTCGTGGGACGGGATGAAGGCGGCGCCGGTCGCGTCGACGTTCTTTCTCTACTACCTCCCGTCGTACGTCCTCCTCGTCCCCTTCGCGTTCTTCTACGAGTGGAACGTCCGCTCGCGGCGCGCGGTGATCACGAAGCTCTCGGAGAATCTCCGGAAGCTCTCCAGCGCGAACGACACGGGACAGACGCTGCTCGAATCGCTCCGGACCGTCTCCGACACGTCCTCGGGCAAGCTGGCCGACGAGTTCGAGACGATGTACGCGAAGGTCAACTACGGGATGAGCCTCAAGGAGGCGCTGGTCGAGTTCAACAATCAGTACCACATCCCGCGGATGGCCCGGACGGTGAAGCTCATCTCGAAGGCCCAGGAGGCGTCGAGTCAGATCACGGACGTCCTCTCGACGGCCGCGCAGGCCTCGGAGAACCAGGACGACATCGAGCGCGAGCGCAAGTCCCGGACGCGGATGCAGGTCGCGATCATCCTGATGACGTACCTCACGCTCCTCGGGGTGATGGCCATCCTCAAGACGCAGTTCCTCGACGTGATGGCCGGGCTGACCGAGCAGGCGTCGGGCGGCGGCGGGTCGGCATCGTCGGCGGCCGCGAGCGGCGGGGCGAGCTTCGGCGCGAACATCGACTCGAACCAGCTCTCCCTGCTGTTCTTCCACGCCGTCACCATCCAGGCGGTGCTGTCGGGGCTCATCAGCGGCTACATCCGGACCGCGAACGTCAAGTCCGGCGTGAAGTTCGTCGTCATCCTCCAGTCCATCGCCCTCGTGACGTGGGTGGTCGTCGGATGACCGACCGGGGACAGACACAGCAGGACTTCGCCGTCGGGATCAGCGTGTTCCTGCTCGCGGTGTTTTTCGTGTTCGCGTTCGTCCCCACGACGATCGCACCCACGGACGCGAACACCGAGAGCGAGTCGTACGTCGCCGACCGGGTCGGTAGCTCGGTCGTCGAGAACGTCACCACGCCGGCGGAGGCGGGCCGCCTCGACGTCGACGCGGCAGAGACCTTCTTCTCGACCCACGGGAGCGGTGCGGCGGTCAGGGCGAACTACAGCGTCGCGGAGACGACGGCGGTGAACGTCACGCTGGAGACGCTCTCGGGGGTGACGGTCGCGGTGGACGCGAACGCCACCCCCCCGGCCGCTGGGCCCGGTGTCGGCGGCACTCTCGCGCGGGCGGGCGACCACTACCCGGGCGGTGTCGGCGTGTCGGCGACCAGAGTCGTCCGCCTCGACGACCGTCGGTACCGACTCGTCGTGAGGGTGTGGTAGCGTGCGGGAGAGCGCGCCGGAGACGGGGGACCGGGGGCGTGGACAGGCCTTCTCTCTCGAGGGGTTCGTGGCCGCGGCGGTCCTCATCGGAACGGTCGGGCTGTCGCTACAGATCGCGGTCGCGCCCCCGGAGAGCGGCACGCAGGACCGTCCGGGGTCGCTCCAGACGCAGGCCGACGACATCCTGCGGTCGACGGCGAGCAGCGAGGACGGTCTGGCGTTCGTGGCGCTGTACTGGGACCCGTTGCGCCAGCGGTTCGCCGGCGCGAACGACCGGACCGTCGGCTACGGGAACGGAACACTGCCGACGGTGCTGTTCGG
The DNA here is from genome assembly GCA_036626375.1 of Haloferacaceae archaeon. GTDB lineage: Archaea > Halobacteriota > Halobacteria > Halobacteriales > Haloferacaceae > A07HB70. The sequence continues at coordinate 85,245 of JAZKRX010000003.1, forward strand.
CGACCGGTCGGCACCGGTCGGTCAGACCGGCGGCGGCGCCTTCGCACAGGCGTTCGACGCCCGGGGGCTCACCTACAACGTCGTCCTCGTCTACCACCGGCCGAACACGACCGCGATGGGACAGGAGGTGCTGGTCTACCGCGGGGCCCCGACCGAGGAGGCGGTGACCGCTCACCACACGCTCACGCTGTACGACAGCATGCGCCTGACCGGGCCGGGGAGCGGCACCCGGACCCTGGGAGAGCTGACGACGAACGCGAGCAACCGTGAGGGGCGGTTCTACCCGATCCCGGACGTGAGCGAGGGGCCGGTGTACAACGTCGTCGAGATACGGGTGACAGTATGGTGACAGAGCGGACGCGCGACCGCGGACAGATCCTCCTCGTCGGAGCGCTGGCGCTCGCGTTCGTCGTGCTCAGTCTGACCGCGGTGTACACGGCACAGCTCTCGGCCCGTCCGGCGTCGACCGGCACGGCGGGCGTGGACGCGGGGAACGCCGAGGAGTTCAACCGCGAGGCACGCCGGAACGTCCGGGTGATCGCCGTCCGGAAGAACCACGAGTCGTTCCACCTGAGCCCGTCGGCGGCGAACGCGAGCGTCGCGGCGGGGACCCGCAACTACAGCCAGCTCGTCGGCGAGACGTACGCCGGCCGGAGCGGGACGGTCACCGAGGTGTCGTACCTCGGTGTGGAGACGGAGGGCACTCGAACGGTGTCGCGGAACACGTCGTTCGAGAGCCCGGACCCGGCCGATCCCACGCCGACCGACTGGTCGCCGGTCGAAGACCAGTCGCGGGTCGGCTGGGTGGTGTTCAACTTCAACCTCACCGCGATGGACGAGACGAGCGACCCGTTCGAGATGGTCGTCGAGAGCAAGAATGGCACCGAGACGACCTACACGTTCGCGCGCAACGAGACCGGGAACTCGGTGATCGACATCGACGTCGCGTCGAACGCGACGAACACCACCCGGAGCGTCACCTGTAACCCTCTCGGGTCCCGGTCGGTGGTCAACGTCCGGCGGGGCGTGACGTTCACCGGCGGCTGCGAGTTCGGTCCGTCGCTGGCGGAGGTCGAGGGGCCACACACCGTCGAGTTCCGGAACGCCGACGAGGCGGTCGGTGGCTTCAGCGTCGTCACGAACAGGTCGGCGCCGTCGAGCAGTCTGTCGGACTGTACCGCCGCCGACGTCGCCGATGAGTCGTTCGAGCCGTGTGACACCCATGTCGTCTGGAACGCGACCGTCCGGACCGGCTACTACACCGACCGGCTGTCGTACACGAACGAACAGAACGTCACCGTCTACGAGGGGGTCTGAGATGCGGGACCGTACCGCGAGTCGGTCCCGGTCCCGGGCCGTCACGCCGACGCTGACCTACGTCCTCGCCATCGGCGTCTCGACGCTCCTGATCAGCGGACTGCTGATCGGGACCACGGGGTTCGTAGAGGACGAGCGTCGGTCCGTCGTGCGCGAGGAACTCGAGATCGTCGGCGACAGACTGGCCGCCGAGGCCGTCGCACTCGACGACCTCGACGGCGCGAACGCGACGAAGCGCACCGAGGTGCCGGCGCAGGTCGCCGACACGCCGTACTACGTCGACGTGGTCTCCTGTTCGGCGGGCAACGCCTGCCTCGAACTGACGAGCGCGGACCCGGAGATAGCGACGACCGTCACCGTCCCGGTGAACAACGAGAGCACGATCCGGGTCGACCGGGCCGGGCCGCGGACGGTTCGGATCCAGGCGACCCCCCCGGACAGGTCGGTCCCGGGCGCCGACGCGGACCTCGGCGTCGCCGCGAACGTCGGGATCGCGGAGAACGCGACCGCGGCCAGGGCCGAGGGGAGTAGCCTGTACCAGGACGACCTCGCGCCGGTCGTCAGCGGCATCGAGTACGCTCCGGCACGGCCCACGGCAGGCGAGGCGGTGACGTTCGAGTCCAACACGGTGACGTTCATCGACGGCAACTACACCTACGCGTGGGACCTCGACGACGACGGGACCGCGGAGGTGACCGGCAACGAGTCCGCCGCGTCGAACGTGACGACGACGTACTCGACGCCGGGCCGGTATTCGGTGACGCTGACGATCACCGGTCCGGCGAACCGGACCGGCACGGTGACCCGGCTGGTCCGGGTCTCTGGACTCCGTCTGGTCAGCGGGTCGGCGAGTTCGGTCAACGTCGACGCCAACAACTCGGCGGCCGGGCTGGGGTTCACGCTCGCGAACGACTTCTCGTCGGAGAGCGTGACCATCACGGACGTGGCGGTGAACCCCGCCGACCCGGCCGTGGACGGCATCTACAACCCGACGGCCGACGACGCGGCGGAGATCCGGATCGGCACGACGAAGGCGTACACGCGGAACGTCACGGTGTTCCGAAACGGGACGCTGGTCCAGCTTGAGTCCGCCGAGACGGTCGGCGCGAACGACGACGTGAGCGTGACGATCGGGGAGTTCTACGCCGGGTCACTCGACGACCCCGACAACCAGTACGACACCTTCGGCGAGACGTTCAACATCTCCGTCCGGTACGAGACGAGCAACAAGCGGAACTTCGTCTCGACGTACACCATCGCGCCGGGGGCGACCGGCGGGACGCCGGAGGCGCCGGTCATCAACAGCGTCGACTTCGAGCGAGACGACGACGACGACACGAGACTCGACTCGTTCACGGTCGACGTCACCGACCCCAACGGCGACCTCGACGAGGTGGTCGCGTTCACCTACGACGACGAGGGCGAGTTCCAGGACGAGGACGACCTCCAGGCCAGCGACGGCAACCCGTTCGTGTTCACGGACCTGGAGACGTTCGACGGCGACCCCATCGACCGCGTCGTGATCAAGGCGTACGACGACGACGGCCGGGTGACGACCCGGTCGGTCGACGTCTCCGCCAGCAGCGGCGGTGGGGGTGGGACGTCCCCGACCATCGACTCGTTCACGGTCGACAGCCCGGGGAAATCGGGGAAGATCATGTCGAGCGTGGACGTCTCGGACCCCGACGACGACCTGAGCGAGGTGACCTTCGAACTGGTCGACGAGAGTGACGGTACCGTCGTCGAGACGGAGACGAGGACGGTGGGCGGTGGTTCCGCGGGCGAGAACGTCAACTTCGACGGCTTCCCCGGCTCTCCCGACGACTACGAGGTCAGGGTGACCGTCACGGACGAGGCGGGTAACGACGCCTCGGAGACGAAGGAGTCCCCGACCGGCGGAGGAGGGGGAGGATCGCCGCCAGGAGGCGGACCGCCGTGACCGGGCCGAGTACCCCTAGAACTGACCGGTCGCGATCTGGCCGTCGATACGGGACTGCACCGGTTACACGCGCCTCGTGCGGTCGCTCGTGACTACGGACTCAGTGGCGGTTCGTCGGCCCCGGGTGACGTGTCAGCTCTGGATCGGCCGACCGGACCGCCACGGACGCGTTCTCACGCGTGCGAACTGGCCGAACGATATTTATCCCCGACTGTCCAATACGTGACACAGATGTCAGGCCACGCTCACGGTCGGCCGGCGCCCTACGAGAGAGCCGTCGTGGGCCGGGCCGCCGTCGCCGAGGGCGTGTCCGCCTGCTCGGGCGCGGGTGAGGGGGCCGACGTCGCGGACGAGCAGGGGGGACGCCGAACCGCAGGCCACAGAACGGGGGACCAGCCCGGCCTGACAGCGGGCGACGGGCCGTGAGCGACCGCGGCCGCGCGGTGAGTCATATGGTGTCGTTCGTCCTCGTCTTCTCGCTGATCGTCACCTCGGTCGGTCTGGTCTCGGTCGTCGGAACCGGGTCGATCCAGGACGTCGTGCGGTTCGAGCAGACCGAGGCGTCGGTGTCGCTGATGCGCTCGGCCGGCGCCGGGATCAACGAGGTCGCGAACGGCGCGGCGCCGGGCTACCGCTCGTCGATCGCGCTCGCGGGCGGGTCGTTGCGGATGGACAACCGGACGGAGGTGACGGTGACGGTCTCGAACGCCACCGGGACGATGTTCTCGGAGACGTACCGTCCGTGGTCGATCAGGTACGAGGCGAACGACCGGAACGTCTCCTACCAGTCGGGGCTCCTCGCCCGCGGCGGCGACCGGCGAGAGGGGGTGTTGCTCACGGGCGCGGGCTTCCGGTGTGACCCCGCCAACGACCACGCCAGCGTCACCGTCGTTCGGCTCCGGCCGAGCGGGTCGACCGTGTTCGGCGGAGGGCCGGTGACGATCCGCGCGACCGAGCGTCAGGCCCGGGCGCCGGCGAACCGGACCGGCGTCTCGTTCCCGGAGAGCCGGCCCCACCCGACGGCCACGGAGGTCACCGTCTCGGTCGACGGGCCGTACGAGACGGCGTGGCGCGAGGCGCTGACCAGCCGGGGGTTCAGTTACGACGGCGCGACCGACACGCTCGAGTGTGACGTCGGCCGGGTGTTCGTCCAGTCGCCGCGGGTGGAGGTGCGGCTGTCGTGACCGGACGGACCGACGAGCGTGGGGTCTCCGACGTCGTCGGGTACGTCCTGCTCATCGGGGTGGTGACGGCCGGCATCGCCTCCGTGTTGTTGCTCGGCGGTGCCGCGGTGTCCGACCTCAAGAGCGACGCCGCCGCCACGGGGGCGGACACGTCGCTCGGACAGGCCGACAGACGGCTCGTCGCGCTCTCGGGGACGAGAGTGAACACCACGCAGTTCCAGCTTCGCGGGGTCAACCCCGGGCAGGTCAGGGTGCTCCCGACGGGCGAGAGCGGCCACGTGAACGTGTCGGTGAGCGGCGGCGCCTGCTCCGTCAGCCTCCCGCTGTCCACCGTGGTCTACGAGCGCGACGACGGCTCGTCGGTCGCGGTGCAGGGCGGCGGCCGGTTCGCCGTCGCGCCGGACGGGGAGTCGAGCGTCGTCACCGCTCCGCCGTCGCTGACGGCGCGGAACGGCAGCATCGCGGTAACGACGTACAACCTCACGGGCTTCATCGACGACCGCACGGTGACCGTCCTGAAGAACGCGACCGAGAGCGAGCGTGTCAGCGCGACGGCCGACGCCGCCCTGGTGAACGGGACGGCCTGTCAGCGCCCGACGAGCGCGAGCATCGTGGTCACGTCCCAGTACTACGACGCGTGGGCGGACTACCTGGAGTCGGAGACGGGCGTGGCCGCGTCGACCGACCCGTCGAACCGGACGGCCCGTGTCGACCTGCCGCAGTCGTGGCTCCCCAGGCGGGCGAACGACTCCGCGAACCAGGTGATCAACCTGAGCGACGCGAGCATGGCGTCGGTCACGTCCGACGGCGGCCCGGCGAGCGCGCCGTCATACGCCTCCTCGACGTCGACGGACGAGATCACGGTCGGGAAGGGCGTGAACAACACCTACCGGACCGTCGCGGTCCCAATCGGGAACGGCACCCAATCCAGCTACGTCGAGAAGGTCTCCGGCGACACGGTCTACCGCCGCCCGATCGACGTCGTGTTCGTCATGGACGAGTCCGGGTCGATGGGCGGGTGTGCCGACGGCACCGGCGGGACCGGGACCTCGTGTCCCGACCAGAGCAAGATCGACGCGGCCCGCGACGCGGCAAAGAACTTCACCGGGCAGATCAACAGTTCGACCGACCGGGTCGGGTTCGTCGGGTTCACTACCGAGTCGCGGTACCTCGAGACGACCGGCACGGACAACTACCTGACCGGCGACAAGGGCCGCGCGAACACGACGATCGAGAGGTACGACGACGGCGGAGGGACGGACATCTCGACCGGACTCCGGAAGGGCAACGCGATGCACGACTTCCGGGCGGACACCGGGAGCCAGAAGGTTGTCATCCTGCTCGGCGACGGCAAAAACAGCGTGACCGGCGTCGACAACGACGAACTCGACGAGGACACCATCGACCAGGCCGAGCGCGCGGCCGAGAACAACGTCACCATCTACACCATCGGGTTCGGCGGCGGGGCCGACGAGGACCTGCTGCGAGACGTCGCAAACGAGACCGGCGGCCAGTACCGGTTCGCGGCCGACGCGTCGGAACTCGACGCCGTGTTCCAGGATATCCTGACGGACATCACCAGCACCCAGGCCATCGTCCACAGGCCGACGACCGCGCGGCTCACCGTGGGCAGCCGGTCTGTCAGCCCCCAGCTGGGGTACGACAACCCGGACGTCAACCAAATAAACGGCTCGTACGACATCAACGACCCCGAGTACCGTGGCGGATTCGACTTCTCCGCGGCGGCGGACGACGGTAACCTAATAAACGTCTCGGCGGTCTCGTACGACTGCGAGCCGGGGGCGCTCGAACTCACCGACCGTTCGGTGTTCAACAGCACGAACAACCGGACCTACCGCCGGGTCCGGTGTACGGACGTCAACGAGTCGACGAGACAGGAGGTCCCGCCGACCAGCGCGAGCATCTATCTCGACGGCGCCAGCGCCGCCTCGCTTCCGGACGACGAGGCCTGGTACCAGTCGGACCTCCGGAACGAGACGCTCGACGGCTACCTGTCGGGCGGACAGTTCGACCTCGAGAGCAACGAGGCGGTCGTGGTGTTCGACTACACCGTCTCCGGACAGACGAGTCGGATCGTGATGCTCTACCAGATCGGACTGAGCGAGTCCGGGACCACCGTCGACGTCTTCGACGTCCGCGTCGTCCGCGCGACGGTCGGCGACTAGCGAGGGACGGCTCGGGGCTCGCGTCCCCGAGCCCTCCGCCGGCGCGTGGCGTCCAGAGCCCCCGTCCAGCCCGTGGTCGACGACACGTCTCGGGCGGTCGGTGTGTGACGACGGCAGCGCCGGGCGTTCGCGGGGTGGACCCCGGCCGGACGCCCCCCGTACAGAGCGGCCGGCCTCGGCCCACCACGGGGGTTTTGTGCCTCCCGGCCGTAGGCGAGGCGATGGCAGAGGCTCGGCGCGACGACCCGCTCCGCCCCGGACGGCTGATCCTGCTCGGGGGACTGCTCGTCGTCGTGCTCTTGCTCCTCCTCGTGATGGTCGCCGTCCGGTTGCTCGGCGTGACACCCTGACGCCGGGAAGTTTGAATAGTTCGCGGGCGCTATCTCCACGAGAGGTGACCACCAGCCATCACCACGTCTCGCGAGCGCACTGAGGACGCCACGCCGGCCGTCGTCGCCAAGCGTGTCGACGGCGGCGAGGCGGACCTCGCCGAGATCCGTGACCTCGCCCGCGCCGCCGGCTACGAGGTCGTCGGCGAGGTGACCCAGACCCGGACGGAGGACGCGGCGTACATGTTCGGGGAGGGCAAGGTCGAGGAGATAGCCGGCGTCGTCGCCAGCACGGGCGCCGAGGCCGTCGTGGTCGACAACCAGGTCGGCCCCTACCAGACGTACAACATCGGGGGGAAGCTCCCGACCGGCGTTGAGGTGATAGACCGCTTCACGCTCATCCTCGAGATATTCGGCCAGCGGGCCAACACCCGGACCGCCCAGCTCCAGGTCGAACTCGCCGAGCTGCGGTACGAACTCCCCCGCGCCGAGGCGAAGGCCTCGCTCGCGAAGCGCGACGAGCGCCCCGGGTTCATGGGCCTCGGCGAGTACGACGAGAGCCGCGAGCAGGACATCAAGGCCCAGATCGCAGAGATCCGGGACGAGCTCGACCGGGCCGTCGAGACCGAGGAGCGCCGCCGCGAGAAGCGCCGCGCCTCCGGGTTCGACCTCGTCGCGCTCGCGGGCTACACAAACGCCGGGAAGTCGACCCTGCTCCGGCGGCTGGCGGCCGACCACGACGTCGACGAGAACGAGGCGCTCCACCCCGACTTAGACCGGACCGCCGAGTCCGAGGACCGGCTCTTTACGACGCTCGGCACCACCACCCGCCGCGCCGAGGTCGGGCCGCGCGAGGTGCTGGTGACCGACACGGTCGGGTTCGTCTCCGACCTGCCCCACTGGCTCGTCGACTCCTTTCGCTCGACGCTCGACTCCGTCTACCACGCCGACCTCGTCCTCCTCGTCGTGGACGCGAGCGAGCCCGTCGCGGAGATGCGCGAGAAGCTCGTCACCTGTCACGACACCCTCGCGCGCCGGAACGAGGCGCCGATCGTCACGGTGTTGAACAAGATTGACGAGGTGGGCGACGACGAGCTCGAACGCAAGCGCGTCGCCCTCGAGGCGCTCGCCCCGGACCCCGTCGCCGTCTCCGGCCTGACCGGCGAGCGGGTCGGCGACCTCCGCGAGCGGGTCGACGACGAACTCCCCGACTGGCAGGAAGAGCGGCTCTACCTCCCGATGACCGACGAGACGATGAGTCTCGTCTCGTGGGTCCACGACAACGGCGAGGTCGAGACCGAGGCCTACGAGGACGACCACGTCCTGCTGGAGTTTCGCGCGCGCCCGAGTGTCGTCGAGCAGGCGCGCTCGCGGGCCGGAACGCTGCCGGCGTAGCGCTCTACCGCTTCTGGAGTGCCACCACGCTCTCGTCCGTGACGAGATACACCCGCCCTCGCGTCCCGACCACCGGCGGCGCGGTCGGGTGGTGGTCCCTGCCGACCCCGTGCGTGAACTGACGACGGCCGTCGGCTCCGAACGCCGACAGCGCGCCCGTCTCGTGGTGTCCGTCGTCGTCGACCAGCTCTGTCCCGACGTAGACCGCCCCACCGCCCCGCGTCGGCGCGGTGGTCGGGTAGTCGCGTCCGGCGGTCCGCCACCGCCGCCGACCGGTCGCCGCCGCCAGCGCGAACACCTCTCCCCGTGGCGTTGGAGTTCGTCGAGCGGTCCGGTCCGGCTCGCCGGCGACGCCGTAGACCGTCTCTGCGGCGACAGAGACGGCGGACGCTGTCGTCGACCGCTCCCACCGGACCGTGCCGGAGGCGACGTCGAGTGCGGTCAGTCCGTCGCCGCCGCCCCGCGACCGCGCGTAGACGAGGACGTCGCCGTCGACGGCGAGGTCGCCCGCCCGCTCGTCGAACGACCGCCGCCAGCGCTCGGCGCCGTCGGTCGTATCGAGGGCGACGAGGTCGCTCCCCCCATCCGTCCCGACGGGCACGACCACGCGGTCGCCCGACCGGACGGCGCGACTGATATCGCCGTCGAGCGGCGTCGTCCACCGGAGAGAACCGTCCGTGGCGTCGAAAGCGACGACCGATCGCCGGCCCGAGACGGCGACGACGAGGGGGCCGCCGGGGAGCGGGACGGCGCTCAGGCGCTCGCCGTCGCGCGCGTCGGGGACCACCTCGTCGAGCCGGCGGCGCCACCGCTCCGTGCCGGTCGGGGCGAACGCGACGAGTGCACGGTTCCCGGCAAAGACGGAGGGCTCGTCTGCCGCGACGCCGTAGCGCGGTTCCCTGTCGAGGCGCGCCGACCACCGCCGTTCGCCCGTCTCGGCGTCGAGGGCGACGAGTGAGGACCGGCCGGTGAGGTAGAGGCGACCGTCGTCGAGGACCGCGTGGCGCCCGACGCCGTTCAGCCCGGTCTGCCACCGCGTCCACGCCGGCGAGACGCGCGGGACGGTGACGACGCCGGTGACCGCGCCGACGCCGAGGGCGGCGCCGCCGGTACCGAGCGCCGCGAGGTACTGCCGTCTGGAGGGCACGGTCGCCCGAGTACCGTGACGGGTAACTGCCTTCAGCCGCCGTCGGTCGTCGACCGTCGGTCGAGGTAGCCGTTGATCGCCTGTGGCAGACCGACGCCGACGAGAAAGAAGACCGCCATCCCGAGCCACGTCGGCACGGCGGTCCACTCGTCGACGACGAACGCGGCGGGGAGCGCGAGCAGCACGCACAGGCCGATCACGAGGTTCTCCCGGGAGACCACGACGAGGGGTCGTCCGACCGGTGCCTGAACCTGTCGGCGGCTCAGTTCACTCGCTCTTTCGTCTTCTCGACAACCCGCACGTCGCCGATGCGTGTCGCCGGATACGCCCCCGCTTCGTCCTTCTCCGCCGCCTTCACCATGTCCCAGACGACGTTCAGCCCCGTCGTCACGCCCTGGAGCGCCTCCATCTCGCAGCCGGTCTTCCCGGTCGTCTCGACGGCGACGGTCAGGGTGATCGCGCCGTCCGAGACGTCGAACGTCGTCTCGACGTTCGTGACGGGGATCTGGTGACAGAGCGGGACCGTCTCCCAGGTGTGCTTGACGGCGTCTATCGCGCCGACCCGCGCCGTTGCCAGCACGTCGCCTTTCTCGACGTCGTTCGCGCGCACGGCCGCGACGGTGGGCTCGCGGAGGTGGATCGTCCCCCGGGCGACGGCGCGGCGCCGGCTGTCGGGTTTCGCGCCCACGTCGACCATCTCGGCCCGCCCGGACTCGTCGACGTGGGTGAGGTCCGGGTCGTCGCCGTCAGATCCGGTCACCGCCCTCACCCCCAAGCGCCGCCGGGAGTTCGGCGAGCAGGTCCGCGGCGACCAGTCCTCGGTCCCGGCCGTCGGCCGCGCGTTCGCCCGCGATCCCGTTCGCGTAGACGGCGGCGCAGGCGGCCGCGAACGGCTCGGAGACGGCCAGCAGCGCGCCGGTCACGCCCGCCAGCACGTCGCCCGTGCCGCCGACGGTCATCGCGGGGGTGCCGGTCCGGGAGACGCGGGTCCGCGGCCCCTCGCCCTCGCGCGCGGTCGCGACGGCGTCGTGGCGGCCCTTCAGGAGGACCGTCGCGTCGTACTCCGCGGCGAGGGCCGCGGTCGCCGCCTCGCGACGCTCTCGGTCGGCGTCGCCGGGCAGGTCCGCGCCCATCGCCCGCGCCTCGCCGGCGTGGGGCGTACAGACGAGCGTCGCGTCCGTCTCTGGCACCGCCCCGAGGGCGTCGGCGTCGACGACGGCGCGGCCGTCGAAGGCAGCGAGGAAGTCACCCGCCGCCTCGGCGGTCGCGTCCGCGGCTCCGACGCCGGGACCGAGGACGACGGCGTCGTGGGCGGCCGCGCGGTCGAGCAGGTCGGGCACCCGCGCCGCGGTGAGCAGGTCGGCGTCGAACGGCTCCACGATCAGGCCGGGCTCGTAGGACTGGACCTCGCGGGCGACCCCCCGGGGACAGGCGACGCGCACGAGGTCCGCGCCGGCGCGCATCGCCGCCTGTGCCGCGAGCGCCGGTGCGCCCGTGTACGGGCCGCCGCCGACCACCAGCACCTCACCGCCGTCGCCTTTGTGGGCGGTCGGCGACCGCGTCGCGGGCAGGTCGCCCGGACCGACGAACCGCTCGGCCGCCGCGGGGATGCCGATGTCGGCCACCGTCACGTCGTACGCCGCGAGCCCGGGCTTGTCGTCGTGGAAGGTCACGACGCGGTCGGGGTCGACGGCGTCGCCCGCCGCCGTGCCCGTGTCGGCGTCGATACCGCTCGGCACGTCCACCGAGACGACCGTCGCGCCGCTCGCGTTGACCCGTTGGATCGCCGTCGCGGCGGGCTCCCGCGGCGCGCCCGTGGCGCCGGTGCCGAGCATTGCGTCGACGACCACGTCCGGGTCGCCGAGGTCGAGGGCCCGTGAGTCGGTCACCGCCCGCGCGTCGGCCTCCGCGCGCGAAAGCGCCGTCCAGTTCGCGCGCGCGATTTCGGTCGACATCGTCTCGGGGCGGCCGAGGAGGTACGCGGTGCGGTCGAACCCGGAGAGGTGGCGGGCGGCGACGGCGCCGTCGCCGCCGTTGTTCCCGCGGCCACAGACGACCGCGACTGCGTCGCCCGGGTCGGCGACCGCCCGGACGGCGTCGGCGACGGCCCGCCCGCTCGACTCCATCAGGGCCCGCTGCGGGACGCCCAGCGCGGCGGCGTTGCGGTCGACCGCCGCCATCCGTGCTGTCGTTATCACGCTCGCACCTCCCGCCCGGCGCTAATGAGCGTTTGGCGACGGGTGGGGCGAGCGAAGCGAAACCCTTGGGTCCGGTGCGGTGCGAGCGACCGCGTGGACCGCGAGGGACCGACCGCACTGTTCGGGTCGCTCTGTCTCCTCTTCGCGCTCACAAACCTCGGCCGGACGGCGTTCGCGCCGCTGGTCGAGACGCTCCGTGCCGCCTTCGGCGCGAGCCCGGCCGCCGTCGGCGTGGTCGTCTCGCTGGCGTGGGCCGGGAGCGCCGCCGGCCGGCCCGTCTCGGCGTATCTCGTCACGCGCGTCCGACGCGAACTCGTCGTCGCCGCGGGCGGCGTCGTGCTCGTCGTCGGGTCGGTCCTCGCGGCGCTCGCGGGGTCGCTCGCGGCGCTCCGGGTCGGGGCGGCAGTCGTCGGCCTCTCTTCGGGCGTCTACATCGGCGCCGCGGTGCCGCTGGTCGGCGACCTGTTCCCCGGGCGCGTGGGGCGGGCGCTCGGGGTCCACGGCGCCGTGTCGCAGGTCGCCGCCGTCGCCGCGCCGGGCGTCGTGTTCGCGACGGTCGCGCTCGCGGACTGGCGGGCGACGTTCGCGCTCCTCGGCGCGCTCGCCGGGCTCTCTGTCGGCGCGGTACTCTTCGCCGCCGCGGTCACCGACCTGCCGGCCGCGACGGCGCCGGACCGGGACCTGCGGGCCGCGCTCGCGCACTGGCGGGTGCTCGCGGCGGGCGTCGCCGTCGTCGCCACGGCCGGCTTCGTCTGGCAGGGGCTGTTCAACTTCTACGTCACCTTCCTCGTGACCGAGCGTGGCGCCGCGCCGGGCGTCGCGAGCGGCGCGCTGGCGCTCCTGTTCGCCGCCGGAATCCCCGGGATGGTGCTCGGCGGGCGGCTCGCCGACCGGCTGCCGACGGTGCCGTTTCTCCTCGGACTCGTGTTCGCGTTCGCGCTCTCGGTCGCGACGCTCGCGGTCGTGCCGGGGCTCCCCGCGCTGCTCGCCGTCAGCGTCGTCGTCGGCCTCGTCGTCCACGCCCTCTTCCCGGCGCTCGACACGTACGTCCTCGGGGCGCTGCCGGACGAGAGCCGCGCGAGCGCCTACGCCCTGTTCAGCGGGACGGCGCTGGCGCTCGAGGCGCCGGGCTCTGCCGTCGTCGGGGCCGCGGCGACCCGGCTCTCGCTCGGGACGACGTTTCTCCTCCTCTCGCTCGCGCTCGTGCCCGTGGTCGCGGCTCTCGCGTTCGCGTACCTGCTCGGGCGGTTCCCGGCGTCGCGGGCCGACCTCGCCTAGCCGGACCAGTCCGCGCGGCAGGCGTCGTCGCAGAAGTGCCGGTGCCGTACCTCGTCGTCCTCGACCCACGTCACCACGCGGTGGGTCGCCGAGTTCACGATCCGCTCTCCACAGGTCGCACACTCCGGGGCGTCCTCCGGGTCGACCTGCCCCACGTCCGACGTCGGGTCTTCCATACGAAGGCGCTCAGACCGCCGACGCATAACGTCGGCGAACCGCGCCGCCGCGCGAACGGTTCCGCTTTTGCGCCCGGACGGCGACTATCACGCCGTAGTGACACGATCGCCGCGGGTCGAGTCGCTGGAGCGCTCTGTCGGGCGCTAGCTCCGGTCGCTCCGCTCGTCCGGCCCCGGATTCTCGCGCACGACCGCCAGCCGCTCGCGGAGCGCCTGCCGGTCGACGGTTCCCGAGTCCGTCCGCGGCAGGTGGTCTGCGATCCCGACCACGCGCGGAAGCTTGAACCCCGCCAGCCGCTCGCGGAGGTGCGCGTCGACCGTCACTGCGTCCACGTTGCCGACCACCAGCGCCGCGACCCGTTCGCCCCACTCCTCGTCGGGGAGTCCGACCACGGCGGCGTCGGTCACGTCGGGGTGGCTCCGGACCGCGTCGACAACCTCGCCCGGGTCGACGAGCTCGCCGCCGGTCAGGATCCGGTCGTCGAGCCGGTTGTAGACGTAGAGCCGCCCGGCGTCGTCGCGGTAGCCCACGTCGCCGGTGTGGAGGCCGTGGGGGCCGTGGGCCGCCGCCGTCGCCTCGACGTCGTCGTAGTACCGCGGCGAGACGGTCGGGCCGTCGACGACTAGCTCCCCGACCTCGCCGGGCGCGAGCGGGTCGCCCTCCTCCGAGACGACCGTCACGTCGGTGAAAAGCACCGGCCGCCCGACCGTCTCGGAGTCGGCGTACGCCTCCGCCGTCGTCGCCGTCGCCACCTGGGAGGCCGTCTCGGTCAGGCCGTACGTCGGCGCGACGGGCACCGAGTAGTTCCGGCAGCGCCGTATCAGCGACACGGGCGCCGGCGCGCCGCCGAGCAGGACGGTCCGGAGCGACCCGGGGAGCGTCCCACGGCGGTCGAGCATCCGGCGGAGCATCGTCGGGACGAGCGAGACGCGGGTGGCGTCGTACTCGTCGACGTCGTCGACACAGGGGCCGGGGTCGAAGCCACGCCGGAGGACCACCGTCGAGCCGTACAGGGGCATCCGGAGGACGGGCGAGAGCCCCCCGACGTGGTGGAGCGGGAGCGTGACCAGCCAGCGGTCGTCCGGAGTCATCCCCAGCCGTGCGGCCGAGGCGAGCGCGCTCGCGAGCAGGTTCGCGGCCGTCAACACCACGACCTTCGGCTCGCCCGTCGTCCCCGAGGTGTGCCCGAGGAGAACTGTGTCAGCTCCTGCCCAGTCGTGGCGTGGCGGGTCGACCGCCTCGGCCTCCCCGAGCCCGACGACCCCCTCCTCGCTCGGGTCGTCGACCGACGCCGTCGGCAGGTCCGTCCCCTCCGCGACGGCGTCCTCCGTCGACTCGGCACAGACCACCACGCTCACGTCCGCCCGCTCCAGCCGCGGCCCCAGCTCAGCCGGGGTGAGGGCGTGTGAGAGCGGCACGAGCGTCGCGCCGAGCCGGAGGCCGGCGTGGACGAGCCGGACGGAGGCGGGCCGAGGCGGGAGGACGAGGCCGAGGTGGTCGCCCGCCGCGACGCCGAGGTCGGCGAGCCGGCCCGCCGTCTCCTCGACGGCCGCGTCCAGCTCCCGGACTGTCCACTCCTCGTCCGTCGTGGCGTCGACCAGCGCCGTCTCGCCGGGTGTCGCGCGCGCCCGGTACGCGAGCGGGTCGTTCACGCGCCCTCCTCGACGAGTTCGACCAGTATCCCGCCGGTCGTCTCCGGACGGAGAAAGGCGACCTCGTGGCCCCACGCTCCCGGCCGCGGCTCGTCGTCGACCGGCTCGACGCCCGCGGCGCGCGCGGCGTCGAGGCTCGCGGGCAGGTCGTCGACGGCCAGCGCGAGGTGGTGGATGCCAGCCCCGCGTCGGTCGAGAAAGCGCGCGACCGGGCCCGTCTCCCTCAGCGGTTCCAGCGCCTCGACGTAGCCGCCGCCGCCGTCGAGAAACACTATCCGGAGGCCGTCGAACTCCTCCTCGTGGACGATCGAGAGGTCGAACGGGTCGGAGAGCGTCGCGGCGAACTCCGCCGCGTCGGGTGTCGCCACGCCGACGTGGTGGAACTCCATATCTACCTCTGGTCACCCCCGGTCAAAAACGCACCCGACCGACAACGCTATACGTCCCCCCGTATCTATAACGAACGTAAATGATAAATTCGGCGCGGACAGACTGCCCCCTCTGTGGCGAGTCGACCGAAGACACCGACGCGCTCCGTATCCACCTGATGTGTGAACACCGCAAGAGCGAGCTGACCGACGCGACGCTCGCGCTCCTCGACCGGGAACCGGTCGTCGCTTAGGCGCCCGGCCGGTACTCGCCGAACTCCTCGCGGAGCGCGTCACAGATCTCGCCGACCGTCGCACGCGCCTTCGCCGCCTCGACCAGCCGGGGCATCAGGTTCTCGCCGCTCGCCGCGGCCTCGCGAACGTCCGCGAGCGCCGCCTCCACCTCACCGTCGTCCCGCTCCGCCCGCACCGCCTCGACGCGCTCGACCTGGGCCCCCTCCTCGTCCTCCGAGACCTCCTCTAAGTCGACCTCGCGGTCATCGTCTTCGACCTGGTACTCGTTGACCCCGACGACGACCCGGTCGCCGTCCTCGATCTCCTCCTGCCGGTCGAAGGCGACGTCCTGGATCTGGCGCTGGACCCACTGCTCCTCGATGGCACGGCGCATCCCGCCGCGGTCGTCGACCTCCCGGATGATCTCGAACGCCTCCGCCTCCACGTCGTCGGTCAGCGACTCGACGTAGTAGCTGCCCGCGAGCGGGTCGATGGTGTCTGCCGCGCCCGACTCGTGGGCGAGGATCTGCTGGGTCCGCAGGGCTGTCCGCACCGACTCCTCGGTCGGGAGGCTGAGTGCCTCGTCTTTCCCGTTGGTGTGAAGCGACTGCGTGCCGCCCAGCACCGCCGCGAGCGCCTGGTACGCCACCCGGACGACGTTGTTCTCGACCTGCTGGGCCGTGAGCGTCGAGCCCGCGGTCTGGGTGTGAAACCGGAGCTGCTTCGACTTCTCGCGCTCCGCGCCGAACCGCTCGTCCATGATCTTCGCCCACATCCGCCGGGCGGCCCGGAACTTCGCGACCTCCTCCAAGACGTTGTTGTAGGAGGCGAAAAAGAAAGACAGCCGCGGCGCGAACTCGTCGACGTCCAGGCCCGCCTTGACGGCGGCCTCGACGTACTCGATCCCGTTCGCGAGGGTGAACGCGACCTCCTGGGCCGCCGTCGACCCGGCCTCGCGGATGTGGTAGCCCGAGATCGAGATGGTGTTGAAGCTCGGCGTCTCCGCGGCGCAGTACTCGAAGACGTCCGTGATGATGCGCATCGACGCCGCCGGCGGGTAGATGTAGGTGTTGCGCGCGACGTACTCTTTCAACACGTCGTTCTGGATGGTGCCCCGGAGCTCCTCGCGCGGGACGCCCTGCTCGTCCCCGACGGCGATGTACATCGCGAGGAGGACGGCCGCGGGCGCGTTGATCGTCATCGAGGTCGACACCTCGTCGAGCGGGATGCCGTCGAACACCGTCCGCATGTCCTCGACGGTGTCGATGGCGACGCCCGACTTGCCGACCTCGCCGGCGGCCATCGCCGCGTCCGAGTCGTACCCCATCTGCGTCGGGAGGTCGAACGCCATCGACAGCCCGGTCTGGCCGTTCTCTAAGAGGTAGTGAAAGCGCTCGTTGGTCTGTTCGGCGGTGCCCATCCCCGCGTACTGGCGCATCGTCCAGAGCCGCCCGCGGTACATCGTCGAGTAGATCCCGCGAGTGTACGGCTCCTCGCCCGGGAACCCGAGGTCCGCGCCGTAGTCGAGGTCGGCGACGTCGTCGGGGGTGTAGAGCGGCTTCACCGTCTGGCCGCCCGTGTCGGTGGTGAACGCCGCCTTGCGCTCGCCGAACCGCTCGACGGTCGGCTCGTAGGTCTCCGCGCGCCACGCGTCGTGGGCGTCGCGGATTTTTTCGAGATCGCCGGGGTCGAACATGGCTCGCCGGTGGCGCCCGAGGGGCTAAAGCGTTGGGCGCGGCCGCTACCGCCGGCTCCCTGGCTGTGGGTCGACGTGGGGCTTCGCCATCAGGTCCGCGCGGGGCTGGTCGTCCAGCCACTCTAAGAGCGCCACCAGCTGTTCGCACGCGGCGTCGAACAGCCTCGCGCCGATCTCCGGAGAGGCGTCGGTCTGGTCGCCGAGAACGCCGTTCTCGGTGTTGTCGATGGCGTCGTAAAACGTCCGGGACCCGTGGGTGCGGTAGTCGTAGCTCTCGACGTCCGCGAGGCCGCCGTCGCGGGCGTCCGCGATGCGCTCTTCGGCGACGTTCTCGCGATCCAGATGGAGGAGCATCGACGTCTCCTTCGGGCCGCCGTGGGGGCCCGGGCGCTCGAAGACCTCCTCGATCAGGTCCGGGATCGACTCGTCCCACATCCACTCGACGGCGTAGAGCGTGCCGTCGTCCCGGAGCCGTCGGCCGACCTCGCGGAGGTGTTCGACGTTCCCGCCGTGGGCGTTGACGAAGACGACGCGGTCGACCCCGTGGTACGCGAGGTTGCGCGTCATCGACTCGACGTAGTCCCGGAAGACGGGCGCGTCGACCCACATCGTCCCGTGGAACTGACGGTGGTGTGGCGAGACGCCGACGTTCACCGTGGGCGTACAGAGGTGGCCCGTCTCCGCCGTGGCGGCGCGGGCGAGCGACTCGGCGATCCGGTGGTCGGTCGAGAGCGGCAGGTGGGGGCCGTGCTGTTCGGTCGACCCGAGCGGCACGACCGCCAGCGACTCCTCGGCGACGTAGTCGGCCAGGTCCGGCCAGCGTTTGTCGGCGACGTACACGGAACGGGGCTGGTGGCCGGAGGAAATCAAACCGTCGTGTCGGGATTTTTTATACTGTGATCCCGCCAGAGTCGACTATGGCTCTCACCGACGAGATCGACTACCCCTCCCGCGGCGACGACGCACTGAAAACGATGCTGATCGGCGGCGCGCTCCTGTTCGCCGCGGTGTTGATCAACCTCGTCGGGTCGCTGCTCACGATCATCCTCATCGGCTTTCTGCTCCTCCCGTTCGCGTTCATCCCACAGCTCTTGACCCAGGGCTATCTCGTCCGGGTCCTCGACGACACGGTCGAGGGCGGCGTCGAGCCGCCGGTCTGGGACGACTGGGTCGACGTCTTCGTCGACGGCCTGAAGCTGTTCGTCGTCGTCCTCGCGTACTCGCTCCCGCTCGTGGTGCTCTCGATCCTCTTTGCGCTCCTGTTCGCCGGACTGTCCGTCGGAGCCGGCGCCGGTGGTGACGCCGGGAACGCGCTCGCCGGCGTCTCGGCCGTGCTGGCGCTCGTCTTCGGCCTCGTGGCGCTCGTCGTCGGCCTCGCGGTCGCGTACCTCGCCCCTGCCGGCCTCTGCGGGATGGTCCACGACGACGCGATCGGCGGTGCGTTCGACCTCGACCGCCTCCGCGAGGTGGGGACGAGCCGGGAGTACGCCGTCGCGTGGGGCGCCGGGGCCCTGACGCTCGTCGTCGGCGGCGGGGTCGCGCAGGTCCTCATTTTCCTCCTCGTCGGCTTTCCGCTCCTTTTTGCCGCGCAGGTCCTCGCCTTCCGCTTTTTCGCGCGCGGGTACGCCGACGCCCTCGGCCTCGACGTACCGCCGGAGGGCGCAACGCCGACGGCCGCGGCGACGAGCGTTCCCGACCCGGACCCGACGCGGACGGACACGCTCGGCGCCGAGCGGCCGACCGGGACGGACACAGGCTCTCCGGACCCGGCCGACGAGCGCGACGAGGTAGACGGCGGGTCGGCCGACGACGCCGACCGGCGCGACCGCGACTGACCCTTCGCCACCCTTTTCTCGGCACGAGCCGACCGACCGAGCATGTTCGGAGGCGGGATGAACCCCCGGAAGATGCAGAAGATGATGGAGCAGATGGGGATCGACATGACGGAGCTCGAGGCCGAGGAGGTCGTGATCCGCACTCCCGACGAGGAGCTCGTGTTCACCGACGCCGAGGTGACCCGGATGGACGCACAGGGAACACAGACCTACCAGATCGCCGGGGAGCCCGAGTCGCGCGAGCGCGACGCCGGCGGCGACGAGGCCGACGCGAGCGCGGACGACGACGGTCCCGAGATACCCGACGCCGACGTCGACCTCGTCGTCGGCCGAACGGGCGCGAGCGAGACGGCCGCGCGGGAGGCGCTCGAAGCCGAGGACGGCGACCTCGCGGCCGCGGTCTCCCGTCTCGAGTAGGTGTACCTGCTCCAGCACCGGACGAGCGACCGCGAGTATCTCCGTGCGCCGGGCGACGACCTGGAGACCGACCTCGGCGTCCTGACGGTGCCCGAGGACGCGAGCCACGGCGACGTCCTCCACACCCACCTCGACGAGCCGTTCGACGTCCGCGCGCCCCGCGGCCCGGATCTCTTCGACCACCTCGACCGCACGGGCGCGCCGATGATGCCCCGTGACGTCGGCCTCGTGCTCGGACACACGGGCCCCGCTGCCGGGGACCGTGTGTTGGACGCCGGCACGGGCACGGGCATCCTCGCGGCCTACCTCGGGCGCCTCGGCCTCGACGTGACGACCTACGAGCGCGACCCCGAGTTCGCCGAGGTCGCGCGGGAGAACGTGCGTGTGACGGGCGTCGCGGAGCGCGTCGCGGTCCGGACCGGCGACGTGACCGACGACCTCGACGACCTGGCCGAACGGGAGTGGGAGCTTCTCACCCTCGACACGGGCGACGCGCCGGCCGTCGTAGAGCGGGCGGCCGACCTGCTCGCTCCCGGCGCGTTCGTCGCCGTCTACGCGCCGTTCGTCGAGTCCGCGCGGGCGGCCCACCGCACGGCCGCGGAGGCCGGGCTGTCGGCGGTCGAGACGTACGAGACGATCCAGCGCCGGATGACGTTCGACGACCGCGGCTCGCGGCCGTCCACCGCGGGCGTCGGCCACACCGGCTACCTGACGTTCGCCCGCCGGCGCTGAGGGGACGATTTATGCCGCCGGCGCCCCTTTAGTTGTCTATGGCAGACGACAAGCCAGCGGTGACAGACGGCGGCGAAGCGATGGTCGAGGAGACCCAGACGTGGCCCGAACTTGCGATCGGACTCTACGAACGCCTGACCGGCCGGGGCGCGGAGATAACCTACGAGTTCGAGGATATGCGCGTCGACGTGCCGTCGAAGGTCGGCGAGGACGCCGAGCACGCCCAGTGGCGCCTCGACGGCACGATGAAGATCCGCACGCGCGAACCCGAGGAGTAGATGGACCGCCTGCTCTCGGTCGAGGCCGACCTCACGGCGACGGTCGACGGGCAGGAGATCCAGATCGACGGCTACGGCGACCGCGTGGTTCTCTCGTTCCCGACCCTCGCGGCGGCACGACGGGCGTTCGAGAGCGTCGACGCGCTCCCGGTTCCGTTCGACTCCCTCGGCGCTGCCGCCGAGGCCGGCGTCGACGTGGACGTCCGGGTCAGGGACGCGAGCGTCGCCCGTCTCGGCCCCGACGTCCGCGCCGGCCCGCTCTCGCGGCTCGTCGGCGCGGCGCCCGCCCGCGTGTCGCTCGTCGGCCTCCTGCGGGCGCTCCGCTAGCGCCGGACGAACCGCAGGAGCTCTTTCCGGAACTCCGCCGGATCGAACAGGTCTCCGAGCGCCGCCCGGGTCGCCTCGTCGGGCGTCTCGCGCACGCCACGCGGGTAAGCCCCGCCCGCGAGCAGGAAGCTTCGCGCTCGCTCGGGGTCCGCCCGGGCGTCGAGCCACCCCTCCGCGTCGACGACGACGCCCTCGACCCGCACGCGGGCGACGTACCGTGCCACGTCGACGTCGCCGAGCGACCGCTCGCCGGCGCGTTCGACCGCCTCGAACCCACGCGCCCGCAGGCGGTCAGTGAACCCGCTCCGCGCCCGGTCGGTCACGAGGCGGCGCAGCGCCCGCGACCCCGACGACCCGGGGACGTCGACGCGGCTCGTGAACGCGAACCGCCAGGTTCGGTCGATACCCGTCTCCGCCGCCACCCGCTCGCGCAGGCCGCGGTCCTCGAACACGACCGTCGCGGCGGTCACCTCGACGGGGCCGAGGTCGAACACCGTCTCGCTCGACGACTCGACCCGTGTCCACGACGGCCCCGGTGGGGTCGCGTCGGGGGCGTCGGTCATCGCACCGCCCGCAGGAGGTCGAACAGCCCGTCCCGGGCTCCCGCCGGGTCGTAGTCGACCCCCTCGATGCGCTCGTCCGGGTAGCCGCCGCCGGCGATCCGGAACGCGCCGCCGGTCGTCCAGACGCCGATCCAGCCCGCGGCCCGGACCTGCTCGTCGCCCACGGCTACGGTCCCGCGGTAGCCGGTGGCTCGGATACGGTCGCCCGACTCGGCCCGGAGCCGCTCCGAGCGGGCGCGCTCGACGTCCACGACGCCGCGCTCGCGGAGGTCCTCGGCGAAGCGCCGCCGTGCCTCGCGCCGGACCGTGGGGCGCATCGTAGCGGTCCCGACGACGGGCGCGAGCGGCGGGTCGAACGAGAGCGCCGCGGCAAAAAAGAACCGGAGCGGGTCCGCGGGCCCGCCGGCCGCCCGCGTCCGCTCGTCGAGCGTGGCGTCCGCGTAGAGTCGGGTGTGTTCGCGGATCGTCGCGGTCGGAAGCGTGACCCGCGTCCGGTGGCGGGTCTCGACCGGCTCGAGTTCCGCGGCCCGGACCCGCTCGTCCGGGACGGTCGGGAGCCGGTCGTCGTCGCTAATGGTCGTCCTCGCGCCACTTCTTGTCACATTTGACACAGGTGAAAAACCGGGTCTCGGACTCGTCGGCGGCGCGGATCTGTTTCATCTCGTAGCGCGCCCGCTCCGAGTCACAGTCGGGGTTCGGGCACTGGACGCGGGTCGTCGGGCCGATATCCTGGTCGTCGACCTCGGACATGTCGACGGGGCCGTCGCTGGTCTGCCCCTCCGTCGTCGTCATGCCGCTCTCGCCGTCGCGGTCACGCGGTTCCTCGTGTCCCTCTGCGCACCGCCAGACGTCCCCTTCTGCTTTCATCATCGCGCCGCACTCGTCGCAGAATTTCATGGATCGGGGGTACGCGGTCGGGCACATAAGCCCGTGGGATCGGTCAGACGCCCGTCTCGGGGTGTCCGTCCGGGTCGTCGTCGAGAACGGCGTTCAGGTCGTCGACGATGTGTTGTGGGTCACGGAAGGCGTCGCTGCCCGCCCGCGAGACGAGACGCCCGAGGTTCCGCTCTCGTCCCGCCACCTCGACCTCCGTGTCTGCGAGCGCCGCCGCGGCGTCGGCGCGTGTCACCGGGTAGGTGACGTCGTCGAGTTTCCTCTCGACCCAGTCCGGCGTGACACGGTCCATGCGAGCTGTTCGCAGGCCTGCGCACTTAGCTCCGGTGGACAACACAACGGTGAAAGGTGCGCCGCGCGAGAGACGCCTGAATGGGCGTTCTAAACACCGACCGCCGGGTCCTCGCGCTCGCGATGGCCCGGATGGCCGACGCGCTCGGGAACTCGTTTCTGATCATCGTCCTCCCGGGCTACATCGCCAGCGGGCAGGTGGACGTCACGGCCCTCGTCGGGACGGTCTGGCCGCTCGTCGGCGAGGTGACCGTCCCCCTGCTCATCGGGATCGTCCTCTCGCTTTTCGGGCTGCTCAACAGCTTCGGCCAGCCGTTCACGGGTCGGCTCTCGGACCGAACCGGGCGCCGGAAGGCGTTCATCGTCGTCGGCCTCGTCATCTTCGGGGTCGCGAGCGCGCTCTACCCCTTCGTCTCATCGTACGGAGCCGTGGTCGCCATCCGGGCGATCCAGGGGCTCGGCGCCGCGTTCACCATCCCCGGCACCATCGCGCTGGTCAACGAGTACTCGACGGCGGACACGGAGCGCGGGGGCAACTTCGGGGTGTTCAACACCTTCCGACTGGCGGGCTTTGGCTTCGGCCCGATAGTCGCCGGACTGCTCGTCACCGGTGGCCTCGGCGCCGTCGCGACCGAGGGCGGCGGCGCGGCGCCGACCGCGGTCGCCCAGTACGCGCTACCCGCCCTCCTGGGCGGCGGGACGGTCTCGGGCTACACCGCCGCGTTCGGCGTCGCGGTCGCGGGCGCTCTCGTGAGCCTCGTCCTCGTCTCTCTGTTCGTCCACGACCCCGAGGACACGGGCGCGGAGGCGGGCGCCGACCTCTCTATCGCCGTCCGTGACCCTTCCGGCGAGTCGTACTTCGACCCCGTGTTCGTCCTCGGCCTCGGAACGTTCTTCATGGCGACTGGTATCGCCGTCTTCGCGACGCTCCAAGAGGACATCAACGCCGCCCTCGGGCAGGGGCCGTTTCTCTTCTCCGTGCAGTTTGCCGCCGTCGTCATCGCGAACGTCGTCTTCCAGGTACCGATCGGGAGCGCGAGCGACAGATACGGCCGCCGGCCGTTCATCGTCGGCGGATTCGTGCTCCTCGTGCCCTCGCTGCTCTTCCAGGCGTACCTCGTCACCCCCGGCGCCGTCGCCTCGCCGCTCCTGATGGTCGCCGGACGGCTGGTCCAGGGGGTCGCGGTCGCGATGGTGTTCGCGCCGTCGCTCGCGCTCGCGGGCGACCTCGCGCGCAAGGGCGACTCGGGGACGAAGCTCTCGGTGCTGACGATGGCGTTCGGCCTGGGGATCGCCGCCGGCCCGACCGCGGCGGGCTTTCTCGTCCGCTACGGCCTGTCTGTCCCCTTCCTCTTCGCCGGCGCGCTCGGCGCCGCGGCGCTCGCGCTCGTCTACACCCAGGTGTCCGACACCATCGACGCCTCGCCGGGCGAGGCGGCGCCGGCGACGGACTGACTACTCGAACTCCGGCTCGCGGTCCTCGGCGAACGCCGCCATCCCCTCGCGCTGGTCGGGCGTCCCGAACAGCCCGGCGAACGTCCGGCGTTCGTAGGCCAGCCCCGAGGACAGGTCCGACTCGTGGGTTGCGTTGAGCGCGTCCTTCGCGGCCGCCAGGGCGTGGCGGGGCTTCGCGGCGAGGTCCGCGGCCATCTCGTTGACGCGGTCGTCGAGCTCGTCGTGGGCGACGACCTCGCCGACGAGGTCGTACTCGTTGGCGTCGCTCGCGTCCACCCGCTCGCCGAAGAAGATCATCCGGCGCGCGAGCTCGTCGCCGACGAGACGGGGGAGCCGCTGGGTGCCGCCCCACCCCGGGACGATCCCGAGGTCGATCTCCGTCTGGCCGACCAGCGCGCGCTCGCTCGCGACCCGGAGGTCACAGGCGAGCGCGAGTTCACAGCCCCCGCCGAAGGCGTAGCCGTTCACCGCGGCGATCACGGGCGCGGGGAACTCCGTTATCTGTCGGCAGAGGTCGTGGCCGGTCTCGGCGTAGGCGAGCGCCTCCGGCGTGCTCATCTCTGACATGTGCTCGATGTCCGCGCCGGCGACGAACGCCTTCTCGCCCGCGCCGGTGACGACGACGGCGCGCGCGCCGGCGTCCTCGGCGGCGTCGAAGGCAGACGAGAGCGCCCCGAGGGTCTCGACGTTCAGCGCGTTCAGGCGGTCGGGGCGGTCGACCACGACCGTCGCGACGTCGCCGTCGGTCTCGACCGACACCGTCTCCGCGTCGAAGCTGAGGTCCATCGGCGGCCCTCTCACGGGGACCGGGCCTAAGCCTTCCCCATGGATCGCAACCCGAAAGAGCCGGTCCGTCCTACCGGTGCCCGTGACCCACCTCTCCGACGCGGAGCTGGAGCGGCTCGCCGACGTGGTTCGGCTCCAGCCGACGAAGAACGCGGACCTGGCCGAGCGCTGGGGGCTGGCGGGCGGGAGCGAGGTCCACCGCTACCTCGAGGACCACCTCGCGGACTACTACTACCGCGACGACGACAGCTACATCCGGGCGACGCCGGCGGCTGCCGAACTCACCGGCGCCGAGCCGGGGGTCGTCGACGACGGGAACGGCGACCCGGACGTGGTGCGGGTGTCGGCGCTCGGCGCCCGGGTGTTCGACGTGCTGGCCGGGCCCGACGAGCGGTCCGAGAGCGTCGTGAGCGTGCTCCACAAGCTCCGCGCCGCGTTCGACCTCGACCCCGACGCCGAGGCCGTCCGACGAGAGCTCCAGTCGCTGAAGCGCACCGGTCTGGTCACGACCGAGCGCCGCACCGTCCCGACCTTCCGGCGCGCCCGGGGGTGCGAGGAGGTCACCGTCGAAGAGCAGGACGACGAGCCGGCGACAGGCGACGAGGGCGCCGCGCGCGCGAGCGGGACCGACGACGCCCTCGACGCGGTCGGCTCGGAGTCCGAGGGCGGCTAGTCCTCGGGGTCGCGCGCTCTCGCCCGCCGCCGTTCCAGCACGTCTCGACAGGCCGCCCCCGGTCCGCCGTCGACCGGCCACCCGCGCGTCCGCCACGCCGGCGGCTCCGGCTCGAACGACGCGCACGACCCCGCACACTCCGCCTGGGTCTGGTGGCGCTCTTTCGCCGCGCAGTACGGCACCAGCGCCGCCCCCCGGCGCCGGAGTTCGTAGTGCCGACAGTCCGGCCGGGTCGTCTCGACGTGGTCCCGAAACCCCCGGCCGTACACCCGCTCTGCGACGACCAGCCGCCGCTTACGGTCGCTCGGGTCGGGGTCGAGCCGCGCGGGGTGCCACGCGACCTCGGCGTCGAGTCGCCCCTCGTCGGCCGCCGAGACGGTGAGAACCCCCGCCTCGTCGGGCAGGTCGCGGAGCAGCGCCGGCTCCACCCGGTCGTCGGTCGCGGCGGTCGCGAGCCACGTCTCGTCCGCGAGCGCGCGCTCGACGTCGTGTGTCAGCTGCTCGCCGAGGCGGCGCGCGGCGCTCCGGTCCAGGTTCGGCTTGTTCTCTATCGCCACGACCCGGCGCACCCAGTCGGGGTAGGGCGCGACCCGTCGGATCTCGACTCTGTTCCCGCGCTTTCGGCGCTCGACGACGCCACGGGCGGCCGCGCGGTCGACCGCCTCGCGGACGTAGCGCCACGGGAACCCCGGGTCGGGGATCGCGTCGCGGTACCACGCCCACTCCGCCGGGGCGTGGCGAGCGACCCGGAGGAGGTCCCGGTCGAGTTCGTCCGTCCCGAACGCCGCGCGGGCCGCGAGCCCCGCGGGGTCGGCCTCCACGACGACCGTGTCCCACCGCCGGTCGCGGGTGCCGACCTGTCGGCCGACGACGGGGACGGCGTCTGTCGCGCCGCCCGGCGGCCACGACAGCTCCGCCCAGCGGCAGACGAGGAGTTCGAAGACGAACTCCGGGGCGGTCTGGAGGTCGAGCGGGGTCACGGTCACTCGGTCCGGGGGCGGCGTATAAGTCGTTCGGGTGGCTCGAACGCCCCACGACGGCGACCGGCGCTTCGTCGCTCCTCTCGAACCCAGCGTGTATGGCGACGCGAGACGCCGGGACGAGCCTGCTCGGCGGCCGGGTCAGGCGACGTAGCGTCGCCCCTCGTCGTCTTCGGGTTCGACCGCGAGGTCGTCGAGGTAGGCGTGCGCCCGCTCGAAGATCTCGCGCGGGCCGTCCTGCGTGATCGTGTTCAGCGCCTGCTCGTAGTCGCGCCACTGCATGTCGCGGTGCTCGGAGGAGAGTTCGGCGCTCGCCTCGAACGACCGGGCGATGAACAGGTGGACCGTCTTGTGGATGGTCTTCCCTCCCGCCTCGAACACGTAGTCGTACTCCTCGCGGAAGCCGTCGATCAGTCTGAAATCATCGATGCCTGCCTCTTCTTTGACCTCGCGGATCGCCGTCTGCTGAAGCTCTTCGTCCCCCTCGACGCCGCCTTTGGGAAACTCCCAGTCCCCCGGGCGGCTCTTGAGGAGCAAGTACTCCCGGCGACCCCGGGTATCCCGGAAGAGGATCGCCCCGGCGCTCGTCGCCTCAACCGTCATCTACGGCACGTAGACGTCCCTGGGTTATCATAATGTCGCCCGACGGGCGCCGACGAGCGGATGGAATGGGTTTTTGCCTCCGGCCGCGAGCGTAGGTGTATGACCTTCGTCACGAAGCTCCGGTTCCGGAGCGGGGACCGGCCGGCGCTGGACGAGGTCGTCGACGACCTGAAGCGGATGCTGGAGCGGAAAGGCGCCGACTGCAAGGGCCCCCACTCCGACCCGCCGTCGGACTACGCCGTCCCGCAGCACCGCGACCTGGCCGTCGGCGACGGACTGTACGACCCCTGGCGCTACACCGTCTACTCCCGTCGGATGGAGATCCACGGCAGCGACCACATCGCCCGCGAGGTCGGACACATGGAGTTCCCGGAGTCGGTCCGAGTCGAGATCGAGGTCGAACACCGTTCCCCCGTCGGCTCCTAACACGCGCTCGTGCCGACGGTCTCCAGGTAGGTCGCGCGCCCGGCGTAGCGCGTCTCGTCGAACGAGTCGACCCGGAGGCGCACCGTCCGGTCGACCAGCTCCTCGCCGTCGGGGACGCGCTCGCGGCCTTAGCCCGTCACCGCCGCGACGACGAGTCCAGACGCCGGGGTGGCCGGGGCGACGCAAAGAGCGCTCCGCGTTCGTCCGCGCGCCGACGCCGATTTGTGCCCCCGCGTCGACGCCCGTCTATGGACGTCTCCATCGACACCGAGGC
The DNA here is from genome assembly GCA_036626375.1 of Haloferacaceae archaeon. Classification (GTDB taxonomy): domain Archaea; phylum Halobacteriota; class Halobacteria; order Halobacteriales; family Haloferacaceae; genus A07HB70. The sequence continues at coordinate 112,879 of JAZKRX010000003.1, forward strand.
GCTGGCCGCGCTCCGGCGTGACCTCCACGCCCACCCGGAGCCCGCGTGGCGCGAGTTCTACACCACCGCCCGTCTCGTCGACGAACTCGAACGCCGGCCGCTCGACGCGCTCTACGTCGGCGCGGAGATTCTCGACGGCGAGCGGTCTGGCGTTCCGGACGACGCCGACCTCGGCGCGTGGCGCGACCGGGCGCTGGCGGCGGGCGCGCGCGAAGACGTGGTCGACCGCCTCGACGGCGGGTACACGGGCCTGCTCGCGGTCCTCGAGCGCGGCGACGGCCCCGTCGTCGGCGTCCGCGTCGACATCGACGCCTTGCCGATCACCGAGGCCGAGGACGACGACCACGCCCCGGCGCGCGAGGGCTTTCGCTCCGAGAACGAGGGGTATATGCACGCCTGCGGGCACGACGCGCACGCGGCGATTGGCGTGGGCGTGATCGACGCGATCCTCGACTCCGAGTTCGCGGGCACGCTCAAGCTGTTGTTTCAGCCGGCCGAGGAGGTCGTGGGCGGCGGCGCTCCCGTCGCGCGGAGCGGCCGTCTCGACGACGTCGACGCCCTCTTTGCCGTCCACGTAGGCCTCGACCACCCGACGGGCGAGGTGGTCGCGGGCGTCGGCGGATTTCTGGCGGTTCAGGACTTCGAGGCGGAGTTTTCCGGCGAGTCTGCCCACGCCGGCGGTCACCCGGAGCGGGGCCGTCACGCCGTCCAGGCGATGGCGACCGCGGTGACGAACCTCCACGCGATCCCGCGACACGGCGACGGCGCGACGCGGGTCAACGCCGGCCGGGTCGAGGGCGGGACGGCCAACAACGTGATCCCCGACCACGCCCGGATCGTCGGCGAGGCCCGCGGCGAGACGACGGCGCTGATGGAGTACGTCGACGACCACGTCGAGCGGATCGTCCACGCCGCGGCGGAGATGCACGACTGCGAGGCGAGGGTCACGCGCGGGTCGCGCGCCCCGAGCGCCGAGAGCGACCCCGATCTCGCCGCCCTCGTCGCCGACGCCGCGCGCGCGACCGACGGCGTGACGAGCGTCCTCGACGCCGACGACCTCGGCGGGAGCGAGGACGCTACCTACCTGATGCGCCGGGTCCAGGAGCGGGGCGGCCGCGCGGCGTACGTCGCCGTCGGCACCGACCACCCCGGCGGCCACCACACCCCGCGGTTCGACGTGGACGAGGCGTCGCTCCCCGTCGCCGTCGGGGTGCTGACGCGCGCGATCCACGCGGTCGGTATCAGTTACTGAGACAGTTTTATACTCCGATTATTACAGACGGATGACAATACTTATTGACTGGTGAGGGGCTTCTAGGGAGTATGAAAACGCTCTCGCTGGAGGACGTCCCCTTCAGGCTGACCCTCGTTGCCCTCTGGGCGGTGACGTGGGGCGGTGCCGCCGTCTACAACGCCGTGGTGCGGCTGAACGAGGCCTCGCCGGAGTTCCTCGAGTTCCTTCTCGCGGTCAACGCGGCCGTGATCGGGGTTGCCTTGCTCACGCTCGCGGTCCTCCTGTTCACCAGCGCCCCGGTCGTCCGCAAACTGGCCGTCGGCGCGTTCGTCGTCCTCGGCGTCTCCGAGGCGCTCCGCGCGACGCCGGACGACGTCGTCGCCCTCGGCACCGTTGCGCTCCACCTGACGGCGGCGCTCGTCCTCGTGTACACGCGCCGGTACTTCGAGACCGAGCGCGTGGAGGCGCCCGACGAGGGCGCCACGCGGTTCGGCGTCTGAGCGCGTCGGCCGCCGCTCTCGGTCGACCGGCGTCGTCAGTTCCGGACCCGGAGCCGAGCTAGTACTTCGGCTCCGCGCCCACCGCGTCGTACACCCGGTCCATCAGGTCGTCGCGGGCCGCCTGCCACCCGCCGAGCGCGCCCGGCCGGGTCGGGTACCGGTCGTAGTGGTCGACCAGCCGGTCCGACAGGCGCTTCGCGCGGTAGAACTCGAGCACGGTCTCCCAGTACTCCAGGCTCTTCAGCGCCACCCGCGCCTTCAGCTTCAGGCCGAACGTCGCCTCGCCGTACAGTGACTCGGCTATCTTCTCGCCCGGGAGCGCCGCGAGCAGCCCCATCAGGTCGTCCACCTCGACGGCGGTCGAGAGGACGTTGTAGACGTCGAGGCCGGCGTAGCGCCCGCCGAACTTCTCCATCACCCGCTCGTTGTAGCGCCAGAGGCCCGCCTCGCTCACGTCGCCTTCGCCGAGAGCGCGGACGACCTCCTCGGCCGCGAACTGGCCGGCGTAAGCCGCGCCCGCGATCCCCCCGCCCGTGGTCGGGTTGACGTGGCCCGCGGCGTCGCCGACCGCGACGAGACCCGGCGCGACCGCCGAGTCGTACGGGCGGCGGGTCGGGAGCGCCGCCCCGAGCTTGTCGACGACCTCCGCGCCGCGGAACTCGGGACGGGTCGAGAGGTCTCGCTTGAGGTCCTCCACGAGGTGCATCGGCTCCTCGGTCATCTGGAAGCCGAGCCCCGCGTTGATCGTCGTCTCGGTCCGCGGGAAGTACCAGAGGTAGCCCGCCGCGCGCTCGGTCGGCTTGAACACGAGCGCGTCGTCCCACTCGACCGGCTCCGGCACCTCGACTATCTCCCGGTAGGCCGAGCAGAACTGCGAGTAGCTGACGTTGGTGTCGAAGGTGGCGCCGGAGAGGTCGGTCACGTCCTGGAGAACCGACAGCGCGCCCGCCGCGTCGACGGTGACGTCGGCCTCGTAGGCCACGGGGTCGCCCTTCCGCACCGCCTCGACGCCCTCGACGCGCCCGTCGTCGGCCTGTCGCACGTCCCGGACGACCGTGTCGTAGTGGAACGCCGCGCCCGCGGCCTCGGCGCCGTCGACGAGCAGCCTGCCGAACTCGTGGCGGTCGATGACGGCGAGTTCGCCCGGGACCGGGATCTCGAGCACCGTCTCCTCGCTCGGGATCTCGAACCGCCCGTGGTCGACGCCCGTGTTCGTGAACGCGGGCTGGATCGTCGACTTGGGGATCGACTCCGGGAACGCGTCCGCGCCCTTCAGCGCGTCGCCGCAGGCGATGTGTCCGGCCTCTTCCGCGCTCTTGCGGTCGACGACGACGACGTCCAGCCCCGCGTCGGCGGCGGCCGCGGCGGCGTAACAGCCGGCCGTCCCCGCTCCGACGACGACGACGTCGGGGGCGTGTGTAGTCACGCCTCTCGCTCTCGGCCGGGCGCGCAAAACTCTTTATTCCTGATCGCGGCTCCCTCCCGTCCGGTCGACCGCCTCGGCGACCTGCGCCGTCGCGCGCTCCGCGAGCGCCTCGATCTCTTCGCTCTCGACGTACACCCGCACCTTCGGCTCGGTGCCGCTCGGGCGGACGAGCACCCACGAGCCGTCAGGGCGGTCGAGTCTGATCCCGTGGTCGAACGTCGCCTCGGCCTCCGGGAACGCCTCGGGCAGACGCTCGCGCAGGTCGGCCATCACCCGCTCCGTGCGGTCGTCCGGACAGTCGACAGAGAGCTTCCGGTAGGGCCGCTCGGCGACCGGCTCCCGGAGGGCGACGAGCCCCGACGCCGCGACCAGCCGCGCGAAGACGGCGGCGCTCGCCACCCCGTCGATCCACCCGCCCCACGCCGGGTGGAGGTGTTTCCACGGCTCGGCCGCGAAGACGACCGTCCCGTCGCTCGCGGCGACGCCCTCGTGGATCGCGCCGAGGCGGACCCGCTCGACCCGACCGCCCGCGGCCGCGACGCGCTCGTCGATCCGTGTCGAGGCGTCCGGCGTCGTGACGACCACCGGGTCCGCCGCGTCGTTCGCCCGGACGTAGTGTTCGGCGAGTATCGCGAGGACGGTGTTGCGGTCGACAACCGCGCCGTCGCCGTCGAGTACCACGATCCGGTCCGCGTCGCCGTCGTGGGCGATCCCCAGCGCGGCCTCGTCGTCGTCCGCGAGAAAGGCCCGGAGGTCCGCGAGCGACTCTCTGGTCGGCTTCGACGCCCGCCCCGGGAAGTGGCCGTCGACGTTCGCGTTGAGCGCCACGGCCCGCGCGCCGAGTTCGCGGAGGACCCGCGGCGTGGCGCCCGCGGCGACGCCGTTGCCACAGTCCACGACGGTCCGCAGGCCGTCGAGCGCCGCGCCGTGTCTCCGGGCGTAGTCGACGACGCCGGCGCAGTAGTCGTCGAGCGGCCGCTCGCGGCCGACCGTTCCCCACGCCGCCCAGTCCGCCTGCGCGTCGTCCTCGACGGCCGCGGTCACCCGCTCCTCGCGGGCCGCGTCGTACTCGACCCCGTCGGCGAACAGCTTCAGGCCGTTGTCGCCCGGCGGGTTGTGTGACGCCGTGACCATGGCGCCGTGGCGCCCCCGGGAGGCGAAGGCGAGCGCGGGCGTCGGCACGACACCGACCCGCCGGACGTCCGCGCCGCCCGCCGTCAGCCCGGCCGTCACGGCAGCGGCGAGGCCGTCGCCCGTCGTCCGGCCGTCGCGCCCGACGACGAAAGCCGCGCCGTCGGCGGCGCGCGCGGCGGCCCGGCCGACCCGGACTGCGAGCTCCGGACGCACCCGGTCGACTCCGCCGCGGACGCCGGCCGTCCCGAACAGCTCCATGCCCAACCGGGCGCGGGCCGGGGACTTATACTGTCGGCCGTGACCGGTGCGAGACCGGAGCGGCGACGCTACAGCACCCGGCTGTCGGGAACGGTTTTGGGCCGGGCGGACCACAGGGGTCGTATGGACGACGCCGACGACGCGGAGCGCACCCGGTCGCACGTCTTCGTCTCCGGGCGGGTCCAGGGCGTCGGCTTCCGAGCGGCCACGCGCCGACACGCCGGCCGGCGGAACGTCGACGGCTGGGTGCGGAACCTCGACGACGGTCGCGTGGAGGCGGTGTTCGAGGGGCCGCCCGCCGCCGTGGCGGCGATGGTCGAGTTCTGCGGCGAGGGGAGCCGCGCCGCGCGCGTCGACGGCGTGGCCGTCGAGACCGAGCCGCCGGCGGGGCTCTCGGGCTTCGAGGTCCGGCGATGAACCCCGTCAGGACCGTTCGGCTCCTGATCTGGGGCGGCCTGACCCTCCTCGGTGCGGCCGTCACCGGCGCGACCGGCTTCCTCGTGATCCGGGGACCGTTCCTCGGCGGCGAGGTGCTCGACCCGCAGCCGCTGCTCGTCGCGACCGGGGCCTTCGTCGTCGGGATCATCGTGCTGGCGCTCGGCGGGACGAAGCTCGCCCGAGCGATCGTCGCTTAGTCGGCGCTCGCGCCAGGGGTGTCGAGCGCCGCGAGCGACCGGCGGACGACCAGTGCCTCCACCACCGCGCGGTCCTCCGTGGTCGGTTCGTCGCGCGCGTCGAGCACCTCCTCGGCCTCGGTCAGCATCCGCGCCTCGACGCCCGCCTGGTCGGGCTCTTTCGTCGCGTTCGTCAGCGCCTCGTAGTCGTCGCGCAGGTCGAACGAGGCGCGCGCGGCGTTACACCGCGACAGCGGGTTGCCGTCGAGGTCGACCGTGAGGTCCCGGACCAGCGCCCAGTCGCTCTCACAGAAGTGGATCGAGGCCGACCCCACGATGTCGGCCACGGCGATGGGGCCCGCGTTCTCCATCAGCCCCACCGCCCGCGGCGGCACGTCGATGCGCGCGACGGTGTCGGGGTCGCCACAGAGACAGCACGGCTGTTCGGTCCGTCCGGTGTACACCTACGCCCCCTCCGACGCCGCGTCCCGTTCGTCGGCGCTCGTCATCGACGGATCGAGGGACGCGAGGGGCAAAAGCTGCCCGACACCGGCCGGCCGGCGACGAGCGCCGGGGGGTCAGAACCGCGCGAGCGCGCGGCGACAGACGGGCACGTACGCGACCGCGGCGAGGGGCACCTCGAACGCGACGCGACACCCGCCGCCGACGGGGTCGACGGCGTGACCCGTCGCCGGCAGGGTCCAGATTCGCCACGTCCAGCGCCCGCGTTCGCCGTTCCACGTGAGGCGCTGGACCTCGAAGGGGAGCCACAGCCCCACGCCGCTGAGCTTCACCCGGCCCGTCGAGCCGTCGCGAATCCGTCGTTCCTCGGCGTCGACGGCGGCGACGCTCGGCCCCCACTCCGGCCACGCCGTGGTGTCGACGAGCCGGTCCCACGCGGCGGCCGGCTCGCGGTCGAACCGCTCCGCGACCACCACCCGGCGGCCGTCGGGCGTGCGTTCGAGACCCGTCGTGACCATTCTCGTGTTCCTCGCTCACGGCGCTCCGCCGACCGTGACCACGGCGTCGGTAGGACGACCGGAACGTTGAATCCGGCGACGGGCGCGGAGAGGCGTATGAAGGCAACGGCGAAGGCCCACCCGATCCAGGGGCTCGTGAAGTACCACGGGATGCGCGACCCGGACCTCCGGCTCCCGTACCACGACTCCATCAGCGTCTGCACCGCGCCGAGCCACACCCGCACGACCGTCGAGCTCCGGCCCGACGCCGCCGGAGACACGTTCGTCGTCGACGGCGAGGAGCTGACGGGGCACGCGGCCGACCGCGTCCGGACGGTCGTCGACCGGGTTCGCGAGGTCGCCGGCCGCGACGCGCCGGTGCGACTGGAGTCCGAGAACTCCTTTCCCTCGAACGTCGGCTTCGGCTCCTCGTCCTCCGGGTTCGCCGCCGCCGCCGTTGCGGCCTGTGCGGCCGCCGGGCTCGACCTCACGCGCCCGGAGATGTCCGCGATCGCCCGCCGTGGCTCCTCGTCGGCCGCCCGCGCGGTCACGGGCGGGTTCTCACAGCTCGACGCGGGGCTGAACGACCGCGACTGTCGTGCCCACCGGATCGAGACCGCCCTGGAGGACGACCTCCGGGTCGTCTCGGCGCTCGTCCCCGAGTACAAGGAGACGGAGGCGGCCCACCGCGAGGCCGCGGAGAGTCACATGTTCGAGGCGCGGCTCGCGCACATCCACGGCCAGATCGCGGAGATGCGCGACGCGCTCTACGACGCCGACTTCGCCCGCGCGTTCGAACTGGCCGAACACGACTCGCTCTCGCTGGCCGCGACGACGATGACCGGGCCCGCGGGCTGGGTCTACTGGCAGCCCCGCACGATCGCCGTGTTCAACGCCGTCCGGGCGCTCCGCGACGAGGGCGTGCCCGTCTACTTCTCCGTCGACACCGGCGCCTCGGTCTACGTCAACACGACCGCCGACCACGTCGAGCGGGTCGAGGCCGCGGTCGCCGACTGTGGCGTCGAGACGACGGTCTGGGCGGTCGGCGGACCCGCCGAGCAGCTCCCGGAGAACGAGGCGCTCTTCTAACCCACGCCCGTAGCGACGGTGTGAACGTCGTCGTCCTCGGCGCGGGCTACGCCGGCCTCTCGCTGGCCCGCCGCCTCGAACGCGACCTCCCCGACGCGGTTTCCCCGACCGTCGTCGACGCCTCGCCCGACCACCTCGTCCAGCACGAGCTCCACCGGCTGGTTCGTCACCCCGACCTGGAGGACGCCATCACGGTCCCGCTGACCGAGACGCTCTCGCGGGCCGGGGTCGTGACCGCGCGCGTGGAGTCGGTCGACCGCGAGGCCCGGACGGTCCACCTCGACGAGGGGCGGCTCGACTACGACGTCTGTGCCGTCTGTCTCGGCGCCGAGACCGCCTTCTACGGCCTGCCGGGCGTCGCGGAGCACGCCACGCCGCTCAAGCGCGTGCGCCACGCCGCCGCGATCCGCGCGGCGTTTCGCTCGCTCGGGGCGGACGACCGCGCCGTCGTCGGCGGGGCGGGGCTCTCTGGCGTCCAGGTCGCGGGCGAACTCGCCGCGCTCGCGGCGTCCGAGGGCGTCGAGCCCGAGGTCCAGCTCGTCGAGCGCGAGCAGCAGGTCGCGCCCGCGTTCCCGGAGCCGTTCGCCGCGGCGGTGCGGACGGCGCTCGACGAGGCCGGTGTCGTCGTCGAGACAGGTGTGCGAGTGCGCGAGGCGACTGCCGACGAGGTGCGGTTCGACGGCCGCGACCCCCTCGCGTACGACCAGCTCGTCTGGACCGGCGGCATCCGGGGACCGGACGCGATGGGCGGCGACCGCCCGGTCGTGCGCGCGGACCTCCGGCTCGACGACCGGACGTTCGCCGTCGGCGACGCCGCGCGGGTGGTCGACGCGGACGGCGAGGCCGTGCCGGCGAGCGCCGCCGCCGCCGTTCGCGAGGCGAGCGTGGCGGCGACGAACGTCGTCCGGACCGTCGAGAGCCTGCGCGGCGGCGACGAGTTCCGGCCGCGGCTCGACCGCTACCGCTTCGACGTGCCGGGCTGGATCGTCTCCGTCGGCGACGACGCCGTCGCGCAGGTGGCCGGCGGCGTCGTCACCGGCGCCGCGGCCCGGGCGATGAAGGCGACGGTCGGTGCCGGCCACCTCACCTCGGTCGGCGCCGTCCGGCAGGCCTCCGACCTCGTGCGCGAGGAGCTCGGGCACGGGTAGCGGGTTTCTTCACGCCCGTCTCCGAGGGCGGCGCATGGTCGTCAGATCCTTCGAGGGCGTCGAACCGGAGATAGCCGACTCGGCGTACGTCGACGACGCGGCGGTCGTGGTCGGCGACGTGACCGTCGGTCCCGAGGCGAGCGTCTGGCCCAACACGACGCTCCGTGGGGACCACGGGCCGCTGGTGGTCGGCGAGGGCGCGAACGTCCAGGACGGCGCGGTTCTCCACGAGACGGTGGCGGTCGAGCCGTACGCGACGGTCGGACACACGGCTATCGTCCACGACTGTGTCGTCGAGGAGCGCGCGATGGTCGGGATGGGTGCGGTCGTCTTAGACGGCGCCGTGGTCGGCGCGCGCGCGCTCGTCGGGGCGGGGTCGGTCGTCACGGAGGGGACCGAGGTCCCACCGGAGACGCTCGTGGCCGGGACGCCCGCCGAGGTGATCAAGGAGGTCGACCCCGAGGACTCGGTCTGGACGGAGGCGGGCGACCGCTACGTCGAACTCTCGCGGCGCCACGCGGCCGAGAGCGAGCGGATCGACTGAGTCGGCGAACGGTTCAACTGTCCCGGACACCTACTCACGAGCGTGGCCGAGCGGCGCGAGAGCCAGAGAGGCACCGGGAGCGACCGCGCGCGAGCCGCGGGGCCGGGCGACGGGTGATCCCGACCGACCTCGACCCCGCCGTACTCCTCATGCTGGCGGTCAGACTCGTCATCGTCGCCGTCGTCGTCGGCCTGATCGTCCGGGAGTACCTCCGGCGGCGCCGGCGCCGCGGACGGCTGCTGTCGGAGAGCCGGCGGTGGCTGCGCGACGAGGAGCCCTCGGACGACGCGCCCGACGACGACTCCTGAACGGTTAAGCGCCTCAGTCTCTACGGTCTACCGTGGTCGAACTCGTCTCCGTCGCGGCGCTCGCCGAGAACCGGGTGATCGGCCGCGACGGATCGCTCCCGTGGCCGTCGCTCCCCGAGGACCGCGCCCAGTACCGCGCGCTCGTCGCGGACGACCCCGTGGTGCTCGGCCGACGGACCTTCGACGCGATGCGGTCGGACCTGCCCGGGAGCGCACAGGTCGTGCTCTCCCGGTCCGTCGAGTCGACCGACGTGCCGACCGCGCGGGTCGTGGACAGCGCCGCGGCGGCCGTCGAGACGCTGGCGGCGATGGACGCGACCGTCGCGTACGTCCTCGGCGGCGGGACGGTGTATCACCTGTTCCAGCCCCACCTCGACCGGATGGTCCTCAGCCACGTCCCCGGCGAGTACGAGGGCGACGCGACGTATCCAGAGTGGGAGGAGGACGCGTGGACTGTCGTCCGCGAGGAGCCCCACGACGGGTTCACGGTCCGGGAGTGGGTCCGGCGGTCGGGTTAGCGCCCCGAGAGGTAAGCCGTCAGGTCCGTCGAGGTGACGATGCCGACGACGCCTTCTGCCGCGTCGACGACCGGGAGGTGGTGGATCCCCCGGTCGGTCATCTGGTCCGCCGCGTCGACGACAGACGTGTTCGCCGTCGTCGTCTCCACCACCTCCGTCGCGTAGGCGGCGACGGTCGTCGCCGCGGGGTCGCGCCCGTCGGCGGCCGCGCGCACGAAGTCCGTCCGGGTGACGATTCCGGCGAGTCCCTCCTCGTCGACGACGATGAGCGACCCGACCCCGTGCTCCTGCATCGTTCCGGCGGCCTCGTCGAGCGACACGTCCCGCTCGACGGTCAGGGGTGGGCTGGACATCAAGCGGCCGACGAAGACGTCTTCCATGGTCCGTGGTCGTCGTTCCCCGGGAAAAGCGTTCGCTCGCTGGCGACGCCGCTCTGTCGACGCGGCCGTCCCGTCACCCTCGGTCGTCGGGCAACAGCCGTCGCACGGGGAGGCGCTCCTCGCGCACCCGCGCCGCCAGTTCGTCGACCTCCGCACGCAGGTCCGCCCGCGTCACCGGCTCCGTCGACCGCGAGCGCGGCTCGACCCACTGGAAGGAGTACGACTCCTCGACCGCGCGGCGGTACGGGTCGAGCCGTGCGATCTTGAGCACGTCGACCGACTCGTCGAGCGCCGCCGCGTAGGCCTCGGCCTGGAGGCGGTGTTTGTGGTAGACCCGCTTCGACGTCTTGAGGTCACAGACCGCCCGCGTACAGCCGGGGAGCTCCGTCTCGTAGACGAGGTCGACCTGCCCCGCGTAGCCCCGCTCCTCGTCGACCAGGAACCGCTCGACGTCGGCGACCGAGACGAGGTCAGAGAGCGCCGCATCGGCGTTGTCGCGACACCACGCCACCGCCGCCTCGCCGAACGAGACGGCGTCGCGCTCCGCGACCCCGTCGTCGACCGGGTAGGTAAAGCGCCCCAGGTCGGCGAGCGACGCCTCGGCCGCCGACTCCTCTCTGCCCCACAGGTCGTGGTCGGCGTGCGGGTCGAGGACCGCGTGGTGCGCGAGCGTGCCGACCGCCGACTTGAACGCCAAGAGGTCACGCCAGTCCGCCGCGCCCGCGCTCCCGTCGTGGGTCGCCTTCCAGCGGTCGAGCCCGGTCGTGTCGCCGTCGCGCGCGCCGACGACGGTGCTGACGCTCGGGTAGACCGAGCCGTCGTCGGCGACGTACACCCGGCCCTCGGCGCCGTCGCGGAACTCGACCTGCGTCCGGGTGACGAGCCGGTCGCCGACGCGCCGGGCGTCTGCCGCCTCGACCGTCCGTTCGCCGTCGGTCGTGGGGAGCGGGAACCGGGCTGTCACACGGGCGAGTGGCGCGTCACCGGGTTAAGCGGTTCGCGACGGCGCTGGCTACAGCCCGACGATCAGGTCTGACAGGCCGATCGTCTCGGCGACGACCCACGCCACGAACAGGAGGTAGGCGGCGAGGAGCGTCGCCGACTCGGGGCGGGTGAGCGACAGGCCGGTGCGGAGAAACGCAAAGAGGAGGACGGTCGCGAGCGTGAGCGTCCCGAGCATCGGGACGGCGGCGGCGAAGTTTATCGGCACGCGGCCGACGATGAGGACGCCGACCGGGATGGCGACGAGGAGGTCGAACGTGTTCGAACCGAGCACGTTCCCGAGGCTGGTGACGGAGGCGCCGCCTCTCGCCGCCCGAACGCTCACCAGCGCGTCCGGGAGACTCGTCGCCGCCGCGACTATCGTCACGCCGGCGAGAAACGCGGGGACGCCGAACGTCGTGCCCAGCGACTCGACCCCGCCGACGAGGGCCTCTACGGCGACGAGGATGAGCGCGAGGCCGGCGACCAGACGCGCCCACTCCCACCCGACGGCGACGTCCGGTCGCCCCGCGGCGTCGTGGTCGCTCACGTCCTGCCACTGGACGAAGAGGTAGAGCCCGTAGAGCAACAGCGGGAGCGCAGCCAGCGGCCGCGTGATCTCGCCGACCAGCGTGGTGCCGGGGACGGGGACGTAGATGACCGCGAGCGCGAACGTCACCACGACCGCCGAGACGGCGACCATGTAGAACTGCGCCTCCTTGTAGACGAGCGTTCGGCTCGCGCTGAGGTCGTCGTCGGTCACCAGCCCCGCGGCGCCGGGGATGACGAGGAGATTGAAGATGGCCGACCCGACGACCGCGCCGACTCCCATGTCGAACACGCCCGCGAGCGCGGCCACGACGACGCTCGCGAGCTCCGGGAAGCTCGACCCGACCGCGACGACCACCGACCCCTGGACCACCGGCGGGAGCGCGTAGTGTGCCGACAGGCGCTCGGCCGAGGACTCGAGCAGCCCGCTCCCGACCCAGACGACCGCCGTCGCGGCGAGGATCACGACGACGTCGACGACCGGCAAGTCCGGCAGCAGTTCCGTGGCGACCATCGGGTCGTCGGTCCGTCACGTCCGCCTATCAGTCTCGTGGTCCGCCCCGGACCACACTGTTTTGACCGTCGCACCCGTTCTCCTCCCGTGACCGCACTCGTCTGCCACTCGCTGGCCACCGGCGTCGGAGGACGCCCATGA
>JAZKRX010000004.1:0-88635 GCA_036626375.1 Haloferacaceae archaeon
GGCGTCGGGCCGTCGGCGCCGCCCGTGTCGCGCTCCCCCGCCAGCGTGTCGAGGACGCGCGAGCGGTTCTCCTTGATCCGGGCGACGAGGTCGTCGAACAGGGCGCGCTCCTCCTCCGTCAGCCCCTCGCGCTCGTGGGGCATGTCCGCGGCGGCGAAGGAGGCGTGTTTGACCACCTTGCCGACCCGGCGCTCGTACAGCGACTCGACGACCGACTCGGCGGTCTGGAGCTCGTCGGTCAGGCGGCGGACCTCGGGGTCGCCGTACGGGTCTGCGGCCTGCTCGGCGGCCTCCTCGCGCGCAGTCTTCAGCTCCCGGAGGTAGTCGGCGGCGTCGCCGTAGAACGTCTCCGGGAGCGACTGGAGGCTGTCCTGCCCGCGTTCGCGGCGCCGTCGGTCGCGGAGGTCCTCCAGGTTCACGTCTCTCTCACCTTCCGTGCCCGGCCGCGCGCCATCAGGAAGACGCCGACCGGCTCTCGGACCAGATGCTCGCCGGCGGTCGGTGTAAAGCTACCGCCGGCGATACCGACCGGCGCCTCGCTCGGCTCCGTCACCTCGACCCGGACGTCTTGCCCGGCGAACCGCTCTGGCACCGCGTCGGCCAGCGGGTCGAAGTCGGCCACCTCGTCGCGGTCGAGCCGCCGGACGACCAGTCCCGTCCCGCCGTGGAGGCTCCCCGGGAGGCGAATCAGGCGGTTGACGTCCGTCGTCACCGGCTCGTCAACCGGCGAGGCGGCCTCCTCGACCACCCGCTCGGCGAGCTGTTCGACGAGCACACGGACGCCCGGCCCGCCGGCTTCGAGGTTGCCGCGCTCGACCGCCTCGGGCGTCTCCCGGAACGCGGTCAGGAGCGTCTCGGCGCGCCCCTCGCCGATCCCGTCGTAGGACCGGAGCCGCGCGAGCGCCTCGTCCTCGTCGAGGGCACGCAGGTCGTCGGCGAGGGCGACCAGCCGCTCGTGGACCCGCCTGCCCCACCCGCCGTCGGTGCGGAGAACCCGCCGGGTCGTCCCCCGCGCCGTGGTCGTCGTCACGAGGCCCTCGACGTCGAGGTCGGCGCCGCGCACGTAGTCGACGACCTCGCGGCGGGCGCGCGCGTCTAGGTCCCGGACCGCGGGGTCGCGGACGTGGACGTGGTAGCCCCGGCTCCCCGAGAAGACGACCTGCGTCTCGAAGCCGAAGTCCCGGTGGAGAATGTCGAGCAGGTTCGAAAGCGCGCCCTTGCACGCCCGGAGCATCCCCTCGTAGCTCGTCGCGTTGGGGTCGATAGTCGGGAGGTGGTCGGCGTCTAAGTCGAACACGAGGTCCGCGCCCCGCCACCCCTTCTCGTCCATCCCGCGGGTCGCGGGCTCGTCGTACCGCGCGGCGGAGAAGTAGACGTGGCGGGGCGCCTCGTTCGCGAGGAACGAGGAGAGATCGCCGAGTTCGAGCAGCGACTGGTGGCGCACCATCGTCGTCCCGCCGCCGGTGAAGGGGATGTGGCCCCACTCGCGCGCGTCGGCGGCGGGCGGGGGCGAGAGCGACGCGCTCCGGTAGTAGTCGCCGAAGCGGCCCCGGAGGTACTCGCGCGTGCGCCGGTCCATGAACGGTGGGTTGAGCCGACGGGGCCGCTTAGTCGTTTCGCGTCGGTTCGATCCGGATCTCGTGGGCCTCGACGTCCTCCAGCGCCGCTACCCGTCCGCCGATGGTCACGGGCCCGTCGTCGCCCGCGACGGTGAACGACGCCACCTCCTCGTTGGGGTCGAACTCGACCGTCGTCACCGGCCCCTCGACGACGACGGGGGTGCCCGTCTCGACGGACCGGCCCTCGACACGGGCGCGCACGTCGCCGTCGGCCTCGGCGAGGTCTTTCACCGCGCGTCGGATCGACGCGTACGTCCGCGGGAACTCGGTCGGCGAGCGCCCGGCCGTGAGGGGGTCGGTCGTGGTCCAGAGGACGGTGCCGAAAAAGCCCGAGACGAGAAAGCCGAGCGCCGAGCGGTTGAAGATCACGCCGTAGCGGTCCGGCTCCTCGCGCAGGGCGTCCTGTGTCGTGTAGACGGAGTAGGCGCCGTCCGCGACGGCGACGACCGGCGTCGTGATCCCGCGGCGAGCGCGAGCGATGGTCGCGACGGCGTCGTAGTCGAACGTCTCGGAGGCGGGCGCGCGCTCGGCTGGCGTGACGATCAACTCGACGCTCACGCCGCGGCCGACGGCCCGCGAGAGGAGGTCGCGAAAGCGCCGCAGGAGGTCGGGGGTGAGCGAGACCAGCAGTTCGTACTCGGCGTCGGCGATCACCTCCTCGATGTGCCGGAGGATGGTCGCGCGCGACTTCACGAGCGACACCGCCTCCGTGTCGCGGGCGGGGGCGGTGTAGCGCGCAGAGAGCGAGGCGACGAGGTCGACGAGCGAGTCCTCGATGTCGCCGAACGCCTCCTCGGGGTCGACGGCGACGACTTTCATCGGGCGGGACTCCCGGAGTTCGACGAGGCCGCGGTCCGCGAGGCTCCGCGCCGTGTCGTACACCCGGGGCTGGGGGACGCCGGTCGACTCCGCGACCTCGCTGGCGGTCAGTTCGCCGTGTTCGAGCACCGCGAGGTACACCTCGATCTCGTACTCGCCCAGCGTCAGGCGCTCGCCCACCCGTTCGAGCGTGTGCTGGAGATCGTCGGCCATACCCACCGTGGCGGACGGGCAGCGTATGGAACTACCGGCTTCGTGGCGGTGGACTTACGACGCCGCGCGGACACTGACGGACGACTCGATGCCTGTCACCGTGACGCCGGCGCTCGCCACGGCCGGCGTCGTCGCCCAGACCGGCGGCCTCCTCCCGCCCGGCACCGTCCAGACCCTGCGATCGATTCTGGGCAGCAACCCCGCACGGGTCGCGATCGCGATCGTCATCGTCGCGGTCGGGGTTGTCCTCTCGAAGTACGTCGTCCGGCTGATCGGCCGCCCGGTCGCGAGGCGGTTCGAGCGCGAGAGCCTCGCCCAGATCGTCCTCAGGCTCATCAGACTCGGGGTGATCGGTCTCGCGGCGGGCGCGGCCGCAGACGTCGTCGGCTTCGGTGCCGGCGACATCCTGCTCTCGGTCACTGTCTTCTCGGCGGTCCTCGGTATCGTCCTCGCGCCCATCGTCGGCAACCTGATCTCCGGGCTGTTCGTCCTCGCGGACCAGCCCTACGAGATCGGTGACATGGTCGAACTCGAAGACGGCACCCGGGGGTTCGTCGACGACATCACCATCCGCTACACGAAGGTGTTCACCCTCGACAACACCTTTCTCGTCATCCCGAACTCGACGATCCGGGAACAGCGGGTGACCAACTACTCCGCGGAGGACCAGCGCACCCGGCTCGCACTCCCCGTGCTGGTCACCTACGAGGGCGACCTCGACGCCGCCCGGCGGCTCCTCGAACGCGCCGCCCGCGAGTGCGAGGAGGTGATCGAGGGCGGCCCGGATATCCGGATCGGCGCCGCGCGCTACCCTGCGGGGCCGACCGCGTACTTAGACGAGTACGCCGACAGCGGAGTCTTGATCACGCTCCGGTACTGGGCGCGCCAGCCGTTCAAGCTCCTGACCGTCCGCTCGAAGGTCCAGAGCCGGTTCTGGGAGCTCATCACAGAGGACGGCGTCGACGTCGAGATCGCCTACCCCCACCAGCAGCTCCGGGTCGACGAGAGCGACCCGCTCACCGTCCGGATGACGGGTGCGGGCGACGGCGAGGCGGTCCGCGTGCCGAACGGAGCGTCGACCTCGGAGTACGGAAGCGACCGCGAAGCCGCGACGGGAACCGACCCGGAGACGGGGACGGACCCGCGCTAGCCCACAGAGACCGTCACGATCTCGCAGTCGAGTTCGCTCCGTAGCACCCGCTCGACGTCCGGGCCGTCGAACACCCGGTCGAGCAGTTGGCGCCACCGACCGGCCTGTTTCGAGCCGATGACCACGACGTCGGCGTCGTCGGCGGCCACCTCCTCCAGGATGGCCTCCTCGACGAGGAACCCGCGCCGGACGACGTACCGGGCGTGTTCCAGCCGACCGAACGCGTCCTCCACGGTGGCTTTCAGTTCGCCACGGCTCACGTCGCGGCCGTCCTGGTAGAGCGCGACGTGGAGGACGGTGAGCGTCGCGTCGCGCTCGTTGGCCACTTCGATCGCCCGCGCGAGCGTCGCGCGGGAGTGACTCGTGAGCGGAAACCGGACGGGGACGACGACGAGCGGCGGGCGGTCGATCCGCGCCGTCACCGCTCGGCCACCTCTGTCTGCTCGTCCGCGTAACCGTCCGCGCCCGTCAGCCGGACGCGACCGTCGGTTTCGGCGTCGACACCCCGCTCGCGGGCGTGGGTCACGAGCGCCTCGTACTGGACCGGCCCCTCGCGCTCGCGGTCGCGCGGCCCGAGCGCCGGGAACTCCCGGTCGGTGCGGAGCAGAAAGTCCGGGAGCGCAACCTCGTAGGTCGCGTCCGGGTCGACGGGCGCGCCGCCGACCCTCAGTTCGCGCACCGCGCCCGCCGACGTGTCGTAGGTCACCCGCGCGCCGGCGAGGTGGGCGTGCCACCAGTCCGGTTCGCCGAAGCCGAGCGCCTCGCCGTGGGCGGCCGAGAGCGCCCGCCGGAGGCGTGCGCCCGTCACCGCGGCCACGGTCAGCGGCTCCTCGAACGGGACGAGACCGACGAGGTCTGCCCGGGTGACCGAGCCGACGAGCGGGTCGCCGGAACGCAGGCCGCCCGAGTTCACCAGCCCCACGTCCGCGTCGCCGACGGCGCGGAACGCCTCGGCGACGAAGTTGCCGACCCGACACTCCCCGCCGAACGTAGTCGCGTCGTCGCGCGCCATCGGTACGGCGGCGTGGGCGACCGGCTCGTCGAGTCCCGCGTTCCGCGCGCGCCCCCGGAACCGGGCGACGGCGTCCGACGCGACCGGTCCGTCGGCCTCGTGGAGGCGCGCCTCGCCGGCGGCGAGGTCCACCTCCGCGACCGCGCGTCCGCCGGCCCCCGGTCGGGTGAGCAGGGTTCCCGCGACCGTCTCGGCCCGACGGCTGTGGACGTGGCCGCCGAGGACCGCGTCGGCGTCTGTCGCGCGCGCCAGGTCCGCGTCGCCCGCGCCGAGGTGCGAGCACACGACCACGTACTCGGCGCCCCGGTCGCGCAGGTCGGCGGCGACCCGACGCGTCGCGGCGACGGGGTCGACGAAGGTGAGACCCGCGGCCTTCGGGTTGATCGCCGCGGTATCGGGGTCGGTCAGGCCGAGGAAGCCGACCCGCGTCCCGTCGACCTCGCGCAAGAGCGAGGACCGGACGCCGGCGTCGGCACCGAAGCGGGCGCCGTCGCGCCGGACGTTCGCGGAGAGCCACGTCGGCGCGCCGTCCCGGACGAGCTCGAGCGTCCGCTCGGGGCCGAAGTCGAAGTCGTGGTTGCCGAACGTCTCGACGGCGGTGCCGGCGGCCTCGAACAGGTCGAGCGCCTGTCGCCCGCGCTCGATGAGGGCGAGGACGCCCGGCGCGAGGTCGTCGCCCGTGCCACAGACGACGGCGTCCGGTCCGTCGAGCGCGCGCAGGCGGTCGACGAGCCGACCGACCCGGTCGGGGTCGTCGTAGACGCCTTCGAG
Organism: Haloferacaceae archaeon; assembly: GCA_036626375.1. Lineage (GTDB taxonomy): Archaea > Halobacteriota > Halobacteria > Halobacteriales > Haloferacaceae > A07HB70. The sequence goes on from JAZKRX010000004.1 coordinate 5,585, forward strand.
GTCGGAGTGGTGAAGGAGCCGGACCATCCGTTTGCCGACCCTGCGGCACGCGTGGATATGAGTCTGCGCCTTCTGTTGCGCGTGCGCTAGTCGCTCACCTTGAACGCGACGGTCACCTCCGCCTGGTACTCTCGGGTCTCGGCGGTCGCGATCTCGACGCCGAGTTCGTCCACCTCGACCCAGTGGACGTTCTCGATTGTCTCCTGTGCGCGGTCGATCGCGTCGTCGGCCGCGTCGTCGAAGCTCTCTGTGCTCCGGCCGATCAGCGTGACTTTCTTGTAGACCACGTGACCCGACGCGAGGTGTACGACCGTGAAAGTTCGGGTCGTTACGGCGCGCGCAGCACCTCGTAGTCGTTCGGGTCGTCCAGCGCGACCACGGCCCAGTCACAGGCAGGGTCGACGGCCGCGAGCCGGTCGTAGAGGTCGCGCGCGGCCGACCGCGGCGTGACGTAGCAGCGCAAGTCCGGCCCGTCTGTCGACCGCCCGCCGTCGGCGAGGGTGGGGGTCGGCGGCGTGGGTTCGTCGCCGAGGACGGTCACCTCGACGGTGCGCCACTTCCGGCGCGCCTCGAACTCGCGACCCGGCTCGGGGACGGTGTAGTCCAGTCCGCGAAACAGCTCGGCGGCCGCGGACACCGGTGGACCGCTCGCTCCGGACATCGTGCCACGTTACGACGTACCGCGTGTTAAGCGTTGTCGCGGCTCGACGACCGGTCGAGCCGGGTTCAGGAGGTGCGGAACGACTCGCCACAGCCACACTCGCTCACGACGTTCGGGTTCTCGACGTGGAAGCCGGCGGCCTGGAGGCCGGACTCGTAGTCGAGGCGCGCGCCCGAGACGTAGTCGAGGCTGGCCGGGTCGACGAACACCCGGAGCCCGTGGGCGTCGACGATCCGGTCGTCCGGCTCCGGTTCGTCGTCGAACCGCAGGCCGTAGGAGAGCCCGGCACAGCCGCCCTGCTGGACGAACAGCCGCAGGCCCGCGACGTCGGTGTCTAACCCCTCGCCGGCGAGGAGATCCAGTGCCTCCGCCGCCGCCGTCTCCGTGACGGCTACCGGTTCGCTCTCGACGGCGTCCGTACTCATGTCGCCCAGTACCATGCCCCCGCGGTTAACCCTGACGCCGACTCACCCCTCGTCCGCGAACCGTCGCCGGACGCTCTCGGCGTGGGCCTCCAGCCCCTCCGTGTCGGCGAGGCGTTCGATCGTCGGCGCGAGTCCCGCGAGCGCCGCCCGGTCGAGCCGCTGGACCGTGCTGGAGCGCAGGAACGTGTCGACCGACAGCCCGCCGTGGACGCGCGCCCCGCCGTTCGTCGGGAGGACGTGGTTCGTCCCGGAGGCGTAGTCGCCCGCCGCGACCGGAGTGTACGGGCCGAGAAAGAGGCTCCCGGCGTTCGTGATCCGGTCCGCGAGCGCCTCGTCGTCTCGCGCCTGTATCGAGAGGTGCTCGGCCGCGTACTCCTCGGCGAACAGCACGGCCTCCGCGGTCGAGCGGGCGTAGAGCACGCCGCTCGCGTCGTTGTCGAGCGCCGCCGCGACCGTCTCCGCGCGCTCGCGGTCCGGCGCCTGCGCCTCGACCGCCGCCGCCACCGCCCGCGCCGTCGCCTCGTCGTCTGCCACGGCGACGACCGAGGCGTTCGGGTCGTGTTCGGCCTGCGCGACGAGGTCCGCCGCCACCAACGCGGGCTCCGCGGAGTCGTCACAGAGAACGAGCACCTCGCTCGGGCCCGCGAGAAAGTCGATCTCGACGTCGCCACGAACGGCCGCCTTTGCCGCCGTGACGTAGGCGTTCCCCGGCCCGACGACCTTCTGGACCGCGTGGACCGTCTCGGTGCCGTACGCGAGCGCCGCGACCGCCTGGGCACCGCCGACCTGGTACACCCGGTCTGCCCCCGCCTCGTGCGCCGCCGCGAGCGTCGCCGGCGGCACCGGGTCGCCCGGGGGCGTCGCGACCGCGACGTGTTCGACCCCCGCAACCGTCGCCGGCACGACGCCCATGATCGCGCTGGAGGGGTACGCCGCCGCGCCGCCGGGGACGTACACCCCGACGCGGTCGAGGGGACGGAAGCGCCGGCCCAGCTCGCGCCCGTCGAACGTCTCGCGCCAGTCCTCGGGCGCCTGTCGCTCGTGGAACGCGCGGACGTTCGCGATGGACTCCCGGATCGCGGCCATCGTCTCGTCGTCGACCCGCTCGGCCGCCCGCTCGGCCTCGTCGGTGGCGTCGACGTTCCCGACGGTCACGCCGTCGAACTCCTCGGCGAACTCCCGGAGTGCGACGTCGCCCTCCTCGCGCACCCGGTCGACGATTGCCGCGGCGTCCTCGCGCACCTCGTCGACCCCCGCGGATCGCTCGAAGAACGCGCGGCGCTCGGCGGGCGAGAGATCCGCGACCGCGCGGGGCTCGACAGACACCTCGGCGTCGGCTGACTCGCTCATGGGCGACGGTCGGTCGGGAGGGGCAAGGCCGTTGCGGGTGGGGACGGTCGGCGGGACGCGTCGAGGTGGTCCCACGCGAGCGCCGACACACGGCGGCCGGCTACGCCGTCTCGACCCGTAGACGAACCTCGATCCCGTCCGGACCCTCGACGGCGACGCGGTCGTCCGTCGCCGCGGCCTCGACGCCGTGGCCCGCGAGTCGCGCCCGAGCGGCATCGAGGGCGTCCGGGTCCGGCACCACCACCTCGAACCACGCCAGCCCACGGCCGCCCGCCGGGTCGGTCCGGCCGTGCCAGGTGTTCGCGCCGACGTGGTGGTGGTAGCCGCCGGTCGAAAGGAAGCGCGCGCCGGACATCGTCGCGCGCGTCGCGAACCCGAGAACGTCGCCGTAGAACGCCGCTGCACGCTCCAGCGAGGAGACTTCGAGGTGGACGTGCCCGACGTCCGTTGCCGCGGGCGCGCCGTCTGCGCCCGCCGCGGCCGCCGCGACGCCGTCGAGGTCCAGCGGCTCGGTCGTCATCTCCACCGTGCCGTCGGCGCGCTCCGGCCACTCGTCGCGCGGGTAGTCGCGGTAGATCTCGACGCCGTTGTCCTCGGGGTCCGCGAGGTAGAGCGCCTCGCTCACGCGGTGGTCGGAGGCGCCGTCGAGGCGCCATCGCTCGCGTACCCGCGCCAGGGCGTCCCCCAGCGCCGCGCGGGAGGGTACCCGGAACGCGGTGTGAAAGAGGCCCGTCGCCGCGCGGTCCCTCGCGGACGCGTCGGGGTCGCGGTCGAGGACGAGCAGCGGCGTCCCGCCCGCGCCGAGCGTCGCCCGTTCGTCGTCGCGCGCGAGGACCGCGAGGCCGACGACGTCGCGGTAGAAGTCGGTCTGTTCGTCCAGGTCGGCGGCGCGGAGGGCGGTCTGACCGATGTGCGTGTCGGCGGGGAGCCCGTCGGTGGGTGCGGAGGCGGTCATCCGCGGCCGTTGGCTCGGAAGCGCAAATACGCTTACCCCGGCGCGCTGTGGAGCCGACACGGACGACGGGGCGGGCGTTCCCGCCGCCTGGGAGTCGGCGCGAGCGTTACGCCGGCGGCGTTCGTAGGACGCCCGATGACCGTCGACGAGTTCGAGACGGAGGGCGTCCGACAGATGGACGACGACGAGATGACCAGCTTCCTGTCGAGCCAGCACGTCGGGGTGTTGGCGCTCCCGACCGACGGCGCCCCGGCGGTGCGCCCCCTGTCGTTCTGGTTCGACGGCGACGAGAGGGTCTACCTCCGCTACGTCGGGAGCGGTGGGCAGAAGACGGCGCTGAGCGACCGCGCCGACGTCGCGCGCTTTCTCGTCTACCGGGCGGAGACGCGGTACAACTGGCGGAGCGTCATCCTGACCGGGACGATAGACGAGGTGCCGGAGTCGGAGGCCGCGGCCGTCGCGGAGACGATGGACCTCGGCCAGCCGCCGGACGCGCTCGAACGCGCGAGCGAGTCCGTGGAGACGACACTGTACCGCTTCGTCGTCACGGAGTGGACCGGCGTCTCGCACATCGGCCTCCCGCCCGAGTTCGAGACGGACACGGAGGAGTGAAGACGGGGCGGTCGCTCGTCGGCCGGGGTGTCGCCCGGGACACGACCAGGCGCAACTCTACGGGTGGACTCTGCGACGAGTCCGTAACGACGCGTAAACCGTCGGAGTAGCGAGTCAGTCACGAGTCGATCGATTCGGGAGCGAGTCGGTCGACCACGCCGTCGAAATCGTCGTCGAAGCTCAGCACGGCGTCGATATCGTGGTGTTCGACCATCGCGACGGTCATCGCGTCGGTGACGCTGAGCTCTTGATCCGCGTACCGTTCGTGCACGTCCACAGCGTCCTCGAACAGACCACGTGAGGAGTACAGGAGTTCAATAGCATCCGGGTAGCCCTCGCCGCGGATCCGGCGTCCGACCTCAATACCGTCCGCGACGGAGCCCGTCCGTCGCTGCGTGAGGGTGACGACCTCGTCGTAGACGTAGTCGCTGGTCATCACCCGGCCGTACTCCGCAGCCCGGAGAACGCCGTTGAGAGCAGCGACGCCGAGTTCGTGACGGCTGGCGTCAGTGTCGTGGTGGGCGTAGAAGACGCCCGTGTCCACGAAGACGCTCATCCGTACAGGACGTCGTCGATATCCTCCTCGTCCGTTTCGACGCCCGACGAGATCGTACCCTCGTTGAACTGCGCGACCTCCTCCGCGGAGAGACTCACCGGGGCCTCCCTGAACGAGTCGACGAACTCCGACCGTGACTCGACGGCGGACTCTACGAGACGAGCGAGGACCTCCTGCTGGGTGACCTTCTTCCCGGTCTTCAGCTTGATTTCGGCCTGCAGTTCTTCGAGTTTCGACTTCGTCGCCTCGTCCATCTTGACCGCCGTGGCCATACTACCGGTAGTATACGCAACCTGGTTAACTTTTCTACTACTCTATCGCGGAGGGGTGTCCTCGGGTGGTGGTCAGTCGGACGGCGCTCCGTCCACGGAGCCACACTGCCGGCGGGAGCGTGACCCCAGACGGAGGAACGGAAGACGGTGGCGCGGCTGAGGAGGAGAGTAAGCTGTCGCCCGGAACACTAACGACCGGTCTCATCCCGAGGCGGCGTGCCGCGTCGACCGGGAAACCCTCGTGCCGGGCGGGTGGCGTGACGGGCCACCGGACGGGCGCTCTCGCGCCGGTGTCGCGCGCCCGGGTTCGCCGCTCCGTCATCGCACCCGTGTGGGTCGGCTCGGGCGGGGACGAAGGCGCGCACCGGTGGTAGACCGCGACGGGACTTGGGGGTTCCGCCCCGCTACGCCGTGTACTCAGACTCGCGGATCTGGCAGTACCGGCCGCCGCGCAGGCCGAACTTCCGCCGCTTGTAGTCGGCGACGAGTCGCAGGGCGTCGAGCCCGGTGGCCGCGGCGTTGCCGAGGCCGAACAGCGACCAGCCGCTGTTGCCGTCGGCGAGCAGTTCGCGGCCGGTTCGGAACACGCGGTCCCAGTCCGCCGGCTCGTAGCCCCGGGACATCTCCGCGAGGGTGACGTTCCGGCGGAGCTCGTCGCCGATCGCCGCCTTCCACTCGTCGTTGTACCGCGACAGGCGGTCCTCGGCGGCGAGGCGGCCCGCGATGGCGCCGGTCCGAACCGCGACGTGGTCGCCGCCCTCGTGGAACGCGCTCGTCGTCCCCATCGCGCCGCCGGCGACGGCGACGCCGGCGCCGACCGGCGACTCGACCGGCCGAGTCGAGGAGATGGGGTAGGTCTCCGTCCCGCCGGCCTTCCCCCGGTCTTCGACGAGCGGGAAGTCCGTCTCGACGTCGTACGTGTCGCCGTACTCACGTTCGAGGAGGCGCCGGAGGTAGACGCGGCCGGGCGGGACGGTCTCGTCGTCTTCGCGGAGGAGGGGGTACGCGTCGCGGTTACGGATAGAAGAGAGGTCGAGGTCGATCGGCATCGTCAGGCCGATTCGCGCGACGTCGTCGTCGTTCGGAAACACCCACGGGTAGGCGGTGTGGCCGGGGATGTGGCCCCACCAGAACCGGATCGCGCCGCGCACGTCCGCCGCGACCTCGGGCGGGAGCCGGCGGTGCTCCTGGTAGGCGATGTGGTTCGCGCGCGTCGCGCCGAGGCGGTCGGTGACGTCGAACGGGAGCAGCGAGTCGAGGACGGGGTTCGTCACCGTCCGCTGGGGGCCGTCCGCGAGGACGACGTGGTCGGCGCCGACCTCGGTGCCGTCGGCGAGTTCGACGACGTGTCGCTCGGGCGCGTCCGGGTCGTCGAGGCGCACGCTCCGGACGCTCGTACCGACGCGGTACTCGGCGCCCGCGCGCTCCGCCCGGGCGCGAAGGAAGTCGTCGAACCGCGCGCGCTGCATACAGAAGCCGAAGCCGTCGTAGCTCGACTCGATGCCCGTGGAGTCGAGCACGCAGGTCTCGTCTGGCCCGACGAACTCCGCGCGGTCGAGTTCGTGGAGGACCACGTCGTCCGGGAACTCGTCGGGGTGAATCTCCATGATGTCGACCCAGTAGTCGAGGATGCCGGCGGCGTCGGTCGAGTCCGGGCCCGAGTCGTCCCGGTCCGCGCGCGGGACCCCCTTCTCCACGACGAGCGCGCCGGCTCCGGCCTCGGCCGCCGCGTGCCCTGCCGCCGCGCCCGCCGGGCCGCCGCCGACGACGGCCACGTCTACCCGTTCCATACCCACGACGGCGTGGCGACCAGTCATGAATGGTACGGAACGAGCAGGGGGCGAGCGCTTACGTACCCCGGCCGCGGGGGCCTCGTGCATGGAAGTCGCGGTACTCAGGCAGAAGGTCCACGGTCGTCCGGCGACGGAGTACGCGGCGGTCCTCCGCGAGGAGGTCGCGGACCACGGCGTCGACGCGGAGGTGACGCTCGCGCGCACCCCCGACGAGGAGCGGGCGGCGCTCGCGCGCGCCGACGTGGCGACCGGCATCGGCTTCGACGAGTCGTGGCTCGACGACGCCGCGATCGACCTCTACGCCTGCGTCTACGCCGGCACCGACCACCTGCCGCTGGACGCCATCGCCGACCGTGGGATCAGGGTGACGAACGCCTCGGGCGTCCACGGGCCGAACATCGCGGAGTTCGTCGTCGGCGCGGTCCTCGCGTTCGTGCGCGAGTTCTGGACCGCCCGGCGCCACCAGCGCGCGCGCCGGTGGGCGTCGTTCAACGCGGCCGAGTTGAAGGGGTCGACGGTCACCGTCGTCGGGCAGGGCGCCATCGGCCAGACGGTCGTCGAGCGGTTCGACGCCTTCGAGACAGAGACGCTCGCGGTGCGCTGGAGCCCGGAGAAGGGGAGCCCCGCCGACGAGACGGTCGGCTACGACCGGCTCCACGACGCGCTGGCGCGGGCCGACCACCTCGTTGTCGCCTGTCCGCTCACCGAACACACACGCGGGCTGGTCGACGCAGACGCGCTCGCGACGCTCCCGACCCACGCCACCGTGACGAACATCGCGCGGGGGCCCGTCGTCGACACGGACGCTCTCGTCGAGGCGCTCCGGGACGACCACGTCCGCGGGGCGGCGCTCGACGTCACCGACCCCGAGCCGCTGCCGGAGGACCACCCGCTCTGGGGGTTCGAGGAGGTGTTGATCACGCCGCACAACGCGGGCGACACGCCGAAGTACTACGAGCGGCGAGCGGCCATTCTCGCGCGCAACCTCGCGCGGGTCGGCGAGACGGGCGCGTTCGAGGGGTTGGAGAACCAGGTTCGGTGACGCAGCCGGGCGCGAGGAGGGCCACGCCGGGCGACACGAGCCTGCTCAGACGACGGTGTTCCGGAGCGTCCCGACGCCGTCGTAGGTGATCTCGACCTCGTCGCCCGGCTCGACGAGCCCCGGGTTGTCGGGACTCCCGAACGCGATTACGTCGCCGGGACGGAAGGTGAACCGCTCGGAGAGGTAGGCGACGACCTCGTGGGTATCGAACAGCATCAGCTCCGTCGTCGCCTCCTGTCGCCGCTCGCCCCCGACGTCGGTGGACATGGACATCGGCTCGTCGACGGGGTCGACGTCGGTCTCGACCCACGGTCCGAGCGGGCCGGCGGCGTCCCACGCCTTTCTGGCGGTCCTCCCCTGCTGGTCCAGCGCGTCCATGTCGTTCATGATCGTGTACCCCCGGAGCACGTCGGGCGCCTCGTCGGGCGCGACGTGATTGCACCGCTCGTCGACCACGGCCGCGAGTTCGCCGGCGTAGGTCACCTCCTCGGAGAAGCTCGGGTACGGAACATCGTCGCCCGGGCCGACGACGGCGGCGGGCGGCTTGATGAAGAAGTCGGGGTCGTCGGGGACGTCGTAGCCCATCGAGTCGATGGTGGCGGCGTAGTTCCGGCCGACACAGTAGAGCGCAGAGGGCTCGCAGGGCGCGAGGAGGTCCTCGGGCGCGGCCTCGTAGACGCCGTCGTCGGCGTGGACGGCGCCGTCTCTGTACTCGCCGGTCACGGGTCCGTCGGGAGTGTCGACGCGTGCCAGTCGCATGGCCGCGCGTCACGACCGGGGCTCCTATCGCTTGCGGTCGGGACGCCTGCGTGGGTTATATGTGATACCGATCGGTAGCGTGGCACGCTACTCATGACCGAACTCCGGCGGACCCAGCTCGCGGTGCCCGCGAGCGACGAGAAGATGATGGCGAACGCGGCCGAGTCCGACGCCGACGAGGTGTTCCTCGACCTCGAGGACTCCGTCGCGCCGAACGCCAAGGCAGAGGCGCGCGAGCCGCTCGTCCAGGCCGCGAACGAGCACGACTGGTCGGACAAGCTGCTCTCGTACCGCATCAACGGCGTCGACACCCGCTGGTGGTACGACGACGTCATCGAGGTGATCGCCGAGGCGGGCGAGTACATCGACGACATCATCGTCCCGAAGGTGCCGAACGCCTCCGAGCTCCAGACGGTCGACGACCTCGTGACGCAGGTCGAGGTGAACAACGACCTCGAGGTCGGCGGGATCGGGCTGGAGCCCCAGATCGAGGACGGCGAGGGGATGCACAACGTCCACGAGATCGCCCACTCGACGGACCGCCTCTCCTGTCTGATCTTCGGCCCGGGCGACTACGCCGCCGCGATGGGCACGCCCGGCCTCGACATCGGGCAGTTCCCGGACTACCCCGGCCACTACTGGCACCACGCCCTCTCCGAGTGCAACGCCGCCGCGAAGTCCGCGGGCGTCCCCTGTACGGACGGCCCGTACGCCGACATCGACGACGCCGAGGGGTTCCGCACGTCGGCGGAGCGCGCGAACATGCTCGGCTGTGACGGCAAGTGGGCGATCCACCCGAGCCAGATCGAGATCGCGAACGAGGTCTTCGCGCCCGACCCCGAGGTCGCAGAGCGCGCGAAGCGCATCGTCGACGCCTACGCCGAGGCGATGGCGGAGGGCAAAGGCGCCGTGAGCGTCGACGGACAGATGGTCGACGAGGCGACGAACAAGATGGCACAGGACATCGTCGAGAAGGCAGAGGCCGCGGGCATTCTGTAGCGGGATCAGAGTTCGACGGGACAGCCCCGTATCTCCCCGCCGCGCATCCCGTCGGCGATCCAGTAGACCGACAGCACGAGCGCGACGAGCGCCAGGAGCGAGAACTCCAGGCCTTCGAGCGGCAGGAGCGTCAGCAGCCCACCCGCGCCGACGGCCGCCAGCACACCCGCCAGCAGCACCGACCCGCAGGCCGCACAGCCCGCGCCGAGGGTGCCGAGAACCACCGCGACGACGCTCCCGCCGCCCTCGCTCGCCGAGACGCGGTGCTCCCGGAGGTGGTAGCCCACCAGCGCGACGTCGACGCCGGTGAGCGCCGCGACGACGAGGAGAAGCAGGGTCGTCGCGGGCTCGAACGCGAGAAAGAGCCCGACGAATATCGTCACTCGCGTCCGGAGCGGGAGCGACCCGCCGACCAGCACGTCCCCGACGAGCGGGAGGTTCTGCGAGAGGACGAACACGGTGAGCGCGAGCGCCGCCGCGACGACCGCGAGGAGGGCGTAGGCGGGCCCGGAGAGGACGAGGCGGGTCGTCCGACCCATCAGCCGCCAGTCTCGAGGGCGGGTCGGGAGACGAACCACGTCAGAACCCGAGCGCCCCCGCCAGCACGTCGTAGCGGACCATCCCGCGGATCTGGGTCCGGAGCTGGCCGTTGCGAAACAGGTAGAGCGTCGGCGTCGCGGGCACGCCGGCGTCCTCGCCCGCAGACAGGTCCGTCTCGACGGCGGCGTCGGCCTCGCCGGCCCGTGCCGCCTCGACGACCGCGGTGCCGTCGACGCCCGTCTCTCCGTTCAGGAACGTCTCTGTCGTCTCGTACACCTCGTCGTCGCTCCCGCCCCGGAACGACGACTGGTTCGTGAAGTACTGCTCGGCGAGCGTCCACACCGAGTCAGAATCGGCCGCGAACGTCGCCTCCAGCGCGCGGGTCGCGGGCTGTCCCCAGCGGTAGACGACGGGGACCCCCCGGAAGACGAAGGTGGCCTCGCCCGGGTCGGTCAGGTTCTCGCGGATCTGCGGGACCGTCTCGCGCTCGAACCGCGCGCACGTCGGACAGGACGGGTCCTCGAAGGCGACGATGGTGCCGCTCGCCTCGCCCGGCGGCGGGCCGTGGAAGGGCTGGCTGTCGACCGCCCGACCGGCGGGGTGGGAGTCGAGCGTGGGCGTGTCGCCTGACGTCTGGCCGCCGACCGACGTCGAGCCGCCGCTCTCGTCGCCGCTCGACCCGCTACACCCCGCGAGCCCGGCGAGGAGCCCCCCGCCGCCGGCGGCGAGCACCTGTCGTCGGCTGAGTCTCACAGACCGAGAGAGGAGGCGCGCCCTCAAGACCGTTGTTCAAACTTCGTCCCGGCTTCGGCCTTACTGTTCGAGCGGCTCGACGAGTTCGACGACGTGGCCGTCGGGGTCTTTCAGAAACGCGGTGTACGACCCCGCCTCGGGCTGTGGGCCGGGCTCTTTGACGAGGCCGTGGTGGTCGACGCGCTCGACCGTCGCGTCCACGTCGCCGACGCCGAGCGCGAGGTGGTCCCACCCCGACCCCATCTCGAACTCCGTCTCGCCGGGCGTCTCCGAGAGCTGAATCTCGATCCCGTTGTCGGCGGCGACGTAACGGTGGGTCGTGCCGTCGGCGGAGAACGACCACTCCTCCTCGAAGCCGAACTGCTCGTAGAAGGCGATCGACTCCTCGGCGTCCGCGACGTTGATCGCGACGTGGATCAGGTCCATAGGCGAGAGGGACCGTGAGGCGTGTAAAGCGTTGGCGTAGCGGCGAAGAGTCGGGGCCGGAGGGCCCGACGGACGAACGGTCGGGGGCCGCCAGGACGTGCACCGGGGCTCGCACAGCGCTCGTCCGTCGGTGGATAGAAGCCGCCGCCCGACGACCCGGTCCCATGGCGGATCTCACCGTCCACGTCGACGACCTGATCTTCGGCGCCGACTGGGTGTCGGAGAACGCGGCGACGCGCGCGGCGGTCGCAGATGCCCTCCCGTTCGAGGGCGACGCGGCGCGCTGGGGGGAGGAGCTGTACGCCTCTGTCGACGTCTCGGCCACGCCGGAGACGACCCGGACCGAGGTCGCCCCGGGGGCGATCGCGTACTGGCCCGCAGGGCCCGCGGTCTGTCTGTTCTGGGGGCCGACGCCGGCCTCGGCGGGCGACGAACCGCGCGCCGCCTCGCCCGTCGGGGTGGTCGCGCAGGTGCGGGACGCCGGGGCGCTCGGCGAGATTCCGCCGGGCGGGGCGCGGCTGGGGCTGGACGCGACCGAGGACTGACGGACGCGCCTACAGGAAGCCGCGCTCGGCGAGCAGTTCGCCGTTGAGCAGTGAGGCGCCCGCGGCGCCGCGGAGCGTGTTGTGCGCGAGACAGTTGTACCGGACCCCGCCGTCCGTGGCGGTCAGGCCGCCGACCGCGATCGCCATCCCGCCGTCCACGTTGCGGTCGAGGCGGGGCTGGGGGCGGTCCGGCTCCTCGAACACGCGGACGAGTCGGTCGGGGGCGCTCGGCAGGTCGACGCCGGGGTACTCCCGCATCGCGGTCGCGACTTCGCCGGGCGAGGGGTCCTCGGCGAGGTCGGCGAAGACGTTCTCGAGGTGGCCGTCGAGCGTGGGGATACGGTTGCACGAGGCGTCGACCTGTGCGTCGTGCCACGCGACCTCCGCGCCGTCGAACTCGCCGAGCAGCTTCCGGGACTCCGTCTCCATTTTCGCCTCCTCGCCGCCGATGTGTGGGATCGCGTTGTCGATGATGGCCATCGAGGGGACGCCGTCGTAGCCGGCGCCGGAGACGGCCTGGAGGGTGGCGACGGTCGCCCGTTCGAGGCCGAACTGGTCCAGGGCGGCGAGCGTCGGCACCATCGTGATGGTCGAGCAGTTCGGGTTCTTCACGAGCGCGCCGTCCCACCCGCGGCGGTCGCGCTGGACCTCGATCAGGTCGAGGTGGTCCGGGTTGACCTCGGGGATGGTGAGCGGCACGTCGTCGTCGAGGCGGGCGTTCGAGGAGTTCGAGGAGACGACGTAGCCCGCCTCACAGAACGCGGGTTCGACCTGCTCGCCGACGCTGGAGGGGAGCGAGGAGAACACCAGGTCGAGGTCGTCCGGAACGGCCGCGGGGTCGGTCGCGACCACCTCTCGGTCGGCGACGTAGTCGGGGATCGGCGCGTCGAGCGTCCACTTCGACGCCTCCCGGTAGGTCTGTCCGACGCTCGACGACGAGGCCGTGAGCGCGCCGATCTCGAACTGTTCGTGCCCGTCTAACAGCTGGACGAACCGCTGTCCGACCGCTCCGGTCGCCCCGAGGATACCGACAGTGTACGTCATAGCGTGGCGTGGGTGCGACGCCCACAAGACGTTTCCGGGACGGGCGTGCGGAGCGCAGATCGCAGCACGGAGAGCGTCGGTACCCCTATGTGACCCGCCGCCAACTCGTGGCGTATGTTCGGCAAGGTCCTCGTCGCGAACCGGGGCGAGATCGCCGTCCGGGTGATGCGCGCCTGCGAGGAGTTGGGCGTCCGGACCGTCGCGGTGTACAGCGATCCCGACCGCGACGCGGGCCACGTCCGGTACGCCGACGAGGCCTACAACGTCGGGCCGGCGCGTGCGGCCGACTCCTACCTCGACCAGGCGGCCGTCCTCGACGCCGCGCGGCGCGCAGACGCCGACGCGATCCACCCCGGCTACGGCTTTCTCGCGGAGAACGACGAGTTCGCCCGCCGCGTCGAGGCGTCGGAGTTCGTCTGGGTCGGGCCGCCGGCCGACGCGATGGAGCGGCTGGGATCGAAAACCAGCGCCCGCCGCGCCATGCGCGAGGCCGAGGTGCCGGTCGTCCCGGGAACGACCGACGCCGTCGAGTCCCCCGGCGAGGTGGCGGAGGTCGCCGCCGACTTCGGCTACCCCGTCGCGATCAAGGCCGCGGGCGGCGGCGGCGGGCGCGGCCTCGTGGTCGTCCACGGCGAGAACGAGGTCGAGGACGCCTTCGACACCGCCGTCCGCGAGGGCGAGGCGTACTTCGACGACCCCCGGGTGTACGTCGAGAAGTACGTCGACCGGGCCCGGCACGTCGAGGTCCAGATCCTCGCGGACGAACACGGGAACGTCCGGCACCTCGGCGAGCGCGACTGTACGCTCCAGCGCCGCCACCAGAAGCTGATCGAGGAGGGCCCCTCGCCCGCGCTCTCCGACGACCTTCGCGAGCGCATCGGCGAGGCCGCCCGCCGGGGGGTGCGCGAGGCGGGCTACACGAACGCCGGCACCGTCGAGTTCCTCGTCGTCGACGAGGAGACCGAGGACGGCTCTATCGGCTCTGACCCCGACTTCTACTTCCTCGAGGTCAACACGAGGATCCAGGTCGAACACACCGTCACGGAGATGCTGACGGGCGTCGACGTCGTGAAGTGGCAGCTCCGGGTCGCGGCGGGCGAGGCGGTCACCTTCGCGCAGTCGGACGTGGAGGTCCACGGCCACGCCGTCGAGTACCGGATCAACGCCGAGAAGCCAGAGGCGGAGTTCGCGCCCGCGACGGGGACGCTCACGACGTACGACCCGCCGGGCGGCATCGGCGTCCGGGTCGACGACGCGGTGCGGCCGGACGACGTGGTCGGCGGCGACTACGACTCGATGATCGCGAAGCTGATCGTCCACGCGGGCGACCGCGAGGAGTGTCTCGCCCGGTCGGAGCGGGCGCTGGCGGAGTACGACATCGACGGGCTGCGGACCGTCATCCCCTTCCACCGGCTGATGCTCACGGACGAGCGGTTCAGGTCGGCGACCCACTGGACGCGCTACCTCGACGAGGCGGTCGACCCCGACCGGATCGCCGGCGCCGTCGAGATGTACGGACCGGACGAGATCGAGACGTCGGAGGACGACGAGACGGTCGTCGAGCGCACGTTCACCGTCGAGGTGAACGGCAAGCGCTTCGAGGTCGACCTGACCGAGCGGGGCGACCCGCCGGTCGCTCCCGCCGCGAGCGGCGACGGCGCCCGGGGGCGCGAGCGACCGCCCCAGGCCACCGACGACGACGGCGACGACGGGGGCGCAACGGCGGTGAGCGGCGAGCGGGTGGCCGCGGAGATGCAGGGGACCATCCTCTCGGTCGAGGTGGCCGAGGGCGACACGGTCGAACCCGGCGACGTGCTCTGCGTGCTGGAGGCGATGAAGATGGAGAACGACGTCGTCGCCGAGCGGGGCGGCACGGTGACGGGCGTCGCGGTCGCGGACGGCGAGAGCGTCGACATGGGCGACACGCTCGTGATGCTGGAGTAGCCAGATGAACCGGACCCGGCGGGCGCTGCTCGACGCACTCGCCGACGGGCCGGTCGAGGGACCGGCGTTCGCCGACGCCAACGGCGTGACGCGCGCGGCGGTCTGGAAGCAGGTCGAGGCGCTCCGCGAGGCCGGATTCGGCGTCGAGTCGACCGACGAGGGTTACCGCGTCACGAGCGTTCCAGAGTACGGTGCCGAGGCGGTCGCCTACGGACTCGCGGCGCCGTACGACGTGGAGTTCCACGGCGCGCTCGCGAGCACGAACGACCGGGCGCGCGAGCTAGCGGACGAGGGAGCAGCGCGCGTCGCCGTCGTCGCAGACGAACAGACCGGCGGGCGCGGCAGGCGCGGGCGCGGCTGGACCGGTCCGCCGGGTGGTGTGTACGCGTCGATACTCGTCCGGCCCGAGCGTCCGCCGGCCCACGCGCCCGTCTTCACGCTCGCCGCGGCCGTCGCCGTCGCGCGAGCCTGTGACCCGCTGGACGTCGACGCGCGGATCAAGTGGCCGAACGACGTGCTCGCCGCCGTCGACGGCACGGATCGCAAGCTCTCGGGGATTCTGACCGAGATGGAGGCAGAGGGCGGACGGATCGCGTGGCTGATCGCCGGCGTCGGGGTGAACGCGAACGTCGACGCCGACGCTCTGCCGGCGAGCGCGACGAGCCTCCGGGCGCTGGTCGGCGACGTCGACCGCGCCGCGTTCGTCCGCCGGCTCGTCACGGCCTTTCACGACCTCGCCGCCGACCCCGACGCCGTCCTGCCGGCGTGGCGCGAGCGCGCGAGCACGCTCGGACGGCGGGTCCGGGTCGACACGCCGGGCGGCGAGGTTGTCGGCCTCGCGCGCGACGTGGAGTTCCCGGGCGCGCTGGTGGTCGACACCGACGAAGGGACGCGGCGGGTCCACGCGGGCGACTGCGAACACCTGCGACCGGTGTAGCGACGGTGAACCCGGCCGCGAACACAGAGACGACGAGGAGCGCGGACGGAGTGGGCCGGCGCAGACGGCGGGGACGGCGACTGCCCTCCGCCGAGATCCGTCGTCCCCGGGGCGTCCGCGGGCGTACACCTCAGTCCCCGGGCAGGATCGTCTCGCGCACGTCGCCGACGCCGGCGCGCCGGACCACCGCGCGGACGAGGCTCTGTGCGCCCGCGAGGTTGTCCGAGCCGCCGTCGAGAACGAGGATGCGGGCCTCCCGTCCCGCCTCGATCACGCCACAGTCGAGGTTGGCAACCTGCGCGCCGGCGCCGGTCGCCATCCACAGCACCTCGCGGGCGCTCGCGTCGAACAGCTTCGCCGCGAACTCCATCTCGCGGAACATCGACGGGGCGTCGAGGAAGGCGTTGTCCGTGCCGAGGGCAACGGCCGTGCGCGTCCGGAGCGCCGCGAGGTCCGGCAGGCCGACGCCGGTGACGAGGTTCGAGCGCGGGCAGACGACGACGGGGACGGGCGACGCCGCGAGGCGGTCGAGGTGGACGTCGTCGAGGTGAACCATGTGGACGAGGTGGTCGGGGTCGAGGTCGAGCGCCGGGTTGACGTCCGCCGGGTCGCGCTCGCCGGCGTGGATGCCGAACGGCTTCCCGGCCTCGCGCGCGGCCCGCCGGAGCGGCTCGTAGTCGGCGTCGCGCGCGCCGCTCGCGCCCACGCCGTCGGCCGCGTCCACCGCCGCCTCGCTCCCCCGTGCGAGGACCGTCGCGTCGAGGCCGGCCGCTGCCTCGTCGAGCGCGCGCCGGAGGAGCCGCACCCCACCCACGCCGTTCTCCCGGAAGTCGACGAACGCGCCCGTCCCCGTCGCGCGCATGTACCGCAGCGTGCGGACCATCGCGTCGACGAGGGCGTCGTCGTCGGTCTCGTCCAAGATCCGGTGTTTCAGCCCGTCCGGGGGCGCGACGAGGGCGTCGAGGTCGAGCCCCTCGCCGGCCTCCTTCGCCACGGAGTCGCCGACGTGGGTGTGGGCGTTGACGAACGCGGGGAGCAGAACGTCGGTCGAGTCGGTCGGGGCCTCCTCGACGGCCGCGATCCGACCGTCCTCGACCACGACTCGACCCTCCACCGGGTCGAACCCCTCTCCCCGGAGGACCGTTCCCTCCACCACGCGGTCAGTCATCTCTCCGGGCGTCGTCGGTGAGGACGCTTGAACGTCTCGTTCCTGACCGGTAGACACAGATTCGTGACGGGCGTGGCAACCGCATCCGCGCCTCGCGCGGGTCGTCTCTCCCCGCGCTCGGTCTCGTGACCCGCTCGCTCACGTTCGTTCGCTCGCGCGCCACGCTACGCCTCGAAGTCGTCCAGCCGTCCCTGTAACCCGGTTCGCACCTCGCGCACCAGCGCGCCGTCGATATCCAGGCCCAGCTCGCGAACGGCCGCGGTCCCCACCCGGTCGGTCGCCTCGCGCGGCGCGTACACCCCGAGGCGCCACTGCCCGCGCTGTGACTCCCGGAGCGCGTCGACGAGCGGCGACTGCCGGTCCAGCCGCCGGATCTCGCCGTTGACGACGACGCGGGTGCGCGACTCCCGCATCGTCGGCGCGGGCGGCACGTCGAGCACCACCTGCTCGGGCGCGAGGTCCGCGCGGTCGGCGACCGAGCGCTCGGCCGCGCGCAGGCGCTCGGGGCCCGCGTCGAGGAGCTCGTCGGAGATGTCGGCCATCTCTGCCCAGACCGCGCGCTTGTACAGGTCGCGCTCGTCGAGCCGGCGGGCGGTCTCTGCGGTCGACTCGTGCTCGCGCAGGGCGACCCGGAGCTCCGCGTCGTCCATCCGGCGGAGCCGTCCCGGGGCGACGCCCGCGTCGAGCAGCCGCTCCGTGGCCTGTCGGAGCATCGCCTTCGCGATCCGGGCGGCGTGGTGGCTGTAGACGGTCGGGTTCATCAGCGCACGGGCGAGCAGCAGCGACTCCGCGGTCTGGACGTTCCCCTCCGCGAGGACGAGTTCGCCGTCGACCAGCCGGAGCTCGCGGACGAACCGCCCCGGGTCTATCGTCCCGTACGGGACGCCGGTGTGGTGGGCGTCGCGCACGAGGTAGTCCATCCGGTCGACGTCGAGTTCGCCCGAGACGAGCTGGCCGTAGCGCCCCCGACCGTCGACCAGCCGCGCGACCGTCGCGGGATCGAGCCCGTGGTCGCGCAGCACGTCGCCGACCGCACCGCCGGCGAGCAGGTCGTCCACGTCGTCGTGGTACCGCCCCGTCTCGCGGTGGATCACCTCCTCGACGTTGTGGCTGTACGGGCCGTGGCCGACGTCGTGGAGGAGCGCCGCGGCCTCGACGCGGGCCTCGGCCGACCCGCTCACGTCGAGGCCGTCGAGCGCGCGCGAGGCGAGGTGGTAGACTCCGAGGCTGTGCTCGAACCGGGTGTGGTTCGCGGAGGGGTAGACGTAGGAGACGGTGCCGAGCTGGCTGATCCGCCGGAGCCGCTGGACCGCGGGCGTGTCGAGGAGGTCGGCGGCGACTCCGTCCACCTCGACGTGGTCGTGGACGCTGTCCTTGACCGTGAGCATGGCGTGGGTGGTCACGGGACCGAGTAAACCGTTGTGGGCGTGGCGCGGGGGCGGACACGACCGCCACGGGAGACCGGGACGCGCGGGAGGAAGAGACGTGGGGCGTCGCCGCCTATTAAGTAGATCCCCCGCGACCTCGGCTCGTGGTCGCCGGACTCCCCGCGTCGGAGCTTCTCGTCCTCGTCGCCGTCGTCCTCGTCGCGGGGGCGATAAACGGCGTCGCGGGGTTCGGGTTCGCCCTCGTCGGGACGATGGTGCTCGCGACGACCGTCGACCCGGCGCTCGCCGTCGTGTTCATGATCGTCCCGATTCTGTCGGTCAACCTCGTGCTCGTCCGCGAGCTCTCGGCCGACGGCCTCCGGCGCTGTGCCCGGCGGTTCTGGCCGCTCGTCGGCGCGGCGCTGGTCGGGACGCTCCTCGGGTTGGTCGCCGTCGACGGCGTCGACGCCGGCCCGCTCCGGGTCGCGCTCGGCGTCGTGTCGCTGGCGTTCGTCGCGACCGCCCAGAACGTCGTTCCGGTGCCCGGGGTGGGCGCCGTCGAGGACCGGTGTTTCGTCGAGAACGGGCCGGCCATGGCGGGCGTCGGACTGGTTTCTGGCGTGGTGTTCGGCGGGACGAACGTCGGCGTCCAGCTGATCGCCTATCTCCGGAGCTGTGACCTCTCGCACGCGACGTTCGTCGGCGTGGTCGCCATGGCCTTCCTCGGGCTCAACGGGGTCCGGGTCGTCGCCGCGGGGGCGCTCGGTCTCTACCCCGACGCGGCGGTCGCGCTGGCGTCGCTCGCGGCGGCGGGCCCGGCGGTCGCCGGCGTCGCCGTCGGAAAGCGACTCCGGGCGTGGGTGCCAGAGCGGTGGCGCCGGCGGATCGTGCTCGGACTTCTCACCGTGGTCGGGGTCCGCCTCGTCCTCGCGGGGCTCTGACGCCGCCGGTGGCGAGGGTTCAAGCCCCGCCGCCCCCTCGCGCGTCTATGCCCGAACTCGCGCTCCTCGCCGGTGGAACGGGGACGCCCAAGCTCCTCTCTGGGGTCCGCCGCCTGCTCGACCCGGGAGCCGTCGCGGTCGTCGGCAACACCGGCGACGACGTCGAACTCGGCGGCCACATCGTCTGTCCCGACCTCGACACCGTCCTCTTCGACGGCGGCGGCGTCCTCGACCGCGAGCGGTGGTGGGGTGTCGCCGGCGACACAACGGCGACCCACGACCGGCTCCACGAACTGGCCGCGGCGGCCGGGCTGGCGTCCGGCCCGCGCTACCTGCCGCCCGAAGCACAGACGAGCGGGCGGCGGATCGCCCGCCACCGCCGGTTTTCGGGCGTCGCGGAGTTCATGGAGATCGGCGACCGCGACCGTGCGGTCCACCTCACGCGGACGGGACTGCTCGACGAGGGGCGGTCGCTCACCGAGGTCACCCGGCTCCTCGCGGACGCGTTCGGGCTCGATGTCGACCTCCTGCCGATGAGCGACGACCCCGTCGCGACGGTCGTCCACACCGACGAGGGGCCGATGCATTTCCAGGAGTTCTGGGTCGCGCGGCGCGCCGACCCGGCCGTCGAGGACGTGGAGTTCCGCGGAGCCGACGAGGCGTCGACCACGCCCGCCGTCCGGGAGGCGCTCGCCGCGCCCGTGGTCGTCGGGCCGTCGAACCCGGTGACGAGCGTCGGGCCGATGACGGCACTGGACGGCGTCCGGGAGGCGCTCGCGGCGACGCCCGTCGTCGCCGTCTCGCCGTTCGTCGGCGACGAGGCGTTCTCCGGACCGGCGCCCGAACTGATGCGCGGGACCGGCCGCGAGCCCTCGACGGCGGGCGTCGCCGCGGCGTACCCCTGGGCGGACGCGTTCGTCCTCGACGACGACGACCCGACGGAGCTCGACCGGCCGGTCGTCCGTACCGACACGCGCCTCGACGGGCCGGACGACGCCGAGCGGGTGACCCGCGCCGCGCTCTCGGCGCTCTCGCTCGCCGGCACGGACGTCGAGACGACCGCGGAGGGGCGAGCGTGAGACTCCTCGCGGCCAGCCTCTCCGGCGTCGCGGACGCCGCGTGGGGGCGAGCGGTCGCCTCGCACGTCGACTGCGCGCTCCTCGGCGGGCTCGCGCTCGACGGTCCGACCCGCGAGGCGGCGCGCGCGATGGTCGCCCGCGACCGCGAGGAGTTCCTCCCCGACGACCCCGTCGCGTGGGCCGAACGGGAGTTCGCGGCGCTCGCCGACGCGCCCGTCCGCCCGGGGCTGAACGTCAGGGCGGCGGCGCCGGCGTCGATTCGTCCCGTCGCCGAGGTCTGTGCCGCCCACGACGCCGTGCTGGAGGTGAACGCCCACTGCCGCCAGGCCGAGATGTGCGCGGCCGGCGCGGGCGAGCGACTCCTGTGCGACCCCGACGCCCTCGCCACACAGGTCGCCGCCGCGGGGCCGGCGACGACGAGCGTGAAGCTCCGCGCCGAGGTCGACGGCGCCGACCTGCGCGCGGCCGCGCGGGCGGCGAGCGCGGCCGGCGCCGACCTGCTCCACGTCGACGCGATGGACACCCCGGAGTCGGTGGCGCAGGTCGCGGCAGCGGCGCCCGAGGCGACCGTCGTGGGGAACAACGGCGTCCGCGACGCCCCGACCGCGCGGCGGTACCTCGACCGCGGCGCGGACGCGGTGAGCGTCGGGCGCCCGACGGGGGAGCCCGAACTGCTCGCGCGGGTCACGGGCGACATCGAGACGGCGTGGCGAGTGCCCGAACTCCCGGGGGGGTCGCCGTGACCACGGTCGCTCCCGTTCGTTCGCCTCCGCTCGCTCACCGTCCGCGCTCTGGTCACGCTCGCTCCCGGAGGTCGCTCGCGTGACCCACCCCCGACCCGAGTTCGGCCCCGCCGACCACGCCGAACTCGCGCTCCTACTCGAGGTGGCCGGGACCCCGAAGCCGGGGAACGTCGACCGCGCACACGACTTCCCGGACCTGCGGTTCGAACACTTCCTCGCCGGCGCGGTCGGGGCGCGCCCTGGACTCGACGCCGCCGCCGACCCGGCGGGCCCGGGCGTCGGGACGGCGTTCGAGCGCGGGGTGGCGCGGATGAGCCGACAGGAGGGCGGGAACACGCAGTTCGGCTGTCTGCTCCTCCTCGTGCCGCTCGTCCGGACCGCGTCGACGGGGGGGCTGACCCGCGAGCGCGTCGAGGCGGCCGTCGAGGACACGACCGTCGAGGACGCCCGCGCCTTCTTCGCCGCGTTCGAACACGTCGACGTGGCCGTCGACGACCCGCCCGAGGGGTTGGAGCCGCTCGACGCGCGGCGCGGCGCGGCGGCGGGCGCGGCCGCGGCCGAGCGGGGGCTGACGCTGTTCGACGTCCTCCTGCGCTCGGCGCCCCACGACTGCAACGCCGCCGAACTCGTCCGCGGGGCGCCACGGGCGTTCCGCGCCGCCGACCGGATGCTCGCGGACGATGGGCCCGCGCCCGACCGGGTTGCGCGGGCGTTCCTCCGCCTGCTGGGCGACCGTCCGGACACGCTGGTCCGCACGGAACACGGCGACGAGGTGGCGCGCGACGTCCGGGACCGGGCGGCGGGGTGTGCGGACCTCGGGGACGCGAGGGCGCTGGCCGCGGACCTGCACGAGCGCGGGATCAACCCGGGCACGACCGCCGACCTGACCGCAGCGGCGACGTTCGTGGCGCTCGACGGGGGGCTCCGGGTGTGAACGACGACTGGCCGGTCGAGTGGGCGGGCGTGACAGAGAGCGTGACGACGACGCTCGGGCCGAACGACCGCTGGAACGTCGCGGCGCTGGGGCTGCGCGCGCCGGCGGGCGCCGAGACCGAGACGGGCGACGGCGACGCGGGCCGGGCGTCGGCGGACATCGGCCGCAAGGGCCCGGTGACAGCGACGACGTGGGGCAACACCCGAACGCGGCGGAACTTCGAGCGCGAGGGCGGCGGCGTCGTCCAGTTCGTGACCGACCCGCGCGACTTCGTGGACGCGGCGCTGTCGGTGCGCGAAGAGGACGACCCGGTGCTCGACTCCGCGGCGGCGTGGGTCCACGTCGACGCCGAGCGGCTGGCGAGCGAGACTGTCGAGGGGACGGTGAAAGAACGGTGGGCGCTGGAGCCGACGGCCAGCACCGTCCGCGAGCGGCGCGTGCCGACGGTCGACCGGGGGTTCGCGGCCGTCGTCGACGCAACCGTCGCGGCCTCGCGGCTGGACGTCGAGAGCTACGAGACCGACGACCTGCTCGACCGCCTCGAGTACTTCGCGGGCGTCGTCGACTCGTGTGGCGGCCCGCGCGTCCGCGAGGCGTTCGCCCGCGTCGACGAGTACGCAGACTGGCGCGACCGGCGCTGAGTCCCGACAGAACGGATCGCTTTAGTGGCGACCACGGCGTACACCCGCCATGGCCATCAAGCCGAAGTACGTCAAGCAGCTCGGAACGCTGCTGCTGGAGCGGTATCCGGAGGCGTTCAACACCGACTTCGAGACGAACAAGCAGAACGTCGCGGAGCTGACGAACGTCGAGTCGAAGGGCGTCCGCAACCGCATCGCCGGCTACATCACGCGCAAGAAGGCCGGCGCCGCGGCGGCCGAGGCTTAGAACCGGTCCGTCCGGCCGGCGGCGGTCCACGCGTCCGTCGGCGCGCCCGCCGGCACCCGCGCCGACCGCCCGCGGGTCGCCCGGAGCCGCCCGGCGAACGCCCACCGGTCGCCGTCCCACGTCTCCTCGGGCGGGACAGGAGGAGGGTCGCCGCCCGCGACGTAGGCGTGGACGGCGGCGACGACGGCCGCCGCCTCGTCCGGGTCCGCGTCGGCGAGTCCGTCCAGCGTTTCGATCACAGCGGGATGTTCCCGTGTTTCTTGTCCGGACGCTCCTCGCGCTTGCTCGCGTGGACCGCCAGGTCCTGCACCAGCCGGGGGCGGGTCTCGGCGGGTTCGATCACGTCGTCGACGTAGCCCCGGTCGGCGGCGGTGTACGGGTTCGCGAACTCCTCGCGGTACTCCGCGACCAGCTGGTCGCGGCGGGCCTCGGGGTCGTCGGCGGCCTCGAGTTCGTCGCTGTAGAGAACACTCACCGCGCCCTGTGGCCCCATGACGGCGATTTCGGCGGTCGGCCACGCGTAGTTGACGTCCGCGCCGAGGTGTTTCGACGCCATCACGTCGTACGCGCCGCCGTAGGCCTTCCGCGTGATCACGGTCAAGAGGGGAACGGTCGCCTCGCTGTAGGCGTAGAGGAGCTTGGCGCCGTGGCGGATGATCCCGTTGTGTTCCTGGTCCGTGCCGGGCATGAACCCGGGCACGTCGACGAACGTGAGGATGGGGACGTTGAACGCGTCACAGGTGCGGACGAACCGTGCGGCCTTCTCCGCGGCCTCGATGTCGAGGGTGCCCGCGTTCACCCGTGGCTGGTTCGCCACGACGCCGACCGAGCGGCCGTCGAGCCGCGCGAACCCGCAGACGATGTTCTTCGCGAAGCGCTCGTGGGTCTGGGTGAACGAATCGTTGTCGACGACCCGACCGATCACCTCGGTGGCGTCGTACGGCTTTCGGGGCTGGTCGGGGACGATAGATTCGAGCTCCTCGTCGGCCCGCTCGGGGTCGTCGAACGGCTCGATCCGGGGTGGGTCCTCGACGTTGTTCTGGGGGAGATAGGAGAGCAAGAGCGCAACGTGGTCGAGCGCCGCCTCCTCGTCGGGGACGGCGGCGTGGGCGACGCCAGAGGTGCCGGCGTGGGCCCCCGCGCCTCCGAGTTCCTCGAACCCGACCTGCTCGCCCGTGACCGTCTCGATGACGTCCGGGCCGGTGATGAACATGTGGCTCGTGCCCTCCACCATGATCGTGAAGTCGGTGAGCGCGGGCGAGTAGACCGCGCCGCCGGCGCACGGCCCCATGATCACCGAGATCTGGGGGACGACGCCCGAGGCGTGGGTGTTGCGCCGGAACACCTCGCCGTAGCCAGCGAGGCTCGCGACGCCCTCCTGGATGCGCGCGCCGGCGCTGTCGTTCAGGCCGACGAC
The DNA here is from genome assembly GCA_036626375.1 of Haloferacaceae archaeon. Taxonomy (GTDB): domain Archaea; phylum Halobacteriota; class Halobacteria; order Halobacteriales; family Haloferacaceae; genus A07HB70. Next base: position 29,735 of record JAZKRX010000004.1, read on the forward strand.
GGGCGCGCCGACCTCGAGGGCGCGGTCCATCAGCTTCGTCACCTTCTCGGCGAACACCTCGCCGAGCGAGCCGCCGAAGACGGTGAAATCGTGGGCGAACAGAAACGTCGTGCGGCCGTTGACCTCGCCGTAGCCGGTGACGACACCGTCGCCTGGGGGCTGTGTCTCCTCCATCCCGAAGGTGGTGTTCCGGTGGGTCCGGAACCGGTCCATCTCGGTGAACGTGTCCTCGTCGAGGAGGTAGTCGATCCGTTCGCGGGCAGTCATCTTCCCGCGGTCGTGCTGGGCCTCGATTCGCTCCTCGCCGCCGCCGAGTTCAGCGCGCCTGCGCTTCTCGCGGAGCTCCTCGATCCGCTCTCGCATCGTCACGGCGGACCACCTGTCATGGGACGGAGGACAGATGGGCCGGAGGAAAGCGTTTCGGGGCGGGCTCAGGCCTCGCCGTAGACCGGCACCGCCGCGCCGCTGGTCGGGGCCGCGCCCGCAGAGCAGAGAAAGAGTATCACGTCCGCGATGTCGGCGGGGTGGACCCACGCCGAGAAGTCCGCGTCCGACATCATCTCGCGGTTCATCGGCGTGTCGATGACGCTCGGGAGGACGCAGTTCGCGCGCACCGTCCCGAGGTTCTCCTCCGCGACCGACTCGGTGAGTATCTTCACGCCCGCCTTCGAGGCGCGGTAGAGCGCGTCGCCCTCGCCGCCGGAGAGTCCCGAGCGCGCCGACACCGAGACGACGGCGCCCTCCGTCTCCCGGAGGTACGGCAGGGCGTGTTTCGTCGCGTGGAAGGCGGTCCGGAGGTTCACGTCGAACAGGAGGTCGAACGTCCCCGCGTCTGTCTCGTCGACGGGGTCGCCGCCGCGCCACGTCCCCGCGACGTTCGCCAGCGCGTCGATCCGGCCCTCCGCTTCTACGACCGCCTCGAACAGCGCCGCCACCGTCGCCTCGTCCGTGAGGTCCGCCTGCCGGTATGTCGCTCCGTCGGGCACCGCGGCGTCCGCGGGGTCGACCACGTCGACCGCGACGACCGTCGCACCCGCGTCGAGGAAGCGTTCGGCGACCGCGCCGCCGAGCGTCCCCGCCGCGCCCGTCACGACCGCTACCTGTCCGTCGAAGTCGTAGGAGACTGACATAGAGGAGGGAGGGCCGGGTGGCGTTTGAACGTACCGCCGGCGTGACGCGCGCTAGCCGCCGTCGGCCTCCGGGCCGTCCCCCCGCTCAGACGGCCACGAACCCCTCGCCCTCGCGCACCACCAGCCCGCGCTCCTCGAGCGTGCGGAGAACCGCCAGAAGCGCCAGCCGCGTCTCGTTCAGCCGCGCGGCGAGGTCCTCGACCGTCGCCGGGCCGTCTCCGGCGAGCGCGAGGTACACCAGCTTCGCCCGTGCGGATTCCAGTCGGGAGGGGACGGTCGCTCCGTCTGTCTCGGATTTCGACGATCGCATACACCCGATTCGACGGGCGACGATACAAAAAGCCGGCGGCCCTACGGCTCGACGACGAGCTTCCCGAGGAACGACTCCTCCATCACGGCGCGGTGGGCCTCCGCGACGCCGTCGAGGTCGTAGCTGTGTGCGATCTCGACTGCCATATCGCCGCTCGCGAGCAGCCGCGCGACGCGGTCGAGCACCCGCGCGAGCGAGGGCGTGTTGAACATCGACGTGAACCGGAGCGTGAGGTCCTTCGAGCGCGTGAGCCCGACGTTCTCGAAGCCGGCCGCCGTCTCGTTCTCGCCGATACCGATGATCCGGGCGTCCTGCGCGGCGACCTCGGCGTCGAACGACAGGTAGTCGTCGAGCCGGTGGTCGAGGACGACGTCGGGGCCGCCGTCCGTGGCGTCGCGCACGGCGTCGACGAGGTCGTCGCGGTCGTAGTCGAGCACCGTGTCCGCGCCGAGCGCCTCGACCTCCTCGTGGTAGGTCGGCGCCGCCGTCGTGACGACGTTCGCGCCCGTCGCCGCCCCGACCTGGACCGCGAGGTGCCCGACGCCGCCGGAGCCGCCGTGGATCAGGACGTCCTCGGCCGGGTCGAGGTCCGCGTCGTCCACCAGCGCGCGGTAGGCCGTGACGCCGGCGACCCCGACCGCCCCGGCCTCGCGCACGTCCGCGTCGGCCGGGAGCCCGGCGAGGCGGTCTGTCGGGACCGCGACCTGCTCCGCGCAGGCGCCCTGGTGGGTCCGCGAGAGCCCCGTCGCGACCGCGCGGTCGCCCGTCTCGTACGCGTCGACGTCGTCGCCGACGGCGACGACCTCCCCCGCGGCGTCACAGCCGGTCGTCATCGGGAGGCCGGCGGCCTGGTACGCGCCGGACCGGAAGTACGTGTCGACGGGGTTGACCGCCGCCGCCGCGACCGAGAGGACGACCTCGTCGGGGTCGGGTGTCGGCTCCGCGACGTCGTCGACCTGTAGCACGTCCGGTCCGCCGTAGTCGTGGTACCTGACTGCGCGCATGGCCGGGGGGACGACGGGACCCCTCATAATCGGTGGGGACCGACAGGCTCTCGTGGACCCCCTCCGTCGACCCTCGCGTGTCGCTCGTGCGCTACGGGACGCTGTTCGCCGGCACCGGCCTGGCGGTCGCGCTCCTGTGGGCGGTCGCGTTCGGCCCGACGACCGGCTGTACCGATGTCGCGTGTCCGGGGGTGACGCCAACCTACGCGGTCGCGAGCGTCTCGCTGGCTCCGCCGGCGCTGTCGGTGTCGGACGGCTGTAACATCTGCACCGTCGCGCCGCCGGTGGTGTACGGAGGGATCGCGGTGGTCGTGGGTGTGGTCGCCGGGGCGGTCGGGCAACGGCGCCGAGAGTCGGCGTAGTCCCGCGACCGCCGCGGCGAAGCGGGCGCGGTCGGGCAACGGCGCCGAGAGTCGGCGTAGTCCCGCGACCGCCGCGGCGAAGCGGGCGCGGTCGGACAGGTACGGCGGGCGTCGGCGTAGTCCCGTGATCCCCTCACAGAGCCCGGTAGCGGACGCGTGTACGCCGCCAGGCCTCCCTGAACGCCGGGATCGGCGGGATTTAAGCGCGCGTCGGACCGGGACGCGGACGAAGATGAAACTCCACGAGTACCAGGCCAAGGAGGTCTTCGCCGACGCCGGGATCGGCGTGCCGGAGTCCCGGCTGGCGACGACCGTCGACGAGGCCGTCGCGGCGGCAGAGGCGATCGGTCTCCCGGCGGCGATCAAGGCACAGGTCCACGTCGGCGGGCGCGGGAAGGCCGGCGGGATCGAGCTGGTCGAGACGCTCGACGACGCCCGCGAGGCCGCCGGGCGCATCCTCGGGATGGACCTCAAGGGCTACCACGTCGACCGCGTCCTGGTCGAGGCGGCGGTCGAGTTCGTCGACGAACTCTACCTCGGCGTGACGATGGACCGCACCGCCGGCCGTCCCGTGGCGATGGTGTCGACCCGCGGCGGCGTGAACATCGAGGAGGTGGCCGAGGAGGAGCCGGACGCCATCGCCCGCGAGCACGTCGACCCCGCGTTCGGCCTCCACCACTACCAGGCCCGGAAGGCTGTCTACGACGCGGGCGTCGACCGCGACGTGGCCAGGGACGTGTCGAGCGTGCTCTCGACGCTCTACGACGTGTGGGACGCGCGCGACGGCTCAGACGCGGAGATCAACCCGCTGATGATCACCGAGGACCGCGAGGTCGTCGCAGCAGACGCCGTCTTCAACGTCGACGACGACGCGCTCTTCCGCCAGCCCGAACTCGCCGAGATGGAAGACGAGGCGGCGGCGGACGAACTGGAGGCGCGGGCAAACGAGTACGGCTTCGACTACGTCCGGCTGGAGGGCAACGTCGGCATCGTCGGCAACGGCGCGGGGCTCGTGATGACGACGCTCGACCTCGTGGACCACTACGGCGGCGCGCCGGCGAACTTCCTCGACATCGGCGGCGGCGCGAAAGCAGAGCGGGTGGCGAACGCCCTCGACCTGGTCTTCGCCGACGAGAACGTCGACAGCGTCGTGTTCAACATCTTCGGCGGGATCACCCGCGGCGACGAGGTGGCGAAAGGTATCAACGAGGCGCTCGCCGGGTTCGAGACGATTCCGAATCCCGTCACCGTGCGGCTGGCCGGCACGAACGCCGAAGAAGGTATGGAGATCCTGAACACGGACCTCGTGGCCGTCGAGGAGACGCTCGAAGGCGCCGTCAAGCGCGCGGTCGCCGACGCCGCGGAGGTGACGGGATGAGCGCCTTCGTCGACGCGGACACCCGCGTCGTGGTCCAGGGGATCACCGGCGGCGAGGGGCGGTTCCACACCGAACAGATGGTCGAGTACGGCACGAACGTCGTCGCCGGCGCCGTGCCGGGGAAAGGCGGCGAGGAGGTCGCGGGCGTCCCCGTCTACGACACGGTCGCGGGCGCGGTTCGCGAGGAGGACGCCGACGCCTCCGTCGTGTTCGTCCCGCCGGCGTTCGCGGCGGACGCGCTGTACGAGGCGCTCGACACCGACCTCGACCTCGTGGTCGCCATCACCGAGGGTATCCCGACGCAGGACATGGCGGGCGTCACGCGCCGTCTCGGGGAGACGGACACGTCGCTGGTCGGCCCGAACTGTCCCGGCGTCATCACGCCGGGCGAGGCGAAACTCGGCATCCTCCCGGGGAACATCTTCTCGCCGGGGAAGGTCGGTCTCGTCTCGCGCTCCGGCACGCTCACGTACCAGATCGTCGACTCGATGACCCAGCGCGGCGTCGGGCAGACGACGGCAGTGGGGATCGGCGGCGACCCGATCATCGGCACGAGCTTCGTCGACGCGCTCGACCGGTTCGAGGCCGACCCCGAGACCGAGGCCGTCGTGATGTGCGGCGAGATCGGCGGCGAGGACGAGGAGCGCGCGGCGCGACACATCGCGGAGTCGATCGACACGCCGGTCGTCGGCTTCATCGCCGGGCGGACGGCGCCGCCGGGCAAGCGGATGGGCCACGCGGGCGCCATCGTCTCCGGTAGCGGCGCCGGCACGGCGGCGTCGAAGATCGAGGCGCTGGAGAACGCGGGCGTCCCGGTCGGCAACACGCCCGAACAGGTCGTCGAACGCGTCACCGACGTCATCTGATCCGGCCGCAGGTCTCGTCGGGCGACGCTAGCTACCGCAGGTCGCCGCTGCCTTCGTCGAACCGCTCGCCGGGGTCCTCGGCGGTGTCGAACATCTCGTCTGCGTACTCCTCGGCGAAGTCGGTCTCCTCGGGCTCGCTCGGCTCGACCTCGTAGGCGTCGATACCGAGCTTGAGCAGCTCTTCCGCGGCTTCTTCGCGGTTGACGAACTCCTCGCTCGCGACCCGTTCGAACTCGGCCTCCAGGTCCGTCGGCAGCGAGACGTCGATGGTGGGCATCGGTTTCGTGCGAGGGTCGAGGTGGAGGGACTTGAATGGTCCCCTCGGTCCGAGCGACCGAGATCGGGGCGCTCTTGCCCGCTCCGTCCGGCGATCCGTCGTGTTCCGGGGACTGCTTGCGGACTACCGCGGCTTCGAGCGCGCGGTGTACGTCGTCCTCGTCGCGCGGTTCGTCAACGTCCTCGGCAACGGCATCGTCTACCCGTACTTCACGATCCACTTCTACCAGACGCTCGCGATCCCGTTCTCCGTCGTCGGGACCGCCCTGCTGGCGAACAACCTCGCGCTCGCCGCGGGGACGCTCGCGGGCGGTGTCCTCGCCGACCGCTACGGGCGCAAGCCGGTGATGGTCGGGAGCATGGCCGCCTCCGCCGTCACGCTCTCGGCGTACGCGCTCGTGACGACGGGGCCGGCGCTGGTCGTCGCCGCGGCGGCGGCCGGCTTCGCGGGCGGCCTCTACACCCCGGCGAGCCAGGCCGCGCTCGCGGACCTCACCGAGTCGGCGGCGCGCGACCGGGTGTTCGGCCTGCTGAAGGTGGTGAGCAACGGCGGGTTCGGCGCCGGCTTCGTCGCCGGCGGCGTGCTGTACGGCGTCGCGAACACCGCGGTGTTCGTCGTCGACGGCGCGACCAGCGGCGTCGTCGCCGCCGTCCTCCTCGTGGCGCTCCCGCGCCTCCGCGACGAGGCGACCGAGGCGACGGCAGGCCTGCGCGCGACGCTCGCGGACTGGCGCACGGCCGTCTCCCGGCCCCGTCTGCTCGCGCTCGCGGGCCTGAACGTCGTGTTCGCGGTCGCGTACGGGCAGATGGGCTCGACGGTGCCCGCGTTCGCGACCGGCCACCTCGGGCTCACCTCGGAGCAGCTCGGGACGCTCTACGTCCTCAACCCGCTCGTCGTCGTCCTCTTTCAGCTCCCGACGGTCTCCGCGGTCGAGGGGTGGCGCCGGACCCGGGGGCTGGTGCTGTCGGCAGGGTGCTGGGCAGCGAGCTTCGTCGCCGTTCTCGCCGCGTACTGGACGACGACCGTCGTCGGCGTCGCCCTCGTCGGCGCCTTTCTCGTCCTCCGGACGATGGGCGAGAACCTCCACTCGCCGCTGGTGACCGCGCTCGGGAGCGACCTCGCGGACGCCGAGAGCCGAGGGGCGGGCCTGTCGGTGCTGGAGGTCGCCAAGCGCGTGGGGTTCGGGCTCGGCCCGCTCGCGGGCGGGATATTTTTCGACTACGGCGCCGACGAGCTGCTCTGGCCGGCGCTCGTCGGGGGCTGCCTCCTCCTCGCGGTCGGCCTGCTGGCGTTCGAGCGGACGCTCACGCCGGGCGAGAACGGCGCGCCGGGGTGACTACCCGGCACCGACCGCGTCGCCGCCGTCGTGCCGGACCGCCGCGCTGCGCTCCGGGATCAGGTCGAGCGTCTCTCGATGTCGCCGGGGGCGAGCAGCGCGGAGTACCGGAGGACGGTCACGACCGGCACCTGCGCCGGCGCGAGGGCGGCGAGCGCGTGGAGGGACGACAGTCGGTCGTCGGGTGGCCGAGATGACGACGTGTGACCGTTCCGACGGACCGAGAGTCGGGCCGCCGCGACGTTCGAACTCTTATTACACCTAGAAGATCTTACGCGGGTACTCTTATGTCACTCTATCGAGTACAATCGGCAATGTCGGGTCACGGCGTAACGCACGTCAAGAAAGCCTGCGCGTACATCACGCGCGACGACGCGGAACTGCTCGTGTTCGAGGGCCCGGAGCACGACGGCCTCCAGATCCCGAAAGGAACCGTCGAACCGGGCGAACGGCCGCGCGAGGCGGTCTACCGCGAAGCGATAGAGGAGAGCGGCCTCGCGGCGTTCGAGGCGCCGCGGCACCTCACCACGGACGTCTGGACCCGCCGCGCGGGCCGGCGGTACGTGCGGAGCTTCTACCACGCCCGTGTCCACGAGCCGCGGGACGCGTGGACCCACACGGTGACGGGCGCGGGCGAGGAGCGCGGGACCGAGTACGAGTTCTTCTGGGTCGACCTGCCGGCCAGCGAGCCGTTCGCGCTCGATCTCGACGACCACCTCGGGCTACTGCCCGTTCGGGGCGGGGGAGAGTCGTCGGTCGGCGTGGCGGCGGACTGACCGGCGCCGTGTCGCGCAGACTCGTCCGGTCGACTGAACCGAGCGCCCCGGGCCACGGGAGGGCTTAACCCGGCGCGCGACCACTGTCGATCTACTTCCCCCCAATATGGACGATATCGACCAAGTGCTGGAGCGGTACGCGACGAGCCAGGCGCTCATGGACCAGATCAGGTACACCGCCGAGATGCTGAGCATGGAGTTCGACCGGTGGGGGGAGCAACACGTGACCGGGCCGAGCCTCTACGTTCTCGTCGTCGCAGACGTCAACTTCACGGACTACACCGACCCCCTGGGGTCGAACCGGTGGCCTGTCGAGCGCTGCAAGGTCGTCAGCGACTCGCCCGAGGCGTTCACCAGAGTCGCCGAGGACGTCGCGTTCAGCTGTGACGGCGCCGTCGTCGTCACCGGAGACGGGACAGTCCAGGAACAGATGGTCCGCGTCCGGAGCCCCAGCGTGGCCGAGATGGAGGAGTTCGGCGGACTGAAATACCCCGACTGGATGGGAACGAAACACCTGAGCGCGCTGGAGACGTCGACGCGCGAGGAGGTGCTGTGGGCGATCACGCTGAGCGAGGAGACCGGCCGCGTCACCACGTTCCTGAACGGCACCTACCAGGACTACCCTCGCGACGAGATCGGCGGGCGCTGGCGGCCCGAGACGTAGCCCGGCGCGTCTCCGACGAGGGCGGGCGCCGGCCGGCACCAGTTCCTTCAGGATCGGCAGGGGAGCGAGTGGGTTGGGGCGGATTCGAACCTCACTCGTTCCGCTCGCTCCGCTCGCTTCACTCGCTGTTTCGAATCCCGCCGTCACCACTCCACCGACACACGGACCGCTCGCCGTCGCTCGCGGTTGCGTGTCGGCAGAGATGGGTTGGGGCGGATTCGAACCGCGCGAACTCCCTGCGGTCGTTCGCTGGGCTCGAATCCACCAGACCCACACAGCCGCGACAGGCGCGAGCGACACAGAGGTCGCTCGCGGTGTGGTCGCGTCAGAGATGGGTTGGGGCGGATTCGAACCGCCGGCCTGCTCCGTGTGAAGGAGCCGTCATAACCGGACTAGACCACCAACCCGCACCCGAAGCTACCGCCGAGGCAGGTAAAAGCGTTTCCGAGTTCGCCTACCGCGAGATTCGCTCGCGGGCGCGGCTCGCCACGCGTCGCGGTTCGACGGACCGCACGCGCCGACGGACGCGCTCGGCACGCGACGGCTCGGGCTCCGGGGCCGTCTCGTCTGCGATGCGTCGGCGGGCCGCCCGCACGACGGGCCCGAGTTCCTCGCGGAGCCCGTGGTTCAGGTGCCGGGCCGCCCACCGGAAGTGGTACCACGCGTCCTCGAAGTTCCGGTTCATACGAGAGTCTACGTCGTGCGCGGAGATATCCGTTTCGCGCGTCGCCGTCGCGACGGGTCGGAGGGGCGACGCCTCGCGCCCCACGCGGGCCGCCGTCGCTCGCGCGCCTCACGCGGCGACCGGAGGGCGCCGCGTTCGGTCTCGCGGGCCGCTCGCGTCACTCACTCCGTTCGTTCGCTCGCGCCCCGCGTTCAGTACGTCGGGCGCTCCTCGTGGACATCGTCGCGCGCGTTCACGAGACGCGCGAGGGTGAACAGGGCGTCCGAGAGCCGATTGAGGTAGACCACGGCCTCCTCGTTGACGGGCTGGTCGGCCGCGAACGCGACCGCGCGTCGCTCCGCGCGGCGGGTCACGGCGCGGGCGTGGTGGAGGGTAGCGCCCGCCTCGCTCCCCCCGGGGAGGACGAAATGTTCGAGCGGGTCCAGCTCGTCGTCGGCGTCGTCGATGACCCCCTCGATCCACTCGACGTGGTCGCGCTCGATCACCGGGTCGTCCTCGTCGGGGTCGGGGTTGGCGAAGTCGGCCTGGACGATGTGCAGGTGGTTCTGGACCTGTTCGAGCCACTCGTCGACGTCGTCGTGGCCGGTGGGGCGCGCCCGCCCGACCACGGCGTTCGCCTCGTCGACGGTACCGTACGCCTCGATGCGGGCGCTGGTTTTCGACACCCGGGACATGTCCCGGAGGTCGGTCATGCCGTCGTCGCCGCGGCCGGTGTAGATCTTCACGCGGCGAGGCTCCGGTCGACGTACTCCAGGATACGGTCGCTCTCGGCCATCGTCACCCCGCGCTCGTCGTCGACGAGGACGGGGACGCCGCGCTGGCCGCTCGCACGCTTGACCTCGTCGCGTTCGGAGTGGAGCGCCTCGACCCAGACCGTCTCGTAGTCGACGCCGGCGTCGGAGAGCGCGTCGTGGACCCGTTCGCAGTACGGACAGCCGTCGAGCGCGTACAGCGTGATCGTCACACCCGGGGTAGGGCCGAGGGAGACAAGTAGCTTGGCGTCGCCCCGAATCGGGAGAGAATCTAGACGAACCTCGGACAAGCCATATGTGGGTCGCGGGACGAGTGTGAGTGCGGCGGCGCGGACCATTGGGCGCTCCTGCCAACGGTCGGATACGCCCCGTACGTGACTTCCGCGGCGTCTCTTGCCCCGGACCCCGCGGACCGACCGCGGTCCCGTCGTCGCGCCGGCCGGCACCCGGTCCCCCCCGGGCCGCCGTCCACGACGTACCGTGCCCGAGCGGCCGGTCCGTACCCGGGCGTGCTGCCGACCGAAGCGTTCAACAGCCGACGCTCCGGAGCGGAGGGCATGGCCGACGCCGTCACCCGAGACTGTCCGGTCTGCGGGACCGACCGCGAGTTCTACGCCGCGGCGCGGACGACCGTCCACCTCGGCGAGAAGTGGAAGTTCCGCTGTCCCGAGTGTGGCTACGCGTTCGTCCGGATCGACGGCATCGAGACCGCCTGACCGCCGCCAACCTATTTGCCGCCGAGGCCGGAACGATGGCCCATGCCGAGCGTCGCAGTCGTCGGCGGCGGCCCCGCCGGCCTGAGCGCAGCCCTGTTCACCTCGAAGAACGGCCTCGACACGGTGCTGTTCGACACCGACGGCACGTGGATGCACAAAGCACACCTGTTCAACTATCTCGGAGTCGGCTCCGTCGACGGCTCCGCGTTCATATCGACGGCCCGCCAGCAGGCCGACGACTTCGGGACCGACCGGCGTCAGGGCGTCGAGGTCACCGACGTCGCGGCCGACGACGACGGGTTCGTCCTGACGACGGAGGCGACCGAGGACGCCCCGGACGACACCGAGGACGGCGAGGTCGCGGCCGACTACGTCGTCCTCGCCACGGGGGCGAACCGGGACCTGGCCGAGTCGCTGGGCTGTGCGTTCGACGACGGCGTCGTCGACGTCGACGTGACGATGGAGACGAGCGTCGACGGCGCCTACGCGACCGGCGGGATGGTCCGCGCCGAGGAGTGGCAGGCGGTCATCTCCGCTGGCGACGGCGCCGCCGCGGCGCTGAACGTCCTGACTCGCGAGAAGGGCGACCACTACCACGACTTCGACACCCCCGGCACCGCAGACGAGGTGTTCGCCGACCTCGCCGACGACGAGGCGTAGGGCTACTCCGCGCCGGGCTCGTCGCCCAGCGCGTGCCACGACAGCCGCGGCTCCCGCGCGGCGCCGACCTGGTCGATCCGTCGCGCCGCCGTACGCTCCGGCGCCGCCGCCAGCGCCTCGTCGCTCGCGGCCGCCGCGGCGTTGAACGCGGCCGCGAGCGCGTCCAGTTCCCGTTTCGTCTCCGCTTCCGTCGGCTCCGTCAGCATCGCCTCGTCGACGAACTCGGGCCACTTCGTCGTCGGCGGGTGGACGCCGTGGTCCAACATCGCCTTCGCGAGGTCGGCCGCGTCCCGGTCGCCCGCGGTCGCCGCGAACTCGTGGTGGAAGGGCCCGTAGGGGACCGCTAAGTCGACCTGCTCGGCGAGGTAGTTCGCGTTCAGCACCGCGGTGGCGCTCGTGTCGAGCAGGCCCTCGTCGCCCAGCCGCGCGAGGTAGGCGTACGCCTTCACCAGGACGAGCCAGTTGCCCGCGTAGCCGTGGACCTTGCCGATCGACTGGGCGGGTTCGTACGTCTCGTACCCTCCGTCGGCCTCGCGGACGTGCGGCGTCGGAAGGAAGGGCGCGAGGTCCGCGACGACCCCCACCGGGCCCGCGCCCGGGCCCCCGCCGCCGTGGGGCGTCGCGAACGTCTTGTGGACGTTGTAGTGCATCACGTCGAACCCCATGTCGCCGGGGCGGGCGCGCCCGAGCAGGGCGTTCAGGTTCGCGCCGTCGTAGTAGAGCAGCCCGCCCGCGTCGTGAACGAGGTCCGCGGCGGCGGTCACGTCCCGCTCGAACAGCCCGACGGTGTTCGGGTTGGTGAGCATCAGCGCCGCCGTCTCCTCGCTCACCGTGGCTTCGAGCGCGTCGAGGTCCAGCCGGCCGTCGTCGGCGGGCGGGAGTTCGACCACCTCGTAGCCCGCCATCGACGCCGTGGCGAAGTTGGTGCCGTGCGCGCTGGAGGGGATCAGCACCTCCGAGCGCGTCTCGCCCTCGCCGTTCGCGCGGTGGAACGCCTTTGCCACCTCGATGCCGGTGAACTCGCCCGCCGCGCCCGCCGGGGGCTGGAGCGTCACCGCGTCCATCCCGCCGACCCGTGCGAGGTAGTCCTGGAGGCGGTGCTGGAGCTCCAGAACCCCCTGGACCGTCTCGTCGGGGCGGTCGGGGTGGACCGCCGCGCCCGGGAGCGCCGCGACGTCCTCGGTGAACGAGGGGTTGAACTTCATCGTACAGGAGCCGAGCGGGTACGGCCCGCTGTCGACCCCGTAGTTCAGCTCCGAGAGCCGCGTGTAGTGACGCACGAGCGTCGGCTCCGCCGGCGCGGGCAGGGCCAGCGAGTCGCGGGTGAGGTCGTCGGGGAGCGCATCGCCCGGCTCGGCCGTCTGACCGGAGGTCTCGGAGAGCAGGGGGACGTACCCGTCGTCGTCGCTCCAGCGCGCCTGGTCGAAGGTGTAGCCCCCCGCAGGTTCGTCGTCGCTCACGCGAGCACCTCCGCGAGCGCCGCGACGAGGCCGTCGACGTGGTCGGCCGTCTGCTCGGTCACACAGACCTGGAGCAGGTCGTCGGCTATCGCGTGGACCGCGTAGCCCCGCTCCAGCAGGTCGTCGCGCACCCGCGTCGCGTCGGCCGCGACACGGACGGGGAACTCCCGGACGTGGTGGCGGCCGTCCGCGGGCGCCGTGACGCCGTCGAGGCCGTCCAGCGCCGCCGCGGCCTCGCGGGCGTAGCGCACCTGGTCCTCCGCGAGGTCGACCATCCCTTCCGCGCCGAGCGCGGCGACGTGGATCGCGGTTCTGAGCGCGAGCCACGCCTGGTTCGTACAGACGTTCGACGTGGCGCGCTCCTTGCGGATGTGCTGTTCGCGCGTCTGGAGCGTGAGCGTGTAGGCGCGGCGGCCGGCCTCGTCCTCGCTCGCGCCGACGAGCCGACCCGGGATCTGCCGGAGGAACTCCTCGCGCGCCGCGAACAGGCCGTGGCCGGTGCCGTAGCCCGCGCCGACCCCGAGGGCGCCAGCCTCGCCGACGACCACGTCCGCGCCGGCCGCGGCGGGCGGGGTGAGCAGGGCGAGCGAGAGAACGTCAGACCCCACGCAGAACAGCGCGTCGTGGTCGTCTGCGACGTCGCCGACCGCGGCGAGGCGTTCCGCTATCGCGCCCCGGACGGTCGGCGTCTCGGCGTGGACGAGCAGCGTGTCCTCGTCGACGCGCTCGCGGAGGGCAGAGAGGTCGACCCCGCCGTCGGCCATCGGGTACGACGCGACCGAGAGGCCGGCGCCGTCGGCGTAGCGCTCGAGGACCGCGCGCCGGCCCGCCTGGATCTGCTCGGGCACGAGCACCGTGTCGCCGGACACACCGCGGCGGACCCGTGCGGCGAGCAGGGCCGCCTCGCCGAGCGCGCTCGCCGCGTCGTACAAAGAGCAGTTCGCGACGGCGAGGCCCGTCAGCTCGACGAGCATCGACTGGTACTCGAACAGCGCCTGGAGGAACCCCTGTGTCACCTCCGGCTGGTACTGCGTGTAGGAGGTGAGAAACTCCGAGCGGTCGGCGAGGTGGTCGACCGCGCTCGGGACGTAGTGGTCGTGGTGGCCCCGGCCGAGGAACTCCACGAGGTCGTCGGTGCGGGCGAGCGTCTCGCGGATCTCGGCCCGGACCGCGCGCTCGCTCCGGGACTCGATGCCGAGGTCGCCGTCGAAGCGCAGCTCGTCGGGCACGTCGAACAGCGCCTCGGCGCTCTCGACCCCGACGGCGTCGAGCATCGCCGCGCGGTCGTCCGCGTGGGGCGTGTAGGGGCTTCCGTCCATCACGCCACCTGCTCGCGGTAGTGGTCGGCGGAGAGCAGGTCGCCCTCGCCGGTCACCTCGACCTCGAGCATCCAGCCCTCGCCGTAGGGGTCCTCGTTGACGAGTTCGGGGCGGTCGAACAGCGCCTCGTTGACCGCGACCACCTCGCCGTCGACCGGTGAGTAGAGGTCGGAGACGGCCTTGATCGACTCGATCACGCCGAACGCCGCGCCCGCGACCAACTCGTCGCCGGGGTCGGGCAGTTCGACGAACACCACGTCGCCGAGTTCGTCCTGTGCGAAGTCGCTGACGCCGACGCGGCGCGGCTCCGCCGTCGTCAGCCACTCGTGGCTCTCCAGGTACAGCAGGTCGTCGGGGTAGTCGAAGGTCATCGTGGGTTGGTAGTGGAGGTCATCGGTCGAGAAACGGGGTGTCGACGACGCGGGCGGGCACCGGGTCGCCACGCACCGCAACCGCGGCGCGTGCTCCGGGGTCGCAGTGCGCGCGGGGGAGGTACGCGAGAGCGATCGGGTCGCCGAGCGTCGGGCTCATCGTCCCGCTGGTGACGCGCCCGGCCTCGTCCCCGTCGACGAGGACGGGGTAGCCCCCCCGGGGCACGCCGCGTTCGAGCAGGCGGAGGCCGACCAGCCGGTCGTCGGGCTCCGTCGCCTCGGCGAGGGCGTCCCGGCCGACGAACGGCGTCTCGAGGTCGACGACGAAGCCGATGCCGGCCTCGTACGGCGTTCGGGGCTCCGTCTCGGGGTCGAACTCCTGGCCGGAGAGGAGGTAGCCCATCTCCAGCCGGAGGGTGTCGCGGGCGCCGAGGCCACAGGGCGTGCAGTCGAGCGCGTCCCATATCGCCCCCGTCTCGGCCCACGGCGTGACCAGTTCGACCCCCGGCTCGCCGGTGTAGCCGGTGTTCGCGACCCAGCAGTCGACGCCGGCGACCGCGGCCTCGGTCGCCTCGAACCGCGAGAGCGCACCGATGTCGGCGCCGTCGGTGACCGCGTCGGCGACGAGCGCGGGCGCCGCCGGGCCCTGGACGGCGATCATCCCGAACCGCTCGGTGGCGTTCTCGACGCTCGCGTCGAAGCCGTGGTCGTCGCGCACGCGCTCTGCACGCGCCGTCGCCTCGGCGTCGTGGCCCGCGTTCGGAACCAGGAGGTAGTCGGGGTCGCCGTCCGTGTCGGGGCGGCGGTAGACGACGGTGTCGTCGAGCATGATCCCGCGCTCGTCCGTGACGGCGCCGTAGACGGCCTCGCCGGGCGCGAGCGAGCCGACGTCGTTCGTGACCAGGCGCTCGGTCAGCGCCCGCGCGTCCGGGCCGCGGACGGCGAGTTCGCTCATGTGCGAGACGTCGAACTTCCCGACGCGTTCGCGGACGGCGGCGTGTTCGGTTCGGATCGTGTCGAACCGGACCGGCATCGTCCAGCCGCCGAACCCGGTGACCCGGGCGCCGCTCTCGTCGTGCCGTTCGTGGAGTGGCGACCGGCGTCCCATACCGGAGCGTACGCGCCCCCCGACTTACCGTTTGCTACGAGACGCTCCGGTCCGCCCTCGACCCGGAACGTCGCGCCCCCGTTGCCGCTACGGCACGTACCAGATCCCCCGCTCGGTGTCGAGCCACGACCCCACGACGACGTGCGGGAGGGCGATGACCGAGACGAAGATCGACCAGAACGCCACCGCGCCCGCGAGGAGCGGCCCGCCCCCGAGCGGGTTCGGCGCGAGCCAGAACAGCCCGGCCGCGAGCGCCCCCGTCACGAGCGCGCCGCCGACCAGGACGCCCCACGCGCCGAGCGCGACCGTCCGCGGGTCGTCGGCGTCGAGGAGCGAGAGCGGCCCCTCGCCCCGGCGCGCCGCGAACGGGTCGGTCTCCACGGCCCGGGCGCGCGCCACCTGCCGCGCGGAGTACCAGAGCGGGAAGTAGAGGCCGACGGCGAGGACGACGGGGACGACGGCGAAGTACGCCGCGAGCAGGAGGCTCTCGCCCGCGTCGACCAGCCACGACCGCCCGCCGCCGCGGACGTAGCCGAGCGAGAGGTGCGCGACGAGCGCCAGCGCGTAGCCGCCGCCGACGAGCCAGCGGGTCGTCTCGACGCTCCCGGCGACCGGCGCGAGCGACCCGCCGAAGATCCCGACCATCAGCGAGGAGAAGACGTGGAAGTCGGCCGGGAACGC
This sequence comes from Haloferacaceae archaeon, assembly GCA_036626375.1. Classification (GTDB taxonomy): domain Archaea; phylum Halobacteriota; class Halobacteria; order Halobacteriales; family Haloferacaceae; genus A07HB70. The sequence continues at coordinate 45,590 of JAZKRX010000004.1, forward strand.
CCAGAGCCCGACCGCCATCGGCGCGCCGCCCCTGACCAGCGCCGCGAGCGCACGCTGGGGCCGCGTCCGCAGGTGGGCGCTCGCGTCGACGGCGTCGAGCACCGCCACGCCGCCGTGGCCGCCCTTTGCGACGACGACGCTACACGCCAGCGCGAGGCCGAGAAGCGGCGCGAGAAAGAGCAGGGCGACGAACCCCGCGGCGAGCGCGAGATACGCCGCGACGTAGCGGGTCTGGAACCCCGCGGTCCGGCGCCGGAGGTTGTCGAGGTGTTCGTACCCGCCGTGCGGGAGGTTCATCGCCACCATCCCGAGGAGGTAGATCGCCCACTGTGGCCGGTCCGGGACCGTCAGGCCAGCGGCGCGCGCCCCCCCGACGGCGAGGAGGACGGCGAGAAGCGAGAGCCGCGAGACCGTGAGGGGGACCGGCTCGTCGGACACGCGAGACACCGACCGGCCGAGGCGAGAGACGTCGAGTGCGCTCACGGGGATCGGAAGGCGCGGTGTCCCCCTGTGTCGGACGCCGAACTGCTGGGGCCTTTTATGCCGCGGGGAGCCGGAGGCTGTCGGCGGTCAGGAAGGCGCCGAGCACCGCGAGAAGCGCCGGCGTGCCGTAGTACGAGAGCCGGTCGTCGGCGCGGGCGGCCCGCACACAGAGCGAGCGCACAGCACAGGACGGCGAGGTTCAGCGCGACGAGTCCGGCGACCCCGTAGGTCAGCGTCGGCAGCACCCAGAGCGCCGTGAACTCGCCCGCGTCGATGCGCACCACGCCCGACCGCTCGCGCCGAACGACACGAGCCTCGCCGTCCGGGTCTCGGGCGTGAGAACCGGGCGTCGAAGCGGGTAAGCCGCTCGGGCGCGGCTGGCCGGTATGGGACTGCTCGACCGCGGCGAGGCGCGGGTCGCGCTGTTCGTCGACGGGCCGAACCTGCTCCGCGACGAGTTCGACGTCGACTTAGACGACGTGCGGGCGGCCGCCGCCGAGTACGGCCGGCCGGCGCTGACGCGGGTCTACCTCGACGAGCACGCGAGCCCGCCGCTCGTGCGCGCCGCGGAGGCGCGGGGGTTCGAGGTCGTGACGACGAGCGGCGACGTGGACGTCAGGCTGGCGGTCGATCTCACCCGCGTCGCCGTCACCGACGGCGCGGACGTGGTCGTCGTCGCCTCCCGCGACACGGACTTCAAGCCCGCCGTCGAGGCAGCCAACGCCGCCGGCGTCCGAACGGTGGCGGTCGCGCCCGGCGAGCACGGCCGCTCGGACGCGCTCCGGAACGCCGCGGGCGAGTCGGTGACGCTCGACGGCTAGCTTTTCACGCCGCGCACCCGACGCCCGGGCGTGACAGACAGCGTGGACCTCGACACGCCCGTCCTCGACGACCACCTCCACCTCGACCCGGACCACGGACAGGGACTCGCCGCCGTCGAGGAGTTCCGCAGGCTCGGCGGCACCCACCTGCTCGTCGTCAACAAGCCGTCGTGGCACCTCGGCGTCGAGGCGGGCGCGGGCGACGACTTCGAGGCCGTCTTCGAGCGCACGCTCGGCGTCGTCGCGGACGCCGACGACCTGCTCCCGGGACGGGCGTGGCCCGTCCTCGGCGTCCACCCCGGGCTGATCTCGCGGCTGGTCGACGACCGGGGGTACGAGGCGGACGAGGCGGCAGACCTGATGTGTGCGGGGCTGGACCGCGCCGCCGACGCCGTCGCCGCGGGCCGAGCGCTCGCGCTGAAGTCCGGCCGGCCGCACTACGACGTGAGCGACGCGGTCTGGGACGCCTCGAACAGCGTTCTGAAACACGCCCTCTCGCTCGGCGCGCGCGAGGGCTGTGCGGTCCAGCTCCACACCGAGGCGAGCGAAGACCTGACCGAGGTCGCGTCGTGGGCGGCCGAGGCCGGGCTGGACCCGGAACGCGTCGTCAAACACTACGCGGGCGAGCGGCTGGCCGGGCCGACCCCGAGCGTGATGGCCCGCAAGGAGTGGCTCCGGGCACACGCCGAGCGGGGCGACCCGTTCCTGATCGAGACGGACTTCGTCGACGACCCGGACCGCCCGGGCGCGGTGATGGGACCGAAGACGGTGCCGCGGCGGACGCGGTGGCTGCTGGAGGAGGGGTACGAGGCGGCGGTCCGGCGCGCGCACGTCGAGACGCCCGCGTCGGTGTACGGGGTCGACACCGTCGCGACGCTCGACGGCTGACCCGCCGTCCGCGGGGCGGACCGTCCGATACGGGCATAGGAAAGGCATTTGAGGCGGGGAGAGAGACGAGAGGCTATGAGCGACGAGGGCGAGATAGAGGTCGACGCCGGGGGCGGCGAAGAGGAGAACCGCTTCTACACGGAGGAGCGGTGGCAGAACTGGCTCGACCGCGTCGAGGACGAGCACCTCGACCCGGAGGACGAGGAGTCGGCCCGCCTGCTGATCAACCTCCAGGACGACGCCGCCATCGCCGTCGCGAAGGTGCTGTCGGCCCACGAGGAGGGGACGATCGACGACGAGACCGCCGCCGAGGAGTTGGCGCGCATCCGGGAGATCGTCCTCGCGGAGGTCGCGTTCGAGGACGAGGACGCCCTGATGCTGATCGACGGCGTCCAGACCAGCCTCGTGCCCGTCTTCTACGCCGCCGAGGAGTACGTCGCCGCGGGCGCCACGGCGGACGCCTCCGTCGGGGAGTACGTCCACGCCGCCGCCGACGCCGAGGCGGAGGACGACTTAGACGCCGCGCTCGGCTACGTCGTCCAGGCCGGCACCCGCGTGATCGACGGCGACGACCTCGACATGGCCGTGGTCGACGAACTGGAGTACGGCCTCGTCGCCGAGTGGGTCAACGGGTTAGACAGTCTCCAGTCCGCGCTGGCGGACCCAGAGGTCGTCGAGGACGACGACTGATTTAACGCCCCCCCGCCCGACGGCCCGATAATGGGGGGGTTCTGGGGGAATCGGCGGGGCGTCACCGTCCAGATCGGTGCGATCCTTCTGTTCGGCATCGTGGTCCTCTCGCTCGCGGCCTACCAGACCACGGCCGTCCCGGCCGACAACGAGCGGGTCGAGTTCAACCACAACCAGCAGGTCCAACAGGACGTCCTCGACCTCCGGAACGCCCTGCTGCGGAGCGGGACGGCCGGCGGGAGCCAGTCTGCCTCGGTCGCGCTCGGGACGACCTACCCCGCCCGCGTGCTGTTCGTCAACCCACCGCCGCCGAGCGGACGGCTCGCGACCGGCCCGGCCCGCTCGCTCGCGGTCCGGAACGTCAGCGCGCGCGACGACGAGACCCGCGACTACCTGAACGCGAGCGCGAACGGCGCCTACAGCGTCCGGACGAAGCCCGTCTCGTACACCCCGAGCTACAACGTCTACGAGAGCGCGCCGGTCACGGCCGTCGGTGCCGGGACGGTCGTCAACGAGTTCCCGGCGGGCAACGACACGGCGCTCACCGGCCAGACGCTCGTCCGCGACAACGAGGTCTACCTGCTCGCCGTCGGCGGGAACCTCTCCGCCGCCCGGTCGGGGTCGGTCTCGGTCGACCCACAGGCGCTGAGTCGGTCGCGCGACGCGACGACGGTGGCCGACGACGGCACCGGCAACGTGACGCTCGTCGTGCCGACGACGCTCTCGGCCGACCGCTGGCGGGCGCTGCTCGGCGACGAGTACGACCCTACCTTCGACGGCGCGGGCCACGTCTACCGCGTCTCTGACGTTCCCGGGCGCGCGGCGGTCGAGGTCGCCCTCGACGGGAACCAGACCTACCGCCTGCGGACGGCGTTCGTCGGCGTCGGAAGCACCGGTCCCGCGCCCAGTCCCGCGTACCTGACGCGCGCCGGCGGCGACGACGTGACCGTCGCGGTCCGGGACCGCTACACCAACCCAGTGCCGAACTCGCGGGTCGGGGACGACCTCACCGTGAACGTCACCGACGGCCGGGACGTTCTCGCGTCGAACCGCGTCGCCGTCGACGAGGACGGCCGGGCGACGTTCGACTACGCCGGCGAGACGGGCGACGTGACCCTCACGCTCGAAGCGGGCGGGAGTCCGGCGCTCGACGCCGCGAACGGCAGCGTCGAGTTCACCGTCACCGACGCGGACCTGCCGGGGGACGGCGGCGGGGTCGGCGAAGAGATCAACCCGAACAGCTCCGACGGAGTGGTGCTGAAGAACGCGGCGGTCGGCGACGACCCGAACGAGGTGGACCTGACGTTCCGGAACCTCGACGACGACACCGCCCGGAACGTCTCGCAGGCGCGGTTCAACTTCTACCTCGCCGACACGCAGGGCGGGGCGTCGGAGGGGCCCCCGAAGTCGGCCCGGATCGGGGGGACGCTGTTGCGCTCGGCGAACAGCGGGGGGCGGTACCGCTCGGTCGGACCGATCGGGCTGCCCGCCGGGAGCGAGCGCACGTTCACGGTGTCGTTCTACTCTGACCGGGACGGGACGACGGCGGACGCGGTCGGGAGCGGGGACTTCTTCGTCCTCTCGGTGATCTTCGGCGACGGGGAGACGGCGACGTACTTCGTGGCGCCGACGGGAGGCAAGAGCGGGAGCGGGGGCGGAGGCGGCGGCGGCAGTCCCGGGAACAGCGGCAACGCCCCCGGGAACAACAAGTAGTCCCGCCGGCCTATCGACGATCGACGTAACTCGTATCGACACGCTTTCCTGACCCTCGGGTGTGTCACCGGGTATGACAGAGCCGACGGTGGGAATCGACGCGATCGAGATCTGGACGGGCAAGTGTAAGCTCGACCTCGCCGAGACGTTCGCGCCGGCGAAGGACGACGACCCGGCGAAGTACACGAAGGGGCTGGGGCTGCGCGCGTCGTCGTTCCCGGACACCTACGAGGACATCGTGACGATGGCCGCGAACGCGGCAAAGCGCCTGATGGACCGCGAGGGGATCGTCCCCGAAGACATCGGGCGGATCGACGTCGCGACCGAGAGCGCGTTCGACAACTCCAAGCCCGTCTCGACGTACGTCGCGGGCTGTCTCGAACAGGTGTACGACGGCGACTTCCGGCACGCCAACAAGGGCGAGCGGAAGTTCGCCTGCGTCTCCGGCACCCAGTCGATCGACGACGCGTACAACTGGATCCGCGCGGGGCGAAACCGGGGGCGTGCGGCGCTGGTCATCGCCACCGACACCGCGCTGTACGCCCGCGGCGACCCGGGCGAGGCGACGCAGGGCGCTGGCGCGGTGGCGATGCTGGTCGACGAGGACCCGTCGATCGTCGCGCTCTCGACCGACCAGGGGATCGGCTCGATGGACGAGACCGACTTCCTCAAGCCCAACCAGCAGTTCCCGAGCGTCGACGGCAAGCGCTCGGTGCAGGTCTACCTCGCGCGGATGCGCGAGGCCCTCGAGGACTACGAGTCGGCCGCGGGCCGCGTCGAGGTCGAGGACTTCGCCTACGCCCCCTTCCACACGCCGTTCCCGGGGATGGTTCGAAAGGCCGCGGTACTCGCGTACCGGCACGTCACCCGCGGGACGGAGATCGAGGACGCGCTCGAACCCGAGATCGGCCGCCAGCCCCGCGAGGCAGACGTCGCCGACCGCGAGGCGTTCGAGACGGCGATGCGCGACTACGTCGACGCGCTCTCCGAGACCGAGCGCTACCAGACGTGGTACGACGCGACCATCGAGCCGACGCTCGGCATCGCCCGCGAGGTCGGCAACTGGTACACCGGGTCCGTCCACCTCGCGCGGGCGAGCGCTTTGCTCGCGGCACTGGAGGACGACCGCGACCTCGTCGGCGAGACGCTGCTCGTCGGGTCGTACGGCTCCGGCGCACAGGCAGAGATCCACGCCGAGACGGTGCGCGAGGGGTGGCGCGAGGGCGTCGGCGCCCTCGACCCGTTCGAGCGCCTCGACGACCGCTACGACCTCTCCTTCGACGAGTACGAACGGATTCACGACGCGCACAACCACGAGGTGGAGTCGGAGGTCGAGCCGTTCACCGAGCCGGCGGGCGAGTTCGTCCACGCGGGGTGGGGGCGGATGAACGAGCGGAAGTACGAGTACGTGGAGTGAGAGGGGCGAAGCGAGCGAACGCGAGCGGAGCGCCCCTCTGTGCGAGGCGGGGCGACACGCCGAGCAGAGTGACAGACTGGCGCGCCCGCCGTCTCAGATGCCCCGCAGGTCCGCGAGCGCGTCGTCGAGGTCCCGCGTCGACGCCGCGAGCGCGACGCCGTCCGCCCGCGCGAGCGCCGGGGCGTGCTCCCACACGTCGGCGGCGCCGATACCGTGGAGGACAACAGCGTTCGGCGTCGGCGTCACGACCCGCAGGGCGACGAGCGGCGACTCGCCGCGGGTGACACCCGTGAACACGAGGACGCGGTCGGTCGACTGGCCGTAGAGCCGGTAGAACTCCTCGCTCGACAGCCGGGTGATCGCCGCGACGCTGTTTATCACCGTGTGGCCGTGGGCGACGTCGCGGTCTCCGGCGACTATCTCCTCGGCGCCGAGCGCGTCGTACACCCGCGAGACCGGGACGGCGGTCGAGTACTCCCGCAGGTCGTGGACCACGTCGCTCTCGAAGCCGGCGGAGACGACGCGGGCGTACTGCCGGACGCGCCGGCCGCCACGGGCCTCGTCGATGTCCAGCAGCGCCTCGACGGTCCGGCGGACGACGCCGATCCCGGGGCTCTTCCGGCGCCCACTCTCGTAGTCCGAGACGACAGAAGAGGAGACGTCGAGAGCGCCCGCGAGGTCGGTCTGGGAGACGTCGAAGTCGGTCCGCCACTTGCGCAGGGTCGCGCCGGGGTCGTCGCTCAGGGCGATCTCGCCGGCGATCCGGCGGGCGAGGCGGGTGCGCGCGTCCGCGTCGTCGCTCACCGCCTGCCCTCCGGCGTCGCGCGTGTCATACCCGAAGGCGGCCGAGCGCGCCGAAAAGCGTGTCGGAGGGCGCAACCGCTTTGCGCGCGCCCCGCCAGGCGTGCGGTGTGCCATCGACCGTCGTCCACCTCGGCGTCGCGGCCGTCCTCGCGGCGGCGCTCCTCGCCGACGACCTGACGCCCCGGCGCGCGGGCGTCGTCCTCGCCGCCGCGGCCGTCCCCGACCTCGACACGTTCGTCGGACTCGCCGTGACGGGCGCACACCGCGCGCTCCTCCACACCGCCCTCTTTCCGCTCCTCCTCGCCGCCCTCCTCGTCGTCGACGCGCGCCGGACGGGGGTCGTTCAGGCGCGCTACGGGCGAGCGGGCGTCCGGACCGCGTGGGTGGCCGTCGTTGCCGTCGCCGTCGCCGGCGTCGCGCCCGACCTGCTGACCAACGGCGTCAACCTGCTCTACCCGCTCCACGACGAGTTCGTGGCGGCCGACGGCCGGCTCCTCCTCTCCGACCAGCGCGGAGTCGTCCAGACGTTCGTCGACCTCTCGCCCGACCGCCAGGTCCGGAACACCTCGAACACGGCCTACTTTACCGGCGTCGACCCCCAGCCCCGGACCCCGGGCGCCGACACCGATCAGAACGTCGAGCGGGTGTTCCCGGTCGTCGGCTCGGGGCTCCAGCTCCTGTTCGTCGCGCTCGGGTTCGGGACGCTCGGGGCGCGGCTGGCCGAGCGACGCGGTCAGTAGTCGACGGCCTTGTCGGCGGCCGCCGAGCCCCGCCAGTCCTCGCGCGCGACGGAGTACCGGTGGACGTCTCTCGGCCCGGAGCCGTCGACCGCGTCGTTCCGGAGTCGGCCCTCGTGGCGACCGCCCGCCGCCTCGACGTACTTCTCGATTGCCCGCCGCGAGCGCTCGTTCTCGACGAAACACCGGGCGACGACCACGTCGAGGTCGAGATGGTCGAACGCGACCGTCATCAGCGCGTGGGCTCGCTCGGCGGCGTACTCGCGGCCCCAGAACCGCCGCCGGAGCCACGTGCCCAGTTCCGCCCGTTGCCGGTCCCAGTCGGGGTGGAGTCCGGCGGTTCCGGCGAACTCGCCCGCGCCGTCCTCGCCCTTCCGGGGGCGGACGACGTAGGTCGCGTCCTCGCCCGCCTCCCACCCCTCGACGGCGCGCTCGACGAACTCCTGGGTCTCCTTCGGGTGGGCGTGGGGGTCCCACGTCACGTGTTCGGTGACGGCGTCGATGCCGTCGTCGTGGGCGCAGACCTCGTAGAGGTCGTGCAGGGAGACGGCGTCGGCGTCCAGTCGCTCGAGCCGCAGGCGCCCGGTGGTGACGGAGGTCGGGAACGGAGACATCGGCTTGGCCGGACGCGCCGCAGTGAAAAACGCCCGGGGCGGTCAGCGCCGCACGAGCACCGCGGTCGCGTCGTCTGGGGCGTGGCGGTGCGCGTCGTCGTCGGCCTCGGCCGCGCGGAGGCGGTCCCGGAGCGCCCCGAGGCCCTCGACGGCCGCGTAGCGCGCCATCGCGGGCGGGTCCGCGAAGACGCCGAACGGCGCCACCAGCGGGTCGAAGCCGTCGGTGTAACACAGGAGCGGCCCGTCGTCGGGGGCGCGGTCGCCGACCGTCGCGAACTCCGCCGCGAGCGGGTTCAGGCGCGCGACCCAGTAGCCGCCGGGGGCGTTACAGTACGACCGCGTCGCGCGGATGTGGGTGAGCTGGTGCGCGCGGGCGGTCGCCTCGTCCGCGCCGCGAGCGAGGAGTTCGGCGCGGATGCGCGCGGTGCGCTCGTCCACCCGGTCGAGGACGCCCGGAGCCGAGGCGTGGAGGTCGGGGTCGACGCCGGCGACGGAGACGTCGCCCAGCACGAGGTACGAGAGTCCCTCGCCGTCCCACCGCGCCGCGGCCACCTTCGCGTTCGGGAGGTCGTGGGCCGCGACCGCGCTCCGCACGGAGCGGTCGGCGCCGCCGGGCACCTGCGCCGCGAGCGCGCGGCCCGTCTCGCGGATGGCGCCCGCACAGGCCGCCCGGAGGTCGGCACCGTCGTCGAGGCGGTCGGCGAACGCGGCCGCGACCCGCCGGGCGTACCACTGGCCGTCGCTCGCGCCGTCGGTGAACGACCGGTCGCCGAAGCCGCTGGTGCCGTCGGCGACGACGACACAGCGGTCGCCGGCGACGACGGCGTCCTCGCACACCGTCTTGCCGGCGTCGACGACCCGTTCGACCTCGTACACGCCCGATCGAAACGCGGGGACGGACCTAACGCTGGCGACTCGGGAGGGGGTGGGGTCGGCGGAGTCGGCGAGCGTCTGCTCGCGCCCGCGAGAACGGAGGACTGGCCCGGCGAGGCCGCCGAGACGGCGAACGGGTGGCGAGGCGCGAGGCTCCGGAACCACTAAACTCCGCTCCGCCCTACCGCGGTGTAGTGGCAGACTGGACCGAAAAGTACCGTCCGACGACGCTCTCCGAGGTCCGGGGCAACGACAAGGCCCGGGACGCCCTGCAGCGCTGGGCGGAGACGTGGGACGACCACCGGGAGGCCGCGGTCCTTCACGGCAGCCCCGGGGTGGGCAAGACCTCCGCGGCGCACGCCCTCGCGAACGACATGGGCTGGGAGACGGTCGAGCTGAACGCCTCCGACCAGCGCACCGCCGACGTGATCGAGCGGTTCGCCGGCCGCGCGGCCCGAAACGCCACCCTCGACGGGAGCATCGAGGGCACCGGCGGCCGACAGCTGGTGATAATCGACGAGGCCGACAACCTCCACGGCAACTACGACCGCGGCGGCGCGCGCGCGTTGACGGACCTGGTGACGGAGTCGAGCCAGCCGATCGTCCTCCTCGCGAACGACTTCTACGAGATGAGCCGCGGGCTCAGGAACGCCTGCGAGGAGATCGAGTTCCGCGACGTGAGCGCGCGGTCGATCCGCCCGGTCCTCCGGGACCTCTGCCGGCGCGAGGGGATCGCGTTCGAGGACGCGGCGCTCGAACGGATCGCCGAGACCGACGACGGCGACCTCCGTTCTGCGATCCGGGACCTCCAGGCCGCGGCCGAAGGGAGAGACCGGATCACCGTCGAGGACGTTGTGACCGGCGAGCGCGACCGCTCGATGGGGGTGTTCGCGTTCCTCGACGCGGTGCTGAAAGAGGAGTCGCCCGAGGCGGCCCTGCAGTCGGCCTACGCGACCGACGAGACGCCCGACGACCTCACGAAGTGGGTCGCCCACAACGCCCCGAAAGTGTACGAGGGCCGGGAGCTCGCCCGGGCGTACGACCACCTCGCGAACGCCGACCGCTGGCTCGGGCGGGTCCGGGCGAGCCAGAACTACTCGTACTGGCGTTACGCGACGGACAACCTCGCGGCGGGCGTCGCCGCCGCGCGCGACGGTACGAAAGGCGGGTGGACGCGGTTCGGGCGCCCGCAGTTCTGGACCACCCGCTCCGACGCGGCCGAGGCGGTTGTCCGCGCGATCGCCGAGGCCCACGGGGCCGACATGGCGACCGCGCGCCGGGAGATCCTGCCCGTCCTCTCGGCGCTCGTCCACCACTGCAAGCCCCGCGACCTGACCGTCGAGATGGCCGCGGCCTACGACCTGGACGAGGCGGGCGTCGCCTTCGTCACCGGGAGCGGCGAGACGACGAACAAGGTCGAGTCGATCGTCGCCGACGCGCGCGAGCGTCGCGAGGACGCGCTGTCGGAGCACGCGGGAGAGGCGTTCGTTCCGAGGGCGACGCGCGACGACGTGGACGACGAGGCGACGGCCGACGGCGAGGCGGAGCAAGACGGGCCCGACGAAGCGCCGGCGGCCGACGACGAGCGGGACGAGGCGGCCGAGGCCGACGACGGCCAGTCCGGGCTCAGCGACTTCATGTGACCGTCTCGCGGCCGCGGGTGGTCTACGTCGTCCGGTCGCTCGTCACCGAGTCGCTCGCGGGGGTCACGGGCGAGGGACCGACCCGCCACGCCGCGAGCGCCGCCGCCCCGACGGCGACGGCGAGGGCGACGGCGTTGACCAGGCGGACCTGGGCGGTGTAGACGAGCAGGTCGCGTCCGAGGACCAGCGCCACGACCAGAGCGGCGGCGGCGAGAACCGACAGACCGCGTTCGACCGGCCGGTCGGGGAGCCAGCGCGCGGCGGCGACGAGCGAGGCGTAGCCGGCGAGGCCGACGCCGACGAACGTCGCCTGCGCGGCGGGGGCGTACGAGACGACGGGGAGGACACGGCTGAAAAGCGCCGCGAGCGCGACGACGACCGCGGCGGCGGCGAGCGCGCGCCGGGCGCGTTCGGCCGCGTGGTCGGCGTACGACCCCTCCAGCGCCCGGAGGCTCGTGACCGTCAACGCGGTGAAGATGGCGAGCGCGACGAACAGGTGGGCGGCGTGGGTCGAGACCGCGTAGCCGCCCGGGACGAGGCCGGAGAGCGTGACGGTGACGGCGCCGACCGACACCTGGAGCGGCAGGAGGACGGCCGCGAGCGTCGCGGTTGCGGCGGTGCGCCGGTCGGACTCCGGCGCGCGCCACGACCACGCGGCGACGCCGAGGATGAGGAAGCCGGCGACCATCGCGACGAGGCGGTGGAACCACTCGATGAACGACGGCACCGTCTGCGGGAGGACCCCGCCGTCACAGAGCGGCCACTGTGCGGAACAGGCGAGCCCGGACCCCGTGGCCGCGGTGTAGACGCCGAGCGAGACGAGCGTGAGCGTCGTCGCCGCGGTGAGCGCCGCGAGCCGCGGGAATGTGAGCGCGCCGCCGGTACGCTCCTCGACAGACATACGCGACGCTCGGAGAGGCGCGCACTTATGCCCCGCGGTCGGGCTATTTCGACAGACGTCGAACCGACCGGTCGACGGGACCGGACCGTTTTTGAAACCCCCGCGCAACGCGCGGGCATGGGCGAGCAACTGGACGACGAGGCACGGGAGTACCACCGGCGCGAGCCGCCGGGGAAGATAGAGATCCGGACCACCAAACCAACCAACACCCAGCGGGACCTGTCGCTGGCGTACTCGCCGGGGGTCGCGGCGCCGTGTCGCGACATCGAGGGCGAACCGGACCTGTCGTACGACTACACGGCGCGGGGGAACCTCGTCGGGGTCGTCTCGGACGGCTCGGCCGTCCTCGGCCTCGGCGACATCGGCGCGGCCGCCTCGAAGCCCGTGATGGAGGGCAAGGGCGTCCTGTTCAAGCGGTTCGCAGACATCGACGTGTTCGACGTCGAACTCGACCTCGACGACACGGAGGAGTTCGTCGACGCCGTCGCGGCGATGGAGCCGACGTTCGGCGGGATCAACCTGGAGGACATCAGCGCGCCCGCCTGTTTCGAGGTCGAGGAGCGCCTGAGCGAGGAGATGTCGATCCCCGTCTTCCACGACGACCAGCACGGGACGGCGATCATCTCCGGCGCGGGGCTGATCAACGCCGCCGACATCGTCGGCAAGGACCTCTCGGACCTGGACGTCGCCATCTCGGGAGCGGGCGCGAGCGCCATCGCGACCGCGAAGTTCTACGTCTCGCTCGGGATTCCACGCGAGAACATCACGATGTGTGACTCCTCGGGGATCATCACGCGGGAGCGCGCGGACGCGGGGGACGTCAATGACCACAAGGCGGAGTTCGCACGCGACGTCGCGGGCGGGAGCCTCGCCGACGCGATGGCCGGCGCGGACGTGCTGGTCGGCCTCTCTGTCGCCGGCATCGTCAGCCAGGAGATGGTCCGGGGGATGGCGGACAACCCGATCATCTTCGCGATGGCCAACCCCGACCCGGAGATCACCTACCCCGACGCGAAGGCCGCGCGTGACGACACCGTGATCATGGGGACCGGGCGGTCCGACTACCCCAACCAGGTCAACAACGTCCTCGGATTTCCGTTTCTGTTCCGCGGCGCGCTCGACGTGCGCGCGACCGACATCAGCGAGGAGATGAAACTCGCCGCCGCCCACGCGCTCGCGGACCTCGCGCGCCAGGACGTGCCCGACGAGGTGGTCAAGGCCTACGGCGACCAGCCGCTCCAGTTCGGCCCGGAGTATATCCTGCCGAAGCCGGTCGACCCGCGCGTGATGCTCGACCTCTCGGCGGCCGTCGCGGAGGCGGCCATGGAGTCCGGCGTCGCTCGTACCGAGGTCGACCCGAGCAGGTACCGCGACAAGTTAGAGGCCCGGATGGGCGGCTCGCGCGAGCTGATGCGGGTCATCCACAACAAGGCGAAGGCCGACCCGCGGCGCGTGGCGCTCGCGGAAGGGACAGACGAGAAGATGATCCGCGCGGCCTACCAGATGAGCGAGAGCGGCATCGCGGAGCCGGTGCTGCTCGGCGTCGAGGACGATATCCACGCGACCGCCGCGGACCTCGGCCTCGAGTTCGACCCCGAGGTCGTCGACCCGTGGAACGGCGAGCACGACCAGTACGCGGAGCGGCTGTACGAACTCCGGCGCCGGAAGGGCGTCACGCGCTCGGAAGCCGACGAGCTGGTCCGGCGCGACACGAACTACCTCGCGAGCGTGATGGTCGAGATGGGGGACGCCGACGCGATGCTGACCGGGCTGACCCACCACTACCCGTCTGCGCTCCGGCCGCCGCTCCAGGTCGTCGGGACGGCGGAAGACGCCGACTACGCCGCCGGGGTGTACGTCCTCGCGTTCGAGAACCGCGTCGTGTTCATCGCCGACGCGACGGTGAACTTCGACCCCGACGCCGAGGCGCTGGCGGAGATCACTGAACACACCGCCGACCTCGCCGAGCAGTTCAACGTCGAGCCGCGCGCGGCGATGCTGTCGTACTCGAACTTCGGGAGCGTCGAGAACGAGTCGACCGTGCGCTCGCGCGAGGCGGTCGAACGCCTCCACGACGCGGACGTGGACTTTCCGGTCGACGGCGAGATGCAGGCCGACACCGCCGTCGTCGAGGAGATCCTGACCGGCACCTACGAGTTCAGCGACCTCGACGAGCCCGCGAACGTCCTCGTGTTTCCGAACCTGGAGTCGGGCAACATCGGCTACAAGCTCCTCCAGCGGCTCGGCGGCGCAGACACCGTCGGGCCGATGCTCGTCGGGATGGACAAGCCGGTCCACGTCCTCCAGCGCGGCGACCAGGTGAAAGACATCGTCAACCTCGGCGCGGTCGCCGTGGTGGACGCCCAGAAGCGCGACGGGGAGCGCGCGTAGGCCGGGCGTCAGACGCCCGCCGAAGAAGCAAAGTTACCCGGTGGTACAGAGAGGAGGTATGAGCGCCGTTCGTCGGTGGAGCCTGACGACTAAGAGTATCGTCGCGTCGCCCGGCTTCTTTTTCGAGAACTTCAATCTCCGCGACGGCTACGGCTATCCGGTCGCGTACGCGCTGGTGTCCGCGGCCGTCGGTGCGGTGCTGTTCGGCCTCGTGCTGGCCGTCGCGGCCGCCGCGTTCGGCTCCGGCGGGGCCGGGACCGCGCTCACCGCGGGCGCCGTCTTCGGCGCCGTCGCGTTCGCCCTCTCGGTCGTCGGGTTCGTCACCCGCGTCCTGGCCGCACACGTCGTCGTCGCCCTGACCGAGAGCGGTCCGTTCGTCCGGACGCTGGAGGCGTTCGCGTACCCGACCGTCGCGACGATGGCGCTCGGCGGGGTGCCGGTCGTCGGGGTCGTCGCGCCGCTGTACGGCTACTACCTCCAGTACAAGGGACTGGCCTCGTTCCAGGGGCTGGAGCAGGGGCCGGCGGCGGCGGCGATCGTCGTCGCGAACGTCGTCAGCGGCGTCATCCTCACCGTCTTCGTCTTCGTCGTGCTGCCGCTGCTCGTCGCGTTCGTCGGGCTGGCGGCGCTGGCGGCGCTCGGTTAGTCGCTCGCGCGCCGCTCCGCCCGGGAGGGCGGGAGACCGTGCTCGCCGATACCGGCCGACTCGTTCACGCCGTGGTCGGTCGCGGGGCGGACACACCGGTCGGCCTCGCGGTTGACGTGGGCGAACTCCTCGGGCGCGTTCGCGAGCGGGTGCGCCGGGTTCTCGCGGCCGTCGATGCTGGCCGCCCGGAGCTCCGGGAAGCCGGCGATGCGCGCCTCGATCCCCCGCCAGTGGTACTCGCTCCCCGCCGGGACGCTGATCTCGCCGCCGGGCGCCCAGTCCGCGCCGGCGTCGGCGAGCGTGGCGCGGTTGACGTTCGCGGCGAGCTGGTCCAAGTCGACGAGGACGCCCACGCGGGCAGAACGGGGCGCACGCGCCGCGAGGACGTCCAGCCCGAGATGGAGCGCGCGATACTCCGCCACGTTGTTGTCCGGGGCGGCGTGGGGGAGCGCGAGTCGAGCGACCCGCGTCCCGTCGCGCGTCTCGATGACCGCGCCGAGGCCTCCGCCGTCGGCCCGGTAGGAGCCGTCGGTCGCCACGTAGAAGTGCCGGCGGTGGGTCGCCGGCGGGTGGGCGATGTGAGGAGTCGGCGCGTCGTCGAACAGGTCCCGCAGCGTCGACCGGCCGTGAACGGCCATACAACCGTTTCGATACGCGCCGGATTAATAGGTTGTGGTGGTGTCAGACGGCAGGAAAGCGGAACGGGTAACCTCCCCGGGTGCCGCGATCCGACAGAGCCGATGCGTTACCGGAATCTCCTCCTGTTCCTCCTCCTCTCGGTCGTCTGGGGGAGCGCGTTCACCGCGATCAAGGCGGGGCTGGAGCACTTCCCCCCGGTGCTGTTCGCGGCGCTCCGCTTCGACATCGCCGGCCTCCTCCTCGTCGCGTACGCCGCGTACGCGAGCGACCGGCTCTGGCCCCGCGGCCGGCGCGAGTGGGCGGACGTCGCGGCGAGCGGGCTGTTGATGATCGCCGCCTACCACGCCCTGCTGTTCGTCGGCGAGCAGTACACCACGAGCGCCGCCGCCGCCGTCGTGGTTGGCCTGAACCCCGTCGCGACGACCGCCTTCGCCCGCGGCCTCCTGCCCGACGAGCGGCTGTCGCCGCTCGGGGTCGTCGGGCTCCTCCTCGGCCTCGGGGGCGTGGTGGCGCTGGTCGGCGTCGACCCGGCCTCGCTCGCGACCGGCCGCGGGTGGGGCGTGGCGCTCGTGTTCGGCGCGACGGTCGCGTTCTCGCTCGGCTCCGTCCTCAGCCGCCGGAGCGGGTCGCGGCTCCCGACGGAGGCGTCGACGGCGTGGTCGATGCTCGCGGGCGCCGTTGTCCTCCACGTCGGGAGCGTCGCCGTCGGCGAAGGGCTCGCCGGCGTGACGCTCGTCCCCGAGGCGGTCGGTGCGCTCGCGTACCTCGCCGTCGCCGCCAGCGGCCTCGGATTTCTGGTCTACTTCGACCTGCTCGACCGCCTCGGGCCCGTCGAGATCAACCTCGTGAGCTACGCTGCGCCGGTCGTGGCCGCGGCCACCGGGCTCGTCCTGTTGAACGAGGTGCCGACCGCGCGGACGGCGGTCGGGTTCGTCGTCATCTGCGTCGGGTTCGCGCTGGTGAAACGGGAGGCGCTGGCGCGCGAGGCCGGGCGGCTCCGGCGGCGCGGGGTCGGCGACGACGCCTGACGGTCGGCGGGGCCGTCCGTGACCGAAACGGATTATTTACCCGGTGCTCACGGGCCGGTATGGACCTGAGTACGCGGACGCTCGTCGGTGTCGCCCTCATTCTCGTCGGGGCCGTACTGCTCGTCCCGGCGACCGGCGTCGCGACGACCGGTTCCATGAGTATCCTCCTCGTTCCCGCGACCATCCTCCTCACCGCCGGAACGTACCTCGTCGGGACGGACGTGAGCGGTCCGCCGGCGTAGCCGCACGCGGAGCAGAGCGTCCGTCCCCCCATCCGTTATGTGACCCCGCCGCCCACCGGGGGGACGTGAGCGACGCTGACCCCGAGTTCGTCCACGACCACCCGCGCGTCCGCGAGTTCGTCGAGACGGTCCACGAGCGAGCGAAGCGCCACGAGGCGGTGCCCGCCCTCCTCGACGCCCTCGAACCCGCGTTCGAAGAGCTCCTCGCCGACGACGACTGGCTCCCCGAGCGGTACCGCCGGCTCCCCGACGACGGCTACGACGACAAAGGCGAGATGGGCGACGACATCGCCCAGTGGCTGCTGTACCGCGAGGGGTCGAAGCTCGCGCTGTTCACCCTCGTCCTCCCCGAGGGCGCGTCGACGCCCGTCCACGACCACCTCGCGTGGGGGATGGTCGGCCTCCACGGCGGGCGCCAGCGCGAGACGTTCTACCGCCGCGTCGACGACGGCGAGAGCGACCGAGCAGAGCTCGAAGAGCTCCGCAGCGAGGAGATGTCCCGCGGGGACTACTACCGCCTCGTCCCGCCCGAGAACGACATCCACCGCGTCGAGACGGTCTCGACGGAGCCCTCCGTCTCCGTCCACCTCCTCGGCGCGGACGTCGGCTGTATCGAGCGCCACGCCTACGACCCCGGCGAGGGCGCCGTCGACCCGTTCGTCTCGGGGTACACCAACGTCGAGTGCGAGGTCGAGGTGACGGGGCACGACCACGCGCACGGCGACGGCGCCCACGGCCACGCGCTCGGGGGGGACGGCGCGTGAGTTCGTCCGCCGTCGTCGCGGGGCTCCCGGCCCTCGCCGCGCGCGTCGACGACGGCGACACCGTCGCGCTCGGCGGCAAGACGCTCCACCGCGCACCGATGGCGCTGGTCCGAGAGCTCGTCCGGCAGGGGGTCGAGGACCTGACGCTCGTCGGCCTCGCGAACGGCCTCGACGTCGACCTTCCCTGCGGCGCGGGCGTCGCGAGCGCGGTTCACTACGGCTACGTCGGCTTCGAGGCGCTCGGCCTCGCGCCGAACTACCGGCGAGCGGTCGAGACGGGCGCGGTCGACCCGCTGGAGGGCACCTGCTACACCGTCGCGACGAGCCTCCGGGCCGCCCGACAAGGGGTGGACTCACTCCCCGTCGCCGGCCTCGCGGGGAGCGACCTCCTCGAGGTCAACCCCGGCCTCTCGCGGGAGCCGGACCCGAGGACGGGCGAGCCGCGGACGGCCGTCGAGTCGGTCGCCCCGGACGTGGCGCTGGTCCACGCCGTCGCCGCGACCGAGGCGGGCGACCTCCGTCTCGGCGGCGCGGACCTGACCGAGCGCCTCTGTGCGAGCGCCGCCGACACGGTGCTGGCGACGGCCGAGCGGATCGAAAGCCGGGAGTCGTTCGCGGCGCGCCGGCCGGAGACGGGCGTCCCGAACCACCTCGTCGACGGCGTGGCCGAGGTCCCCTACGGCGCACACCCGACCGCCCTCCCCGGCGAGTACGACTACGACGCGGCGGCGATCGAGTCGTACCGCGAGCGGTCGCGGGCGGGCGACCTGGACGGCCACGTCGAGCGGGTCGTGGGCGCGAGCGAGGCGGGCTACCGCGAGCGCGCCGTCGCCGGCCGCGCGGACGCGTTCGCGTGGGACGGCCCCGGAGCGGGTGCGGAGCGAGATCCGGCGCCAGAGACGGACCGGACCGTCGCCGAGACGATGGCGGTCTGCCTGCTCCGCCGCCTGGCGCGGGTCGACAACGCCTTCCAGGGCTTCGCCTCGCCGCTCCCGACCGCGGCGCTCCGGGCCGCCGCGGAGCGCCACGGGACGACGCATCTCTCGGCCTCGGGCGCGGTCGACTCGCGCGCGCCGACGCCGCTCTCGACGGAGAGCGCGCGGCTACTGGAGGGCGCGCCCGCCCAGTGGGGCTCGCCCGAGACGTTCGACCTCGCCGCGCGCGGCGCCGTCGACGTGATGTTCGTCGGCGCGGCGCAGTTCGACCGCGCCGGGCGGATGAACGGCACCGTCGCTGGGTCGTGGGACGAGCCGACAGTCAAGTTCGGCGGCGGCGGCGGCTCCGGCTCGCTTCTCCCCCTCGTGGAACACGCGTGGGGGTGGCGCACCGAACACTCGCCGCGGACGCTCCCGGCAGCGGTCGACTTCGTGACGGCGGTCGGGAACCTCGACTACCTCGTGACGCCGCTCTGTGCGTTCGAACCCGTCGACGGCGAACTCGCCGTGACCGCGCTCCACCCGGGCGTGAGCGAGACGACCGTCCGCGAGCGCACCGGGTGGGACCCGCTCTTTCACGACCCGGCCGAGACGCCGCCGCCGACCGACGAGGAGCTCGCGCTCCTCGACCGGGTCGACCCTCACCGCGTCCGGCGGGCGGGCTTCTCGGCGGACGCGCTCTGAGCCCGGCCGCGTCAGGCGACCGCGTCCGCGTCCAGCAGGTCGGCGATCCGGTCCTGGTCGTAGCCGATCTCTCCCAGCACCTCGGTCGTGTGCTCGCCCAGCAACGGCGGGTGCGCCCGGACGCTCGCGGGGGTGCGCGAGAAATGCATCGGAACGCCCGGCATCTCCACCTCCCCCGCGGTCGGGTGCGAAACCGAGGTTCGCATCCCGCGGGCGCGGATCTGCGGGTGGTCGTAGACGTCGGCCATGTCGTTGATGGGCGTCGCGGGCACGTCGTACTCCTGCATCCGGGAGACGAGTTCCTCGGCGGTGTACTCGCGCGTCTCCGCCTCCAGGGTCGGTTCGAGGACGTCCCGGTTCCTGACGCGGTCGTCGTTGGTCTCGAACCGTTCGTCGTCGACCAGGTCCTCCCGGTCGAGCGCGGCACAGAAGTTCGGCCAGAGGTGCTCGGAGGGGACGGCGACGACGGCGTGGCCGTCGGTCGTCGGAAACGCCTGGTAGGGGACGATGTTGGGGATCTTCGACCCGCCGCGGCCGGGCGGGTCGCCGGTCGCGAAGTAGAACATCGCGGCGTAGGTGTTGAGCGCGGCCGCAG
The DNA here is from genome assembly GCA_036626375.1 of Haloferacaceae archaeon. Lineage (GTDB taxonomy): Archaea > Halobacteriota > Halobacteria > Halobacteriales > Haloferacaceae > A07HB70. The sequence goes on from JAZKRX010000004.1 coordinate 65,098, forward strand.
AGTCCAGCAGCGAGACGTCGAGTTTCTGCCCCTCGCCGGTGTCGGCCCCGATCTCGCGTTCGAACAGTGACGCGAGGATCGCCTGCGTCGTGTAGTAGCCCGTCGCGAGGTCGGTGATAGCGACCCCGACACGGACGGGTTCGCCGTCGGGCAGCCCGGTGATGCTCATCATCCCGCCCTCGGCCTGGATCGCGAGGTCGTAGGCGGGCCGGTGGCGGTCGGGCCCCCACTCGCCGTAGCCGGTGATGTGGGCGTAGACGAGCCCCGGGTTCCGCTCTGCGAGCGTCGCGTAGTCCAGGCCCCAGTCGGCCATCTTCCCGACCCGAAAGTTGTGGAGGCAGACGTCGGCCTCGTCAGCGAGGTCGCGGAAGACGGCGCGCCCCTCCTCGGTCGCGAGGTTGAGCGCGACCGAGCGCTTGTTCCGGTTGACGCTCAGGTAGTACGCCGCCTCGGTGGAGTCGCGGTAGCTCGGCGGGGTCCAGCCGCGGGTCTGGTCGCCGCCGTCGGGGCGTTCGACCTTTATGACGTCCGCGCCGAGGTCGCCGAGCTGCATCGCGCAGAACGGCCCGGCGAGGACGCGCGAGGCGTCGAGGACGGTGACGCCGTCGAGCGGTCCGGCCTCGGTCGTCGGTTCGCGTGCCTCGCCGGTCATCGGCGAGGACCTCCGGGGTGGCGGATCGTCATACCCCGGCGTCGGCGGGGGGCGACAAAAACCCGGCCGCTACTCCTCGGTCCGGCCCGCCCACCAGCGGAGCCACTCCGCGAGCGGGCCGCGCGTGCCCTCGACCGACACCCGCACGGTGCCGTCGAGGCGCCACCGGGCCTGCGGCGCGTCCTCCGCTATCCGCAGGGGTACGTCGACCGCGAACTCATCGAAGGCACACTCGACGGTCTCGTTCGCGTCGATCGTCGCGTCGAGGAGCTCGTCGACGGTGTCGAGCCACGTCGTCGCCGGGGCGCGCGACTCGACCGACCGCAGGGCCTCGAACTCGTTCGCCATCGTGTGTGAGTCAGCGGGAGAGGGCTTGTATCTTGGCCCCCGGCTCTGGGGGCTCGCTACTCGTCGGCGATCGCCTCGCGGGCGCGTCGGGTGACGTGCGCGAAGTCGAACGGCGGGCGCTCCTCGGGGTCGACGGGGGCAACGGCGCAGTCGACCAGCGCCGCGCCGTCGTGCGCGACCGCCGCCGCGTACGCCTCGGCGAACGCGCCGTCGGTCTCCGCGGTCCACGTCGCCAGCCCACAGGCCCGCGCGACCGCCGCCACGTCGGTCGTCGCGCCGTGGCTCCGCTGGCCGCCGGTCGTCTCGTAGCCCCCGTTGTCGAAGACGACTATCGCGAGGTTCGACGGGTCGACCCCGCCGACCGTCGAGAGCGCCCCGAGACCCATCAGTATCGAGCCGTCGCCGTCGAGGACGGTCACGGGGTCTGGAGTCGAGAGCGCCAGGCCGAGCCCGACGGGCGTGGTGACGCCCATGCTCCCCCAGAGGTAGACGTTCCGTGCGCGCTCTTCGACCGCCGCAAGGACGTAGGAGGCGACGCCGAGGTTCGAGACGACCGCCGCGTCGGGCGTCCGGTCGAGAACCGCCGCCGTGCAGGCGTACTGGTCGGCGGTCACGCGCTCTCGCCCCCGTCGTCGGTTTCTCGCGCGACCTCGGACTTGTAGCCCGTCACCGTCGCGTCGAGCAGGACGACGTACGGGGTGCGGGTCGAGAACGCCGACTCCGCGGCCATCTGCGTCCGTTTCCCAACATCTCGGGTCCGCTCGACGACGTGGTTCCTGACCCCGACGGCGTCGAGCATCTCGGGCATCCCGTAGCCGGTCGGCACCTGCGCGACGTTGAACTCGCCGAGGTCGCCCCGCCGCGAGACGAGGCCGACGAACGGCGTACGCGCGGGGACCGCGAGCGACCCCAGGGCGTTGAACGTGTTCGCCAGTCCGCTCGACTGACAGACCAGCGCCCCGCGCCGGCCGCCGATCCACGCGCCCGCGAGGACGCCCACGGCCTCCTCCTCGCGCGAGACCAGCGTCGTCTCGATGTCCGTCGCGGCCTCCAACACCGGGTCGACCGCCGAGTCCGGCAGGTGGACCACGAGGTCGACGCCCGCCCGCTCCAGTCCCTCCACCGCCGCCGTTGCCCAGTCCATGCCCCGCCCCGCTCGCCCGTGGGGCTTGAATCCACCCCCGATCGACCGTCCGGGATCGCGCGCCCGGCGCACCGCAGCAGGGGGTTTTAGCCCGGCGCGACCCGCCGGTCGGTGCGTGACACTCCTCGACGAGTCCGCGCCGGAGTTCAGCCTGCGAGACACCGCCGGGCGCGAGGTCAGCCTCGCCGCCGAACTGGAGAGCGGCCCCGCGCTCGTCGCAATCAACCGCGGCTACTGGTGTAGCTTCTGTGCCGAACAGCTGCGGACGTTCGACGACGTGGCCGAGGACCTGCGGTTCAACGACGGGCTCTCGGTCCTGCCGGTCGTCACCTCGGAACTGCCCCGACTGACCGAGATGCGCGACCGCTTCGGCCTCTCGTTCCAGCTGCTCGCGGACCCGGACGGCGAGGTGGCCGGACGGTACAGCGGCACCGAACAGACGGCCAACGGACGCACCGGTGTCGCGGCGACGTACCTCGTCGACACGGACGGGGTGGTGCGCTACGAACACGTGGCCGCGGACGTCACCGACCGGACGTACGGCAACCACGTGCGCTACATCCTGCGCGACGAGTTCGGCGCGCCGTACGAGGACCCCTTCGGCGGGAACTGACCGCCGACCCGAATCCTCATACCCGCTCGACGCCTCCCGGGCGGCATGGAGACAGTCGATCACCGTCACCGGCGACGCAGTCGCCGAGCGCTCGCGGGAGCGGTGCTCCCGACGCACGGCTCTCGGGTGGTCGCCGTGAACACGGTCCGTTCCTCCCCTGCTCCCGGCTCACCGGAGGCCTCGCCGTGAGCGCGGCCCAGTACATCCCGTTCATGAATCCGGGGCACCACGTTCGGAACGCGCTGGTGGCGTTCTGTTACGTCACCCTCATGCTTCCGTTCATGTGGCTGATCTTCCCCGTAATCGTCTGGTACGACATGGACGACATCACGACGCCGCTGTCCGTGTTGCCCGGCATCGAGAAGGGTGGCGGCGGCCTCTCGGCCGCGGTCGCGCTGGCCTACATCGGGATCCCGTACATCGTCGTCCTCGTCGCGCTTCCGGGCCCGCCGTAGCCGGCGCTGAGCGGTGTGAGAGTGGCCGGGGCGGGCTCCGAACCCGCGATCTCCGCATGTCCCAGGCGTCGAGGCTCGGCGGGCCTCAGTGGGACCTGAACCGCACCGAATCTCGCTGACCCTATGAGTGCGGCGCTATGTCCAGCTAAGCCACCCGGCCTACTTCCGAATTCGGCGAGCCGTTCTTGAACGTTCCTATCTCGGGCGACCGGGGCGGGCGACGGGACGCGGTTCGGTCGTCGCCCTCGCTCTCCGTGGCCCGCTCGCTCCCTCCGGTCGCTCGCGCGCCACGCGCGCCACGCACGCCACGCGGGCCGGAGATTTATACTCCGCCCCGGGGAGGAGCGCGCATGGACCTGCCCGAGGCCGTCCGGTCCGTCGTCGGCGACGAGTCCGTCGCGGCGCGGGTCGCGCTCGGCGGCGAGGACCTCCTGCTCGTCACGCCGACCAGAACCGTGGTCTACCGTGCCGAGGGACTGCTGTCCGACGAGTCCGTCCAGGCGTACGGCCACGACGTCGAACGGATCGCCCTGGAGACAAAGCGCCGGAAGGCCACGCTCCGGCTCGACTACGGCACCGGCGGAGAGGAGACGCTCTCGCTCCCCGCGAGCCGGGTCGACGACGCCCTCCACCCCATCCTCGCCGGCGTCCTCAACGCCGCCGGCGTCACCGACCCGGGGGAGACGGTCACCCGGACCTTCCGCTTCTCTGAGCTGACGATCGTGGTGACCAGCGCCCGGCTCGTCAAACACGTCGGCGGCGCCGTCTGGGACGACGGCCACGAGGAGTACAGCTACGACGACGTGACCGACCTCCGGTTCGAGGAGGGGAGCCACGGCACCGCCGTCGTCCTCCGGACCGGCGACGAGCAGGAGCGGTTCAAGGCGCCGAACGACCGCGCGCGCGAACTCCGGGAGGCGCTGGTCGAGGCGCTCCTCGCGCACACCGGCCACGAGTCGCTGGAGGCGTTCCGGGCGGCCCACGCCGAGGCCGAAGAGGAGGAAGACGACGGCGACGGGATGGCCGTCGAGGGGCTGTCGCCGCTCGGAAGCGACGAGACGAGCGAGGCGACCGGCGACGACGAGACAGCCCCGGACGAGGCGGACGGCCGCCTGGGGGTCGACGTGGTCGGCGACGACCCGGCACAGGAGCGCGCCGCGACGGACGAAGACTCGGACGTGGCGGCCGAACTCGCGGCGCTGCGCGAGGCGGTCGAGCGGCAGGGCGAACGGATCGACGCACAGCGGGAGCTGATCGACCAGCTGATCGAGGAGCTGCGCCGCGGGCGCTAGTCCCGTCCGACGACCCTCCGGACGCAGGAGGAGCCGAACGGACCGAGTTCGCCGCGCTCGAACCGGACGAAGTGGCCGGTCGATATCGACGCCCCACAGCGCCGGCAGTCGGCGTCGACCGGGCGCTCCGTGACCTGCGACTCGAACCGGACGAACGACCCGCCGTGCCGCACCCGCACGCGGCCGTCCTCGCGCGCTATCACGCCGCGGGTCTCGGCCGTATCGAGGATCTCGCGAACGAGCGTCGGGTCGGTCGTCACCGTCTCGACCCGGTCGACGGCCTCGGCGACGTCTAGCTCCTCGTCCGCGAGAGAGGCGAGGAGTTCGACCCCGAGGTCGCGCCGGCCCGCGCGGTCGGTCGGGAGGCCGTCTGGCACGGTCGTCAGAACGGCGCGCGCACACAAGAACGGTACGGGTGGACGGGAGCGGAAGCGTTTCGGCGCTCGCCCGTGGCCGTCCGCCGTGCGCCGGAGCCGGGTCGTGGGGGTCGCCGTCGCCGTCGTCGCCGCTGGGGCGCTGCTGGTCGACCCGGCGCTCGTCCTCCGCCGGCTAGCGTGGCTCGCGGCCGACCCCCTGCGCTTTCTCCTCGCGCTCGTCGCGTTCGCGCTCGTCCGCTCCCTGCTCGCGTGGCCGGCGACCGTCGTCGGGGTCGCGGCGGGCTACGGGTTCGGTCTCCCGGGCGCGTTCGTCGCCGTTGCCCTCCTCGGCCTCACCGCGCTCCCGCCGTACCTGTTCGCGCGCCGGGTCGGTGGGCCGCAGGTCGAGGGCGAGGGTCGGGCGGCAAAGCTACTCGCCGTCGCCGACCGGGTGCGCGCCGACGCCGGCGACCGCCGGGCGGTGACGGCGGCGCGGCTCCTCCCGGCGCCGTCGGACGCCATCTCGCTCGCGGCTGGCGCGGGCGGCGTCCCGCTCCGGCCGTTCCTCGTCGGGACGCTCCTCGGCGAGGGGCCGTGGGCGGTTGCGGGGGCGCTGGCGGGCGCCGAACTCGGGAGTCTCGCGGCGGGGACGAGCGTCGCGGTCGACGCGCGGCTGGTCGCCGTCGCGGGCGTCGTCGCCGGCCTCCTGCTCGTCGGGCCGGCGTACAGGGCCTACGCGGAATCGCGGGGCTGACGCAGGCTCTCGCCGGTCATCGCCGGCGGCCGGCCGACGCCGATAGCGTCTAAGAGCGTCGGCGCGACGTCACAGAGCGACCCGCCCGCACGGACCGCGTCGCCGCCGCTCCGGTCGCCGCCGTCCCCGTCGGGGACGAGCGAGACGAACGGCACCGGGTTCGACGTGTGGGCGGTGTGGGGGTCGTCGGGCACCCCCATGTCGTCGGCGTTTCCGTGGTCGGCCGTGACGAGGAGGTGGGCGCCGGTCTCGCGGAGCGCCGCGTCCAGGCGCCCCAACTGGTCGTCGACGGCCTCGCACGCCGCGACGGCGGCGGCGAAATCGCCCGTGTGGCCGACCATGTCGGGGTTGGCGTAGTTCAACACGAGAACGTCGGGGTCGTCGGCCGCTATCCGCTCTATCACCCGGTCGGTGAGTTCGGCGGCGCTCATCGCCGGCGTCTCCTCGTAGGTCGGCACGTCGGGGCTGTCGACGACGATTCGGGACTCGCCCGGGAACTGTTCCTCGCGCCCGCCGTTGAGGAAGTAGGTGACGTGGGCGTACTTCTCCGACTCGGCGGCGCGGAGCTGGGTCAGCCCGGCGTCGGCGAGGGCCGCCCCGAGCACGTCGGGGAGGTCCGGCGGGGGGAAGGCGACAGGGAAGGGGAACCGCTCGTCGTACTCCGTCATCGTCGATATCGCCACGTCCGGCGGGTCGGGCGCCTCGTCGGCGTCGGCGATCCCCCCGAGCATCGAGACCAGCTGGCGCGCCCGGTCGCCCCGGAAGTTAAACCAGACCACGGCGTCGCCGTCCCGCAGGGGTGCGCCGCCGGTCACGAGCGTCGGCTCGACGAACTCGTCGGTCTGGCCGCGGGCGTACGCCTCCTCGGCCGCGGCGACCGGGTCGTCGACCTCGTGGGGAGCCTCGCGCGCGACGACCGCGTCGTAGGCCCGGCGGGTGCGCGCCCAGTTTCGGTCCCGGTCCATCGCGTAGTACCGGCCGATAACGGTCGCGACGTGGCCCGCGTAGTCCGTCGTCGCCGCCCGGAGGTCGGCGAGGTGGTCCGCGCCGGCGGTCGGCGACGCGTCCCGGCCGTCGAGGAAGGCGTGGACGACCGGCGCGACGCCCCGGTCGTCTGCGAGGTCGAGCAGGGCGTGGAGGTGGCGCTGGTCGGCGTGGACGCCGCCGTCGCCGACCAGCCCCATCAGGTGGAGGCGCCCGCCCGTCTCGGCGACGTCGTCGAACGCCGCCGCGAGCGCCTCGTTGTCGGCCCACGGCTCCGCGTCGCCGGGAACGGGCTCGCCGCGCCAGCCCGCGCTCGCGTCGTCGATGCGGGTGTACGCCTGCCGGACCACGCGTCCCGCCCCGAGGTTCATGTGGCCCACCTCGCTGTTGCCCATCTGGCCGTCCGGAAGGCCGACCCGCCGCCCGGAAACGTCGAGACGGCCGTCTGCGCCCGCCGCGAGCAGTCCGTCGACAACGGGCGTGTCCGCGGCCCTCACCGCGTCCCGCCGGTCGTGGTCGCCGATCCCCCAGCCGTCGAGTACGACGAGCGCCGCGCGCATGGGTCGGGTCCGGCGCCGGAGTAGGTATGCCTTCGGACCCCGGCACACAAGGTTCATGCCGCTCGCGCCGAACGGGTGCTGGATGGATCTCAGTCGCCGACGGCTGCTGGCGGGCGGGGTGCTGGCGCTCGGCGGCGGCGCGGCGGGAGCGTACGGGCTGACGAACGGGTCCGGAGCGGACGACGACCCGGACGACGCGGGAGCCGGGACGCCGGCCCCCACGCCGACGCCGACCGCCCGACAGCCGGACGACGACGAGGCGCGGCGGCTGGCGGCGCGGTTCGCGCCCGACCTCTACTTCGGCGCGCGCGAACGGTGGTTCCCGACCGACCCGCGGCGCTACGAGCGCGACCAGGGCGGCGAGCGGGTCGTGAACGGCTTCGACGCGCTCGACGGCTACACGCGAGCGGTTGCGGCGAACGGGGGCGAGCCGCCCGCGCCGACCGTCTTCTACCGCGTCGTGGAGTACCCCGACGACCCGCTCGTCGTCGTCCAGTACTGGCTCTACTCGGCGTTCGACCAGTTCACGACCAACTTCCACTGGCACGACTGGGAGCTGCTCCAGACGTTCGTCGACACCGACGCCGACCGCGCCGTCTTCCACGCCGCGAGCGCGCACTCGCGGTCCGTGCCGAACAACGAGTATCTCGACCCCGAGGCCGAGCGCGCGGCGGTGCTCTCGGAGGTGGGGAGCCACTCCAGCGCCCTCGGGATGAACGCGACCCGGGAGCGGTTCGAGCGCCTCCCGCTCGACGGCACCGGCCCCGACGTGACGAACGAGCCGATCTCGGCGGCGGGCGTCGTCGAGTCGCTCCCGGCGGCGTACGGCCTCCCCCGCGACGAGGGGTTTCGCCTCCCCTATCTCGTCCCCGAACTCGACGGCGCACCGCTGCCGGACCACCCGCGCCTGCCGAACGTCGAGCTCGCGGACCTGCTCCCCGAGGACGTGACGGTGCGCGAGCGGTCCGCGCTCGACGCGCCGCCCGACGGTCTGCCCGGCCGCGAGCCGGGCGAGACGTGGACACACCCCGACTCCTCGACCGCGGGCGACCGGACGTACGACCTCGTACCGATGGCCGAGGTGGAAGGGATCGCCGACCTGACGGGACCACGGCTGAGCTTCGAGTTTCCCGTTCCGGGCTTCGCCGAGGACGCGGTCGCGAGCCACCTCAGCCCGACCGACCTCCCGTGGACCCAGCCGCGGTACGTGCGGCCCGAGGCGGACGTGACGGACCCGGTCCACCGGAGCACGCTGGCCGACCGGTACGCGAGCGTCGACCCCGGCGGGCCGTTCGCGCGGCTCGTCGGCGCCGTGCGCGAGGCGACGCGGTCGCCCGACGCGCCCGACGGCGAGGGGCTGACGACCGTCGCGCCGACCGTCGAGGCGACGGCGCTGGTGGAGTCGACACCGACGCCGGTCCCTACCTCCGCGGGCCGCGTCGTAGCGAACGTCCCGCCCGGCGACCACCGCCTGACGATAGACGCGCCCGGGGCCGCGCCGTACGCCGAACAGGTGGCCGCGGGCGAGGGCAAGACGACCCGCGCGGGCGTCGAGGGGGCACTGACCGTCGTCCCGCGCGCGTCGGCGGTGAAGCTCCGGGTCGCGGCGGCGCGGGACGCCGGCGTCGAGCGCGTGCGGCTGGCGGACGACTTCGCCGGGCGACTGTACGACGCGGCGCCGGACGCAGACGGCCGTGACGCCGTCTACGCCCACGAGGGGGGCGCCTACACCGTCGAGGTGCGCGACGCCGACGGCGTGCCGGGCGCGTACCGCGCCAACCCCGACCCGGGCGAGGGGCTGACCCTCGGCGACCTGCGGACGGGGAAGGCGCCCCTCGCGGGGTTCGTGCGCGACCTGCTCGGGGAGACGCTCGCGAAGACGGAGAACCGCGACGACGTCCGCGACGTCGTCGGCGGCGTCACGAACGAGACGACGACCGCGGCCGGCGGCGAGGCGGACCTCCTCGCACAGCGCGAGCGGACGGCGAGAGACGGGGACGGCGAGGGGGCGGCGACGCCGGAGCCGACCGTCACCCCGGACCCGACGCCCACCCCGAACGAGACCGCGACGCCGACGCCCACGCCGGAGCCGACCGTCACCCCGGACCCGACGCCCACCCCGAACGAGACCGCGACGCCGACGCCCACGGGGACGCCCGGCGTCGTCCGCGGGCTCTCGAACGCGCTCGACGCGGCCGAGCGGGCGGCGGCGCGGGCGAGCGAGGGCGACGGACCGGGCGCCGACCGGCGGCTCGCGGCGGTCCGGAACCGTCTCGACGGCCTGGAGCGCGCCGTCGAAGTTTCGGCGCTCCCCGGCGCGTTCCGCCGGCTCCTCCGGCGGCGGCTCGCGATCCTCGACCGCCGGATCGCCGAGGCGCTGGACGCGCCGGTCTGAGACGGGTCGGTGCCGTGTGTCGGTCGTCGCGGACCCCGGAGCGGCGACGTCCGGGACCGACGTCCGACCGTGCGGGTTTTTCACCCGCCAGCGTCGAGAACGGGCGATGCGACTCCGCCTTCCGGACCGCTGGGTCGACGTCTACCTCGGCCAGGCGCCGTCGCTCGTCTGGCTCCTCGTCGTCAACGCGACGGCGTTTCTTGTCGGCGTGGCGTTCTACGCGGCGCCGGACCGGCCGTTCGGGCTCGCGCTCGCGGCGGTGCCGACGTTCGTCTACCCGCTCTACGCCGACTCGCCGACGGCGCTCGCGCTCGGGACGCTCTCGCTCGCGACGCTCCTGCCGAACCTCGGCGAGTCGCCGGGCGGTGCGCCGCGGAACCTGCCGCTCGCCTACCTCCACACCCTCGCGTTCGTCTGGCTCGTCAAGTACGGCGTCTGGACGATCGTCGCGCTCCTCGTGCGGCCCGACCTGTACGTCTTCGGGCCGGAGCCGCTGTGGGCGTTCTGGGGTATCGCTCTCACCCACGCGCTGTTCGTCGTCGAGGCGGGACTGCTCCCGCGGTTCGGCGCGACCACCCGGGGGGCGCTGCTGTTCGCGCTCGTCGCGATGTTCGCGAACGACGCCGCGGACTACCTGTTCGGGTTCTACCCGCCGCTGCGCTACGAGCCCGGCGTCGTCCTCGTCGTCCTGACCGTCGGGATCTCCGTTCTCGCCGTCTGGCTCGCCGCGCGGTCGTTCGACCGGCTCGACGACGGCGCGTGAGCGCGAGAGAACCCGGCTCGGGCGCGTTCCGCCGCCGTCGGCCGGTGACGTAGCCGTTAAACCCGGCGCCGCCCTCCGGTCGGACATGGACTCCGCGGTGCTGCTCGATCTCCTCGGGAACGAGAACCGGCGGCGCATCCTCCGCCTGCTCTCGCGCAAGCCCTGCTACGTCACGGAGATCAGCGAGTACCTCGGGGTGAGCCCGAAGGCCGTCATCGACCACCTCCGGAAGTTAGAGGACGCGGGGCTCGTCGAGAGCCGGACGGACGACCAGCGCCGGAAGTACTTCCACATCTCGCGGAACCTCCGGCTGGAGGTGAACGTCTCGCCGTACGGCTTCGGCGCGAAGTCGGCCTACCCGGCGAGCCAGAGCCTCGACATGTCCCGGCGGTGCCCGCACCTCTCGATCGACGTGCCGAACGGCGAGAGCGACGGAATCGCTGAGGCCGCAGAGAAGCTCGACCGGCTAGAGGAGCTGGAAAACGAGCTCTCGCTCGCACAGCGGTGGGTGTACGGCCGGATCACCGAGGTGCTCGACGAGCTGAGCGAGCGCATCGGCCCGGACATCGACGGTCGGTTCCACGCCGAGGTGCTCGCGGCGCTCGCGGCCGGCGCGACGAGCGTCGAGGCCGTCTCCGAGGAGGTGGACGCGCCCCCCGAGGTGGTCGAGGACGCGCTCCGGACGCTCGCGGAACGCGGGGTGGCGACCCACGAGAACGGCGAGTGGCGGGTTCGCTAGTCGACCCACCCGGCCCGGAGGTCCCGCCCGAAGTAGTGGCCCGCGAGCGCGACGGTCGCGCCCGCGGTCACGCCGACACCGGCCAGTTCGGGGCCGTAGCCCGCGAGCACCGGGAACAGCGCGCCGTCGAACAGCACCGCGAGGACGAACCCGGCCCCCGCGGCGACGGCGCCCGCGGCTCCACACTCGAGGTAGCGCGCCGCTGGCCCGACGACTCCGTAGACGAACATCGCGAGAAAGAGGAGGACGAACCGCGCGCCCGGGAGCGGAACGAGCGTGCCGACGGCCATCGCGCCGAGGCCGAGGAGAAGCGCCGCCAGGAACCCACGGAGCGAGAACAGGCCGAACTGCGGGATCGAGGGCCGCGGGAGTCGGCCGCGCAGTCGTGACCCCGTGTCGTCGTTGCTCGGCTCGCGGTCCATACGACCGCTGGGGGAGCGCGCGTAAAGTGGGTTCCGGGGACTGCGCCCGTAAGAAGGGCCCTCCGGGGTTTTACTCAGCGGGTGATACCGGAGGTTCGTGTCAGAGGAGAGAGGATCGGAACTGACGCTGTTCGACCGGATCGTCGGCGTCGTCTACGGGGTGATGCCGGCGGGAACGCCCGCCGCCGTGCCGGTCGCGGGCGGTGTCGCCGCGGTCATGCTCGGGGGAGCCGCCGTACTCGTCGTCGTGACGCCGCTCTGACCGGTCGGCGCGTGCATGGCGGCCGCAGGACTGGTCGTGACCGTCGGCGACCTGCTCGCAGCCGGCGAGAACCACGGGGTACGGGAGGTCGCGGGCCGGCTCGTCGGCGCGGCGGTCGGCGGCGCGTTGCTCGTCCCGGGGACGACCGGAATCGTCGCGGGTACCGGGCTGGGCTACGTCACCGGCGCCGGAGCTCGTGCGACAGAGCGATGGGGCGACCGATCCGTCGCCCGACGAGATCGAGATCCCAGAGCCGAGTGAGCCGAGCGGCGGACTCCCCTCGCCGGAGGAGGTCGACGTCACAGTCTCCGAGCCGGACGACGGGTCGTCGGATTGAAGTCCGCGCGCGGGCGCCGGAGGGTATGAACGCCGGAGACCGCGTGCGCGTCGACCACCCCGACGGGGTCGAGGAGGGGACGCTGATGCCCTCGACGACAGGAGAGCACCTCGTCGTGAAGCTAGCCGGGGGCTACAACGTCGGCGTTGCCCGCGCGGACGCCGACGTCGAGGTTCTCGAACGGGCGGCCCGGGAGGTGGACGCGACCGAGGCGCCGGAGGAGGGTTCTGCGACGGCCGTCGAGTTCGACGACGACCTGCCGACCGTCGCGCTGGTCTCGACCGGGGGCACCATCGCCTCCACCGTCGACTACCGCACCGGCGCGGTCACCGCGCGCTTCGACGCCGAGGACGTCCTCCGAGCGGTGCCGGAGCTCGCCGGCCGCGCGAACTACCGCGGTCGGGTCGTCGCGAACATCCTCTCGGAGAACATGACCCCCGAGGTCTGGCAGACGCTCGCCGAGACGGTCAACGAGGAGGTCCAGAACGGTGCCGACGGCGTCGTCGTCATGCACGGGACGGACACGATGGCGCACTCCGCGACGGCGATGAGCCTGATGCTCGACGTGCCGGTTCCGGTCGTGTTCACCGGGAGCCAGCGCTCCGCGGACCGACCCTCCAGCGACAACGTGATGAACGCGGTCTGTGCGGTGGAGGCCGCGACGGCGGACCACGCCGAGACGCTGATCTGTATGCACGCCGGGCTGTCGGACGACCGGTGTGTGCTCCACCGCGGCGCGCGCGCCCGGAAGAACCACACCTCGCGCCGGGACGCCTTCGAGACGGTCGGCGCGAAGCCGCTCGGCACTGTCGACTACGAGACGGGCGAGGTCTCCTTCCAACGCGACCACGCGCCGCGGGGCGAGGGCGACCCCGCGATCCACCCCGACCTCGACACCGACGTCGCGCTGTTCAAGTTCGCGCCCGGAACGGACGCGGCGGCGCTCGACCGGCTGGCGGGGCGCGCTGGTATCGTCATCGAGGGGACGGGTCTCGGGCACGTCTCGACGGACCTCACCCCCCGGATCGAGGAGCTAGTCGAGTCGGGAACCGTCGTCGCGATGACGAGCCAGTGCATCGAGGGCCGGGTCTGCGACCGGGTGTACGACACGGGGCGGGACCTGCTCGACGCGGGCGTCGTCGAGGCGGGCGACACCATCCCGAGCGCGGCGTACGTGAAGCTGATGTGGGCGCTCGCGAACGTCGAGGACCCGCGGGCGGCGATGCGGCGGGACCTCGCGGGCGAGCTCCAGGCGCGGTCGGTCCCGTGGACGTAGCGGTACGGGACGGACGCGAGGGCGACGCGGAGCGTGTCGCCGGAATCGCGACGGACACGTGGCCGAACCGGAACGAGGGCGACTACGTCGGCGACGCCTACCCGCGGTGGGTCGCAGAGGCGGCGGGACGGGACGACCGGCGGGTGCTGGTCGGGGAGCGCACGGGCGAGGTCGTGGCGGTGATGCGCGGCCTGCTGCTGTCGGCCCACGAGGGCTGGGCCGCGGGCCTGCGGGTCGCCACCGACGCGCGCGGCGAGGGCGTCGGGGCACGACTCACCCGCGCGACGCTCGCGTGGCTCCGCGAGGCGGGCGCGGCGGTCTGTCGCAACCTCGTCCACGGCTGGAACGCGCCGAGCCTGAGCCTCTCGCGCGCCACGGGGTTCGAGCCGCTGACGGCGTTCCGGTTCGTCGAGCCGGCGCCGGACACGGACGCCGACCCGGCGCTGCGCGTCGGCGACGACCCCGAGGTGGCGTGGGCGTTCTGGACGTCGTCGGAGGCACGGACCGCGCTCGCCGGGGTGGCGCTCGACCCGACAGAGACGTGGGCAGTCTCGGAGCTCACCCGCGAACGCCTGCGGCGCGCGGCGGACGAGGGACGGCTGTCCGTCGCCGTCGACGGGGACGGGGCCCGCGGCGTGACACACCGGACGCGCGTGAACGACTACGGCGACGGCGACCGGGTCGCGGAGTACGGCGTCGCGGCGTGGCGGCCGGGCGACGCCGAGGCGGCGAGCGCGCTCATAGACGCCGTCCGGCGGGACGCGGCGACCGTCGGAGCCGACCGGGCGCGCGCCGTCGTCCCGGAGCGGCCCACGTGGGTGACAGACGCCGCGAGCGCCGGGGCGGGGCTGGCCGACGGTCCGGAGTTCGTGCTAGCGGCGGACCTGGCGGGCGGCGGAGAGACACAAACGACTTGAGCGGGCGACACCCACCCACGCCCGTGTACCACGTCGTCGGCGGCGGCATCGCGGGACTCGCGGCGGCCTACCGACTCCGCGAACACGGCCACGAGGTCCGGGTGGTCGAGGCCGGCGACGACCTCGGCGGGCTGGCGGCGACGTACGAGACGAGCGGCGACCCGGTCGAGCGGTTCTACCACCACCTCTCGAAGTCCGAAGAGACCATCGTCGAGCTGGCCGAGGACCTGGGCCTCGGCGACGCCGTCGAGTGGCGGATCGGGAAAAACGCCTACTACGTCGACGGGGTGGTCCACCCGCTCGACACTCCGTGGCAGATCCTCGCGTACCCGCACATGAGCCTCTACGACAAGTTCCGGCTCGGGATGTTGACCACGGGCGTCGACGTCCGCGGCGGGTGGCCGTCGTTCGACACGTACGACGACCTCCGGCGCTTCGAGGACGTCCCGATAGAGGAGTTCGTCGTCGAACACACCACCCGCGGGGTGTACGACCAGTTCGTCGAGCCGCTGCTCGACGCGAAGTTCGGCGACCGCAAGGACGACGTGAGCGCCGCGTGGTTCCTCGGGCGCGTGAAGTTCCGGGGGGAGCGCGACCTCCTCCGGGGCGAGGTGCTCGGCTACTTCGACGGCGGGTTCGGACGGCTGCTCGACGCCCTCGTCGACGCGGTCGGGCACGAGACCATCGAGACGGGAACGCGCGTGACGGAGGTGGGGACCACGAACGGCCGCGTCCAGTCCGTGACGCTCGACGACGGCGAGACGCGGGTCGAGGCGAGCGAGGGCGTCGTCGTCGCGACGATGCCGAACGTTCTCGAGGCGCTGACCGGCTACGAGTGTGCGGTCGACTTCCAGGGCGCGCTCTGTGCCGTCGTGACGATCGAAGAGTCGCTCACGGACACCTACTGGCTCAACGTCGCCCACGACGCGCCCTTCGGCGCGCTGATCGAGCACACGAACTTCGTCCCGCCGGAGCGCTACGGCGGCGACCGGCTCCTCTACGTCGCGAGCTACGTCCAGAGCCTCGACGACCCGCTCTGGCAGGCGAGCGACGCTGAGGTGCGCGAGACGTGGCTCTCGGAGGTCGAGTCGATGTTCCCCGGCTTCGACCGTGAGGACGTGAGGGAGTTCCGACTCGCCCGTGCGCCCCGGGCGGCCCCCGTCTACGAACGGGGCTACCTCGACCTCGTCGTACCGTACGACCTCGCGGACGACGTGGCGGAGGGGGTCTACTACGCGGGGATGGCGAGCCCGGCGCAGTATCCGGAGCGGAGCCTCGACGGCGGCGTCGTCGCCGGCTACGAGTGCGCAGACCGGATCGCGGCGGCGGCGTCGAGCGCGACGGACGAGCCGGACGTCCGGCCCGCCGGCGCGGAGACGACACCCGACCCGGGCGACTGACCGGCGTCGGCTATTAACCCGCGGCGACCGTCGACGGTCTCATGACGACGCTTCGAGACGGCGTCCGCCGCCTGCGCGGGTGGGGCGTGAACGCCTACCTCGTGGAGGGCGACACGGACGACGAGGGACCGACGCTGGTCGACGCGGGCACGCCGTGGGACGCGGGGGCCGTCGAACGGGGGGTCGAGCGCGCGGGCGCGACGCTCGCGGACGTCGAACGGGTCCTCCTGACGCACTACGACGTCGACCACGTCGGCGGGCTGGCCGGCCTCGAACGCCGCGGCCTCGACGCTCCGGTCCACGCCGCCGACCCCGACGCGACGTGGGTCGAAGGCGAGAGCGGACCGCCGCTCACGACCCACAAGGGGGTGGTCCAGCGGGCGATGGGCGTCCTGCTGGACCGGACGAGTCTCCCGGTCGAACGGGTCGCAGACGGCGACCGGATCGGGGGCTTCGACGTCTACCGCACCCCCGGACACACGCCGGGCCACGTCGCCTACGAGCACGACGAGCGGTCGGCGCTGTTCGTCGGCGACCTCGTGATAGAGCGGGGGGGGCGCCTGCGGACGTCGCCGTGGCTCCTGAGCGACGACACGCGGGCCGTCGCGGAGAGCATCGTCGACCTCGCGGACCGCGCGCCCGCCGCCGAACTGCTGGCGATGGGCCACGGCGAGCCGGTCGAAGAGAGAGGGAGCGTGAACCTGGCGCGGCTGGCGGAGGAAGCGGCGCGGCGAACGTAGCGGCGCGCGGCGCCTACGCTCGGCGCCCGTCGCCGCTCACCCCGGGCGCGTCCGTCGGTTCCACGTCCTCGGGTTCGGGCCGTCCGCCGACGACCACGTCGCCCGCTGGGGTCTCGACGTAGACGTCGTCGGCGAACCCGCCCTCGGCGTAGGGGTGGACCGGCTCCTCGATGCGCTCGGGCGTCGACGGCGCGTCGGGGACGGGGACGCGCGTGAACTCGCCGAGCGGGTCGTCGACGGTGATCCCGTGGGTGTCGAAGAACTCGGCGTAACGGTCGCGGTGCTCGCCGAGTTCCTCGACCGGGAACTCCATCATCTCCGTCCAGCCGTGGTTGTAGAAGTCGAAGTTCGCCTGGACGTGTGTGATCTCGCGGGCCTCAGCCTCCGGGTAGCCGGCCTCCAGCGCCGCGACGTAGGTGTCGAAGGTGTTGTCGAAGAAGGCCTCCATGTGGGCCTCGCGCTCCGCGCGGCGGCCGTCGGCGGCCTTCTCCCCGAAGACGTCGACGTGGAGGTCGACGAGTCGCTCGCGAACGCGAGGGCCGACGACCGGGAGCGTGAGCGCCTGTTTCGCGGCGAAATGTCTGACGTTCTGTTTTATTTTCATCGAGATGAGTTAGCGCGCGAGCCGTCTTGAAACGCACGACCGCGCGCTCTGCGTGACGCTTGGAAAGAGGGCAATCCACATTACCCCCCGGTCCAAAGTGCGCGCCATGACTCAGTCGTACGTGGTCGTGGGCGACGGGATCGCGGGGAGCTCGGCCGCCGAGACACTCCGCGAGCGGGCCCCCGACGCCGACATCACCGTCCTCACCGAGGAGGGTGAGGCGCTGTACAACCGGATCCTGATCAAGGAGTACGCGAAAGGGAAACTACCCGAGGCGCCGATCTCCATCCACGACGAGTCGTGGTACGAGGACCACGACGTCGACCTCCGCCTGAACACCGTGGTCACCGACCTCCGGCCCGAGGACAACGAGATCGAGACCCACGACGGCGAGACGCTAACGTACGACAAGCTCCTCCTCGCGACGGGCGGGACGCCGACGCAGATCCCGGTCGAGAACGCCGGCGCGGACGGAATTCACCACTTCTGGACGTTCCAGGACGCCCGGCGGATCAAGGAGGACGCGGAGGCGAGCGACCGCGCGGTCGTCGTCGGGGCCGGGCTACTCGGTATCGACCTCGCGGCCATCTGCGGGGCACAGAACGTCGACGCGAACTACCTGATGCGCGGGGAGTGCTGGTGGCGCTACGCGCTGACGCCCGAGGGCGGCGAGATCATCCACGACGCCCTGCGCGAGATCGGCGTCGAGCCCGTCTTCGACTCCGGGGTCGACCACTTCGAGGTCGACGACGACGGTCACGTCGAGGCCGCGGTCGACCCGAACGGCGAGCGGTACCCCTGTGACTGGGCGGGCGTCGCCATCGGCCTCGACTTCAACGTCGAGCTGCTCCAGGGGACGGAGATCGAGACGGACGACGGGGTGCTCGTCGACGAGTACATGCAGACGTCGGACGAGGACGTCTACGCCGCCGGCGACGTGACGCGCTACCACGACACGATCACGGGCGAGCGCGAGCAGAACGGCTCGTGGGGCAGCGCGAAAGAGCAGGGCTCGATCGCCGCCGCGAACATGGTCGCCGACGGCGGGGCCGAGGCGTTTCGCTGGGTGTCGACGTACTCCATCACCCACTTCGATTTCCCCTTTCTCTCTTTCGGCCACCCGACCATCGGCGAGGAGTACGCAGAGCGCAAGTACTCGGACACCGAGTGGCGCCGGATCGCGTTCAAAGACGGCAAGATCGTCGGCGGCGTTCTGATCGGCGACCTCTCGGCGCAGTCGGCGTACAAGCGGCTGATGAAAGAGGAGCGCGTCGTCGCGGACCAGCGCGAGGCGCTGCTGGAGAAGCAGGTGGACGCGGAGGCGCTCGCGACGGCGACGCAGTCGTAGAGCGACACGCTCTTTCGCCCGCGGAGCCGACCGCCGCTATGGACGCCGACGGGACGATGACGCTCGCGTTCGAACTCGACGCCCTGCGTGCGCTCGCCGATCCGGGCGCCGTGTTCACGGACGCCCGGGGGTGGACGGAGTACGTCGGAGTGGTCTCCGAGCAGCCGACCTACGTGGTGACGAACTACACGCGGAAACACCGGGTGCGACAGGACTTCTTCTCCGGGCCACGCGGCGTCGAAGAGAGCCTCGAACGGGTGCGCGAGCAGTTCGAGACCGACCGCCACGTCTTCGTCGGGACGAGCGACGACGACCGCGCTGTCGCCGCGGAGGCAGGGTGGGAGTACCTCGACGTGGAGCAGGCCGCCGGCGCCGCCGACTGGACGCTCGGCGACGAGGCGCCCGAGACGGACCCGTTCGAGGGCACAGAGCGCGAAGACTGGCCGTAGGCCATCGAAACGCATAATCTCGCCGCGCCGAAGCTGTCCTATGGAACGTCAACTTCCCGACGTACAGGCGTCACGACCGGACGTGACAGTGGGGCTGAGCCGCGTCGGGGTGACTGACGTCGAGAAGCTCGTCGAGGTGCCGCGCGACGACGACCGGCCGCTCGTTTTCACCGCCGACTTCGAGGTGTACGTCGACCTTCCCGGGGGACGCAAAGGGATCGACATGAGCCGGAACATGCAGGTCATCGACGAGACGCTGGAGGCGGTGCTGGCGAACCCCGACTCCCGGCTGGAGGGGGTCTGTGGCGCCGCGGCCGAGCGTCTCCTCGCGAAACACGACTACACGACCACGGCGCAGGTGCGGATGGAGGCGGACCTGATCCTGCGTGAGCGCGCGCCGGCGAGCGACCTGCCGACCCAGCACAGCGTCGACGTCGTCGCCGAGGCCACCGCCACCGACGACGGCACCCACGAGTCGATCGGCGTCGAGGTGACGGGGATGACGGTCTGTCCCTGCTCGCAGGGGATGTCCGAGGCGCGCGCCCGCGACGTGCTCGCGGAGCTCGGCGTCGACGACGAGACGACCGAGTCGTTTCTCGACCGGGTGCCCCAGCCCGGGCACTCCCAGCGCGGGCACGCCTACCTCGCGGTCGGGGCCGAGGGGTCGCCGTCGGTCGACCTCCACGACCTCGTTCGGGTGGCCCGCGACTCGATGAGCGCGCGGATCTACAACGTCGCGAAGCGGCCCGACGAGGACCACATGACCGTCGCCTCGCACTCGAACGCGCGGTTCGTCGAGGACTGCGTGCGCGCGCTGGCCGACGGCGTGGTCGAGGAGTTCACCGACCTGCCGGACGACGCCGTCGTGCGGATGCGCCAGTCGAACGACGAGTCGATCCACCAGCACAACGCCCACGCGGAGCGCGAGCTGACGATGGGACAGCTACGGGCGGAGACGAACGGCGACGCGGCGATGAACGGCGACGACAGTGCGTCGTTCGAGACGGACGGGGCGACGAACGGCGCGATGCGGAACGGCGAGCGCTAGCGCCGGAGACGCGAGCGGGGTGACGCGCGGCTACGTCCGCTCGCGCACCCGCGCCATCAGCTCTTCTGGGTCCCTCGCGGGCGCCGACCACTCCGTCTCGCCCTCGGTCCGGACCCGCGCGGTCCCGCGCTCGCCGTCGGCGTTCGGCCGGACGACCGTCTCGTGGTCGGCGATGCGGAGCGCCGCGCGGTGGAGGGTCGCCCCGGGCTCGTCCGCCACCGCGACGACGGGCGCGCCGCCGTCGGTGAGGCGGGCCGCGACAGCGCCGTAGGCCGCGACCTGCACGCCGAACCGCTCGTGGGCGCCGGCGAAGGCGGCGACGGCGTCGTGTGCGGCCTCGCGGTACGACGCCTCGCCCGTGAGCGCCGCGAGGTCGAGCAGCGCGCCCGCGACGTGGGCGTTGCCGTCGAGCGGGCGGAGCGGGCGGGCGAGCAGGCCGGCGCCCTCGGCGGGGCCGTCGCGGAAGGAGCCGTCGTCGGTCTGGAGGGCCGCGACCGTCTCGTCGGCGACGGCCCGCGCGCGGTCGGCCCAGTCGCCGTCGAGCACCTGCCCGGCGCGGGCGTACGCCCGGACGACGTGAGCGCGGTCGTCGAGCGGGGCGGGCGGGGCGTCGTCGGCGTCGTAGCGCCACACCACGCCGTCCTCGACGAGCCGGTCGTTGACGGTTTCGAGCGTCGTCGCCGCGCGCTCGCGGGCGTCCTCGTCGTCGACGTATGCGGCGAGCGCGAGGAGGGCGTCGGCCGCGAGGGCGTTCGGGCCCGCGAACGCCGTCGTGTCACGGCGGCCGTCGGCGCCGACGCTCCCCCCGAAGGCGGCGTCGGTCCAGAGCTGTTCGTCGAGGAAGGAGGCGACGCTCGTGGCCGTCTCTCGCCGGCGGTCGTCGCCCGTGTGGAGGTAGGCGTTGGCGAACGCGCGACAGAGGCCGGCCTGGACGTCGAGGGGCTTCTCGCGGCTCGGCTCGGACCAGTCGCGGTTCGCGGCGAAGCGGAAGAAGCCGCCGTCGTCGTCGCGCAGGCCGTCGCGCACGGCGTCGAAGGCGAGGTCCGCGCGCGGCAGGTCGTGTTTGAGCGCGAACTCCAGGGTCCGGGGGAGCGGGAACTTCGCGTCACGGCCCCAGCCGCCGTGGTCCTCGTCGTACTGTGCCTCGAGCTGTCCGGCGAGGTGGGCCTGGACCGCGGGCGTCACCTCGCCCGCGGGCGGCGAGTCGCCGGCGAGCGCCCGCGGCACGCTGCCGGCCTCGTCGCCGCGCTCCGCGTACGTCGCCGCGACCCGGTCGAGGACGTCCCGGAGCGTGTCGGCGTCGAGGGCGCCGGCGCTCGTCATCACGGTCCCCGCTGGCGTGAGGAAGGCGGTGGTGGGAAAGCCGCCGGCGTGGTAGCGCTCGCGGACGCGCGGCCGGCGGTCGACGTCGACCCGGACCGGAACGAACCGGTCGTGGACCGCCGCCGCGACGCGGGGGTCGGCGTAAGTCGTGCGGTCCATCTCGCGGCAGGGCTGACACCACGTCGCGGTGAGCGAGAGGAGCACCGGGCACGACCGCTCGCGGGCGTCCGCGAACGGCGCCGTCCCCCACTCGCGCCAGCGCACCGTCGTCGGGTCGTCGCCGACCGGCTCCTCGTCCATACACCCGCGCGGCGGCGCGCGGGGGTAAGCCTGACGAGCGACGCCGACGACAAGGCATTTGGGCGCGCCAGCCACACGCCGGGTATGCGACTCCGCTGGGCGCTCGCGGGCCTGCTTTTGATCCCGCTCGCGGACGCCGCGCTCCTCGTCGTCGTGTCCGACACGCTCGGCTGGCCGGCGACGGTGGCGCTCGTCGTCCTGACGGGCCTGCTCGGCACCCTGCTCGTCCGCGCGGAGGGCCGACACGCGCTCCGGGCCGCGAGCGAGAAGCTCCGGCGCGGCGAGCCGCCCGCCGACGAACTGCTCGACGGCGCCCTGCTGGTCGCCGCGGGCGCCTTCCTGCTGACGCCGGGGCTCGTGACCGACGGCATCGGGTTCTTGCTCGCGCTCCCGCCGACGCGCGCGCCCGTTCGCGTCGTCCTCAAGCGCTACGTCGTGGTGCCCTATCTCGACGGGAAAGTCGAGGGGTTCGTCACCGGCGGCGCGTGGGCGGATGGGTTCCCGGACGCCGAGGAGACGGTCGACCTCGACCCCGAGGACTACCGCGACGCCGACGAGGACGCGAACGGAAAGGGGAACGTTTAGGTTCGACACTCGGCTACGCCCGGATGCGCTCGCCTGGGCCGATAGCTCAGTCAGGTTGAGCGCTCGGCTGATAACCGGGAGGTCCACGGTTCAAATCCGTGTCGGCCCATCTCACGCGTGGCTTCGCGCCACGGCGGGCAGCGCGCCTCCCCAGCCACTTCATGCCGTCTCACTCCCAGAGAGCAACGGCTCTGAGGAGCAGACACCGAGACTCCCGTGGTGGCGCGCCGGGCCCGAGACCGGTCAGTCCAGCGCGAGGACGACGAGGTTCGACAGCCCGGCCGCGAACCACAGGAGACCGACGGACGCCGGGACGGCGAGGCGACCGGGCGGCGGCGTCGCCCGCCACCCGGCGGCGACGACGCTCAGTGCGGCGAGTTTCAGTCCGACGAGCGCCGGCGTGGTCCCGGCGGCGGTGATTGCCGCCGCCGCGACGGGGTTCGACTCCGGCAGGCCCACCGCGAGTCCGGCCCACGTCGTAGCCACGTCGAGCGCCGCAGCCGCGATCACGAGTCCCCACGCGGCACCCGCGGTCGTCCGGTACTGCTCGCTCGCTTCCCAGTCGGGACCGATCGCCGGCAGCGCGTCTCGTCTCATGAGTCCTCCCCGCCCGACAGACCGGGGCCACCGGGATATACACAGGTCGCTTGCGGCGCGCACAACCGACCATTACCCCGGTTCGTCCGTCCGAGACTACGACGCCCGCTGGACCGACACCTCGTATCGGTCGACCTCGCCGCCCGCGTTCGACGCCCCGACCGTGACTTCCTCTCTCGAGTTGCCGGCGACCAGCACCGTCTCGGTTCCGCTCGCGACGACGTTGCCGTCCGCGTCCACCGCCTCCACGGTCACCTCGACTTCCATCGCCTCGTCGGTCGGGTTCTCGACGGTGACGGCACAGCCACCGACGCCGCCGACGTTGCCACAGTCCTGTTCCACGACCTGCGGCCCGCCGCCGAGACAGCCGGCACCGAGGAGGAGGGCCGCGAGAGCGACGGCGGCGAGGACGACACGCTGACTAGACACGGACGTCCCTGTGTGGCGAGCCACATAGGCTCGTCGACACAGGGGCGACCGCGACGGCGGTGAACCGGCAATTTCGGCGATCATAACGGGTGAGTACCGGCTTTTTCACGTATGAAAACCGCGGGACCGGGTTTATTATCCGGCTGTTCGGAGCCGATCGTAGCCACATCCCGGGGCACCGACGCCGGCGGTGCGAACCGACGGCGGCCGTCGGGGGGCCACACAACAATGCAACTCAAACAGCTCTTGACGGAGGATCGGGCGGTCAGCCCGGTGATCGGCGTCATCCTCATGGTCGCCATCACCGTCATCCTGGCCGCCGTCATCGGCACCTTCGTCCTCGGACTCGGACAGAACGTACAGAGCACGCCACAGGCCAGCTTCAGCTTCGACTTCAACGACACTGCGACCGAAGTCGATATTACCCACAACGGCGGTGACAGGCT
>JAZKRX010000005.1:0-85970 GCA_036626375.1 Haloferacaceae archaeon
ACGAGATGTTCTTCGCGCCGGGGATGTGGCCGCCGCGCTGGGCGGTCTCCTGCAGGCCCGGTGGCGCGAGAATCTCGCCGCGGAACTCCTCGGGCGAGCGCACGTCGACCAGCGGAATCCCCTTCTCGATGGCGTTCTCGACGTCGTCGCGGTACGCGCGGATGCTCTCGCGCGGGCTGCTCGCCTCGTAGTCGACGGCCGGGAACTCCGGCTCCTCGTCGGTGAGGGGGTAGTCGTTCTCGACCCAGTACTCGCGCCCGCCGTCGAGCAGGCGCACGTCGTCGTGGCCGTAGTACTTGAACTGCCAGTAGGCGTAGGCCGCGAACCAGTTCGAGTTGTCGCCGTACAGCACCACGGTGGAGTCGTCGGAGATCCCGTGGCTCCCGAGACGGTCCTCGAAGTCCGCCTTCGAGAGGATGTCGCGGGTCGTCTGGTCCTGGAGTTCGGTCTCCCAGTTGAACCCCACGGCGCCGGGGGCGTGGCCATCGTCGTACGCCTCGGTGTCGACGTCGACCTCGACCAGCCGGTGGGCCGGGTCGTCGCTCCCGAACTCGTCGAGTCGTTCCTTGACCCAGTCCGCCGAGACGAGAACGTCGTTCGCGTATCCTGATTCGGACATCGTCCGCCGTACGCGCGCCGGCGGCTTAAACGACAGTCTACCCGGCACGAACGGCCACACCTCCCACGAACCGGCAAGGAGTTCTTCTTCTCTCGGTGACTGACACGCCGGACGCTCCCTCGCCGCCGCCGCCGGGAACGGACCGGGCGAACTACCGGCACAGACTGCCGGTAGTCGGGACGAACGGGCGGAACGACCGGAGTCAGGGCACCTAAGCACGGCGCGTCCGAGCCGTCGGTATGGACGTCTTCGTCGGCGCGGACTGGCTCGCCTCGCGGCTGGACGACCCGGACGTGCGGGTCGTCGACGTCCGCGACGAGTGGGAGTACAACGGGATCGGTCACCTCCCTGGCGCGGTGAACGTCCCGTTCGACCGTTTTCGCACCGACGCCGAGGACGCCTCGGGGATGCTGCCGGCGCCGGGAGCGTGGCGTGACCTCCTCTCGGCGGCCGGAGTAGAGGAGGGCGACCGCCTCGTCGCCTACGACGACACCCACGGCGTGTTCGCCGCGCGCTTTCTCGTCACCGCCTACCTGTACGGCCACCCGCTCGACCGCCTCGGCCTGCTGGACGGCGACTACAGCGCGTGGTCCCGGGAGCGCGAGACGACGACCGACGCGCCGGGGGCCGAGGCAACGGCGTACGCGGCCACGCCGCTCCCGGCCGAGGAGAGCCCGCTCGTGGACTACGAGACAGTGCTCGCGGCCGTCGAGTCGGGCGACGCCCTGATCCTCGACACGCGCGAGCCGACGGAGTACGCGGCGGGGCACCTCCCCGGCGCCGTCCAGGTGAACTGGCGGGACCTCGTCGACGAAGAGACCCGGGGACTGCTCCCACGAGATGACGTGGAGGCGATCCTCGCGGAGCACGGCGTGACCCGCGACCGCCGGGTCGTCCTCTACTGTAACACCGCGCGGCGGATCAGCCACACCTACCTCGTCCTTCGCCACCTCGGCTACGAGAACGTCGCGTTCTACGAGGGGAGCCTGACTGAGTGGGAGGCCAGAGGCGGACCGGTCGAGGGCGAGGACGCGGGCGGCGGGGAGACGGCTTAGTCGTCCACCTCGACCGCGACCTCGTTCAGTTCGGCCGAGAGCTGTTCGGCCGCCTCGACGACCAGCGCAACGGCGAGCGGACCGGCGATGATGCCGACCGTCCCCAGCGAGAGCAGCCCGCCGACGAACCCGACGAAGTAGAGCGAGCCGGGCATGTCCGCGGCGCGGCGGGCGAGGCGGGGCCGGACGATCAGGTCGGGGAGCCACGCCACCACGAACCCGCCGACGACGAGGACGAGGGCGGCCCGGGCGGGGTCGCCGGCGCTCACCGCCGCGAGCGCGAGCGCACCGAGCAGGACGCTCGGACCGATTATCGGGACGAACTGGAGCACGCCCGCCAGCACAGAGAGCGTCAGCACGGAGCCGTAGCCGAGCGCCGCGAACGTCGGGAGCGCGAAGAGGAAGGTGCCGACCGCCGTCGCCGCCTGGAGGACGTAGATGCCGAACAGCGTCCCGCGCACCCGGCGGTTGAACGCCTCGGCCACGTCGCGGTACGCCGGCGGGACGACAGCGACGACCGCGCGCCGGGCCTCGCTCGCGCGGTAGACGAGCGAGAACACGAGCAACACGAACAGCGCGAACTTCAGCGCCAGCACGGGGAGCGCGGCGAGTGTCGCCCGCGCGGCCGTCGAGACGAACCCGACGAGCGGCCCCCGGAGCTGGTCGAGCGTGACGACGTAGCGCATCCCGAAGGCCCCGACCGACAGCTCGCCAGGGAGCGACCGGATCAGCGCCAGAAGTCGGTCGAGCCGGAGCGCCGCCACGAGGACGAGCGGGGAGACCACCGCCGCCGCTCCGGCGAACGCAAAGAGCGTCGCGAGGAGGCTCGCGGTCCAGCGCGTCACCCCCCGCTCGACGAGCCACCCCCGGACCGGCGCGAGGACGTAGGCCACCGTCACCGCGAGAAACGCCGTCGCGAACACGTCGGCCAGCACCGCGGCGGCGACCAGCGCAGCCGCGGCCAACACCCCGCCGAGGACGTACGGTCGGCGCACGTCCGCCGTTCCCGGGGGGCGGACAAAAATGTCGCCGCCGGCGCGTGTCGCGGCAGTTAACTACCGTCGTCGTCCCGTCCCCGCATGGGCCCGAGGCGACGGTACGCGCTCGCCGACAGCGCCCAGCAGGTTGTCGGCGGGTTCCTGCTCGCCGGGCCGTTCGTCGTCACCGAGGAGGTGTGGATACTCGCGGTCGAGATGTCGTGGCTCCAGGCGGGCGTGACCGCGCTCATCGTGCTCGCGGTCGGCTACGGCGCGCTCTACAAGGCCGACGACCGCGACCCGGACCGCGAGCCCGAGTTCGGCGGCGTACCGATCCGGTACCTCTCGCTCGTCTTCGTCGCCTACCTCTCGGTCTTCATCCTCGCGCTGGCGTTCGACGCGCCGGGAACCTTTCTCGTCGACGCGGGCCGGGTGTCGGGGCTCGGGGAGGCCGCGCTGGTCACGCTCCGGGCGGTGAGCGTCGGAGCCGTGTTCAGCGTCATCGGCGCCGCGACCGCGGACTCCCTGTTCTGAACGTTTATATCACGGGCGTAGCTCGTGGGGACATGGACTACGCGCTCGCGGTCGACGGTGCGCCGGAGACGATCCCCGGCGGAACGGGTATTCTTCTCCTGCATCCGAGCATCGGCGAGACGGACCGGATCGACACCGACTTTTTCAAGACCGACACCGACCGGTTCCTCGTCGTCTCCACCCGAACCACCGCGCGCGAGGTCGAACAGAAGCTCGAACACTACGCGGTCGACGAGTCTCGCGCCGACATCCTCGACACGCTCTCGGTCGAGCGGGGCTACTCCCGGCGGGCCTCGGAGCGTCTCCACTACGTCTCCTCGCCGGACGACCTGGACGGCGTCGTCGCGAAGGTCGAGGCGTTCCTCGACGCCACGGAGGGCAAGCGCCGCCTGAGCGTCGACTCGCTCACCGAGATGGCGTACTACGCCGACGTGGACGGCACCTACGACGCCGCCGAACGGATGCTCGACCTGCTCGACGAACACGACGCTGTCGGGCTGTTCCACCTCTCGAAGGAGGTCCACGACGAGACGACGATCGGTCGGTTCCGGGATCTGTTCGACGCCGTGATCGACCTGGACACGGACGGCAGCGCCGCGTACGAGTCGAGCTGAAACAGCATCGAAGCGGGCGTCGAGCGGCGAGCGGCGTGTTCGAGTGGAACTAAAGGGGTCAGAGCGACGCGTACGTCCGCTCGACCCACTCGACCGCGAACGCCGCGCCGTGGTCGCGGTAGGCCGCGGTGTCGAGCGCCGAGAAGGGTGCCGGGAGGTCGAGGCCGTGACGCACCGCGTTACAGGCGTACTCCGTCGCCGCCGGGAACGTCGTCTCGCCGCGGGCGACGGCGCCGGGGAGGTCGGCGAGGCGGTCGGTCAGGCGCTCGCCCGCGTCGACCCACGCGGCGTGAAGTCGCGGGAACTCGTCGTCCCACTCGGCGACGACCGGGCGGGTGTGGCGGCCGAGCCACGCGTCGAACAGCGCAACGGCGACCTGGTAGGTGTCGACGGGGGTGCCGTCGCCGTCCTCGCGGACCGCCGCGTCGAGCCGGCGGTAGTCCGCGCCGAAAAAGCCAAGCGCGTGTTCGGGCGCGTCAACGTCGAGGCGGACGAGAGCGTCGGCGATCAGGTGGTCGAGAAAGTCTGTCGGGGTGCCCTCGGCCCGCTTCTTCACGAGGATCACGGGCGGGTCGGTCTGGCGCGTCGTCACGACGGTACCGTCGCCGGGCGTTCCGACGGTGAGCGTCGCGCCCGCGAGCCGTTCGAGCGCGGTCGGCGCGTCGTCGGGGAGCCACTCCGCCGGGTAGGAGACGGGGTCGAGACGGTCGACCAGGAGGCCGAGGTCCTCCGCGACGGCGGGCGGGAGCGTCTCGAAGTCCCGGTCGACGTCGAGAACGAGCGGCTCCCGGGCCGTTCGCTCGCGAACCCTGCGGAGGTCCGTCGGGAGTGACCGCTCGGTGAACATCAGATAAGGAGGGTGACGAGGATGAGCGCGACGGCCAGCAGCGCAGAGACGCCGACGGTGCCCACCACTACCTTCGTCGCGGTACTCATGGCCCGACCTGCGTCCCGACCCTTCTTAAGGGCTTCAGAACCGGCCGGTCACTCGATCGACAGCGACCCGCCGTCGTCGCCGTCCTCCGGCCACTCGATCTCGAACTCGACGCTCAGCTCCTTCGGCCCGCCGGTCGGCCCCTCGCGTTCGACTTTCACCTCGAACTCCGGGCGGCTGCTCGGCTCGACGCTCGTCGACTGGTCGCCCGCGCTGAGCGTGATTGGGTCGCCCGCCGCCAGGCTGTCGGCGACCTGTCGCAGGTAGCTCGCGATCTCCGCGCGGTCCATCGTTGCCTCGGACTCGAAGACGACCTCTTCTGGCATAGCTCGCCGTAGGCGGCCAGGGGTCCTAACCTTTCCCGCTAGAACGGCGAGGTGTCGTCGGGACCGCTCACCCGCTCCGCCACGTCTCCGGCACCTCGATCACGTACCGGCCGTCCTCGCGCAGGGAGATGATGTGCTCCTCGCGCTCGTACAGCTCCATCAGGTTCAGCTCGTACTGCCCGGGCGAGACGATCCGGATGCTCTCGAACTGGTCGTTCAGCTCCTTCCGGAGCGCCGAGAGGTCAGGGGTGTCGTCGCCGTCGTCGGAGGCAGGCGCGGGGGCGGCCTCTGGGTCGTCGGCCGCGTCCTCGTCCGCCGCGCTCCCCTGTGCCACCTCGTCCGGGGCGGCAACGCCCGTTCGGGCGTCGGCCTGTGCGCTGTCCTCGCCGTCGTCCCGGGAGACCGGCTCTTCGTCGGCGACGACGATGCCGTCGTCGGTCGTCTGCGGGTCGGCGGTCGTCGGCGGCTCGTCCGACTCGCCCGCGGGCGCCCCGCGGGCGCGAGACCCGACCCGGCCGCGAGCCCGGCGCTCGTCCGTCGGCTCGTCGCCGTACATCGGCCACTCGCGGCCGGTGACCTGTGGGGCGTCGTCGGACGGCGGGTCGGCGGACCCGGCCGCCCCGTCGTCCGGCGCGGCCGAGCCGGCGTCGTCCGCCTGCGGGCGGAACTGGAACTTCGTCCCGCCGCAGTCCGGACAGCCGGAGAGCATCTCCTTCGAGCCGTCCGCGAACGTTCGGCCACAGGCCGTACACTCGTGCGGCATCGGCTACCGGCGGGAGACGAGCGCGCTGATCAGGTCCTCGTCCTTGTGCAGCGTCTCGATCTGGTTGGCCGGCCCGATCACGGTGAGCTTGTTGTCGTCGCCGCTCCCCATCAGGCGGCCGAGGAGTCCGCCGTTCCCCGCCGACGAGGACGGGTAGGTCTCGATCTCGATGCCGCTGAAGTCGTCCGGGTTGATCTCGCTCATCGTCACCTCGATGAGCTTCGACTCCTCGTCCGGGGTCAGCCCCTGTTCGAGGATGACGATCTTTCCCTCGCGCACGCCGTCGAGGATGAGCCGGACCTTCTCCATGCTGGCCAACCCGTCCATGCGCGCGGCGCTCACGAGGTCGATCTGGACCCCGTCGTCGTCTCTCCCCGCGTCGGGGTCGGTCATCTCGGGCATCAGCCGAACTCCTCCGCGATGTTGTCGTAGACGGTGTCCATGTTGTCGCCCTCGAGCGCCGAGAGCGGCACGACCTCGTGCTGGGGGTAGGCGTCGGCGATCCGCTTGACGTTCGCCTCCTCGAGGTCGGTCTTGTTGGCGAAGATGAGTGCCGGCAGGTCCCGGCTCTCGATGATCCCGATCAGCATCGTGTTGACCTGCGAGATCGGGTCCTTCGTCGCGTCGAGGACGTAGATGACGCCGTCGACGTCCTCGCGGAGCCAGTGCATCGCCTCCGCGACCCCCTCGGTGGCCTCCCGCGACCGGCGGATCGCGTCCTCCTCGTCCATCTCGTCCAAGAACTCCTCGTAGTCGACCTTCGTCGTCACCCCCGGAGTGTCGACGATGTCGATGGCCACCGTCCGGCCGTCCCGCTCTATCTCGACGTTCTCCTTTCGTCGTGCGCGTCGTGTCTCGTGTGGGACGTGGCTCTCGGGGCCCACGGCGTCGCCGGTCCAGTCCCGGGCGATGCGGTTCGCGAGCGTCGTCTTCCCCGCGTTCGGCGGGCCGTAGATGCCGATCCGCTTCGGCTCCGACCCGGCGAACAGGCGGCTCGTGACGCGAGAGATGCTGTCCCTGATCTCTGTGATGAGTCCCATCCGTCCTCCACACCCCTTGCGGAGCGTTGTCGTGTGGAGGAGCGGGCCGACACTTCAACCTACGTCAGACGCACGTCCGACTTTCGGCGTCTCACGGGGTGAGAGGGCCGATACGGGTGGTCGCGGGGAGCGAGTCGCGGAGCCGGCCGTCGGGAGAGGCGATCACAGAGAGTGGCCGGAAAGTGAGGGACGCCGGAGACCACCGTGGCGTCGGTGACCGGGAGCGTCGAAGGCGGCGACGAGCTCGGGCGGGCTGGCGTCGGACCGAGCGACCGGGCGGGTACACCCGTCGACCGAGGCGGTCGTGGCGTGGAGCCGATCGTGCCCCCCACCCCTTCGTTTCGGGTGGAACGACCAGGCGCCCCGCCGCCACCGTCCCGCGCGCTGTTTTCTAGCGTCAACCGGGGTTTGAATCTAACTGTTTTCTCCCTAGTACGGGTCCTGTTCGGGTGTCTAGGTAATAAATCTCCCGCCACTAGACGACCCCCTCCCCCACCCCCGCCCTCGTCGCGTTCCACCTGAAACGAAGGGGTGGGGGGCGGGCCGTCGGCGTTCATCGACTGCTGTCGGGAACGGGACTAGTCTCTCGGAAAACCTGTCGTTAACTTGGCGTATCCTCCCGTCTCGGCCGGCAGCGACGAGGAGGGGAACCTTTTTCCACCTCCCTCTCGTCGCCTTCGTCTGTATCGGCTGGACGGTTCCGGCACGGGGGGATTCGGTAAAACCGTCCAAATCGGACGGTAGCGACCCGAACGCACGTATCAGTTCGGGATTTCCACACGAAACGAAGGGGCTCGCACGCATGGACAACGACAGACAGGAGGACGTAAGATCACCCGGCTTCGACGCCAGCGACGCCGAACTCTCGGAGGCGTCGCGCGACCGAGCGGCTGACATCACCGGTGACCTCGGACTCGACGAGGTGCTGGAGGAGAAAGAAGAGGACAACCAGGGGCTGTTCGACGACCTGCTCTCCGGCGAGCCCATCTTCGAGAACAAGGAGGTTCTCCGTCCCTCCTACACGCCCCAGGAACTCCCGCACCGCAACGACCAGATCAACCAGATGGCGACCATCCTCGTCTCGGCGCTCCGGGGCGAGACGCCGTCGAACATTCTCATCTACGGGAAGACCGGGACCGGCAAGACGGCAAGCGCGAAGTTCGTCTCGAAGGAGCTGGAGTCGACGAGTCGGAAGTACGACGTCCCCTGCGAGGTGGAGTACATCAACTGCGAGGTGACCGACACGCAGTACCGCGTGCTCGCCCAGCTCGCGAACACGTTTATCGAGAAGAACCGCGCCCACACCGAGGAGCGGATCGCCGAACTGCGAGACGTCGCCGACTCGGGCGTCCTCGCGGACACCGAGTTCGACACGGTGGCCGCCGTCGAGGCGCGAATCGACCGACTCGATGACGAGCTGGCGGAGATGGACCCCGTCCCGATGACCGGGTGGCCGACCGACCGGGTCTACTCCACCTTCTTCGACGCCGTCGACCACCACGAGCGCGTGGTCGTGATCATGCTCGACGAGATCGACAAGCTCGTCGAGAAGAGCGGCGACGACACGCTGTACAACCTCTCGCGGATGAACTCCGAGCTCGAGAACTCCCGGATCTCGATCATGGGGATCTCGAACGACCTGAAGTTCACCGACTTCCTCGACCCGCGGGTGAAATCGAGCCTCGGCGAGGAGGAGATCGTCTTCCCGCCCTACGACGCCAACCAGCTGCGCGACATCCTCCAGCACCGCTCCGAGGTGTCGTTCAAGCCGGGCGCGCTCTCCGACGACGTGATCCCGCTCTGTGCGGCGTTCGCGGCACAGGAGCACGGCGACGCCCGCCGGGCGCTCGACCTCCTCCGCACGGCGGGCGAGCTCGCCGAGCGGGGGCAGGCCGACACCGTGGGCGAGAGCCACGTCCGGAAGGCCCAGGACAAGATCGAACTCGACCGGGTGGTCGAGGTGGTCCGCACCCTCCCGACCCAGTCGAAGATCGTGCTGTTCGCGATCATCCTGCTGGAGAAGGCGGGCGTTCACAACATCAACACGGGCGAGGTGTTCAACATCTACAAGCGCCTCTGCGAGGAGATCGACGCCGACGTGCTGACCCAGCGCCGGGTGACAGACCTCATCAGCGAGCTGGACATGCTCGGCATCGTCAACGCCGTCGTCGTCTCGAAGGGGCGCTACGGCCGCACGAAGGAGATCTCCCTCTCCGTCCCGACGGACGAGACGGAGGCCGTCCTGCTCTCCGACTCCCGGCTGGGGAGCGTCGAGGACGCCGAGCCGTTCGTCCAGGCGCGCTTCGACAACTGAGCGCTACGCCACGGCGGCACCCGGCCCGACGACCACGCCGGCGCCGCCTGTCGTCGCGTTCCCCGTCCCGCCGAGCCCGGTCGTCGCCCCCGCCGAGAGCCACAGGCGGATGTGTCCCAGCCACGGAACCCGGACGTGGGCCACGCCGATGACCCACGAGGGACGAACGGGGCTGGTGATCCCGATCACCTGATCGTAGCCGCCGTTGTTGTCGCCTTTCGTGATGAAGCCGGCGTGGGGCGCGGGACAGTTTCGGAGCTCGGCACAGGAGCCGGCGCCGACGTACGCGGGGTTCGCGCGGTCGTACCAGTTCTCGCCGTCCTCGACCCAGAGGTGCGCGCGGTGGATCACGGGCGTCCCGCCCCGGCCGTCGGGTCGGTAGACCACGACAGACCCCGGACCGCCGAAAGTCCGGTAGTCGATCTCTGCGGCCGCATCCGCGGTGACGACGCCGGTGTCGGTCTGTGTCGACTCGCCCGGGACGTACCGACCGGGTTCGCTGATGACGATCAGGTCGCCGCGGTACATGTGTGGCTCCATGCTCTGGCTCTCGACGGCGACCATCGGCGGCCAGACGCCGCTGATCCCGAACAGCAACAGACCGATCGCGGCGACGACGGCGGCGCTGAGCAGCGCCTCGCGGAGAAGTGCGAGCGGGCCAGAGCGGGCGTTCCAGACCCGGGCGACCGGTCCCTCGTCGTCCCCCGCCGGCGTCCCCTCTTTCGGCGACGGCCGGTCACGGTCGTCGTCCCGGCGCATCTACCCGAGGGTTGCCGGGCGCACCGTTGAACCTTCCGGCACGCTTTTGCGCGCCGCTCTCCTCGCCTCTCGGCGTGCCATCCGACACCTCCGCGCGCCTCGCCCGCGACCTCGCGCGGCGGGGGTACAACGCCGAACGCGAGGCGCTCACCCTCCTCGCGGGCGCCCCCGACCCCGACGTCGCGCTGGAGACGGCGGTGGAGGCCGCGCCGGACGACGCCCTCGTTCTCACCGCCGCCCACGTCGACGACGCGCTCGCCGGCGCGAGTCGGGCGGCGCGCCACGGGCGACCTGGCGGGGAGGACGCGACGGCCGAAGCCGCGCCGACGCACGACGAGGCGCCCGCAGACGCCGTCGCGCCACACCCCTCCGTTTCGACTGGAACCACATCCGCCGATCTAGCCGACGAGGGAGGGGTATCTCCAGTCGAAACGAAGGGGTCTGACTCCGCCGCCCGCGACCCCTCCCCCGTCGAGGTACACGGCGACGTGACCGGCCGCTCGACGGGCACCGGCGAGTACGACCAGTTCGTCCGCACCTTCCGCGACCGGTACGAGCGCCTGTCGGGTCAGCTCCGCTCGCGGGTGAGCGCCCGGCCCGCGAGCGCCGTCGCGGAGATGAGCGGCGGGTCCGAGACGGGACTCATCGGCCTCGTGAACGACGTGCGCTCGACCGCCGGCGGACACTGGCTGGTCGAACTGGAGGACGCCACGGGCGTGTTCCCGACGCTCGTGACGAACGACCGGGACCTCGCCGACCTCGTGGACCTGCTCTTGCTCGACGAGTGTATCGCCGTCGAGGGCCGGCTCTCGGACGACGCCGGGGTGCTGTTCGCCGACTCGCTGCATTTCCCGGAGGTGCCCCGAACCTTCCAGCCCTCGACCGCCGACCGCGAGGTGGCGGCCGCGCTGGTCTCCGACGTCCACGTCGGGAGCGACGAGTTCCGCGGGGACGCCTGGGACCGCTTCGCCGACTGGCTCCACACCCCGGAGGCCGAGCACGTCGAGTACCTCCTGATCGCGGGCGACATGGTTGAGGGCGTCGGCGTCTACCCCGGACAGGACGAGGAGCTGGCCGTCGTCGACATCTACGAGCAGTACGAGGCGTTCGCGGAGCGCCTGAAGCGCGTTCCGGGCGACGTGGAGATCGTGATGATCCCGGGCAACCACGACGCGGTCCGCCTTGCGGAGCCACAGCCGGCGTTCGACGAGGAACTGCGGTCGATCATGAGCGCCCACGACGCCCGGATCGTCGGCAACCCCGCCACCGTGACCGTGGAGGGTGTCTCCGTGCTGATGTATCACGGGATGAGCTTAGACGAGGTGATAGCCGAGCTCCCGGACGAGCGCGCGAGCTACGACGAGCCTCACAAGGCGATGTACGAGCTGCTCCGGAAGCGTCACGTCGCGCCGCAGTACGGCGGAAAAAATCGCCTCGCGCCCGAGGAGCGGGACTACCTCGTGATGGACGAGGTGCCCGACGTGTTCCACACGGGACACGTTCACAAGCTCGGCTACGGGCAGTACCACAACGTCCTCGCGATAAACTCGGGCTGCTGGCAGGCCCAGACCGCCTTCCAGCAGAGCGTGAACATCGACCCCGACGTCGGCTACGCGCCGATCCTCCGGCTCGACACCCACGAGCTGACGGTGCGGGACTTCGCGCCGTGAGTGGCGCGCGAACGGAGCGTCGCCGCGCGCCGCGGTCCCCCGGACGACAAGACACTTGTCCCTCACCCCGCACGCGCCTCCGTGCCCGCCACTCGCCGCCGACTGCTGGCGAGCGCGGCGGCCGCGGCGCCGGCACTCGCCGGCTGTGCCGCCGTGAACCGCTCCGCCGTCGGCGACGCGCTCCGGGAGCCCCCGGAGCGCCGTGTTGCCCCCGACTGGCGACCCGGACCGGAGACGTGGGCGAGCGACGCCTACGGCCCCGCGAACACGGGCCACAACCCGCACGCGAGTCCGCCGCGGCGCGAGCCGACTGTCGACTGGCGACGCGGTCTCTCGGGGCCGCCGAACTCGCTCCTCGTCGCCGAGGGGCGGGTCTACTGCGCGACGGCCGACCGGCTGGTCGCGCTCGACGCGGCGACCGGTGTGGTCCGCTGGGCGCGGGCCGTCGAGGCCTCGAGCGTCCTCACCTACGTCGACGGTCGGCTGTACGCCACGAACACCGACGAGGAGGTCGCGGCGCTCGCCCCCGACGGGACCGAGCGATGGCGGACGGCGGTGGACGCGGAGTCGCTCAAGTCGCTCCACGAACGGTCGGGCTACGTCTTCCTCGGGACGTTCTCCGGCCACCGCGTGCTACACGCCGACACGGGGACGGTGGTCCGGTCGCCCGACGCCGAGTGGGAGTTCCTCGCGGCGGCGGGCGGGCGCGTCTACGTCACGAGGGGGGCCCCTTCTGGGACACCCGTGACCTACGCCGCCGACGGGCGCCGCCTCGCGGAGCGGTGGCGCGTCGAGACCGACTGTGGTGTCGGCCGACCCGTCGTCGACGGCGAGCGGGTCTACTACGACGTCGACCCGGAGTTCACGCTCGACTGCGACGGCCGACACCGGCTGTGGGCGCACGGCGCCGGGGGCGAGCGGCTCTGGACGGCGCAGTTCGCGGGCGAGGTCCGCTCTCCCGCGGCCGGCGACGACCGGCTGTTCGTCCCGACCGCGTCGGCGGACGGCGACGGGGGGAGCGTCGTCTGTCTCGGTCCTGACGGCGAGCGTCGGTGGACCCACGGGACGGCCGGTGGCGTCGGACCACCGGCGGTCGCGGGCGGGACCGTCTACGCCGCCCCACGCGACGACGACCGGGCGCCCCTCGTGGCCGTGGACGCGGCGACCGGCGACCGGCTCTGGCGGCGGCCGGTGACTGGGGACGTCCGCATCGCCGCCGCGGGAGAGCGGCTCTACGTCGGCGACGAGACAGGAGTCGTGGCGCTGCGGGCGTGACCGCGCTACGGCTCGTAGCGGTACCGGATCGTCGACTGTCCGGCGAACGTCGGGCCGGAGCCGACCTCGCGGAAGCCGACGGCGGCGGCGGCCTCGCGGGCGGGGTCGTCGTCGGTTGCGGCGAGGAACTCCACCGCCATCCCTTCGCTCGCGGCGAAGCGAGCCGGCGCGGCGAGCAGCCGCTCGCAGGCCTCGACCGTGCCCCCGAGCTGGGTGACGTGGACGGTCTGCTCGCGGGCGTCGTAGCTGACGAAGCCGACCACCGTCTCGTCCCCGGCGCCGTCCGCGGACGCGTCGTCGTTCGGTCCCCCCGCGCGCGTTTCCACCGCGACCCGAACCGTCCGGTCGTGGACGAGTTCGCGCATCACGTCCGACGGCGCGTCGCCGATGGCTGCGAGCCGGTCAGCGTCGTCCTCGACGGCGTCCCGCACCTCCATGCGTGCAGAGAGCGGCTCCCGGCTCTTGAACTCCCCGCCCGACGTGTCACGGTACAGTTATACCCCGGCACGCACACGCCGGGGTATGACCCCAGTTTCGCCGGCCACACGCGACCGCCCGGGGGTACGACCGTGCGCGTAGTCGCGAAGTTCGGCGGCACCTCGCTCGGGAGCGGCGACCGCGTCGAGCGTGCCGCCGAGTCGATCGCCAAGGCGGTCGAGGCGGGCCACGAGGTGGCGGTGGTCGCCAGCGCGATGGGCTCGACGACCGACGACCTGCTCTCCGACATCACCTTCGAAGCCAACGGCCGCGACCGCGCGGAGATCGTCAGCATGGGCGAGCGGACCTCCGTGCGGATGCTCAAGGCCGCCCTCGCCGCCCGCGGCATCGACGCCGTCTTCCTCGAGCCGGGGAGCGACGAGTGGCCGATCATCGCGAACGACCTCGGCGAGGTGAACGCCGACCTCACCGCCGAGCGCTCGCGGGCCCTCGCGGAGCGACTCGACGACGTCGTCCCCGTGGTCACCGGCTTTCTCGCACAGAACGAGGACGGCGAGGTCACCACGCTCGGCCGCGGCGGCTCGGACACCACCGCGGTGATGCTCGGCCGGTACATGGACGCCGACGAGGTCGTGATCGTCACCGACGTCGAGGGGGTCATGACCGGCGACCCGCGCGTCGTCGAGGGCGCTCGCAACGTCGCGCGCATCACCGTCGACGAACTCCGCAACCTCTCTTTCCGCGGCGCGGAGGTGATCGCGCCGAGCGCGCTCGCGTACAAGGACGAGGAGCTCGACGTCCGGGTCGTCCACTACCAGCACGGTGACCTCCTGGAGGGGGGGACACGAGTCGAGGGCGAGTTCCAGTCGCTGATCGACATGCAGGAGAACCCGCTGGCCTGTGTCACGGTCGCGGGCCGTGCGATCCGGAACCGCCCGGGCGTGCTGAAGTCGCTCACCGCCGCGCTCTCGGACGCCGAGATCAACATCGACTCGGTCGCGAGCGGGATGGACTCCATCACCTTCTACGTCGCCCAGGAGGAGGCCGAGCGCGCCGAGTTCGTCCTCCACGACTCCGTCGTCGAGGACGAGACGCTCTCCTCGGTGACCCTGGAGGAGAACATCGCGGTCGTTCGCGTCACCGGCGGTGAACTCCCGAACCGGCCTGGGGTGGTGCTGGACATCGTCCAGCCCGTCTCCGAGGCCGGGATCAACATCCACGACCTCATCACCTCGGCGACGAGCGTCGCCATCTTCGTCGCGTGGGAGGACCGCGAGGACACCCTCGAGATCGTCCAGCGACAGGACCTGTAGACGCGCCTCGCGGCTCGCTCGCTCCTCCGTCGTTCGTCCACCTCCCGCGTTCTCAGACACCCCCTCACGCGAGTCGCTTCGCTCCGCGACTTCTCCGTCGCTGCTCCGCTTCGTGGCCCCTTCCTGCTCGCGCGCCACGCACGCTCCTCGCGTTCGGTCTCGTGGTCCGGGCCGTCGGCTCGCGTTTCTACCGTCCCTCGCGCAGCCGCTCGCCGATCCGCCGCGGGAGCCCTGCCGTCTCGACCGCTCCGACCACCCGCTCGACGTCGTACTCGACCCGCCGCTCGTCGACCGCCGGCGGGTCGTCAGAGAGGTCGACGACCGCGTACGCCGCCCGCGGGTCCTCGTCCCGGGGCTGTCCGACGCTCCCCGGGTTCATCACCACGCCGTCGTCGAACGCCCGGTGGCCCTGGACGTGGGTGTGGCCGGTGACCAGGAGATCCTCGCCGTCGAGCATCGCCGGCGAGAACTCCTCGGGGTAGGTGTAGCGGTCGGGGTTCGCGGGGTGGCCGTGGACGACCCGCACCCGTCCGTCCGCGACGGTCCGGCGGTCCGGCAGGTCGGCGAGCCACGCCCGCTGTTCGTCGCTCAGCTGCTCGCGCGCGTACTCGACGCCCGCGTTCGCCATCCGGTTGAACCGCACCCGGCCGGACCGCGCCGTCTCCCGGTCGTGGTTGCCCATCACCGACGGGACCGCCCGGTCGCGCACCGCCGCGACACACTCGGCGGGCCACGGGTTGTAGCCGACCACGTCGCCCGCGTTGACCAGCAGGTCCACGCCGGGCATCGCGTCGAGCACCGCGTCGAGCGCAACCCGGTTTCCGTGGACGTCGGAGATGACGCCGAGTCGCATACCTGCTCTCCGGTCGCCGGCCGGTTAGTCCTCTCGCCCGTCGTAGGCCGCCACCGCTATCTCGGCGCCGTCGGCGCCCGTCTCGACCGTCGCCGCCGCCGCACAGACCGCGTGTTCGAACTCGAGGTCGTACGCCGCCCGCGCCGCGGCGGGCGCCTCGGTCGCGTCGAACTCGACCGCTCGGGGTCGGTTCTCCTCGTAGGTGGCGACGAGCGTCGGTTCCGTGACCGCCTCGATGAGCAGGGCATCTCGGCGGACGATACCCACCGTCGCCTCGTCTGCCCCGACGACCGCGGCGATGCGGGGCGTGTCGTAGTCGTCGCGCTCGAAGTCCATGCCGCCGAGGACGGTCCCGAGAGCGTCGCGCACGGGGTACCCCCGCGAGAGCTTGCCAGCGACCGGGTCGACGTGGCTGCCGTTGCCCGCGACGACGCGGTCGCCGACGGGTTCGAGGCAGTCGTAGGCGACGTACGGGTTGTCCGTCTCCGGCGCGTCCGGGGTGGGAACGACCGCCACCTTTCCGTCGTGGACGTTCGTCTCCCGGTTCGGGAACGACCGCGAGGAGACGCGGTAGGCGACCAGTCCGGGCCGGGCGACGAGGAGTCTGCCGACGTACACGACCGGAGGCGCGCGCGCGAGCGTGGTAGGGGTTTCGGGAGCGGTCTCACGCCACCGCCTTCCGCACCTCGACCTCGTACACCCGCCCGTCGTACCGTACGAACGCCGTCCGACCCTCGGGCGGGCGCTCGCCGACCCACGCCCACGTCGCCCGGAACCGCTCGGGCGCACGGCGCTGGCCCGACCACTCCGCGGTCCCGTTCTCGGCCACGCCCGTCACGAACGCCCGGACGACCGGGTCGGCGCCGTCGAGCGGCGTCACCAGCCGGTCCTCGCGGGCCTCGTACAGCGCGTCGAGCGACGCCGCGACCCGCCGCCGGTCGTACGCGACGCGGTACCGGACGCCCTCGCCCGCCCGCTCGGCGCGGACCCGGTAGAGCGCGCCGTCGCGCCGCACGTAGTGTCTCTCGCCGCCGGTCAGCGTCGCGTTCGCCCGCGCCGACTCGTTCGCGAACACGTAGGTGTAGCCGGCGCTCCGGACCCCCTCGCCGGGCCGGTAGTCCCGCGACGAGTCGGCGTAGCCGACCAGCGCTCGGTCGGCCGCCGGGAGTTCCGAGCACGCGACCGCTTCGCGCTCGGCGCGTTCGTAGTCTTCGTGGTGGTCCGGGCCGAGCGGCCCTTCCAGGTCCACGCTGTACGCCGCGCCGGTCCGCCGCTCGACCACGCGCTTCTCCAGGGCGAAGACCCCGTCGTCGACGACGAGCGTCCCGTTCGCGAACGGGCCGGGGTCGTCGTCCGGCTCGGACGCGACCTGGACCCGCTCGGCCGTCCCGTCCGCGAACAGCGAGGCGACGAACGGCTCCGGCCGCCAGACGATATCGTTCGCGACCTCCTCGCGCGACAGCGTCACCGACCGCGCGATCTCGGTCGGCTCGGCGGGTCGCACGAGCACCTCGTACGAGCGGTAGTGGCCGGGTGGCGAGGTGGCTCCGGGGCTCGTCGCGGTCGTCGGCGACGCCGGCTGTGCCGTCGGCGTCCCCGACCCCGCGCCCCCGGCACACCCGGCGACGACCAGTACCGCCGCGAGGACGACGGCGAGGTGGACGTTCCGTCGCACGGCGCCGTCTGTCGCCCGGTCGGAAAAGTGCCTTCTGGAGACATCAGGGAGCGCTGCGCCGACGCGTCGCGACTCCGTCCGGCGGAGACTCGACTGTCGAACTTCGGTCGGGCCACTCCGCGGCCGAACTCTGAAGAACGACGGCGCGGCCACCGACCCCGTGACCACGAGAGACGACTGTCTCCGCGCGCTCCGCGAGGCCGCGGCGCAGCTGGGCGAGTCGCCGACGAAGGCGCAGTACGAGGGGCTCGAACTCACCCCTCTGTCCTCGACCATCCGGCGACTGTTCGGGAGTTGGAACGAGGCGAAAGCCCGTGCCGACCTGGAGACACGCGCCCAGCGCCCGGGGCGAGACGGATCGATCCAGCCCCAACCAGACGACGTCACGCTCCCCGACGGGTACGAATGGGGCGATCTGACGCCCCAGCAGCGGTGGTACTACAAGAACCGTCGGGGTCGGATCGAGCGAAAGGAAGAGCGCCGCCGCGCGCTCCGCGAGTGGTTCCAGTCGTACAAGCGCGACCACTGCGCCTGTGCCGAGTGCGGTGAGTCACACCCTGCCTGTCTGGACTTCCACCACGACGAGGCGGAGAAGACGGCGGGTGTCTCGGAGATGGTGAACGACGGGTACTCGAAGGAGCGAATTCTGGACGAGATGGCCGTCTGTACCGTCCTGTGTGCTACCTGCCACAGACACACACACAACGAGGCCGGTCTCGGCTCGGCCTCGGATCCGCCCGATTCGCGGCGGCGCCGTCAGCGGACGACCGCGTACAAGCGGGCGAGTGACGGGTGTAAGCGGTGTGACGAGTCGCGTCCGTGGTGCCTCGACTTCCACCACCCCGACGAGAAACACGACGGGATCGCGCGGATGGTCTCCGACCGCCGTCCACTCGGCGCCATCGAAGGTGAACTCGAACGGTGCGAGCTCCTCTGTGCGAACTGTCACCGGATGGAACACCACGACGGCACGTAGTCCTCGACCACCTGAGCCGTTCCGCAATATTCATACCCACCGGATGGCTACGCTCGGTCGCCCACAGAGGCGCGAACTAGTCCATTGGGGTAGCTGGCCAATCCTGTCAGCTTCTGGGGCTGACGACCCTGGTTCGAATCCAGGATGGACTACTCCCCCTGCTCTCTCGTCCGACAGCAGCGCACACCTCGCTGGCGTCGAGGCGCCTGCCACGTCGACGGCGAACTGCTAAGGGCGGTGTCGACCGGCGTCGCCTCGCCGCTCGTTGCTTCGTCGCCTCCGGAGTCCACCGAGGCCGTGTCCGGCGACGTCGACTCCCGGACGTCCGCTGCTGCGGGCCGTTCGCCTCGCGGTAGGGCTGGACCTCGACGCCCGCGCGACCCACGCCGACGCGCGGACGCCGTGAGCGGGCCGCGCACCCGAACGACTTTGAACGGTACTCTCACACACACGCACTCGCCGTGTCCCGTCAGCGCCTCGCCGCCCTCTCGCTCGCCCTCCTCGCCCTGACGGCCGGCTGTTCGTTCCTCGGCCCGACGCCGGACAGCTACACCAGCACGCACGACTACAGCGGCGGCCTCGACGCGAACACGACGCTCCGGGACGTGACGGTGCGGGTCCCGCTCCCGGCCGTCGACGGGGCGACGGCGGTGACCGCGAGCGTCGTCGCCCCGAACGGCACGGTCGAGGGCGGGTTCGCGGCACGGGTCGTCGCGTCGCGCTACGGGCCGATGCTCGAACTGACGGCCGACGAGTTCGTCGTCCGGCCGCGCTACTACCGGGTCGTCGAGGCAGACGGGACCGGTCGGCGCGAAGAGATCACCCGCGCCGAGTACGACCCCGACGACCCGACCCACCACGTCGTCGACCACCGAACCGCCGGCGTGCGCGTGAGCGTCGGCGCGTCCTACCCGCTCGACACCCGCGACCCGGTCGGGACCGAGCCGACGTTCTACGCGCCCGGCGCGGTGACGCGGGGGCCGGCGGCGTGCACACTCCCCGACGACGACGCGGCGGCGTGTTTCGCCTACGACGCCCCCGTCTACCTCTCGTACGACGCGCCGGCGAACGCGAGCGTCGAGGGCGTCGTCACGGTCACCGGGTCGAACGAGTGGTTCGCCGGCGGCTGGACCGGAAACTCCTACGCCGACCGGGTGACCGTCGCGGCGACCGGCCCGCAGGACGGCTGGACGAGCGCCAGCGGACGGACCGAGACGAGGCGGGGGACCTACCCGACGCCGGCGCGGTGAGGGCACTCTCCGGCGGCCGGACGCCCCGCGACGCCGCCGCCCGGAGACGCTCCCCCGGCATTCAAGAGGCGACCGACGAACGTGTCGACACACCGGATGGTCCCCGCACGACAGCCCTCCCTCCGACCAGTCGTACCGTTGGTCCTCGCGGCGCTGCTCGTCGCCGCGTCGCTCGCCGCCGTCCCCGCGGCGACGAGCGCCCAGTCGGCCGCCGTCGCGGTGACGAACGTCACCGCCAGCACGCAGACTCCGGCCGCCGGCGAGTCGTTCTCCCTCGAGGTGACGATCGCCAACTACGAGGGGAGCGGACAGGCGGCGACGCTCGCCCAGCTCGTCGTCTACACGGGCGGCGAGCGGCAGTACGTCGCCGACGACCTCGGCCGCCTGACGCCGGGCTCTCGAACCACCGTCACGGTTCCCGTGACGCTCGACGAGCCGGGCCAGCGCACGATTGCCCTCCAGCTGTACGGCAACTCGCCGGGTGGGCTGGTCAACACCCGCTCGCCGTACGTCGTCGACGTCCGGGAGTCACAGCGCCCGAGCCTGAGCGTCTCGGTTCCGGACGCGGTCACCGGCGCGTCCCGCGAGGTGAACGTGACGGTCGCGAACGGCGGCGACGCCCCGATCCAGAACGTCGTGCTCCGCGCCGACTCGCCGGCCGACGCCGTCTCGTTCGACGAGACCACGCGGGTCCGCGGGCGGGTCGCGGCCGGCGAGACGCGGACGTTCACCCTCCCGGCGCGGACGACCGCCGCCGGCTCGTACCCGGTCGACCTCTCGCTTTCCTACACCGAGCGCGGGGCCCGTCGGACGGTCGACGAGACGTTTCGGGCCCGCTTCGCCGAGCCGACCAACCCCGGGCGCGTGATCCTCTCGGGCGTGGAGACCACCCGGCGTGACGGGCGGCTCGAGCTCTCCGCGACGGCGAGCAACGTCGGCGGCGGGGCGGTCGGGGGTGTCGTCGTCGCGGTGAACGGCACCGACGGCGTCCGGCCCCAGACGTACTTCGTCGGGAGCATCGAGGGGAGCGGCTTCTCGACGTTCTCGCTCCGGACGAGCGTGCGCGGCGACGTCTCCGCCGTCCCCGTCGAGGTGACGTACGTCACCGGCGGCGTCGAGCGGTCGTTCACAACCGAGGTGTCGGTGCCGGCCGCGTCGGCGCCGGCGACCCCCTCGGGCGGCCGCGGCGGCCTCTCGCTCGGGGTGCTCGCGCCCGTCGTCGTCGGGCTCGTCGTGGTGGTGCTCGGTGGCATCGTCCTCCGCCGGAGGCGGTAGGACCGTGGCGACGACCGACGGCCCACCAGACGACGCCGCGCCGGTCGTCCGCGGCCGGGACGTGGTGCGGGAGTACCGCGCGGGCGACCAGACCGTCCGCGCGCTGGACGGCGTGGACTTCGAGATCAGG
Source organism: Haloferacaceae archaeon (assembly GCA_036626375.1). Taxonomy (GTDB): domain Archaea; phylum Halobacteriota; class Halobacteria; order Halobacteriales; family Haloferacaceae; genus A07HB70. Next base: position 20,791 of record JAZKRX010000005.1, read on the forward strand.
CCGGCAGAGTTCGTCGCCGTCGTCGGCCCCAGTGGGTCGGGCAAGTCCACCCTGCTGAACCTCCTCGGCCTGCTTGACGTGCCGACGAGCGGCCGCGTCGAACTCGGCGGCGCGGACGTCGCGACGCTCGACGAGCGCGACCGGACCCGAGCGCGCAAGCGCGACGTCGGGTTCATCTTCCAGAGCTACTACCTGATCCCGACGCTCACGGCGCTGGAGAACGTCGAGGTGCCCCGCCTCTTGGACCGGACTCCGAAGCGGACCCGCGACCGGGCGACGGAGCTGCTGGAACGGGTCGGACTCGGCGACCGCCTCCGGCACCGCCCGGACGAGCTGTCCGGCGGGCAGAAACAGCGCGTCGCGACCGCGCGGGCGCTGATCAACGACCCGACACTCCTGCTCGCCGACGAGCCGACGGGCAACCTCGACCGGGACACCGGCGACGGGGTGCTCGACCTGTTCGACGACCTGCGCGCGGAGCGGGACGTCGCCGTCGTCACCGTCACACACGACGAGTACGTCGCCGACGCGGCCGACCGGGTCGTCCGTCTCATCGACGGCGAGGTGCGCGAATGAGAGAGCGCGGGAGGCGGCCGTGAGGCCGCTCGCCCGGCTCGCGGGCTACCTCCCGACAGTCGTCCTCGCCCGCCGGAACGTCTCGCGGGCGACCGCCCGCTCGGCGCTCGCGGCCGTCGCCGTCGTCATCGGCGTCGTCGCGGTCGGCGGGGTCGGCCTCGGCGGCGAGGCGTTCACACAGAACCAGCTCGAAGCCTACGAGGGGTTCGGCGGCGTCGCGACCGTCTCGCAGCTGGACGTTCCGGACGACCCGGCGGAGCCGGACGGGACGTTCTCGGACCAGGAGATCGGTCGGCTCCGCCAGACTGTCGGGGACGCGACGGTCATCCCCGTTGTCGGACCGGGTAACGCCACCGTCCGGACGCCGGACGGCGAGATCCTGGTCACCGCGCAGGTGAAGTCGATGTCAGACCCCTCGCGGTTCTACGAACTCCGGGCCGGGTCGTTCCCCTCGTCGTCGTCGCGCGCGGTCGTCGTCGGCTCGCGGGTCGCCTCGGACAACGACCTCGCGGTCGGCGACCGAGTGACGGTCTCGACCGACTCGTTCACGCGGTCGTTCCGCGTCGTCGGGATACTCGACGGACAGGGGTTCTCGGACCCGCTCTCGGCCGACCGGTCCGTGTTCGTCCCCGTCGGACAGTTCGACGACCCGACGTACGACGAGGCGCTCGTCCAGGCCGACGCCCGCGACGGGTCGCTCGACGAGGCCGTCGCGGCGATCGAAGAGGAGTTCAACGGCCGGGACCGCACCGTGTTCGTCGACCGGGTCAGCGACCAGCGCGACCGGCTGGAGTCGACCTTCCAGCAGATCAACCAGTTCCTGCTCGGCCTCGGGGCCGTCTCCCTGCTCGTCGCCGCCGTGACTATCACGAACACCATGCTGATGTCGATCGCAGAGCGCGAGGGCGAACTCGGCCTCCTCCGGGCGGTCGGCTACGGGAAGTGGGCGGTTCTCCGGCTGGTCGTCGCCGAGGCGACGCTTCTCGGCGCCGCCGGGGTGGCCGTCGGCGTCCCGCTGACGCTCGGGGTGGGCGCCGCGGTCAACTACGCGCTCCTCGGCGACCCGCTGGCGTTCACACCGACCGGCCTGCGCTACGTCGCGCTGGGCGCGGCGCTGGGGCTCGGGATCGCCCTGCTCGGCGGGGTCTACCCGGCGTGGCGCGCGGCGACTCGCGAACCCGTGGAGGCGCTCGACTGATGCTCGGGCCGCTCCGCGCCGGCCCCCGGGCGCTCTCCGGAGGTGGCTCTCCGTGAGCCTCCGACACCGGCTCGGCGGACACGTCCCCGTCCTCGTGGCCGCGCTCCGGAACGTCTCGCGGGCGAAGCTCCGGTCGGCGCTGGCCGCCGCGGCAATCCTCGTCGGCGTCGTCTCGATAGCGGTCGTCGGCGCCGGCGGCGAGGCGTTCAAGACCGGACAGCTCCGGCAAGTTGAGGACCAGGGCGCGACGAACGTCTACGTCTTCCCGGGCCCCGACAGCGAGGGAGAGCAGTTCACCCGGGAGGACCTGGTCGAGATCCAGGAGACGGTCGGCGTGACCGGCGTCGTCGCGACGACGACCCGCGACGGACGGTGGCACCGCCGGAGCGACCGGTCGGAGCAGCTCTCGCTCACCTACGTGGAGTCTGCGGCGGCGCTCCGGTCTATCGAAACTGTCGCGCGCGGCGGCCTTCCGGCCACGTGGCGCCAGCAGGCGGTCGTCTCGAACCGGTTCGCGTCGGACCACGACCTCGCACCCGGCGACCGGCTGCGGATCAGCCAGGGCGGCGGACCGGTCCGGACCTACCGGGTCGTCGCGGTGCTCTCGGAGTCGGCCGGCTTCGGGGGTGCCGAGGTCTACCTCCCCGTCCGCGCGCTCGACGACCGGCAGTACGACCGGGTCCGGGTGCTGACCGAGTCGGCGGCTCAGGCGCAGACGACGGCTACGCGCCTCCGCGCGACGTTCAACGAGCGGCGCGACCGGCTGCTGGTGTTCGAACTCACCTCGCTGCTCCGGCTGTTCACCCAGGTCGTGAACGGGGTCAACAGCTTTCTCGTCGGGGTCGGCGCGGTCTCGCTCGTGGTCGCCGGCGTCGCTATCGCGAACACGATGCTGATGGCCGTGATCCGTCGCCGCGAGGAGATCGGCGTCCTCCGCGCTGTCGGCTACAGCCGCGGCGACGTGGTCCGGATCCTCCTCGTCGAGGCGGGCCTGCTCGGCGCCGCGGGCGCGACCGCGGGGCTCGCGCTGGCGCTCCCGGCCGTGATGGTCGCAAACGCCGCCTTCCTCGGCGACCCGCTGGCGTTCACGCCGACCGCCGTTGCCTACCTGCTCGCCGCGTTCGGCTTCGGCGTCGGGGTCAGCCTCCTCGCCGGCGCGTACCCCGCGTGGCGGGCCGCGAACGAGCGCCCCGTCGAGGCGCTCCGGGGCTGACACCCCGGCGACGACAGTGGGGTGAATGTGGTCGTCTTCCGGGTCTCTCCCGCCGCAGTCGTGCGGTTCGCAGGCGAAACGACCGGGTCGTTCGCGCCGCCTCGCCGGTGGCCGCGGTCAGCCGCCGACGCGTCGCGGTCTCCGAGACTCACGAGCCTCCGTCCGCCGCCAGGTACGAGCGGTGCTGGTCGCCCGCTGCCGTCTCGACGACCTCGGCGTCGACCCGCTCGAACGCCGCGTCCTCGAGTTCGTCGACGAGCCGCCGGATCGCGTCTGCGTCCGCCGCCGGGGCCCGCACCACGATGCCCACGTCGGCGTCGCTGCGGGCCGCCTCTGCCGCGTCGAGGAGCGCCGGAAGCGTCGTCCGCTCGTCCGCGTCGACGACGGCGAAGCGGCTCCCGTCGCGGGTCACGACGCGCACGGCCGACGCCGAGCCGTCCGTCCCCCCAGCGGCACGCGGGTCGTCGTCTCCGATACGTGCGTGATCACTCATCACTCGATCCCGGACTATTTCTCTCGTCCATCGAGGTCAACGGGCGTCTAACCTCTCGGACCGACATAAAGATTCGGAGATCGGTGAAAATTCGTCCGGTCGAGACGGTATCTTCTGTACCCGTGCGACGCCGTCACGCGCCGCCGACGTCGGCACGGACGCCCCGCGACGGGCGGCCGCCCGCCGCCTGTCAGCCGACGACCAGCCGCGCGAGCAGCATCGCTCCGCCCGCCAACACCACGTTTCCGACCGCGTTGAGCGCGCTCTCGCCCCGTCGGCCGTCGCGCCAGAGATCCACCGTCTGGACGGAAAAGGACGAGAACGTGGTGAACGCGCCACAGAAGCCGGTGCCGAAAAAGAGCGCGGCCGTCCCGGAGAGGCCGCCGAAGACGACCCAGCCGAGCGCGAAGCTCCCGAGGACGTTGACGAGCAGCGTCGCGTGCCGTCCCGGGTGCGCCGCGAGGAGCTGCCCGACGCCGAACCGCGCCGTCGCGCCGAGCGCCCCGCCGGCGGCGACGGCCGCGAGCGCCCAGTTCACGACCCGCCCTCCGTTCGCTCCCGGCCGAGCCCCGACCGCCCGACGACCGCCACTCCCACGCCGACGGCGAGGAAGCCAACGCCGTAGCTCGCGACGAGATAGACGAGCGCGACCGTCGGGCGCGCCCGCACCACGTCGAGAACGAACGTGCTGTAGGTGGTGAACGAGGAACAGAAGCCCGTCCCGAACAGGAGCCGCTGTCGCTCCGAGACGAGCGACCCCGTGGCGCCGGCGCTCACGAGGACGCCGAGGAGCAGACAGCCCGCGACGTTGGCGGCGAACGTCGCGCCGAGCGTACTCGGCACCCCGAGCTCGACGGCGTACCGGCTGCTCGCGCCCAGCCCTCCGCCGACGGCGACGAACGCGAGCGACCGGCTGTGGCGCTGGAGGGCGCCGACGACCCGGATCACGGTCTCTGTGTCCGGGTCGTGCGACGCCGACGAGTGCCTCTCGGGTACCGACAAGCGTTGCCGGCCCGCGTGGGCTGTCGCCTCGGACGGTTCGTCTCACTCACCGTCCTCGGTTTCGCGGGCCGCGCCCGTCGGTCGCGCCCCGCGTTCGCGCTTCGCGGGTCGCTCCGCTCCCCGCTCCGCCTCGTGGCGCTCACTGCGCTCGCGCCACGCCCGCCACGCCGACAGTGAGGAGCGTCCCGAACTCCCGGTAGCGCTCGACCATCGCCTCCCGGCTCTCCCAGTTCTCGGTGGGGAACTCGTCGGCCGGCGGGATCTCGATCTCGCGGTCGGGGACGTTCTCCTGGGAGGCGACGGCGAGGCCGGCCTCGCGGAACCCGGCGCGGTAGTCCGCGGCGCTCCAGAGCGTCAGGTCGACGTCCATCGCCCCGGCCCAGCCGTGCGAGTGGACGTTCTCGGCGTAGAAGTTCACCGCACAGTGGAACGTGCCGCCGGGGCGCAGGACCCGCGCGACCTCCCGGAGCGCCGCGTCCAGGTCGCCCGCGTAGTAGAACGCCTCCATCGTGAAGACGTGGTCGACCGTCCCCGTCGCGAACGGCAGGCTCCGGAAGTCGGCGCGACAGAACCCGAGCCGGGGGTCGTCGGCGTACGACCGGGCGTTGCGGAGCATCGCGGGCGACCGGTCGACGCCGTACCCCCGCCCCACCCCGGTCGTCTCGGCCAGCGCGCGGAGCGCGTAGCCGGAGCCGGTGCCGAGGTCGACGACCGTGTCGCCGGTTTCGACGGGCAGCCGCCGGAGCGCGTGCTTGGCGGTGTGCCAGTGGCGCTCCTCCATCCCCCGGTCTTTCCCGCGTCGCGCCCACTCGTCGAACTCGTCTCCGACGCTCACGGGCGGTCGTCGGCCGGGGCGGCGAATAAGTCCCTCGTCAGCAGGTCGGCGCCCCGACGAACGACTTCACGACGCTCGGCACCGGCAGGCCCCCGATCAGGTCACCGACGTCCGTGTTCGCGCACTCGCCCGCCGGACCGCCGGCGTCGCCCGGCGGCCGCGGTCGGGCCGCCGGGGTGACAGCCAGGGCCGCGAGCAGTACGACCGCCCCGACCGCGACTGTGGCTCGTCTCATCGCGTCCAGACGGTGGAGAGCGATCGGTACAGCCACCGGCGACCGCCGCGCCGGGTTTCGTCGGGAGTACTCCGGGGTGAGCCGCGAGAGGAGGCCGCGCACACGCGCTTCGCGGCTCACCCCGTTCGCCGCTCCGTCCCGTGGCGCGCTCGCTCCGCTCCGCGGTTCGACCCGTTGGGTCTCACCGCTCCGCCGCGGGCCCTCCCTCGGTCGCTGTCGCTCCCTGCTCCCGTTCGTCGTGCCTCCTCACGGGAACTCCGGTCGGCCCCGCGCTCCGCTCGCGCACCGCGCTCACCGCCACGGTTAACAGACCCCCACGCGGACCGCGCGTGTGCGATTCACACTCACGGAGGCCCAGCGGGAGTTGAAACAGACGGCGGCCGACCTCGCGGCCGCGGAGTTCGCGGACCGGGCGTTCACCTGGGCGGGCGAACTGCCCGTGGAGAACCGGGAGACGCTCGCCGAGAACGGTCTGTTGGGGCTCGCGCTCCCCGAACGCTACGGGGGCGGCGGGGGCACCGTCGTCGACGTCCTCCTCGCACAGGAGGCGGTCGGACGGGTCTGTCCCGACACCGCACACGTCCTCTCGCGGTCGTCGATGGGGCCGCCGCGGGTCATCGCGGAACTGGGGTCCGAGGCGTTGAAAGAGCGCTACCTCCCGCCCGTCTGTGCCGGCGAGACGACGATGTCCGTCGCCATCTCTGAACCCGGGGCCGGGTCGGACGCGGGCGCGATGACGACGACGGCGCGCGTCGACGGCGGGGCGGTGACGGTCGACGGACAGAAGACGTGGGTCGGGAAGGCAGAGGAGTCCGGCGCCTTCCTCGTCTGGGCGCGGTTCGACGACGGCGACATCGGAGCGGTCGTCGTCGACGCCGACGCGCCCGGCTTCTCGCTCGGGACCGAACACACGAACATGGCGGGCCACGCCCAGCACGAACTCCGGTTCGACGGCTGTGAACTCCCCCGCGAGCAGGTGCTCGCTCACGGCGACGAGTCGTTCGTGGCCCTGCTGACGGAGTTCAACGTCGAGCGCTGTCACAACGCGATGATGTGTGTCGCCTGCGGCCTCCGGGCGTTCGACGAGGCGATGACGTACGCCCGGGAGCGCGAGCAGTTCGGCCAGCAGATATCGGAGTTCCAGGGGATCGAGTGGAAGCTGGCCGACGTCGCGACCCGGCTGGAGGCCGCCCGTCTCATGGTCTACCGCGCGGCCGACAACGCCGTCCGCTCGTCGCCCTCGCGGCTGGAGACGTCGATGGCGAAGGTGCTGGCGAACGAGGCCGGGCAACACGCCGTGGACGAGGCGCTCCAGATCTGCGGCGCCCGGGGCTACATGCAGTCCCACCCGGTCGAGTACCTCTACCGCTGGGTGCGCGGGTGGAAGATTGCCGGTGGGACGGTGGAGGTCCAGCGCAACGGGATCGCGCGCGAGCTGAAAAAACACGGGCTCGACTGACCGATGGCGGAGGCCACTCTCCCCCCGGCCGCCGACCTCGGCGCGTTCGTCGCCGCCCTGTCGTACGACGACCTGCCCGAGTCGGTCGTCCGCGAGGCCGAACGACGGTTCGTCGACACCGTTGGCGTCGCCGTCGGGGGCGCCGCCGAGGCCGGGGGCGCGGGCGCCCTCGCGGCCGAGACAGTCGCGGCGCTCTCCGGGGCTGGCCCCGCGACGCTTCTCTCCGGCGGGTCGGCGGCCGTCCACGACGCCGCCTTCGCGAACGGCGTCGCCGGTCACTGCCTCGACTACGACGACGTGCTGACGGGAATCCACGTCCACCCGAGCGTCGTCGTCGTTCCCGCGGTACTCGCCGTCGGGGAGCGCGACGGGGCGAGCGGGCGCGAGGCGGTCGCGGCGTACGTCGCCGGGGTCGAGGCGCAGTGGCACGTCGCCGCCCCGATCACCCCGGGGCACTACGAGCGCGGGTGGCACGCGACGGGAACGTTCGGGGCGGTCGGCGCGACGGCCGCGGTCTCTCGGCTCCTCGGCCTCGACGCCGACGAGACGACCCACGCGCTGAACGCCGCCGTCTCGGCGGCCGCCGGCCTCAAGCGCAACTTCGGCTCGATGACGAAGCCGTTTCACGCCGGCCACGCGAACGCCGCGGGCGTCCTCGCCGCGAGCCTCGCCGCCCGGGGGTTCACCGCGAGCGCCGACGCGTGGACCGGTCCGAACGGCTTCTACGACTGCTTCGGCGGGCGCGACGCGCCGGCGTACGACGCGCTCCCGGCGCTCGGCGACGGCTGGGTCCTCGACGACCCCGGTCTCGACACGAAGAAGTTCCCCTGCTGTTACTTCACCCACTCCGCGGCCGCAGCCGCGGCGACCCTCGCCGACGAGCACGGGTTCGGCCCCGCCGACGTCGAACGGGTCGTCGTCCGGGCGTCGCAGGCCGCCGTCGAGGCCCTTCCCTACCGCGCCCCGACCTCGGGGCTGGAGGCGAAGTTCTCGATGCCGTACGCCGTCGCGAGCGCGCTCGCCCGCGACCGCGTCGGGCCGGCGGCGTTCGCGGACGACGCCCTCGGCCACGGGCCGACCGACCGCCTCGTCGGCCGCGTCGTCTTCGAGGCCGACCCGTCGCTCCCGTACGGCTCGCACGCCAGCACGGTGGCGGTGGACCTCACGGACGGGACGACCCACGAGCGCCACGAACCCGAGCCGCCGGGGACGCCCGAAACGCCGCTGAGCGAGAGAGAGTTGAAAGGAAAGTTCGACGCCTGCGTGGGTCGGGCGCTCTCCGACGACGGGGTCGAGACGCTCTACCGACGGCTCGACTCCCTCCGGGACCGGAGGCTCTCCGACCTGCTCGCGCCGTTGCGGGCGGACGGGTAAGTCCCCGACGTGGCGCCGTGGCGCCGCGCCCGCAGTCCGGCGGCCCGCCGGACCGCCCGTGGCACGTGGCTTTATTTCTGCCGTGGGCAACAGGCGCCCGACCCGAATGGCACGCGACCAGACACCCGCGGCGCCCGACCTGACGACGCTGTTCGACCCCGACTCGATAGCGCTGGTCGGCGCCTCCGCCGACCCGGAGACGCTCGCGGGCCGGCCGTACCAGTTCCTCCGCGAGTTCGGCTACGACGGCGCGATCCACCTCGTGAACCCGAACCGCGAGACGATCGACGGCCGGCCGTGTCACGACTCGGTCGGCGACATCGAGGGCGCCGTCGACGTCGCGCTCGTCCTCGTCCCCGCCGAGGCGGTCGAGGGGGTGGTTCGGGACTGCGGCGCCGCGGACGTCCCCTTCGCGGTCGTCGTCGCCTCGGGGTTCGCGGAGACGGACGACGAGGGCGCCGAGCGCCAACTCGCGGTCGTACGCGCGGCCCGCGAAGGCGGGGTCCGGCTGGTCGGCCCGAACTCCGAGGGGTTTCTCTCCTTCTCTCCCACCCCGGTCGCCGCGACGTTCTCCTCTATCTGCAAGCGCGACGACCTCCTGCCGGGATCGGTCGGGTTCGTGAGCCAGAGCGGCGCGTTCGGCGGCGCCGTCTTCCAGCTGATGCAGAACCTCGGCGTCGGCGCGCGGGCGTGGATCACGACGGGCAACGAGGCGGACGTGGACGCCCTGGAGGTCCTCGCGGGCTACGTCGAGGACTCCGACGTTGACGTCGCCGCGGTCTACCTCGAATCGGTCGACCGCGGCCGTCGGCTCCTCGATATCGGCGAACGCGCGGCCGCGACCGACACCCACCTCGTTGCGATGCGTGTCGGCGCGTCGGCGGCGGGCGAGCGCGCGACGGCGTCACACACGGGCAGCATCGCGACCGACGACGCCGTCTACGACGCCCTGCTCGCGCAGGCGGGCACGACCCGCGCCCGGAGCGTTGACGCCTTCGCCGACGCCGTCGCCGCGTTCTCGCGGCTCCCGCCGTCCGCGGAGCCGGCCGACGGGGAGGGCCTCGGCGTCGTCAGCATCTCCGGGGGCGCCGCCGCGCTGATCGCCGACGCCGCCGAGCGGACCGGGCTGCCGCTGGCGACGCTCGGCGACGCGGCCGAGGCAGCGGTCGAGCGCGAGATACCCCCCTACGGCTCGCCGACCAACCCCGTGGACGTGACGGGCGCGGCCATCGGCGACCCGGCGGTGTTCGAGCGGTGTCTCGACGCCGTCGCGGGCGACCCGTCGGTCGGGTCGCTCCTCCTGCAGTTCGGCAACTCCGGCGCCGAGACGATCGAGACGTGTCTCGACACGGTTCTCTCGGTCCGCGCCGACCACGACCTGCCCGTGGCGACGGTCTTCACCGGCTCCGACCCGGCGCCGGAGACGGCGGCGACGCTCCGCGAGGCGAACGTCTGGACGTTCGGCGACCCCGTGCGCGCCGTCGCGACGCTCGGCGCGGTCCACGACGCGACGACGCGCCGCCGACGCCTCGCCGCCCGCGACCGCGGATGGGAGCGTCCGGACGACCGCGACCCGTTCCCGCGCGAGGACTGGGCCGCGGCGACCGACCGCCTCCGCGAGGCGGGCGTCGCGTTCGCGGACGGACGGATAGTCGAGCGCACTGCCGACGCGGCCGCGGCCCTCCGGGACCTCGGGCCGCCGGTCGTCGCGAAGCTCGACCCGCTCGCGAGCGCCCACAAGACCGAGGTCGGGGGCGTCCGGACCGACCTCCGCGACGAGGCGGCGGTCCGCGCGGCGTACGACGACCTCGCGGAACTGGGTGACGGGCGCGTGCTGGTCCAGGAGACGGTCGCGGGCGTCGAACTCGTCGTCGGGGTGGTCGACGACGACGACTTCGGCCCCGTGATGCTGTTCGGTCCGGGCGGGACGCTCGTCGACCTGCTCTCCGACGCGGTCACCTACCGCGCGCTCCCGGTGACGGCGGCGGACGCACGGACGATGGTCGCCGAGTCCGCCGCCGACCGCCTGCTCGACGGCTACCGCGGCGCACCGCCGGCCGACCGCGAGGCCGTGGTCGACACCCTCGTCGCCGTCTCCGACGTCTACCTCGCGGGCGACCTCGCAGAACTCGAGATCAACCCGCTGGTCGCGACGCCCGACGGCGCGGTCGCGGTGGACCTCCTCGCCGAGTGAGTTAGGCGAGGAGTCGGCGGACCGCGGTCGCGGCCTCACCGAACGCGCGGACGTCCATCTCGTCGGCGGTGAAGAGGACGCCGTGGTCGCCGACGAGTACCCGGACCACGAACCCGCGCTCGTGGACCCGGACGGTGAACGCGTACGGACCGATATCGGTTCCCGTCTCGTGGCGCGCGACGGCGTCGCGCACGGGTCGCTCCGCGAATCCGACGTCTTCGATCTCGACGAGTCGTTCCGTCGCGTCGGTCGTGGCGTCGGAGAGATCCTGTCGGGCGTAGAGGACCGCGAACCGTGAGGGTGTGAAGTAGACCACCCGCCGCAGGCTGTCACCGAGGCTGGTGCGCACGGCGCTTACGAGTGCCTCGGCGTCGACCGACACGTCTCCAGAGCTCTCGAACTGGTCCATACCCGCACCACGCCGCGAGAGGTAATGAAGTAGCGCCGCCGCTCGCGGGGAGTGAGGACCCACCGAGGAACGCGGGGGACTCGCACCGTCCGGGAGACGTTTTCCCCGGTCCACACGACCGCTGACGGCTTTCGGCGGGCTCGCACCGCCCTTTCCGACGCGCCTGGCTTTACCCGGGGTCACACCGGGTGTCGCCGGCGTCGACGGGCCGTCGGAGTTCGACCGTGAGGTCTCGTCCGTCGGCCCTCGACCGACTCTAGCCGGGATCTCACCGGCGTCGCCGTCGCACGTCGGCTTCAGCCGGAGTCACACCGGCGTGCCGTCGTGTTCCCGAACGCCGCTTACGCGTCGTCCGGTACTTGACCTTCGCCCGCCGCCGCCGCGGCGGCGGCGCGCCGGACCGGTTCGGTTCTCCTTCGGGACCTGAGCCTCCCCGCCCGTACCCGGGTGGGTCGGCGTCGGCCCCCATCCCACTCCATCTCGACAGTCGCCGATCCGGGGTGGGACGTCCGTGTGCGTCCGCGCCCTCGGTGGGGACCATAACGTTCGACCGTGATAGTATTATAGCTGTCGGTGAGCCGTCACGGTCGAGGCGATTCAGCCCCGAACCGTCGCGGCGTAGACGTCCCACGCGCCGTCGCTCCCGGCGTGTTCGTACCGCGCCGGCGGGTCGACACCCCACGACCGCAGGACCTCGTTCGTCTCGCGGACGTAGGTCGCGAGGAACGCGTCGGCGCCGAGGTGGTCGCGTCGCGCCCGGCCGCGCAGGCGAAAGGCGACCCGGAGGCCGTCCTCGGACGGCTCGACGCGGAGCCGCAGGTCGGACCGGAGGCGTTCGTCGACCGTCCGCCGCTCGCCGCGCAGGCGCGCCTCGAACAGCTCCGCGAGCGCCGCGCGCGTTGCCTCGGGCGTGTGGCGCACGGCGGAGCCTGGTCCGGCCCCGACACGACGCTTTCGCTCTCCCGGACCGCCGACCGCGGGGGATTTACTCCTCGGTGCCGATCCGGCAGGCGTGATCGCGCCGCTGCTCGCCGTCGGCCTCGCCGCCGCCGCCTTCGTCGGCTACAACGTCGGCGGGTCGACGACGGGGCCTGCCTTCGGACCGGCTGTCGGCTCGAACGTCCTCTCGAAGGTCGGCGCCGCGGCGCTGATGTCGATTTTCTTCTTCGCCGGCGCGTGGACCGTCGGCCGTCGGGTGGTGACGACGCTCGGCACGGGGCTCAGCACCCGCCCCGGGGTGTTCACGGCCGAGACGAGCATCGTCGTCCTCCTGTTCGTCGGCCTCGCGCTCTTCGTCGGCAACTACGCCGGCGTGCCGGCCTCCACGTCGATGACGGCGGTCGGCGCCATCGCGGGGCTGAACGTCGCCGCGGGGACGCTGAACTGGGAGACGATGGGCGAGATCGCCGTCTGGTGGATCGTCGCGCCCGTCCTCGGCTTCTGGGTCTCCGGGGTGGTCGGCCGGTACCTCTACCCGACGATCCGCCGGTGGGTCGCCGTCACGTCGAGCGAGGGGGCGCTCCTCGAACTCGACCGTTCCGGGACCCTCCCGCGCCCGGCGCCCGGGCCGAACACCACGCGCCGCGAGGCCGTGGGCGCGGGCGTCGTCGTCGGCATCGGCTGTCTGATGGCGTTCTCCTCGGGCACGTCGAACATCGCGAACGCGATCGCGCCGCTGTACGGCGCCGGGATCGCGATGAACCCGCTGATCCTCCTCGGCTGCGGAGCCGTCGCCGTCGGCGCGTTCACCATCGCCCGCCGCACGCTCGACACGCTCGGCAACGACATCACCGACCTGCCGCTCCCGGCGGCTATCGTCGTCGCCGTCGTCTCCTCGGTCATCGTCACCGCGCTCTCGGCCATCGGGGTTCCCGCCTCGTTCGTCATCGTCGCCACGATGTCTATCGTCGGGCTGGGGTGGGGCCGCGCCACCCGGTCCGTGACGGTGAGCGAGACGGTCACCGGCAAGGACCAGCCGAGCGTCTCCGTCGGCGCCCTCGCCGCCGACCCCGACGAACCGGCCCCCGACATCGGCGAACCGGAGGAGGTGCCCGCGGCCTCCGACCTCTTCGACCCGCAGACGACCGCGCGGGTCGTCCTGATGCAGAACGTCGTCCCCGTCCTCTCGACGGCCGGCGCCTACGCCGCGTTCCGGGCGCTGTTCGCGCTCTCGCTGGTTTAGTGTCCCGTCACGTGTCGACCGACCGGCGGTTCACCTCGTCTGGGACCCGGCCGACGTGCTCTCTGTCAGAACCGGCGTGACGACCACGACGCGTACAGTCCGTACATATAAAGCCCGTGTTAACTCAGTTGGTGAAAAGTGTCCGCCGACCGACTCCGTGGGGTGGTGCCCACACCTGCGCTCAAGACGACGTGGAAGCACTGGTTCGCAGATGCGTCGGTACTCGTGGCACTTCTGGGGCTCGTATTCGTCGTCGGTGGCGTCTCCCTCTGGTACGTGGAGCTGGTCCCGACGATCGAGTCACTCCACCACGCCCTCTTCACGCTCGTCATGCACGTTCTCTTCGGGGGGGTCGTCCTCGTCTTCGGCGTCCACATCGAACGGAGCGAACTCCTGCCCGAGGAGCAGTTTGCCGTGCTGGTCTGGTGTTACGCGGGATTCACACTCATGTTCGCGCTGAGCGTCTGGGGGCACGTCGGCTCGATCGCGACCGGGAGGCTCACGACGGCCTTCGTCAGCGACTTCGTCGTCTTCACCAGTCTCGGCGCCGCGTTCGGGACGATTTCGGGCGTCAACTGGGGACGCGCCACGAGGAACCAGCTTCTGGCCGAAGAAAACAGAGAGCAGCGAGAGACACTCGCGCTGCTGACCCGGCTTCTGAGCCACGACATCCGAAACGACATGGCGGTCATCGAGGGCCACGCCGACCTCCTCGGCGAACACGTCGCCGAGGAGAGACGCTCTCACGTGGAGGTCATTCAGACCCACATCGACGAGGCAGACCAGCTGCTACAGAGCGCGAACGCGTTGATCAAGTCAATCGACGAGGAGCGAGAGCTCGAACCCGTCGATCTCTCCGGCGTCATCGACCGAGAGGCCGAGACGATCCGGAACGACCACGAGACGGTCACGCTCGAGACCGACGTTCCGTCGGGGATCCAGGTCGAAGCGGACCCGCTGATCGGCCAGGTGTTCTCGAACCTGTTTCAGAACGCCGTGTTCCACAACGACGTCGACGAACTCACCGTTCGTACGAGGGCGGAACAGACCGACGAGGCGGTCGAGATCACCATCAGCGACACCGGCGACGGCATCCCTCCCGAGGTGAGAGAGACGTGCTTCGAACTCGGCGAGAAGGGGCCGGAGAGCGGCGGCGACGGGATCGGACTGTATCTGGTCTCGCGCCTGGTCGACGTCTACGGCGGAACGATCTCGGTCGACGAATCGCCGTCCGGAGGCACGCGCTTTCGGATCTCCGTTCCCCTGCCGTCTCCCCGGTCCTAGATCGCACGACTGCCCCGGCAGTCCACGGTCGAGGGCGCACTAAACGAGCCAGCCGCGCAGGCAGTCGGCCGAGCAGCAGTGGTACGCGCGCCGCGTGCCGTCGCGGACGTCGGCGACGTGCGCGACGAGGTGCCAGTCGTCGTCGAAGATCCGGCCGCCACAGGCCGGACAGTCCCGGACCGTCGCGTCGTCCGGGTCCCGGCCGACGGTCACCGCGCGGAGGTAGTGCGTGCCGCCGAGCGACCGTGGGACCGCGAGGTTCACGCCTGTCTTGGGGGGTCTACGGTGAAGTGGGTGTCGCCGCACTCCGGCCGCGTAGCGCCACGCTCACTCCCCGAGCGACACCGAGCCGTCGGCGTGGACCGTCACCGGGTAGCCGCAGTACTCGAAGGAGAGCCGCCGCCGGTCGTCGTCTCCGTCGACGACCGCGTCGAGCGCGTCGGGGTCGACGGCGTCCGCCACCGGCGGTAGCGCCGTCTTCGCGACGCCCTCGCGCGCCGCCACCGTCTCGGCGACCGCCGCCGCCGGCGAGCGGTCGTCGGCGCGGCCGCCCGGCGCGACGGCCACGACCTCGACGTCGTAGCCGCCGTCCGCGACGCCCTCGGCGCGCCAGCTCCCGCGGACGTCGACGTCGTTCTCGACCGCCGACCGAACGGCCGCCCTGACCGCGTCTGCGAACTCGTCGGCGGTGGTGACCTCGGCCACCGGCGTGTCGTCACCGTCCGACACCATACAGAACGTTCGGACTCGGGCGTCAGGTACTTTCTGGTTCGCGCCGCTCAGCGGATCCCGCGCCGGAACAGGTCGAGTTCGGCGACGTTCGCGGGCGGGGTCTGGCGCAGGCAGAAGACGACGCTCGCGGCGACCTGCGCCGCGGACAGCACCTCGCCGTCCGCGTAGCGCTCCTCGTTCGTCCGGTCGCGGCCGTCGTGGCCGAACTCCGTCCGCACGCCAGAGGGGTTGACGACGGAGACGCCTACCGTCTCGCCGTGACGCGCCGCGAGGCTCCGCGCGAACCCCCGGAGCCACCACTTCGAGGCGTCGTAGACCGGCGTCGCCGCGCCCGGGTGTTTCCCGAGGTAGCTCCCGACGAAGACGACGGCTCCGCCGGCCTCGCGGAGCGGTCCGAGCGCCGCCCGCGCCGTGTGGAAGGCGCCGTCGACGTTCGTCCGGGTGACGCGCGCGAACTCGTCCGCCTCGAGCGGCGCGTCCCGCGGCTCCGCCGTCCCCGCGTTGACGACGGCGGCGTCCAGCCCGCCCGTCCGCTCGACGGCCGTCTCGACCAGCGCCCCGACCGCGTCCGGGTCTGTCACGTCCGTCGGGACGGCGTGGGCCTGCCCGCCGGCCGCTTCCACGCGCTCCCCGACGCCCGCCAGCTTCGCCTCCCGCCGCGCCGCCAGCACGACCTCGGCGCCGGCCGCGCCGGCCCGCTCTGCGGTCGCCGCGCCGATGCCGCTGGACGCCCCCGTGACCAGCACCGAGGCGCCATCGAGGTCCCGGAGCGCGCCGGTCATCGCTCCGACCCTCGCTCGCGCCGCTCGCGCCCGCGCTCGACCGCGTCGCCCAGTTCCTGCGTCGCCGCGGTGGGGTCGTCAGCCGCCATGATCGCGGAGACGACCGCCACCCCGTCGGCGCCCGCCGCGACGACGTCCGTGGCGTTCCCGGCGTCGACGCCGCCGATCCCGACGAACGGGACGTCGACCGCCGCACGGATCGCCCGCACCCGGTCGAGCCCGATCGCGCTCTGGCGTGGCTCGGTGTCTTTCGTCGCCGTCCGGTAGACGGCGCCGACGCCGAGGTAGTCCGCGCCCGCCGCCTCGGCCGCCTCGGCGCCCTCGACCGTCGAGACCGAGCGGCCGACCACGGCGTCCTCGCCGAGCTGTTCGCGCGCGACCTCGACCGGCAGGTCGTCGTCGCCGAGGTGGACGCCGTCGGCCTCGATCGCCCGCGCGATGTCGACCCGGTCGTTGACGACCAGCGCAACGCCGGCCTCGCGGGTGAGCGCCCGGAGGTTCCGCCCGAGGTCGTAGCGAGCGCGCGCGCTCGTCATCTTCTCGCGCAGCTGGACGACGTCGACGCCGCCCGCGACCGCGTCGCGCACGACGTCGGTGGTCGTCCGGCCGTCCGCCAGCCCCGCCTCGGTCACGAGATACACCTCGTAGTCCATGGGAGACGAACGCCGGGACGGTACTCGTCGGTTTCGGCCGGTGTCCGTGGGTTCAAGCGGCACCCGCCCCACGCCCGAACCGATGTCCGTTCCAGAGCGAATGCGCGCGGCGGTCGTCCCGGACCCCGGCGAGCCGTTCGACGTCGAGGAGCGACCGGTCCCCGAGCCGGGCCCCGAGGAGGCGCTGGTCGCCGTCGACGCCTGTGGCATCTGTCACAGCGACGAGTTCGTCGTCCAGGGCGCGTTCCCGGGGATCGACTACCCCCGCGTGCCGGGCCACGAACTCGTCGGCGACGTGGCCCGCGTCGGCGAGGACGTGGTCCGCTGGGCGGAGGGCGATCGGGTCGGCGCCGGCTGGCACGGCGGGCACTGTTTCCACTGCGAGCCCTGCGAGCGCGGGAACTTCCTCGCGTGCGAGAACGCCGAGATCACGGGGCTGAGTTTCGACGGCGGCTACGCCGAGTACGCGGCGGTCCCGCAGGAGGCGCTCGCGCCCGTCCCCGAGGCGCTCGACTCCGTCGACGCCGCGCCCCTGCTCTGTGCGGGGATCACGACATACAACGCGCTGCGGAACGCCGACGCCGTCCCCGGCGACCTCGTCGCGGTCCAGGGCGTCGGCGGCCTCGGCCACCTCGGCGTCCAGTACGCCCACGCCGCGGGCTACGAGACGGTCGCGGTCTCGCGCTCGCCGGACAAAGCGCCCCTCGCGCGCGACCTCGGCGCCGACCACTTCGTGGACGCGGGCGAGGACGACCCCGCCGAGCGCCTGACGGAGATGGGCGGCGCCGACCTGATCCTCGCGACGGCGCCCTCCGCGGCGGCGATCGAGGCGATCGCGCCGGGACTCGGGACCGACGGCCAGCTGGTCGCCGTCGGCGTCCCCGGCGACGACGTGTCGGTTGACGTGATGGACCTGATCGGCAAGCGCGCGAGCGTCGAGGGCTGGGGCTCCGGCCACGCCCGCGACTCCGCGGACACCCTGGAGTTCTCCGCACTCCGCGAGATCACCCCCGAGGTGGAGCGGTTCGGCCTCGACGACGTCCAGGCGGCCTACGACCGAATGATCGACAACGAGGCGCGGTTCCGGGTCGTCCTCGAGCCGTAGCGACCGACACACACTTCTCGCCGTCGGCGGACGGACCACCGTGGACGACCACGACCGCGCGGTCGGCGCGCTCGTCGGCCTGGCGTGTGGCGACGCGCTCGGCCGCCCCGTCGAGTCCCGGTCGAGCGACTCGGTCGCGCGCGACCACGGCCGCGTCGCCGAGATGCTCGCCGACGGGACCCACGGCCAGCCGGCGGGGACCGTCACCGACGACACGGAGCTGACGCTCCGGCTCGCCCGCTCGCTGGCCGCGTGCGGCGCGTTCGACCCCGCCGACGCCGCCGAGCGGTTCGCGGACTGGCTCGCGGGCGACCCGTTCGACGTGGACCCGTCGACCGCCGAGGCGATCCGGGGGTACGACGACGCCGCGACGCCCGCCGACGCCGCCCGCACGGCGTGGGCGGCTCGCCCCGAGGGCCAGAACGCGGGCAACGGGAGCCTGGTGTACTGTGTGCCGACCGCGCTCGCGTACGCCGACCGCACGCGGCTCGCCGAGGCGGCGGCCGGGGCGTCGCGGCTCACACACGCCGACCCGCGGTGTGTGGAGTCCTGTGTCGCGCTCGCGCGGGTCGTGCGGGAACTGCTCGACGGCGCGGGCGTCGAGGACGCGCTCGGGGCGGCGCTCTCGCTCGCGGGCGAGCGGGCGGCGCCGACCGGCGTGCGCGAGGCGCTGGCGGTGGCGACGGAGCGCGAGGCCCGCCGCGAGAACGGCGGGTTCGTCCTCACGACGCTGGAGACGGCGCTCGCGGACGCGCTGACCGCCGAGTCGTTCGAGGACGCCGTCGTGACGAGCGTCTCCCGCGGCGGCGACGCCGGGACCGTCGGCGCCGTCTGTGGCGCGAGCGCGGGCGCGCGCTTCGGTGCCGACGCGGTCCCGCCGCGCTGGACCGACCGGGTAGACGCCGTCGACGAGTGCCGGTCGCTGGCGCGGGAGCTGGTCGACCTCGACCCGGGCCGACCGGGCGGTGAGTCGTCGACCTGACCGCTCCTCGGGCCCGGCTGCCGTCGCGGCGGCTCGCGTCTCCCGGCGGGCCGTTACCTGTCTCCGTCCGCGCTCTCGTCGTCCGCCGCGTGCTCGCGGAGGGTCGCCAGTTCGACCTCGTCGAGCACCCCCTCGGTCGTCGCCGCGAGCACCACCGGCGGCGCGACGCCGGCCGCCCTGGCCTCCAGCCACCGCGGCAGACAGAGGCACCACCGGTCGCCCGGCTCCAGCCCCGGGAACCCGAGGTCGGGTCGCGGCGTCACGAGGTCGTTCCCCTGCGCCCTCGAGAACGACAGGAACTCGTCGGTGACGACCGCACACACCTCGTGACGGCCGGGGTCGCGCCGGAGGTGCCGACAGTGTCCGTCCCGCAGGTAGCCGGTCTCCGGGTCGGTGCTGCACGGGTCGAGCGGTTCGCCGCGGACGTTTCGCTCCGTCTCCTCGCTCACGCGGACGCTGGGGCCGCCACGGCCGAGAGTCTACCGCTCGACCACCAGCAGAGCGACCCGCTCGCGGACGAGTCCCGCGAGGTCGTCGTCCGCGGCCGCGAGTTCGGCGTCGGAGAGCTCGAAGAACGCGCGGAGCGTCGCGGGGTCGCCCAGGTCGACCTCGCCGGCGTCGAAGCAGTCCAGCGCGCCGACCGCCCGGACACCCGCGTCGACGGCGGCCTCGGTGCCGGCGACCAGCACTGCCGCCGGCTCGCCCTCCCGCGCGCCCATCGTCAGCGCGCGGTCTATCTGGCGGCGCCCGGCGGCGTAGAGCAGCACCTCCATCTCGCGGTCGTCGGCGATCGCCGCTCCCCGCGACCGCTCGCGCTCCGCGAGTTCGAACGCCCGGCGCAGGTGTTCGCGGTCGGCGACGTACCGCGCGTCGAACGCCTGGACGACGGCGAGGCCACGGTCCGCCTGCACCGCCGCGAGCGCGTCGAGAAACGCGTCCGCGTCCGTCCGCGGCGTCCCGGTGACCACCGCGACCGGCACGGTCAGAAGTCCCCCAGGCTCGCCTGGTCGCCCTCTGTCTCGGCTGCGACGGTCGAGGCGCGCTCGAACCCCTCCTCGACCTGCTCCGCGTCCGCCTCGCTCACCGCCGCCTCGTCCATCGACGGGTCGGGCCGCCCGGCGTTCTCCAGGACCCGCTCTGCCGTCCCGCGGCGCCCCCGGAGCGCCGCGAGGACCGTGGACTTGTCTGCCTCGCGCAGGTCCGCGCGGCTCTCGACCCCGGCCTCGTACAGCCGGCGCGCGCGCACCCGCCCGACCTGGCCGACCTCCGTGAGCGCCAGGAGTTCGGCGCGCACGCCGTCGGCGACCCGGCGCTTCGCGTTCCGGACCGGCGTCGTCGGGAGGCCCGCCTCGCCCGCGAGCGACTCCGCGGCGCCGAGCAGCCACTCTGCCGTCTCGGTCTTGCCCCGCACGTCGCCGGGACCGACGCCGTAGCGCTCCGTGATCCGGTCTTCGTCGAGTTCGGAGGCCCAGTCTTCGAGGAGCGTCGCCGTCTTCAGCGCCGCGAGCCACTCCTCGAAGGCGACGTCGTCGAACTCCGAGGGCGTCGTCCCCAGGAGTTCGTCCTCGCGCTCGTAGCACAGGTCGGTGAACGTCTCGCGGTCGCCCGACCTCAGGTAGAGTCCGTACATGTCGGGCGTCCGCGAGACGAGGTGATAGAGGCCGAGCGGCGTGACTTCGGCGCCCTCGCGGTCGGCCCACCGCAGGCCGTCGAGGATGGTCGCCGCGCTCATCGGGTCGAGGTAGAGCCGCGAGACGGTGTGTCCGAGCGAGGTGACCCGCAGGTCGTCGCCCGCGGTCCCCGACCGCTCCAGGAAGTCGTTCGCCTCCAGGTATCCGAGCGCGCGGTCGGCCACCCGTTCGATCTCCGCGCGGCCGTCGGTCTGTTCGGCGTACAGCGTGCGGTCGAGAAAGTCGAGGAGCCCGGCGCGGGTGCGGGCGAACCCGCTCGCGACGGTGGCGAGCAGGTGGGTCCGCAGGGCGGGCTCGGCGGCGAGCTTCGAGCGCACCGGCTCCGGGTCGGCCCCGACGTACCGCTCTGCCAGCTGCTCGTACTCGTCGGTCGACTTCGCGGTCAGCACCGCCTCGCCGTACGGGTCGAGGCCGGGCCGTCCCGCCCGGCCCATCATCTGGTGGACCTCCAGGACGTCGAGCGGCGTCATCCCGCCCGCGTCGCCGTCGTAGCGCCGCCAGTCCCGGACGATCACCCGACGCGCGGGGGTGTTGACGCCGGCGGCGAGCGTCGGGGTCGCGGCGACCGACCGCACGAGACGGTCGCGGAAGGCGTCCTCGACGAGCGAGCGCTGGGTCGACGACAGCCCGGCGTGGTGGAAGGCCGCGCCGCGCTCGACCGCGCTCGCGAGGTCGGCGCTCGTCTCCGTCTCCGAGTCCGCACGGATCTCCGCGGCCAGCTCCTGTAGGTCCGCGCGCTCGCCCGCGGTCAGTCGTTCTGTCACGACGTCGGCCAGCCGGTCTGCCGCGGCCTCGGCGTTGCGCCGCGAGTTGACGAAGACGAGCGCCGACCCGCCCTCGTCGACCGTGTCGGCGACGAGCGCGGAGGTCTGGCGCCCGCCCGGGGGGACGGGCACCTCCCGTTGGCTCCCGTCGTCGAAGTTGATCGCCGACCCGACGTGGACGCCCGTCTTCAGCTCGATGGGGCGCCACGTCGACTCGACGAGTTCGGCGTCGAGCCACCGCGCCACGTCCGCGGCGTTGCCGACCGTCGCCGAGAGCGCGACGGTCTGGAGCCCGGGGTTCAGCGTCCGTAGCTTGGCGAGTGTCACCTCGAGCGTCGGGCCGCGGTTCCGGTCGTCGACGAGGTGGATCTCGTCGGCGACGACCGCGGAGAGGTCGTCGACCCACGGCGCGTCGTTGCGCACCAGCGAGTCCACCTTCTCGCTCGTCGCGACGATGATGTCGCGGGTCGCCAGCCACTCCCCGTCGGCGTCGTAGCTGCCGGTGGCGACGCCGACGGTGTAGCCGAGCTCCTCCCACCGCTCGAACTCCGTTTTTTTCTCGCTCGCGAGCGCGCGCAGGGGGACGACGTAGAGCGCGGTGCCGCCCCGTTCCAGCGCCGAGAGCATCGCGAGCTCGGCGATCAGCGTCTTCCCGCTCGCGGTCGGGACGCTCGCGACGACGCTCTCGCCGTCCAGCAGCCCGGCCTCGACGGCGGCGGCCTGTGGCGGGTAGAGCGACTCGATCCCCGCCTCGCCGAGCAAGTCGGCGACGCCGGCAGGGAGGTCGAGGTCCGCGAGGTTCACGCTTCCGGTTGGCTCCTGTTCGGCTTTAGTCCCTCGCTCTCGCCGCCCTGTGGCCGTGGCGGCGTCGCCGCCTCACCCGAGCCGTCCGGCCCCCCAGCCCCAGGCTGTCTCGACGCCGAGCCAGACCAGCACCCAGAGCGCCGCCAGCCCGAACACCAGCGCCGTCGCCGAGAACTCCGCGAACGCTGCCGCGAGGTCGAACAGCACCGGGGTAACGGAGTGGAAGACGGCGACGACGACGGCGAGGCCGACGAGACTGCTCCCGTAGTGCTGGAGCCGCGTGGCGGCCGTCGGCGCGTCACTCCTCGACTCCTCCCGGTTCGCGGCGGACTGACTGTACATCCCTCCGGGCGGCCGTACGCGCTTCACCGACATGAATCTATGGTGAACGTTACCAATAGACTCGGCGGGGTGTCCGCGCCGCGCTCACCGTCACCGCTATCCCCCTCCCGTGGCACCCTCGGCCATGCGCGTCGAGTACGACCGTGAGACCTGTATCGGGATGTTCCAGTGTGTCGACGAGTGGGCCGACTTCGAGAAGGACGTCGACGCCGGGAAGGCCCACCTCGTCGACGGCGACCCGGTCGAGGCCGACTGGGGTGACGACGTGTACGCCGTCGAGGTGCCCGAGGGCGAAGAGTTCGAGGCGGAGTTCGCGGGCCGCGTCTGTCCCGTCGACGCCATCCGGGTGTTCGACGACGCCGGCGACCGGGTGGTCTGAGACGGCTGTCGTCTCCGCGCGCCGGCCGTCCCGGCCTCGGGGGCGACGACGCCCGGAGATGGCTCGCAACGGCCCGTCCGGCACACACCGGGTCGACCCCGTCCGCGGCCGTGTTCGTCCGACCGAGACGGGCAGTTTAACAGCGTCCCGGGCGTCCCTCCGGCGATGACCGGGTGGGTGGCGACGCGGTGACGCTCTCGTACCTCGGATTCCACGCCGTCTTTGTCCTTCCACCGCTCCTCGTCCTGGCGGCGCTGCGGCCGCCGCTTCTGCGCTCCGGCGGGCGCGTCGAGCGGACCGCGCTCGCGCTGATGATCGTCGCCGCCGTGCTCTACACGACGCCGTGGGACAACGCCATGATCGAACGCGGCGTGTGGTACTACGGCGAGGGAACGGTGCTCGTGCGCTTCGGCGCCGTCCCCCTCGGAGAGTACCTGTTTTTCGTTCTCCAGACGACCGCCGCGGGCCTCTGGCTCTCGTGGTACGGCGTCGACCCGACGTTCGAACCCGGCGACTGGCGCCTCGGGCCGCGGGCGCTCGGCGCCCTCGGTGCCCTGGGCGCGACGGCGGGCGGCGTTGCCCTCCTCGCCACGCCGGACGGGTTCTACCTCGGGGCCATTCTCGCGTGGGCCTGTCCCCTGTTCGCGCTCCAGTGGGCCGTCGGCGGGGGCTACCTCGTCCGGACGTGGACGCGGTGGCTCCCCGCGGCACTCGTTCCCACCCTGTACTTCGCCGCGGCCGACCGGGTCGCGATCGGACTGGGGATCTGGACCATCGCGCCCGAGACCTCCACCGGGCTCCTCGTCCTCGGCCTGCCGGTGGAGGAGGGCGTGTTCTTCCTCGTCACCACCCTCCTCGTCGTCTGGGGAATGACGCTCTACGCGTGGCTGCTCTCCGCGCACCGCGCCGGCACGGTGTCGGGACGGCTCGTCGACGCGCTCTCGCGCGCCGCGGGGGTGGCCCGGTGGCGGTGAGTGCGGTCGCCCCGGCCGCCCGCCGAACGCTCTCGCGGACCGTCGTCCGGCCGTCGTGGGTCGCGCTCGGCGCCGTTGCGCTCCTCGCGGCCGCCGGGTCGGTTCTCGACGCCTCGGTCCCCGCCGCCGTCGTCTACGCGCCTTTCGCGCTCTCCATCGTCGTCCTCGGACTCCCCCACGGCGCCGTCGACCACCTCGTGCCCGGCCGCCTCGGGTCGGGCGTCACCGTCCGGTCGATGCTGTGGGTGGCCGTCGTCTACGTCGCTCTGATGGCGCTCTACGCCGTCGCGTGGTTTTTCGCCCCGACGGCCTCGTTCGTCTTTTTCGTCCTCCTCACGCTCTTTCACTGGGGACAGGGCGACGTCTACGCGCTCCTCGCGTTCGACGGCGCCGGCCACCTGCCGACGACGGCCGAGCGCGCGCTCGCGCTGGTCGTCCGCGGCGGGCTGCCGATGCTCGCGCCGCTCGCCGCGTTCCCGGAGCGGTACCGCGCGGTCGCGCTCGGGGTCGTCTCGCTGTTCGGCGCCGACGCGGCGGCGCTCGCGCCCGCCTTCTCGCCGACCGGCCGGCTGGTCGCCGGCGGCGGGCTCCTCGCGCTCTCGGTCGTCGGGGTCGTCCTCGGCGGCCTGCGGGTGCGCGGCGGCGCCCCCCGACTGCCCTGGCTGGCCGACGCGGGCGAGGTGGCGCTCCTGTGGGCGTTTTTCGCCGTCGTGCCGCCGATTCTCGCCGTCGGGCTCTACTTCTGTCTCTGGCACGCTCTGCGCCACGTCGCGCGGCTCCTGCTCTCGACTGACGAGGCGGCGCGCGCGCTCGCCGCGGGCGACACGTGGGCGGCGATGGGTCGGTTCGCGCGCGACGCCGCGCCGCTCACCGCCGCGTCGCTCGCCGTCTTCGCCCTCCTGGCGCTCGTCGTCCCGAACGCGCCCGCCGACCGCACGGGCTATCTCGGGCTCTACCTCGTCGGCATCGCGGTGCTGACGCTCCCCCACGTCGCCGTGGTAACGTGGATGGACCTCCGGCAGGGCGTGTGGACTCCAGGACAGTAGGTGAGCGCTGGGCCGTGCGGGCTCCGGACGCTGATAGCGCCGCGACGGAGACGGGAACGACTCCTCACCCCCACTATCGAGTCACAAGACACTTGAACCGACCGGGCCGCAACACTACCGACAACGCCCTCCACCATCATGTCAGATAGATTACTACGTGCGGCCGCCGTCGTACTCGCGGTTGTTACGGTCCTCTCGGTCGTGGTTGCCCCACTCGGGTTCGCGGGCCCCGCGGCGGCCGCCGCGACAAACGTCAGCATCACAAAGGCGACCAACGTGGTCGTCGACCAGTCGAGCGCACGGCAGACCGTCGCGTTCGACGTGACCGTCGCGAACAACAGCACCGACACGGTGACCGTCGACACGAGCGCGTTCCGCGGCCAGGGCGCGACGGTGACCGGCGCGTCGGCCACGCTCGACGGCGGCACGGACGTACAGGTCGGTTCCGCGTCGCTCGACGGCAGCTCGAACGTCGAGTTCACCGTCGAGGACACCGGAACCAACAACGCCAGCGACACGGCGACGGTGGTCGTCGACGTCACCTACGACACGAGCGGCGCGTCGACGGCGACCGGACTGAGCGTCCAGGTCAGCACGGCCGGCGGCCCGGCCGCGAGCCGTCCGGCCGACCTCGTGCCGCCGCTCGACGGCCCAGGGAGCGCCGCCGACGTCACGGCCGAGAGCGGGCAGAGCCAGACCGTCTCGGGGGTCCCGGTCAACACCGGCGGGAACTCGAACGCCGTCGTCTACGTGGACGTCTCCGCGCTCGAAGACGCCGGCGGAGCGGTCAACGGCGTCTCGGCGTCGGCGTCCCCGGGGTCGGTCGGCGCGGTCGGCACACAGACCGTCGGCGGGTCGACGGTCGTCTACGCACGGATCACCGGCGCCGGCAGCGGCGGTCCGACCACCGTCCAGACGACGGTCGACGTGACGCTCCAGGTCAACGCCTCCGGCGTGGCGCCGGGCACCAGCCTGTCGTACCCGGTGGGTGCGACAGTCGGGTCGCGCAACACGTCGTTCGTCCCGGACGGGTCGACGGCGACCTCGTTCACCGTCACGCGCCCGGCCGGCGTCACCCGCGCCGGTCCCGGCGGGAGCGGGTCGTTCGACACCGCCGAGGGCGCGGGCGTCGTCTACCCGGGCGCCGTTGTCTACCGCGGCGAGGACGACCTCGAGTTCGGCGACCCGCTGAGCGACACCCTGACCAGCGTCTCCGAGGGCACGCCGCTCAGCCCGCCGATCCCCCCGAACGTGGACACCGGCCGCTACTCCAACGACGGCACCCGGAGCACCCCCGCGATCACCGTCGACCGCCCGCGGATCAGCGACTTCGAGATCCAGAACGCGAACGGCGCCGACGTCAAGGGCGGCGCGGTCACGCAGAGCCGCGCCAACCTGACCCTGGTCGCGGACTACAACTTCCACCGGGCGGAGAACCTCGAGGTGACGGTCAGAGAAGGCGGCGACGACGGCCTCGAGGTCACGAACAGCATCGTCGACGACGCCCAGGCCAACGGCGGCGGCTCTGTCCGCATCCCGATGGACTTCCGGAACGTCGACGCGGGCACGTACAACGTCACGCTCGAAGGCTCCGACTCCCTGACGTTCGACGACGCCAGCCGCGCGACGAGCATCGAGGTCACCTCCCAGGAGGGCGTCGGCGTCGAGATGGCCAACGACACGGTGACCCAGGGCGCGAACGTCAACTTCGACGTCATCGGCGGCGCGGCCGGCGACTACCACCTACTCCAGATCGGGAGCGGCGACGTCCGCTCGGGCGCTTCGCCCACGAACGCCGCGACGATCTTCCGCCCGGTCGGCGACGTGGTCGAACAGGGCGTCGTCGACGGCAACAGCTACGTCCGCGAGGCGAACGTCAACGCCTCGACCGACGTCGACGGAGTTTACGCCGTCGTCGAGATCGGCGACGACGGCCTCGGCCGCGGCTCGCTCGACACCGGCGCCCTCGCCGAGACGAGCGTTCAGCTGACGGTCTCCGACCCGCTCGCGGTCTCGGGCGGCAGCTACGCCCGCCCGCCGACGGTCGCGGGGAACGGCGACCTCGAGTCGGACGACGCCGAGTTCGACGTCGAGGAGGGCGAAGTGACGCTCTCCCGGCCCGGCAACACCTACGTCGTCGGACAGTCGGTCACCGTCAACGGCACCGCGCCGACCGGGATCGAGTCGGTCGCGATCTACGCCCGCCAGGACGACTACGAGATCGTCGAACTCGACGGCGACCGGGAGATCTTCGTCGACGCCGACGGCACCTTCGAGGCCGAGGATATCCGGCTGAGCGAGGGCAACGGCGGCGGTAACGGGGTTCTCGCGCTCCCCGGAAGCTACCGGATCGGCGTTATCTCCGCGGCGGACGCCGACCTCGACGGCGACGGCCAGCCGGACGACCGGCTGACGACCCAGGAGTTCACCCAGGGCACCTCCGAGCAGCAGTCGATCCGCGTCACCGGCCAGTCGCTATCGGCCTCGTTCCCCTCGCTCGTGCGCGGACAGATCGCCGAAGAGGACGGCGACGTGAACATCAACGGCACGGCCGCTGGCTCCGACGAGGTGCTGTTCGTCGCGGTCGGCCCCCGGGGCAACGTCGTCGCGCGGTCGATCGGCGTCGACGACGACGGCAGCATCGACGAGGACAGCGTCTCGATCTCCGCGCTGAGCAGCGGCGAGGTGTCGCTGTTCGTCTACTCGACCGGCCGGGACGGCCGGGTCGGCGACGGCAACCTGCCCGGGTCGTTCGACGCGACGATCGACGGCCTCCAGGAGTACGCCCAGCAGTCGCTCGGCGAGCAGTCCCTGACCGGCGACCAGGTGCGCTCGGCGTTCCGCTCGGAGACCGTCGACGCGACGGCCAGCGACGACCTGCTGGAGTCCCAGCAGGCCCGCCTGACCGGCGCCCAGACGCGGGTCACCGACGTCTACCCGCGGGACAGCGCCGCCACCGGGGTCAACCCCGTCGCGGTCGGCGACACGGTGATAGTCGAGGGGGAGACGAACCTCCAGCCCGAGGACAACACGATCACGGTCGAACTCGCGAACGAGGACACCACCGTCGGGCTCACCTCGACGGAGCTGTGGGGCCAGGACGGCGTCTGGGTCGTCGAGATCGACACCGAGGGCGCCGCCGTCGGCACCTACACGCTGACCGCCGAGGACGGCGCGAACACCTACACCGTGGACGTCCAGCTCGTCGAGACGCTCGCGACGCCGACGCCCACGCCGACGGAGGCAGACACCCCGACGCCGTCGCCGACGCCGACCGCGTCCCCGACGCCGTCGCCGACGCCGACCGCGTCCCCGACGCCGTCGCCGACGCCGACGCCGACCGACGGCTTCGGGTCGGGCTTCGGCGCGGTCGTCGCCGTGCTCGCGCTGCTCGCGGCGGCGCTGATCGCGACGCGGCGTCGCTAAGCTCCCCCGCTCCGCAGTTCGTCGCTCGCGCCGTTCCGCGGTTCGACGTCGTCTCGCCTCCACGTCGCGGGGCCTCGCTCCTCCGCGGCTCACTTCGTTCACCGCTCCGTTCCGTGGCCCCTCGCGTTGCTCGCCGCCACGCCGCTCGCGCCCCGCGTTACTTTCACCCCGCTCGGCCAACGCTTATCCGCCGGTAGACCGCGATCAGAGTCGATGGCGACCACGGAGGCCGACTACGTCGACGCGCAGCTCGTCGCGCCGGGGGTCGTCGAGGCCCGCGCCTACCAGACCCGGCTCGTCGAGCGCGCCCGCGGCGCGCACACGCTGGTCTGTCTCCCAACCGGTCTCGGCAAGACGGCGGTGTCACTGCTCGTCACCGCACACAGGCTCCACGAGGCGGGCGGCACCTCGCTCCTCCTGGCGCCGACGAAGCCGCTCGTCCAGCAACACGCCGCGTTCTACCGCGAGGCGCTCGCCCTCGACGACGACGCGGTGGTCACGTTCACGGGCGACGTGCGCCCGGACGACCGCGCGGCGCTCTGGGACGACGCCCGCGTCGTCGTCGCGACGCCACAGGTTGTCGAGAACGACCTGATCGGCGGCCGGATCGACCTTTCGGCCGTTACGCACCTCACCTTCGACGAGTGTCACCGCGCCACCGGCGACTACGCCTACGTCTACGTCGCGGAGCGCTACCACGCCGACGCGGCCGACCCGCTGGTGACGGGGATGAGCGCCTCGCCCGGCGGCGACGCCGAGGCGATTCGCGAGGTCTGCGAGAACCTCGGGCTGGACGAGGTGGCGGTGATGACCGAGGACGACGCAGACGTCGCGGAGTACACCCACGACACCGACGTCGAGTGGGTCGAACTCGACCTCCCCGACGAGGTGCTTTCGATCAGAGATCGGATCAACGAGGTGATCACCGAGCGCCTGGAGACGCTGAAGGAGATCGGCGTCACCTCCTCGACGAAGCCGGACATGTCCGAGACGCAGATCAACCGGATCCAGGGGAAGGTCCGGGAGCTGATGAACAACGACCAGTCCGAGGGGTACGAGGCGATGTCGGCGCTCGCCGAAGTCCGGAAGCTCCGGACCGCGGTCACCTACGCCGAGACCCAGAGCGTCGAGGCCCTCCGCCGGTACTTCGAGCGTCAGCGCAACGCCGCGCGGTCCTCGGGCGCGTCGAAGGCCTCCCAGCGGATGGTCTCCGACCCCCGGGTGCGGTCTGCGATGCGCGAGGCCGAGTCGTTCGACGGGCTCCACCCGAAGTTCCGGCGCACGCGCATCCTCCTCGCGCAGACCCTCGGCGTCGACGGCGGGGACCGCGTGATCGTGTTCACGGAGTCCAGAGACACCGCCGAGGCGCTCGTGGACTTTCTCTCGGAGGGGTTCGCGGTCCGGAAGTTCGTCGGGCAGGGCGACCGAGAGGGGAGCGACGGGATGACCCAGACCGAACAGCAGGAGACGCTCGACGACTTCCGGGCGGGCGAGTTCGAGGTGCTGGTCTCCACCTCCGTCGCGGAGGAGGGGCTGGACGTGCCGGAGGTCGACCTCGTGCTCTTCTACGAGCCCGTCCCCACCGCCATCCGGTCCATCCAGCGCAAGGGCCGGACCGGCCGACAGGACGACGGCCGCGTCGTCGTGTTGATGGCGTCAGACACCCGCGACGAGGCGTACTTCTGGATCTCGAAGCGCCGCGAGGAGGAGATGGCCGACGAGCTGCGGAGTCTCAAGCAGTCGGCCGACGAGCTGCGCGAGGAGCTGTCGGGCGGCCAGCGGGCGCTCGACGAGTTCGACGCGGGCGAGGCGGGCGAGAGCGGCGCCGACGAGGCGGACGCGGACGCCGGTGACGACGCCGCCCTCGCCGACTTCGCCGCCGAGACGAGCGACGACGGCGCGGACGCGACCGACGACGAGGGAACCGTCGCAACGGCCGGCGACGACGGGGAGACGGTCGAACTCGTGATCGACCAGCGCGAACTCGACTCCGCCATCGCGCGGGACCTCTCGACCCGCGAGGGCGTCGAGACACGGCTGGAGACGCTCGCGGTCGGCGACTACGTCGTCTCCGACCGGGTCGCCGTCGAGCGAAAGAGCGTGAGCGACTTCCTCGACACCCTGCTCGGGGAGAACCGCTCGCTGTTCGAGCAGGCCCGCGCGCTCTCGCGTCACTACGCCCGGCCGGTCGTGATAGTCGAGGGAGGCGACCTCTACGGCGAGCGGAACGTCCATCCGGACGCGATCCGGGGGGCGATAGCCTCGCTCGCGGTCGATTTCGACATGAGCGTCCTCCACACCGAGGACGAGGGGAGTACGGCTGACCTGCTCGCGGTTCTCGCCAAGCGCGAGCAGACGACCCGCGACCGCGCGGTGAGCGCCCACGGCGAGAAGGGCGCGAAGACGCTCGACGAACAGCAGGAGTACGTCGTGAGCGCTATCGCGGAGGTCGGGCCGGTGACGGCGCGCGCGCTCCTCGACCATTTCGGCACCGTCGAGGCGGTGATGACCGCGCGCGAGGACGACCTACGGGACGTGGCGGGCGTCGGCGAAGTGACCGCCGAGCGGGTACGCGAGGTGGTGGGGAGCGACTACGCGCCCGAGACGCGGGAACCGGCGCCGGCCGGAGACGGCGCGGACGACTAAGGGATGACCGTCACGGGCACCGCCTCGCCGCGCACGACCGTCTCGGCGGCGCTCCCGAGTATCGCGCGCTCGACCGCGCCGGCGCCGTGGTGTCCCATCACCACGTGGTCGGCGTCGACCTCCGCGGCGTAGTCGAGAATCTCGTTGCCGACGCGGCTGGCCGTCGGAGTCGACATGTCTCGCACGACGACCTCGAAGCTCGCCTCGCCCTCGTGGTCGTCGGGCAGGAGGTCCCGAACGCCGTCGAGCACCTGCCGGGCGGCGTCGGTGTCGGCGTCGGTGAGGTGGACGACCCGGAGTTCGCCCTCGTAGCGCTCGGCCATCTCGGCGGCGAAGGCCACGGCGCGCTTGCTACAGTCCGAGCCGTCGACCGGGACGAAGACCTTCATCGCCGGTCGAGCGCCGCGAGCGCCTCCGCGGCCTCGCGCGCGGCGGCCAGGTGGTCGGCGGCCTCGCGCGGCCCCTCGGTCTCCTCGGCGCGGCGGGCGAACCGCGCGACGGTGCGGGCGAGCGAGTCGCGGGCGGCGCCGAGGTCGGCCGACCGCCCGCTCGTCCGGTCACGCTCTGCGTCGGCCGGCTCGGGGGTCGTCGTGTTCTGGACGCGTTCGCCCGCCGGCGCCGCGCGCCCCGCGGATGTCGTCCGCGGGTCGGGCGGCGTCCGGCCGTTCTCGGCCGCGTCGGTCGGCGCCCGTGCGCCCGCGTCCTGCGGGCTCGACCCGTCGCCCGGTGTCGGCTCCGCGGAGGGTTCGGCGGTCTCGCTCCCCGCGTCGGCGGCAGTCTCGTCTCCCTCCGTGGGCACGCCCTCGGCCTCACAGGTCGCACAGAACTCCTGGCCGTCGTAGCGGAAGATCGGGTCGCCGCAGTCGTCGCAGTGGCTGTCGGTCATCGTCGCGCCCCGGAGCAGGAGTTCCGACATCCGCTGGGTGGACTGTCGTTTCTCCTGGTCGCGTTCGTACTTCTCGCGGAGTCGCTCCCGCTCTTCCTCGCGGTCGAAGTCGCTCATGACCGTCGGTACGCGGGGGGAGCCGAAAAGCCCGACGGGCGCGTGGCGCGAGCGGAGCGAGCGCCACGAGACGGAGGGACTGGCCCGAGCCACCCGAGATGCGGGACACGCGTGGCGAGCGCGACGGAGGAGCGAGGCGGTTCGTCCGTGGCGCCCCGGCCTCGCCGCCCGCAGTCGTGTGCGGTCGATCCTCAGCGATCCGACCTTCGACAGGCTTAGGTCGGCGGCGGGCACGCCGTGACACGTCATGTCGAACGCAAAGGTCAGCGTCGTCGGCGCCGCCGGGACGGTCGGCGCGGCGGCGGGCTACAGCCTCGCGCTCCGGGACGTCGTGGACGAACTCGTCTTCGTCGACATCCCCGAGAAGGAAGACGAGGCGGTCGGACAGGCCGCGGACGTGAACCACGGGGTCGCCTACGACGCCAACACCACGGTCAGGCAGGGCGGCTACGAGGCGACCGCCGGCTCCGACGTCGTCGTGATCACCGCGGGCATCCCGCGCCAGCCCGGCCAGACTCGCCTCGACCTCGCGGGCGACAACGCCGGCATCATGGAGTCGATCGAGTCGTCGCTCGCGGAGCACAGCGACGACTTCGTCTCCGTCACCACCTCGAACCCGGTCGACCTGCTCAACCGCCACCTCCACGAGGTCGGCGGCCGGCCGCGCGACCACGTCGTCGGCTTCGGCGGCCGTCTCGACTCCGCGCGCTTTCGCTACGTGCTCGCCGAGCGGTTCGACGCGCCCGTGCAGAACGTCGAGGCGACGATCCTCGGCGAACACGGCGACGCCCAGGTGCCCGTCTTCTCGAAGGTCCGGGTCGACGGCGCGGACCCCTCGTTCACGGCCGACGAGCGCGAGGAGATCACGGGGTCGCTCACCGAGAGCGCGATGGACGTCATCGAGCGCAAGGGCGCGACCCAGTGGGGGCCGGCGACGGGCGTCGCCCACGTCGTGGAGGCGATTCTCCGGGACACGGGCGAGGTCCTCCCCTGCTCGGTCGTCCTCGACGGCGAGTACGGCCACGACGACACTGCGATCGGCGTCCCCTGTCGGCTCGGGAGCGACGGCATCGAAGCGGTGATCGAGTGGGAGCTGAACGAGGAGGAGACGGCGGGGCTCGCCGAGGCCGCGGCGAAGCTCTCCGAGCAGTACGAGACGATCGCTTAGAGCCGCGCTGCTATCGCCTCGGCCGTCGCTTCGCCCACGCCGTCGACCGCCAGGAGCTCCGCGCGCGAGGCGCGCCGGACGTTCTCGACGCTCCCGAACCGTCCGAGCAGGCGTTTTCGCGTCTCGGGCCCGACGCCCGGCACGCCGTCCAGCGCCGTCGACACCTCGTCGCGGACCGTCCGGTGGTACTGGACCGCGAACCGGTGGGCCTCGTCGCGGACCTGCCGGCAGAGCCGGAGGCGCGGCGCGTCGTCCTGCCAGTCGTGGACGCCGTCGGGCGTCACCACCAGCTCGTCTTCTTTGGCGAGCGCGGCGACGGGCACGTCCCACCCGGCCTCGGCGAGCGCGTCCCGCGCCGCGCTCAGCTGTCCCTCGCCGCCGTCGACCAGCAGGAGGTCGGGGTCCGGCCGGTCGTCCCGGCCCTCGACGGCGCGCTCGGCGCGCCAGCGGACGAGCGCGCGCATGTTCGCGTAGTCGTCGTTCTCGTCGACGAGGCGCTTGCGCCGGTAGGCGCCCGTCTCGGCGCTCCCGTCGACGAAGCAGACGTTCGAGCCGACCGCCGCCGTCCCGCCCGCGTGGCTCACGTCGAACCCCTCGACCCGCGCCGCGCTCGGTAGGTCGAGCGCCCGCGCGAGGTCCGCGACGGGGTCGTCCCGCTCGCGCCCCCGGCGGGCGTTTTTCAGCGCGAGGTCGACGAGCGTCGCCTCCCGGCCCGCGCCGGGCACGCGCACCTCGACGCCGCGGCTCTCCAGCCACTCCCGCACGTCCGCGTCGTCGGCCGGGAGCCGCTCGGCGAGCAAGAGCGCGTCGGGCAGGTCGCGCTCGGCGTAGAACTGCGGCACGAACGCCGCGAGCGCCGCGGCCGGCTCGGTCACGTCCTCGCCGTCCGGCCCGTCGAGGCGGTGGCGCGACCGGTCGACGAGCTGGCCGTCCTCGGCACCGAGGCGCGCGACCACCACGCCGTCGCGGCCGGGCGCCGCCGCGAGGACGTCGACCGCGCGCTCGTGGCTCCCTCCTTCGCTCGCCACCGCCTCGCCCCCGCCGCCGTGGAGCGACTCGACCGCCGCGAGGCGGTCCCGGAGGTGTGCGGCGCGCTCGAAGTTCTCGTCCTCGGCGGCGGCGGCCATCTCCCGGCGGATCGGCTCGGCGAGGACGCCCGTCTCGCCGTCGAGGTAGCGCGTCACCGCCTCGACGTCCGCGGCGTACTCCTCTCTCCGGATTTCGCCGGTACACGGCGCCGAACACAGCCCCATCTCGTAGTCGAGACACGGGCGCTCGCGCCCGGCGTACTTGTGGTCGGAACACCCCCGCAGGCCGTACTGTTCGCGCGCGGCCTTCACCGCCGTCTCCGCCTCGCTCACGTCGGTGAACGGGCCGTAGACGGTCGCACCCGGCTCCGGGTCGCGGGTCACCGCGATGCGGGGCGCGTCGTGGTCGGTGATCTGGACCATCGGGTAGGATTTGTCGTCCTTCAGGCGGACGTTGTACCGCGGGCGCAGCCGCTTGATCAGGTTCGCCTCGAGCAGGAGCGCCTGCGTCTCGGTGTCGGTGACGGCGACGTCGACGGTCTCGGCGCGCTCGCGCATCTGCCGGATGCGCTCGCTCCGCGGGTCGGCGTACGACCGGACTCTCGACCTGAGGTCGACGGCCTTCCCGACGTAGAGCGTCGTCTCGCCGGCGAGGAACTGGTAGACGCCCGGCTCCGCGGGGAGGTCCGCCGCCGCCGTCCGCACCGCGTCGGCGTCCACGGTGACGGGTGGGGGGCGCGCGGAGTTGAGGGTGACGCTCGGCGGGAACTACAACTCCGGGGCGCTCCGAGGGCCGGTATGAGCGAGGACGGCGGGGCCGAGGTTCGGGTCTGGCTCGTCGAACGCGCGTACACCGACAAGGGGATGGTGAGTCTCGTCTACGCGACGCCGGACGGGTTGCGGGCGTGGCACAGACAGCTCTCGGCGAACGCGCTCTCCGGCGGCGTGCGGGCGGCGCGGACGGTCGACCCCGGGAAACTGACGCCCGTCGAGGGCGACGAACGCGAGCGGTACGCGAGCGAGGCGGCGCGGGTGGCGGCGCGGAACGACCCGGACGACCGGCTCTGACGAGCCGAGGTACAAACGCATTTACCCGATCCGGCGCAACCCGGCGTATGGACGCGATCGCCCTCCGTGGCGTGACAAAGCGGTTCGGCGACGTGACCGCCGTCGACGACCTCGACCTCACGGTCCCCGAGGGCGAGGTCTTCGGGTTTCTCGGCCCGAACGGCGCGGGCAAGTCGACGACTATCAACATGCTCCTCGATTTCGTCCGCCCCACCAGCGGAGTCGTCGAGGTGCTCGGCCGGGACGCACAGGCCGAGTCGGTCGCGGTCCGGCAACGGACGGGGGTTCTGCCCGAAGGGTTCGACGTCTACTCCCGGCTCACCGGCCGGACGCACGTCGAGTTCGCGATGGAGTCGAAGGAGGTCGACGGCGACCCCGACGAGCTGCTGGCGCGCACGGGTATCGCCGACGCCGCCGACCGGGCGGCCGGCGGGTACTCGAAGGGGATGCGCCAGCGGCTCGCGCTCGCGATGGCGCTCGTCGGCGAGCCCGAACTGCTGATCCTCGACGAGCCCTCCTCCGGGCTCGACCCCTCGGGCGCAAAGGAGATGCGCGACATCGTTCGCGCGGAGGCCGAGCGCGGCGCGACCGTCTTCTTCTCTAGCCACGTCCTCGGGCAGGTCGAGGCGGTCTGTGACCGCGTGGGGATCCTCCGCGAGGGGTCGCTCGTCGCCGAGGACAGCATGGCGGGCCTGCGCGACGCCGTCGACGGGGGTGAGCGGCTGGTCGTGAACGTCGCGGGCTCGGCCGACGGGCTCGACCTCTCGGGCGTCCGCGCGCTCCCGGGCGTGGCGAGCGCGGAGGTGGCCGACGGGGAGGTCGTCGTCGCCTGTGACGCCGACGCCAAAACCGACGTGGTGGGGGCCGTCGAGGACGCCGGCGCGACCGTCGAGAACTTCCGCACCGAGGAGGCGTCGCTGGAGGACCTGTTCCTCGCGTACACCGAAGGCGACGAGCCGACGGAGGTCCGGGCGTGACCTGGCAGGTCGTCGCGCGCAAGGAGTTCGAGGACACGATCCGCTCGCGGTGGCTGATCGCCCTCTCTGTGCTCTTCGCGCTCCTCATCGGGGCCGCCGTCTACGTCACCTCGCTCATCTTCGGCGGGAGCGGCGCGACGCTCTCCTCGACCCGGGTGCTCCGCGCGTTCCCCATCAAGGACGGCATCGTCACGACGCTGCTCCCGCTCGTCGCGCTCGTGGTGTCGTACAACGCCGTCGTCGGCGAGCGCGAGTCCGGCTCGCTGAAGCTCCTGCTCGCGCTCCCGCACGCCCGCTCTGCCGTCGTCGTCGGCAAGGTCGCGGGCCGGGGCGCGGCGCTCGCGGTCGCGCTCGTCGCCGGCTTCGCGCTCCCGGCGCTCGTCTTCCTGTTCTCCGGGACGTTCACGCTCGAAGCCGTCGCGTACGTCCAGTACGTCTTCTTCGTCGTCCTGCTGGCCGTCGCCTTCGTCGCCGTCGGCGTCGGCGTCTCCGCGGCCGTCGACTCCGACAGGCTCGCCATCGCCGCCGCCGTCGCCGTCTACCTCGTGTTCGTCGCGCTCCTCGGCGCGATCCAGGGCTCGCTCGGGCTCTTCTCGGCGTTCGTCGGCTGGCCCGAGTGGATGCCCCTGACCGTCCAGCAGACCACCCGTGTCCTCCAGCTGCTCAACCCCGCGGGCGCGTTCAAGTTCGTCACGAACGGGACGCTCGGGACCGGGCTGTTCCTGGAGTCGAACTCCGGCTCCGGCGTCACCCCGCGGCTCCAGCTCTCCGGACTCCTGATGCTCCTGGCGTGGGTCGTCGTCCCGCCGCTGCTCGGGCTGATCCGCTTCGAGGAAGCGGACCTGTAGGGCCGCGGCGGCTCACCTCTGCCGACCCCGTGAGACGACCCCGGCGAGCGCCGCCCCGACGGCTGGCGCGACGAGGCGGCCGAGAGACGCGTCACGGCTCTCGCCCCCGGCGCCGACGAGACGTGTCCCGTGGGCTACGCCGGCGGCCAGTCGACGCCGTGCTCGCCGAGGAGGGCGGCGAACTCGTCCTCGTCGAGCTCTTCGACGCCCTCGGCCGCGGCGTCCTCGCGCTTTGTCGTCCCCGGGTTCTCGCCGACGACGAGGTAGTCCGTCGCGCCCGACACCGACCCGGTTGCCGATCCCCCGTGTCGCTCCACGAGCTCCGCTGCGTCGCTCCGTGGCACCGACAGCGAGCCCGTGAACACGAACGTGAGCCCGTCGAGCGCGTCGCCGCCGGTCGTCTCAACGGGCTGTGGGTCGACCCCGACCGAGCGCAGATTGTCGATCGCCGCGCGGTTCGACTCGGTCCGGAGGAACTCCGCGACGGCGCGGGCGACCGCCGGTCCGACGTCGGGCACCGTCTCCAGTCGCGCGCGGAAGGGGTCGGCGTCCGCGTCGTCCGCGCTCGCGTCGTTCGCGTCCGCGAACTCGTCGAGCGTCGCGTGGGCGGCGTCCGTGTCTCTGCCTCGGTCCTCGTGCTCTCCGTCCGTCGCCTCGCTCGCCGAGAGCAGCGCCTCCAGCGACCCGAACTCTCGGGCGAGCGCGCGCGCCGTCGCGCCGCCGACCTCGGGGATCGAGAGCCCGACGAGGAAGTCGTCGAGGTCCGGCTCGCGCGCGTCGGCTATCGCCGCGGTGAGGTTCTCGGCGCTCGTCTCCCCCCACCCCTCGAGGTCGACCAGATCCTCGGCTTCGAGCCGGTAGAGGTCCGCGAGCGACTCGACCAGCCCCGCCTCGACCAGCTGGGCGACCGACTTCTCGCCCAGCCCTTCGATGTCGAGCGCCCCCCGGCTCGCGTAGTGGACGATGGTCCGTTCGAGCTGCGCGGGACAGGCGAGGCCGCCGGAGCAGTACGCGACCGGCCCGTCGCGCTCGACCGGGCTGTCGCAGGCGGGACAGCGGTCGGGAAAGGCGAAGTGGCTCTCGGCCTCGTCCTCGACCACCTCGACGACCTGTGGGATCACGTCGCCGGCCCGTTCGATCCGGACCCGGTCGCCGACGCCGACCCCCAGCCGCGCGATCTCGGCGGGGTTGTGGAGGCTCGCCCGCGAGACGGTGACGCCGCCGACCTCCACGGGGTCGAGCAGGGCAACGGGGGTCAGCCGACCGGTGCGGCCGACCTGGACCACCACGTCTCGGACCGTCGTCTCCTCCGTGCGCGCGGGGAACTTGTACGCGAACGCCCAGCGCACCTCGCGGCTGGTCGTCCCGAGCTCGGCACACGCCTCGCGCGGGTCGACTTTCACCACCGCGCCGTCGATCTCGTAGTTCAGGTCGTCCCGGCGCGCGAGCAGGCGGTCGCGGTAGTCGATCGCCGCCTCGACGTCGTCGACCCGCTCGACGTGGTTCCGGTCGGTCCGGAGCCCCCAGTCGTGGAGCGCCTCGAGCTCCCCCCACTGCGTCTCCGGCACGCCCTCGACGCCGACGCCGCCCGCGCCGAGTTCGAACGCGTCGCTCGGGTCGGCGTCGGGGTCGCCGGACGCCGCGAGGACGTCGTAGAAGAAGCAGTCGAGGGGCCGGTCGGCCGCGACCGACGGGTTTAGCTGCCGGAGCGTGCCCGCCGCGGCGTTCCGGGGGTTCGCGAACGGCTCCTCGCCGCGCGCCTCCCGCTCCCTGTTCAGCGCGACGAACCCGTCCCGCGGGAGGTACACCTCGCCGCGGACGGCGAGGAAGGGCGGGTAGTCGCCGCGGAGCCGCCGCGGGATCGAGGCGACCGTCCCCACCTGCGCGGTCACGTCGTCGCCCTCCTCGCCGTCGCCCCGCGTGGCGGCACGCTCGTAGACGCCGTCGCGGTAGATCACCTCCACGCTCAGGCCGTCGAACTTCGGCTCGCAGACGTACTCGACCGCCCCCACCTCGCCGCGCACCCGCTCGTCCCACTCCCGGACCTCGTCGGCCTCGCCGCTCTGTGCGATAGAGAGCATCGGGACGACGTGGGACACGGACCCGAGCTCGTCGACCGGCTCGCCCCCCACGCGCTGGGTCGGGCTGTCCGCGGCTTCGAGGTCGAAGTGGTCCTCCAGCTCCTCCAGCCGTGCGAACAGCGCGTCGTAGGTGCGGTCGCCGACGACCGGGTCGGCCTCGATGTAGTAGCGGTAGTCGTGCTCCCGGACCGCCTCCCGGAGCCGGGCGGCCTGCGCCGCGGCGGTCGTCTCGTCGAGTTCGTCGACCGGGGCGAACTCGGTCGGCGGGTCCCGGAGGTAGGGGTTCTCCTCCTCGGCCTCGCTCATACCGACGACCGGCGCGCCGCCGGCTTGTAGCTCCCGGATTGCGAGGGACGCGCCCCGGCTACCGCCGTCCGCCCTCCCGCCTTCGCTCCCAGTCGTCCCGCCCCCCGCCACGGTCGACCACCGACTCCGGGCGCCCGTAGCCCACGCCGTCTGCGCCGACCCGGAGCCGTCGCGGCGTGTCGTCGATCCGGCCGACGTACTGGTCGTACTCGCCGTCCGCGCGCCTGACCTCGACGCCGACCGCTGGCGCCTCGGCGCTCGCGTCGAGCGTCACCCGCCGGCCCGCCGCGTCCGCGATCTCGACCCGCCGGTGGGCGTGTCGGAGTTCGACGCCCCCGAACCGGCGCTCCGTGCCCTTTCCGACGGTGGTGGGGCCGGTCGCGCCCCCCTCGTCCCCGACCGGGACGACCGCGTCCACGCCGGCGCCGACCAGCCCGTCGCCGGCCGTCGCGACGAGCACCTCGTGGCCGCCGACCGTCCCACGTGCGAAGAGGTCGCCCGCGTCGTCGGTCCGGAGTTCGAGGTCGACCGTGTGGTTCGCTCTCATTTACCACGGACGCGGGGACGCTCGAACCTACCTCTTTCGGTCGGTTTCGGGGGCCAGGGCGCCGTCCCAAAACTCGTGGTTATTAGTTTCTCCGTACCTATGCGTAGCGTACATGAACGACGGCGGAGACCACGGCTTTGCGACGCGGAGTCTCCACGCGGGCGGCGAGCCGGACCCGGCGACGGGCGCGCGGGCGCCGCCGATCCACCAGACGACGAGCTACGAGTTCGGGTCGGCGGCGTCGGCGGCCGAGCGGTTTCGGCTCGAAACCGAGGACCCGATCTACTCGCGGTTCACGAACCCGACCGTCGGCCGCCTCGAACGGCGGATCGCCTCGCTGTCGGGCGCGCCGGGCGCGGTCTGTACGGCCTCGGGGATGGCCGCCTTCGACGCGGTCACGAGTCTCCTCGCGCGCGCCGGCGACAACGTGGTCGTCGCGGCCGACGGCTACGGCGGCACCGCGACGTACCTCACGACGATGGCCTCGCGCCGCGGCGTCGAGACGCGGACGGTCGACACGCTCGACCCCGACGCCTACGCCGACGCCGTCGACGACCGGACCGCCTTCGTCCACTGCGAGACGATCGCCAACCCGTCGCTGGTGACGCCGCCTTTCCGCGAGATCGCCGACGTCGCCCACGACGCCGGCGCGCCGCTGTTCGTCGACAACACGTTCGCCAGCCCGCACCTGTGTCGCCCGGTCGACCACGGCGCCGACCTCGTCTGGGAGTCGACGACGAAGTGGCTCCACGGCTCGGGGACGACCGTCGGCGGCGCCGTCGTCGACGGCGGCTCGTTCCCCTGGACCGACCACCCGGAGCGGTTCCCCGAGATCGGCGGCGAGAGCCCGTCCTACGACCTCTGTTTCGCCGAACGATTTCCCGACCGGCCGCTCGCCGCTGCCGTCCGCTACCGCGCGCTCCGGACCGTGGGCGCGAAACAGTCGCCGTTCGACGCGTGGGCCACCCTCCAGGGCGTCGAGACGCTCTCCCTCCGGATGGACCGCCACTGCGCGAACGCCCGGCGGGTCGCGGAGTACCTCTCTGACCACCCGGCGGTCGAGTGGGTCGCCTACCCCGGGCTGGCGGGCCACGAGACCCACGACGCCGCGCGGGAGTACCTCGACGGCTTCGGCGGGATGGTGAGCGTCGGCCTCGCGGACGGCTACGAGGCCGCCCGCGACCTCTGTGAGACCGTCGAGCTCTGTTCGTTCCTCGCGAACGTCGGGGACGCCCGGACGCTCGTCGTCCACCCCGCCTCGACCACCCACTCCCAGCTGAGCGAGGCCGAACAGCGCGCCGCGGGCGTCGGTCCCGAACTCGTGCGTATCTCGGTGGGTCTGGAGGACCCGGCGGACATCTGCGCGGACCTCGCGGAGGCGCTATGACGCAGGTCAAGCGCGACACCCGCTCGGTCGGGGCGTTCGGGTTCGCCTGTGGCGAGTCTATCCAGAACCTGCGTCTCGCCTACGAGGCATACGGCGACCCGTCGGACCCCACCGTCCTCGTCTGTCACGCCCTCACCGGGAGCCAGAACGTCGCGCCGCTGGGCGAGTCCGGCGAGGGCCAGGCCGGACAGGCCCGCGCGTGGTGGGGCGACGTCGTCGGTCCGGGCAAGGCGATCGACACCGGCGCGTACCACGTCGTCTGTGTCAACGCCCCCGGGTCGTGTTACGGCTCGTCGGGCCCGGCCGCGACAGACCCGGAGACGGGCGAGCCGTACGGCACCGACTTCCCGGCCGTGACGGTGCGGGACTGGACCCGCGCACAGCGCGCGCTGCTCGACGACCTCGGGGTCGGGCGCCTCCACGCCGTCGTCGGCGGAAGCGTCGGGGGGATGAACGCGCTCGACTGGGCGGTCGCCTACCCCGACGACGTGCGGCGGGTGGTGCCCGTCGCGGCCGCCGCGCGCCTCGACCCGCAGTGTCTCGCGCTCGACGCGATCGCGCGCCGGGCGATCACGACCGACCCCGACTGGCAGGGCGGCGACTACTACGGCGGCCCGCGGCCGACCGACGGCCTCTCGCTCGCGCGCCAGATCGGCCACGTGATGTACCTCTCGAAGGACTCGATGGAACGCAAGTTCGGCCGCCGCGCCGCGGGCCGGGACGCCTCCCGCGACTCGTTCCCGGTCGACCGCGCGGCCGCCTACTTCCCCTACCGCGACGTCGAGTCCTACCTGGACTACCAGGCCGAGCGGTTCGTCGACCGGTTCGACCCGAACTCCTACCTCTATCTCACGCGCGCGATGGACGACTACGACCTCTCGGCGGGCTACGGGACCGACGCGGAGGCGCTCGCGGCCTTCGAGGGCCAGGCGCTGTTCGTCTCCTTCACCGGCGACTGGCACTTCACCGTCGAGCAGAGCGAGGCCGTCGCCGAGTCCGCCCGCGACGCCGACGTCCCCGTTGCCCACCACGTCGTCTCCAGCGACCACGGTCACGACGCCTTCCTCGTCGAACCGGGGAAGGTCGGGCCGCCGCTTCGGGATTTCCTCGCCGACGGCGTGGCGGGACGGGCGGTGACCGACACCGCCGACGAGAGCCGCGAGCGAACGGGCCGGCGCCGCCGGCCCGCGGCGGGACGCCTGGAGCGACTGGGGCCACGGCACCGGCCGTGACGAGGGGCGTGAACGAACGGAGTGAGTGAACGGTCCTCGAAACCGACCGCGGCGAGCGGCGCGAGCCGCGGGAGGACGGCGGGCGGAGCCCGGGCCACCGGACCGAGGACGGCGACTGCGGTGAGCCGCGGAGCGTGGAGAGCGCGGGCTACGGCACCGAGAGCCGTTCGAGGCGTATGCGTGGCGATCGCAAGGCCGTTGCTCTGCGGGATAGCTCGACAGGCTCGCTTCGGCAGCCGAGACTCAAGACAACCGATCAGTGTGTCTGCGAACTTGTCGCCGACCTCCTATCAGGAACAGGGAACACTCTCCCCACTGTGCTGCACACGGGGCGCGTATGAAGCAACGAAGCTTGTGCCAGACCGAGGATAGTCGAAAAAGGAGAGAGGGTACGTCCTACCCCTCGGTGAGCCCGAGCTGCTGCAAGAACGCGTGGAAATCGTGATAGACCCGATCCTCCACTATGACGCCGTCTCGGATCGACGTTTTTGACATTCCCTGAAGTTCAATCTCGCGGTTGGTTGCCGGAATACCGTTGAATTCCCCTTCGTGTGTGGCCGCCACTGTCCACTCTGTCATGACGATTCCGTCCCCTGAGAGCATCTCCTCTATCGTGATGGTGAACTCCGGGAATCCCGCCCGCAGCTCTCGCAGGTGGGCTTCGAACTCATCACGTCCCTCCAGCACTCCTCCAGGGGCACCGGGATCGTACACCGTGGCTGATTCGTTGAGGACGTCTGGAAGCCGCTCGTACTCACCAGTGTTCCAGATGTCAACCCAGTCGTTGACGCGCTGTTCGGCGTCCGATGTCGCCTGTGCCATGGGTGTTTCACCCATACTCACCGAAGAGACGCAGGCGTTTGGCCTTACTCGATGGGAACGTTCTCATGGTTTGGACACTGATAGGTTGCTCGGCAGGAGTTCGACCCCCTGGTTCGCACCACCGCGCTACGACCTCGGGACGCGGCAGGCTGTGCCTCGGAGCACCTCACACGGCGTGGGTAGGCGTGTGTGTCGTCAACCTCATCGGGCCTGTGGAACCACGTCCACGAGACCTCTATGTCCATCGGCTGGCAGCTATTTACCGAAGGCCGTGCTATTAGATCACATGGACGCCACTCTCGATGACATCCAGTTTCTGGCGAACTCGGCCAACCGTATCCAGGTGCTGGAGGCACTCACTAGCGGCGCTGCGTCCCGCCGTGAACTCCAAGACGCGACTGGGGTACCCCGATCGACAGCCGCACGGGTGCTTGATGATGCCGAAGCCCGTGGCTGGGTCACGTCAGAGGGGAGTAGCTACTGGATCACGCCACTCGGAGAGGCGATGGTCACGGAGTTCCGTCGGTATCTGGCGGCGACGGAGGGGATTCATCATCTCGGCCCGGCGATCGACTGGTTGCCAGAGCCAGCCTGGGAACTCGAGTTTC
Source organism: Haloferacaceae archaeon (assembly GCA_036626375.1). GTDB lineage: Archaea > Halobacteriota > Halobacteria > Halobacteriales > Haloferacaceae > A07HB70. The sequence continues at coordinate 64,646 of JAZKRX010000005.1, forward strand.
AGTGCTTCCGTGAGGCTGAGGTTACAACGCCAACGCAGGCCAATCCGACCGCCCATCTTGACCGAGCGATGGATCATTTCCGGGGGAGCGACAGCTACCGTGGGCTCACACAGAACTCACTCCCTGAGTACATGAAACCACTTCACGGTCGTGTCGTCGAGGGGCAGCTCGATTTCGAGGGAGTCATCGAAGCTAACTTCATCGACGTTCTAGGTAGCGACCCGGAGCGGGCGGCCCTCTGGCAGGATATCGCTGATTGGATGTGGCTCTACAACGAGCGCGTGCCGCTCAATATGCATATCGTCGATGGCACAGTCCTGCTCTGGTTGTGCGACGAAAATCGAGCCGGTGACGGCGTACTCGTGAAGGGGCTGTTAGAAAGTACGCACCCGGATGTCGTTTCGTGGGCGAAGTCACTGTATGAGGAATACCGGGCCGATGCAGAGCCACTCGATCCAGCAGTGATACCGTTGGATTGAGTGAACATCATCCCGACGGGCAGTATTGGGAGTGCTGACTACAGCCTCTGTATTCAGCAGGCTGTTCCCGACAGAACTTGGAGACCGAGGGTTCAACCGGCACGTGCATCCCCTGTACGTACCGTCCTGCAGAGCGGTCTCTCCCCGAGACCGGACCTACAGAACCACGAACACCGCCCCGACGAGCGCCGCGCCGGCCGCCGCACCCGCGGCCAGCGTCGCGGCGTCACGGAGCGGCGCGTCGAAGACGAGCAGTCTGACCGCGAGGACGACCGCGCCGAGGAGGAGGCCGATGCCGAGCGACCCGACGACGGCGCCGAGGACGCCGACGGCGACGAGCGGAGGGTGGAGGGCAAGCACGTTCCGGGCGTGTCGATTCCGTGGTATGAGTCTTTTCGTGAGGTCCCGTGGCCCGGCGGTTCGCTCGGCCGTCCCCGCGCCCCGGACGGATCGTTTTCGATCGGCCGCGCGCGCCTCGGACGGCTCCCTCCGTTCGGCGACTTCGTCGCCTCACCTCGCGGCCCGCCTCCGGCGCGCCGCGCAGTCACCGTCCTCGGTCTCGCGGCCCCTCGCTCCGCCGCGGCTCACTCCGTTCGCCGCTCCGTTCCGTGGCCCCTCGCGTTGCTCGGCGCTACGCGTCGCTCGGCGCCGCGCGCGTCCGAGATAGAGGCAGGACCTGCGGCGGAGTGGGGATTTAGACGCACGGCCGCCGACCCTCACCTATGGCCGACGAGCCAGCGGACGACGACGAGCCGGGCTTTGCGACGAGGGCGCTCCACGCGGGCGGCGAGCCGGACCCCTCGACGAACGCGCGGGCGCCGCCGATCCACCAGACGACGAGCTACGTCTTCGAGGACGCCGACGACGCCGCGGGACAGTTCGCACTGGAGAAGGAGGGACATATCTACACCCGGCTGATGAACCCGACGGTCGGCCGGCTGCAAGAACGGATCGCCGCGCTCGAAGGCGGGGTCGGCGCCGCCTGTACGGCCTCCGGGATGGCGAGTCTCGACCTCGCGACGTTCCTGCTCGCGAGCGCGGGCGACAACGTCGTCACCGCCTCGTCGCTGTACGGCGGCACCTACACCTACTTCACCCACACCGTCGACCGCCGCGGGATCTCGACGCGGTTCGTCGACGCGCTGGACTACGAGGCCTACGCGGCGGCGATCGACGAGGACACCGCCTACGTCCACTGCGAGACGATCGGCAACCCGGCGCTCGACACGCCGGACCTCGAACGGATCGGGGCGATCGCCGCCGACCACGGCGTTCCGCTGTTCGTCGACAACACGTTCGCGACGCCGTACCTCTGCCGGCCGCTCGACCACGGCGCCGACCTCGTCTGGGACTCGACGACGAAGTGGATCCACGGCGCGGGCTCGACGGTCGGGGGCGCGCTGGTCGACGGCGGGTCGTTCCCGTGGGCCGAGCACGCCGACAAGTTCCCCGAGATCGGCGCGGACAACCCGGCCTACCACGGCGTCAACTTCGCGGAGCGGTTCGGCGACGCCGCGTTCACCTACGCCGCAATCGCCCGCGGGCTCCGCGACCTGGGCAACCCACAGAAGCCGTTCGACGCGTGGGTGACGCTCCAGAAGCTCGAATCCCTGCCGCTGCGGATGCAACGGCACTGCGACAACGCCGCCATCGTCGCCGAGCACCTCTCTGACCACCCGGCGGTCGAGTGGGTCACCTACCCCGGTCTCGCGGACCACCCGACCCACGACAACGCCTCCCGGTACCTGGACGGCGGCTACGGCTCCATGATCGCCTTCGGCCTCGCCGACGGCTACGACGCCGCGAAGTCGTTCGTCAACTCCGTCGACCTGGCCTCCCTGCTCGCGAACGTCGGGGACGCGAAGACGCTCGTCATCCACCCCGCCTCGACGACCCACCAGCAGCTGACCGACGCCGAGAAGGAGGCCGCGGGGGTTACAGACGACATGGTTCGCCTGTCGGTCGGCATCGAGGACCCCGCGGACATCCTCGCGGACCTCGACGGCGCGCTCTCGGAGGCTTAGAGCAGCCCACGGTCGCCGAACACCGTCCGCAGCTCGGGCACCGACCCGACCACGACGTCACACGCGGGCGCCACGTTCGGCTTCGGCGCGTACCCGACCGCGAGCCCGGCGACCTCCAGCATCGGGCGGTCGTTCGCGCCGTCGCCCACGGCGACGGTGTCCGCCATCGCCACGCCCTCGCGCTCGGCGAGGTCGGCGAGCGCCTCGTCTTTCGTCCCCTCGATTAGCGGCCCCTCCACCGCGCCGGTGAGCTCGCCGTCGGCGACGGGGAGGCGGTTGGCGACCACGGTGTCGACCTCCGTCTCGGCCGCCGCGAGCGCCGCCTCCACTCCGCGGTCGAAGCCGCCGGTGAGGACCGCGACGTGGTGACCGGCCGCCCGGAGGTCGGCGATCAGGCCCCCCACGCCGGGACGGACCCGGGTCGCGGCGAACGCCGCGGCCGCCTCGTCGTCGTCGAGGCCAGCGAGTAGTCCCGCGCGCTCGCGCAAGCTCTCGGCGTACGCGATCTCGCCGTTCATCGCCCGCTCGGTCACCGCGGCGATCTCCTCTCCGACTCCCGCCCTGTCGCCCAGGGCGTCGATCATCTCCGAGTCCGAGAGCGTGCCGTCGAAGTCGAACGCTACGAGCACGGGCGCTCTGGACGCGCGGGCGTCTCAAGCGTTCCGCTCCGGCCCCGGGCGGTGGTGCGCGCTGCGCGCCGAGAATCGCCGTCGCGCACGCGCAGACGCGCACGAAAACCCTTAACAGCCGGCCGAGGGTCGCGTCTGGTATGAAGGTTCTCGTGACCGACCCGATCGCCGAGGCGGGGATAGCACGGCTCCGGGAGGCGGGCCACACGGTCGAGACGGGCTACGACCTCGAGGGGCCGGCGCTCCACGAGGCCGTCGCCGACGTCCACGGCCTGATCGTCCGCTCCGGGACGCGCGTCGACGACGCCCTGTTCGCGGCCGCTCCGAACCTCCAGATCGTCGGTCGGGCGGGGATCGGCGTCGACAACATCGACGTCGACGCCGCCACCGACCACGGGGTCATCGTCGCGAACGCGCCCGAGGGGAACGTCCGCGCCGCCGCCGAACACACCGTCGCGATGGCGTTCGCGACCGCGCGGTCGATCCCGCAGGCCCACGCCCGCCTCACGGACGGCGAGTGGGCGAAGTCGGACTACCTCGGCACCGAACTCGGCGGCGCGACGCTCGGCATCGTCGGCCTCGGGCGGGTCGGCCAGGAGGTCGCAAAGCGCCTCGACGGCCTCGGGATGGATCTCGTCGCCTACGACCCGTACATCGGCGAGGAGCGCGCCGAGCGCCTCGGCGCCGAACTCGTCGACCTCGACGACTGTCTCGCGCGCGCCGACTTCCTCACCGTCCACACGCCGCTCACGCCCGAGACGGAGGGGCTGATCGCCGACGACGAACTCGAACAGATGGGCGGCGGGTTCCTGGTCAACTGCGCGCGCGGCGGCGTCGTGGACGAGCCGGCGCTCGCGCGCGCCGTCGAGTCGGGGGTCCTCGACGGCGCCGCGGTCGACGTGTTCGCCGACGAACCCGTCGCCCCCGACAACCCGCTTCTCGACGTCGAGGACGTCGTCGTGACGCCCCACCTCGGCGCCTCCACCTCGGCGGCCCAGGAGCACGTCGCCGTCTCCACCGCCGAGCAGGTGGTCGCCGCGTTCGCAGACGAGCCGGTGATCAACGCGCTGAACGCCCCCTCGGTCGACGAGAGCGCGTTCCCCCGGATCGCGCCGTACATCGACCTCGCCGAGACGGCGGGCCGCGTCGCCGCCCAGACGTTCGACGGGCGGCCCGCGCAGGTGACCGTCCGGTACGAGGGCGAGATCGCGGCCGAGGACGTCGACCTCATCACCGCGAGCGCGCTCAAGGGCGCGTTCGCGCCGCTCGAATGGTCTGTCAACGCCGTCAACGCGCCTCGCGTGGCCGAGGAGCGCGGCGTCGAGGTGACCGAGGAGAAGACGCGGCAGGCGGAGGACTTCCAGTCGCTGGTGACGGTCACCGTCGGCGACGGCGAGGACGACGTCTCCGTCTGTGGTACCCTCTTCGCCGGCGACGACCCCCGGATCGTCCGGATCGACGGCTACCGCGTCGACGCCGTCCCCTACGGCCAGATGCTCGTCGCGCGCAACTACGACACCCCCGGCGTCATCGGCTTCATCGGGACAGTCCTCGGCGACGCCGGGGTCAACATCGCGGGGATGTTCAACGCCCGCGAGACCATCGGCGGCGAGGCGCTCACGGTGTACAACCTCGACGACGAGGTGCCCGACGAGGTGATGGAGACGCTGCTCGCCGACGAGCGGATGATCGACGTGCGGCGCATCACGCTGGACACGCCGAACGGCCGGGAGCTGTGACGACGGCCGCGGCTCGCCGCTACTCGTCCGCGAGGTGCGCCAGGATCCCCTCGGTGTCGTTCGGCACGCCCTCGGGCTTCCCGCCTGCGCGGTAGGCTTCGTCCGGGTCCTTCAGCAGGTGGCCGGTGGTCAGACAGACCACCCGCTCCGACTCGTCGACCACGCCCCGCTCGCGGAGCTTCCGCAGCCCCGCGACCGAACACGCGGAGGCGGGTTCGACGCCGACGCCCTCCTCGGCGAGGGCGCGCTGGGCGCTCGTGATCTCGTCGTCCGAGACCGCGACCGCGGTGCCGCCCGTCTCGCGGATTCCGGGCAGCGCCTTCGGCGCGTTGACCGGGTTGCCGATCCGGATCGCGGTCGCGCGGGTCTCTACGTCCGCCCAGCGCCGGATCTCGTCGTTGCCCTCTTCGACCGCCTCGACCATCGGCGCGGCGCCCGCTGCCTGGACGCCGGTGAGCTTCGGCACCTCCTCCGGTCGGAGCGCGCCCGACTGGACCAGTTCGCGGAAGGCCTTGAACAACGCCGAGGTGTTGCCCGCGTTCCCTACGGGGAGGATGATCCGGTCGGGGAACGCGCCGTAGTCGGCGTAACACTCCTCTAAGATCTCCAGCCCGATCGTCTTCTGGCCCTCCAGCCGGAAAGGGTTGAGCGAGTTCAGCAGGTAGACCTCGCCCCGGGCCGCGAGGTCCTGGACCCGGTCGAGGCAGTCGTCGAAGTTGCCGTCGACCTCCAGGATCCGCGCCCCGTGGAGCGCCGCCTGCGCAACCTTCCCCGCCGCGACTTTGCCTTCGGGCAGGAGAACGAGCGTCTCCATCCCGCCCCGGGCGCCGTACGCGGCGAGCGCGGCGCTCGTGTTCCCCGTCGAGGCACAGGCGAGTCGGCCGACGCCGATGCGCTGGGCCACCTTCACGCCGACGGTCATCCCGCGATCTTTGAACGATCCCGTGGGGTTCATCCCCTCGTGTTTCACGCGGAGGGCGCGCACGCCAACCTCGTCGCGGAGCCGCGGCACCTCGTGGAGCGGCGTCGCGCCCTCGGGCAGAGTGACGCCCTCGTCGAACGGCAGGGCGTCGCTGTAGCGCCACACCCCGTGGCCCTCGAAGTCGTCGAACGTCGGGTGCTCCTCGTACCGGACCTCGAGGAGGCCGTCGCAGTCGTCACAGGTGAACCGCACCTCGTCGAACGGGGCGAACTGCGCCCCGCAGGCGATACAGGTCAGCCACACCCCGTCGTCGGCGACCCCGGGGGTCGCCTCGGCCTCCGCGGCGAGTCGCAGGCTCATACCGATTGGTCCTGCCCCCGAGGCAAAAAGGCCCGCGCTACTCCTCGCTGCTCCGGCTCTCGTCCGGCTCGAACTCCTCTATCACCCCGTGGACCCGCTCGACCCACTCGTCGAGCGCGTCGTGGAGCAGCTCCTTCGCCTCCGGAACCGGCGTCGCGGTGTACTGGTAGACGTACCCGCCGGGGTCGAGCAGGCGCCGCCGGCGCTCGACCAGCCCCTTCTCCATCAGCGTCGAGAGCGAGCGGTTGACGTTCGAGCGGTCGCGCTCCAGCCGGTCGGCCAGCTCGGCGACCGTACTTCCCGGCTCCTCGGCCAGCACGACGTACGTCCGGCTCTCGTGGTCCCGGATGCCGAACACACAGGAGAGCACGTGCTCGAAGCTGGGGTCCGGGTCCCCGACGAGGTCGTCCATCGCGGGCGAGTCGGCCATATCTCCGGATGGCGCTCCCGAGCGATAAACGTCCGGGCGGGGCGGCAACAGAGTTCCACGGCCGCGCCGTCAGTCCGGCCGGCCGTAGCCCATGTTCTCGATACACTCGCGCATCGCCGTCTCCTCCTCGTGGCGGTGGAGCGTCGTCGGCGTGTCGCAGTAGAAGGTCGTTCCGTCGTGCCGGAGCGTCACCTCGTGGTCGCCGCCGAGCATCTCTGTCCGGACGACCACCCGGCGCCCCTCGCGGAGCGCGGCGATGATCTCGTCGGCGCTGTGCTCGCCGGCCTCGATGCGCATCGGGGTTGGCACGGACGTAACAACGAGGGCGGGCGACAAAAGGGGGGTTGTCGAGCCGCTCCTGCTCCGCGGGTCGCTCCTCCGTCTCCCCGCTTCGCTACGTTGCGCGGCCGCACAACGCTCACCGCGCCTCGGTCTCGCGGGCCGCTCGCTCCGCCGCGGCTCACTCCGTTCGCCGCTCCGTTCCGTGGCCCCTCGCGTTGCTCGGCGCCACGCGTCGCTCGCGCTCCTCCGTTAGTTCGTCGTCGAGTTCTCCCGGTGGTCCCCGCCGTTGCGCTCCCGTGCCGGGGGTTCCGCGCCCTCGACGGCGGCGGCGTCGTCCACCCGCTTCTCGGTGTCGACGTGCCAGCGGTCGACGTCGTCCTCGAACGCCGCGAGGTTCTCGCGCACCGCCTGCTTCAGGTCGTCGTCGTTGATGTTCACCTCGAGGACGTACTCCGGGTCGACCGTCGAGCCGATGCGCTGGACGTTCGCGCTCACGAGGTCGTTGTCGAAGTAGTACGGCGCGATCTGGGTCATCACCCGGCGGTAGACGGTGTTTTCCACGGCGCGGATGGCCTTCCGGCCCGCGGAGTCGGCGGCGCGCGCGACGTGGTCGAGCGACTCGCTCCAGGACTCGACGGCGCCCTCGCCCTCGCCCTCTTCGACCTGCTCGTAGGACTCGGAGAGCTTCTCGCCTGCGGTCCGGAGGTCCTCGTCGGGGTCGACCCCCGCGCGCTCGCCCTCGCCCTCGGTGACGCTGGCCTGGTCGGCCGTCTTCTCGTTCACGTCGTCTCCGAGGCGTTCGTGGGCCTTCGGTCGCCACTCGTTCCACGCCGCGAAGGCCTCGTCGTCGCGGTCGACGCCGGCCTCGCGGAGCGCGCGGCTGATCCGCTCGCCGTGCTCGACGATCTCCGACCAGGTTCCTCTCGCTTTGAACCCGGCGACGCTCTCTTCCATCTCTGTCGGCGTGTGGCGGCGCGGCTACTAAACTCGCGCGTTCAGTCGCCGTGGATCAGCCGCGCCGCCGCGGCGCTTCACGCCGCCGAACCACGCCGCGGGCGAGACGAGCCGCGCCTCGCGCTCCGAGATCTCGATCCGGTCGCCGGCGAACGGGTCGGCGCCGCCCCCGTCGGCCTCGGCGGTACTCACCACCGAACTCATCGCACACCGGCCGCAGGCCTCCGCGTCGTCCTCGGTCGAACCCATCGGTGCCTGGTTCGTTCGGTGTCGGGTACGTTAACGACTGTCGTTGGGTTTTTTCCCGGGCGACGCGACCCCGGCGCATGGGCTACTCACACGTCGACCCCGCGGCGCTCCCCGCGGCGCCCGACCGCCCCTCGACAAAGCGCTCGATCAGCGACGCCGCCGGGCTCGAGAACCTCGCCGCGCACGTCTACGAGGTCGCCCCCGGCGAGGCGATTCCGCTCGCCTACCACGTCCACGGCGAGCAGGAGGAGCTGTTCTACGTTCTCGGCGGCGAGCTCCACGTCGAGACGCCAGAGGGCGAGTACGCCGTCGGCGCCGACGAGGCGTTCGCCGTCGAGCCGGAGAGCCCCCAGCGCGCGTTCGTCCCCGACGACGGCGAGCCGACGAGGGCGCTCGTCGTCGGCGCCCCGCCCGTCGACGACGTGCGGGCGTACGACCCCGAGTAAGACGACGCTTACTCGGCTGTCAGAGGTAAATTTAACAAAAGTGCGGTAACGATCACCTATCGGAGACATAACATGGTTCAAGCTATCGTCCTGGTGGTAGCGACGCTCGTCACGTTCAGCGTCGGGTATCTCGGATACTCGCGCTACCTGGCCCGGTTCGTCGACCTCGACGACGACCGCGAGACACCGGCTCACAAGTACCGGGACGGACAGGAGTACGTCCCCTCGAAGAAGCCGGTTCTGTTGGGACACCACTACTCGAGCATCGCGGGCGGTGCGCCCATCGTCGGGCCCATCACCGCCGGCGTCGTCTGGGGGTGGGTGCCCGCGTTCCTGTGGATCGCCATCGGCAACCCGCTGTTCGGGTCGGTCCACGACTTCATGGCGCTGTCCTCGTCCGTTCGCCACGACGGCAAGTCGATCGGCTACATAATCGGCGAGTACGTCGGCGAACGGGGCAAGGACATGATCCTGTGGTTCGCGTTCCTCACCATCATCCTCGTCATCGCGGTGTTCGGGCTGGTCATCGCCCTGGTGTTCAACGCCTACCCGCAGGCCGCGACGGCGAGCCTGGTCTACATCGGCCTCGCGCTGGTGTTCGGGGTCTACATGTACCAGCTCGACCTGCCGTTCCTGCCCGGCGTCGCCGCGTTCGTGGCGATGGTGTTCGCCGGCGTCTGGGTCGGCGTCCAGTTCCCCATCGCGATGGTGCCCGGCGACTACCCCGCCGGCACAATCGTCCTGCTCTCGGGCTCGCCGCTCCCGCCCGTGCTTGGCAGCGTCAACATCGCGACCTGGATCCCCGTCGTCCTCGCCTACGGCTTCATCGCCAGCGTCCTGCCCGTCTGGGTGCTGCTCCAGCCGCGTGACTTCCTCACCTCCAGCCTGCTGTACGCGGGCGTCGGCGGGACGCTCCTCGCCGTTATCGTCGGCAGCTTCACGGGCGCCGCGGCCCAGCTTGAGGTGAGCCTCCCCGCGTTCAAGGGATTCATGGGCGGCGACATCGTTAACAACTCCCTACCCTTGTTCCCGCTCCTGTTCGTCACCATCGCCTGCGGGACGATCAGCGGCTTCCACTCGCTGGTCTCCTCGGGGACGACGGCCAAACAGCTCGACAAGGAGACCGACGCCCGCACCATCGGCTACGGCGGGATGCTCGGCGAGGGGCTGCTCGCGACGGTGGCGCTCGTCACCGTCGCCGTCTACAGCGCGACGCCCGCCAGCGGCGGGATCGGGCTCGCGCTCCCGAACTTCGCGACCGGCGGCGGGATCATCCTCAACCTCGGGTTCGGCATCCCCGAGACGCTCGCCGCGCCGTTCATGGGGCTCGTCCTCGTGAGCTTCCTCCTCACCAGCACCGACACCGCCGTCCGGCTCGGCCGGTACATGCTGGAGGAGATCGTCGGCACGCCAGAGTCGAGCGTCCAGTCGACCGTGACGAACCGCTACGTCAACGCCGCGGTCCAGTGTATCCCGGCGTACGCGCTCGTCGCATCCGGCCGGTGGGCCGACCTCTGGCCGCTCTTTGGCGGCGCGAACCAGACGCTCGCGGCGCTCGCGCTGTTGGTCGCCACCGTCTGGCTCGCCAACTGGAGCGACGACAAGCAGCTGCTCTCGACCGGCGCGCCGATGGCGTTCATGCTCGCTATCACGACGACGGCGCTGCTCTACCTCGCGCTCTACCAGAACTTCTACCAGAAGTTCGTCCTGGGGAACTGGACCGGTGAGGCGACGCTCGTGGCACAGGCGTCGGCCGCGCTCCAGATCGTCATCGCGCTGGTGCTCGTCGGCCTCGGGCTCTCGTTGGCCTACATGGGCGTGACGAACGTCCGGGACGTCCGCGCGGGCGACGAAACAGCCGCGACCGACGCGGCCCGGCCGAGCGACGACTAACTCCCCGCTCGCTGCCTCTTTTCCGCGTGCCGCACCGCCGCCGCCAGCCGCGCGACCCGGTCGCGCTCGTCGGCGCCGCGCGGGACGACCGCCACGAGGTAGACGAAGTCGCCGCCGCGGCGCGCTAGCGCCACGCCCACGGTCACGGGGGTGTCGCCCTCCGCGGTCGCCTCGTAGCGCCGGAGCGTCGTCTCGTTCCCGAACACGGTGACCGTCCCGTTCGCTGTCGGACGCGCGTCGCGGACGGCGACGCCCGTCGCGTCCGTCGCCAGCGCCGTCACCTCGCGGTCTGCGAACGGGTTTCGCGGGGCTGCAAGCGCCTCCGACGGCTTCACGCCCGGAACGCCGAGGACGCCGACGACCGCTCGCCCGGCCGACGTCTCCCGCTCGTAGACGGCACGCGCCGTCGTCGCGCGGACGTCGAAAGTGGGGTTCAACTCGACGTCGCCCTGGACAGAGAGCGTCACCGACGTGTTCGTCGTTCGGTTCGACCGCTCGACCAGATCGTAGCCGGTCGCGGACAGCGCCGCGTCGTCGACCGTCGCGGGCGCCGCCTCGGCGACTATCGGTCCGTCGTCCGTCTCGCCCCCGCCGCCACAGCCGGCGAGAACGACGAGGAACGCGAGCGTGGCCGCGAGCAGTGGCTGCCGGCGCACGCCCGCCCTTGGGCGGCCGCCGGGTTGAAGCTCCGCCCGCTCGGCGCGATGGCCTCCAGATACGCTCGGGCGTAACGGAACTCCCTCGAACGCCCCCGCGTTTCAGGCCCACCTGACACTGGGACGGGCAGCCGACGCGGGCGGGGCGTTCGAGGCCTCTCCGGTCGTCCTGTACCGACCTCACCGTGGTCTACACAGCACACTCAGCGCCAGATCCAGCGCACGAGCCGTTCGACGGCGCCCATCGACTCGCCCTCGATATCCTCCCACGTCCGGAACGCCTGTGCGACGTCGGCCTGGGCGCTCGCGACCGCCGTCTCGCGGTCGGGCGCGACGACGACCAGGTTCACCTCGTAGTGGCCGTAGTAGCCGCCTTTCAGGAGCGTCCGGTCGCGGAAGCCGGAGACGTACGACTCGACCGCGGCGTCGTACTCGGGGGCGACGACGACGAACGTGAACTCCGTGAGGTAGTGCTCCTCGTCCGGGTCGACCCACTCGCTCGCGAGGTCGTGGCCCAGCTCGACCAGCCGGTCGAGCGCCGCCTCGTCGACCGACTCCGCCCGCCGGACGAACAGGTGCTCCTCGGAGTAGTGGTGGCCGAACCGGAGCGCGGGGTGGAAAAACTGCTTGTGCCGGTCCATGTGGAGGCGGCCGTACATCTCGAAGCGCTCGTCGCGGGCCCGGTGGTCCCGTTCGAGGTCGTAGCTGAACATCACCCGGTCGCGGACGGCGTCGAGGTAGGCGTCGTCGTAGTCCGGGATCTCTTCCTCGTCCTCGACGACGACGTCCGCGGGGACACCCGTCGTCTCCGGGGGGTGCTGGGCCGCGTCCTCGTCGTCGTCTCCGCCGACGCTCACGCGCGACCACCCTTCTCCGCCGCGGCGCCCGGGCCGCGACGCCGTCGCTCGTCGTTCATCTCGCTCCGCCCGTCTCCGCGTCGGCTCACACCCGTCGCACGGCGCCGCGTGTAAAAAACTCCCTCGCAGGACGGCGGACGGTCGTCCGCGAAGAGGTTATGTGGTCGGCCGTCGATAGCGAGGCGCATGGGAGGCAAGGAGTCCGAGGCCTGCGGCCGGTGTGCGATGAGCTCTGCCGTCTCCGTGAGCGACGGCGAGTCGAGCGACCGCGACCCGTTCGGCGGCGAGCGCATCGAGGTGTCCGAGTCCGAACTGCGGAAGGTGTCGCCCGCGGCGTGGCTCGGCGGCCTGAAGCGCCGGGTCGACGACTGGGCGACCCGGCTCACGTACGGCCGGTAGCCCCGACCCGCGGGTCGATCCGAAGCTCCTCGGCCACCTCCGTCAACAGGTCGCCGCGCACCTCCTCGACCCGCGTCTCTATCTCCGCCACCAGCGGCGGCGCCAGCTCCGTCCGTGCCCGGTCCAGCCGCTCGCGCTCAGTCGCCACCCGGTCGCGGAGGTAGCGCGCCCCGCGGCCGTCCTCGTCGTCGTCCGGGCTGGGCGTCAGGCGGTTCGCTACCAGCCCTTCGACCGAGAGGCCGGCCTCGGCCATCCGCTCGACGGCCCGGCCCGTCTCGCGCAGGGAGAGCTCGTCGGGGTTGAGCACGAGGAAGAACGCGGCGTCCTCGCGGAGGCGCTCGCCCGCGAACTCGAAGGTCTCCTTGCGCTCGCGCAGGCGCGCGAGGATCGGGTCGCCCTCCATCATCCGTCGGGGTTCGGTGTTGCCGACCGCGGCTTTCTCGTACAGGTCGAGGCTCTTCTCGCGCTTGCGAAGCAGGCGGTCGATCCACCCCTCCAGGTACTCCGGGAGCGAGAGCAGACGGAGGGTCCCGCCGGTCGGCGCGGTGTCGAAGACGACGCGGTCGAAGCGGTCTGCGCCGGGCGGGCCGCGCTCTGCGACGTCCCGCATCACGGCGACGAACCGGTCGAACAGCGCCGCCTCCTGTGCCCCCGGAGTCTGGTGGGCCATCTCGATCTGGCGGTCGATCTCGTTGACCATCGCGGGGCTCACCTGGTCGCCGAGCGCGCGGCGGATCTCCATCAGGTGTCGCTCGACCTCGTCGTCGGGGTCGATCTCCATCGCGTGGAGCCGCTCGTGGCCCTCGACCGGCCGCGGGTCGTCGCCGAACGCCTGGTCGAACACGTCCGAGGTGGAGTGGGCCGGGTCGGTCGAGACGACGAGCGTCTCGACGCCCGCCCGCGCGCTCTTGACCGCGTACGCGCTCGACACCGTCGTCTTGCCCACGCCGCCTTTCCCGCCGAAGAAGACGAACCGGTCCATCAGAAGTGGTACTGTGCTCCTTTCCGTTCGAGCACCGAGCCACGGTTCCACATCCGTCGCTCCCACGCCTCGAACTCGTCTTCGAGGTACGGCAGGAGTTCGGCGGTGTAGTACGACACCGGGCTGGGGACGCCGAACGCGTCCGGGAAACAGGCGAGCATGAACACGTCCTCGGTGTCCTCGGCCTCCTTCTCGATCAACTCGTAGGCCGGGTGGCTGATCATCCCGTGGTAGAGCCCGCGGAGCCACTCCTCGACGACCTCGCAGTAGGCCGCGATTCGGTCAGCCAGTGCCATGGACTGTGGCACCGTCCGGCACGGTTGAAAGCGTGTCGTTTGAAGCCGCGGCCGCGCTGTTGTGGCTCGTTTCACACTCACGCCGGGTCCCAGCGGACACTCGCAGTGCTGGAGTGACATCGTCAGCGCAGAGGGACGGTCAGGCATCGGGAGTCCCAGACTCCGGTCACGAACACCGACAACCGGCGACACGCTTTCGTGTCGACGTCGTTTACGGTCGGCCATGGGGACGAAGCAGATCCGCGTGAGCGAATCCTACCACGCCTACCTCAAGAGCAGGCAACGGGAGGGTGAGACGCTCGGCGAGACTGCCGAACGCCTCGGGAACGACTTCAGTCTCCACGAGTGGGCCACCGAAGGCTGGGACGATGTCGACCGGGAGGCGCTCGGCACGGCGCTGCGAGAGATCGACGACGAGGACGACTTCGCCGAGCTGGACGACGAACTGCCGTCGTGATCCTCGATTCGACGTATCTCGGTGACCTCGTGGCCGCAGATTCCGATGCCGTTGCACTCTCGAAACGGATCGATACGTCGGGCGAGCCCGTCCGCGTTCCAGCCGCGGTCGTCTGGGAGCTGTTCTACGGACTCGGAAAGCTCGGAGAGACAGAGCGTGCGACGACGCTCCGGCGAAAGTACGCCGCGGTCCTCGGGGGGACGGTTCCGACTGACCTGACCGACGGCGTGGCTCGTCGGGCGGGAACGCTCCGCGGAAAACACGCAGCCTCCGACCGTCTCGCCGACCTCGACGGCGCCGACTCCGTCGTCGCCGCGCACGGACTCGCGCTCGGTGAACCCGTCGTATCGAACGACGAGGATCTCCAGGACGTCGAGGGCCTCGACGTCGTCACGTACTGACCCGGACGGTTCACCTCGACGCCACCCACGCACGGCCGGTTCGACGCGTGACACGCCAGCCAAACACGAGCGAAGACACTTCCACTCCGGCGTGCGCAAAGTTATCATCGTTCTGTCAGTTCATGCGACACGATGCATGATAACACGAGACGCCACAGGCGAGCGATGCGTCTGTTGACGATTTCAGACGAATCCTCGTGGGGTTGAACCCGTGTCGTTCCCGGGGCCGGGACGTTTTAATCGTCCGCGAGCGACGACCGTTCGAATGCCCACCTCGACGCCCGTCACCGTCCTCAGCGGGAGTCTCGGCGCCGGAAAGACGACACTGCTCAACCGACTCCTCGACGAGGCCGGCGACCGCGACATCGCGGTGCTCGTCAACGACGTCGGCGCGGTGAACGTCGACGCCGACCTCGTGAGCCGCGGCGGCGGGATCGACGAGGGCCGGGTCGCGGAGCTCTCGAACGGCTGTATCTGCTGTGAGCTCCGCGGCGACCTGGAGACCGCGGTGGTGAACCTCGCACAGAACCGGGACTTCTCGCATCTCGTCGTCGAGCCCTCGGGCATCAGCGAGCCCCGGCCCGTCGTCGACCTGTTCGAGCGCGGGTCGAGCGCCGCGGCGCTCTACGACGTCGACGCGGTCGTCACCGTCGTCGACGTCCGGCAGTTCCACGACGCCCTCGCCGAGCGCGAGGTCGACGACCGGGGGGTCGACGAGCGCGAGAACGACGCGGACGACCCCCGCCCGCTCTCGGACCTCCTCGCCGAGCAGGTCGAGTTCGCGGACGTCGTCGTGTTGAACAAAATCGACCTCGCCGACGACGCGGAGCTCCGGACCGTGCGCGAGACGGCCGCGGCGCTCCGCCCCGGCGCCGAGGTCGTGGAGACCACCTTCTCGGCGGTCGATCCCGACGCCGTTCTCGACCGGGGGCTGTTCGCGCGGCGCGGAGAGCGAGAGGGCCACGCCGACCACGCGCACGACGAGGGCCACGACGACGGGTACGCCGAGCACGGCCACGTCCACCCCGAGGCGGAGTACGGCGTCGACTCGTTCGTCTACCGCCGCCGGCGCCCCTTCGACCCCGAGCAGTTCGCCGCGGTCCTCGCCGACCTCCCCGCCTCGGTGCTGCGCTCGAAGGGGACGGTCTGGGTCGCCGGACGCGACGACGTCCAGCTCGACCTCGGGCAGGCGGGCCCGTCGGTCCGGGCCGAGGCGACCGGCCCCTGGATCGCGAGTCTGCCCGAGACCGACCAGGAGCTCTACCTCGCGAACCGCTCGAACGTCGACTGGGACGAGGAGGTCGGCGACCGACGGACGGAGCTGGTGATAATCGGGCAGGAGATGGACGACGCGCGGATCGTCGAGGCGCTGGACGCGTGCCTCGTCGACTCGGACGCGACGGTCGACGGCGAGAACCCGTTTCCGGCCGAACCGGGCGAGACGACGACGCTCTAGCAGGCGCAGCCGGTCGAGGAGGTCGAGCGCTCGAACTCCATCTCGTCGCCACAGCCGGGACAGGCCGGCGCGCCCTCGCCCTCGTGGTTCAGGTCGAGAACGCGTTCGCTACAGTCGTGACACCAGTACGCCCCTTTCGACTCCCTGTCGTTCCGCCCGGTCGTCGACGTGGAGGCGGCGAGCGTCTCCTTCAGCGTGCCGAACAGTCCCATACGGTACTGCCCGTCGGTCCCGCACGTAAATCCCGGTCCGGTTCTGTGTCCCTGTCGCACGACCGTTAGCCGCCGAGGTCCGCCGCGAGAGCGTCGAGCGCCCGGTCGAGTTCGCCGCGGCGCTTCCACGCCGCGATCCGGTCGGTCACCGCGGAGAGCGGGAGGCCGAGGCTCACCGCCGACCGGAGAGTGACGCGGGTGCCGCGCCCGTCGTCGACGGGAGCCGTCTCGACCCACGTCTCCATCGTCTCGAACGGGCCGGCCTCGCCCTCCTGGGTGTAGTGGTAGCCGTCTTCGCGCCGTTCGAACCGGAGCGTGAGCTCGAGACCGCCGGCCGCGGCGGTGACGAGGGTCGTGCCCTCCTCTCGACGGCTGTCGACCACCGCGAAGCTTCCCTCGTACTCGACGAGCGTCGCCGGGTCGAGCCGACGCCGCACCACGGGCGGCGACGCGTCGACGACGCGCTCGACGCTGACCTCGCGCACGCCCGACGGTGCGCGCCGGCCGTGCTAAAGGCTCCGCCCGACGAGCGGCAGGGCCAGGAGGAGGAGAACGCCGACGAGAACGAGTGTCGTCCAGAACAGCCGACGCGCACGCTCGCCCGCCGGAAGCCTCGCGCGCACGTCGGGGCGGTAGGTCAGGACGAGGCGGTGGTAGGCGGCGCCGACGACGACGACGCTCACGGCGATCGAGACGCCGATGCCGGCCCGGAGAGGGAGGCCGAGAGCCCCGAGGTAGAGCGGCCCGAAGCTGAGGACGGGGAGCACGCCCGTGCCGGCGACGGCGACGAACGGCCACGGCTCGACGGGGTCGCCGTCGCGGTTGTGGAACGGACGGTACACGGCTCGGTATCCGTTGCCCTGGAAAAAGAACCTAATCCCCCCCGGCCGAGGACGCGGGTGTGCCAGACTCCCCGGGCGACCCGCGCGTGCTGTTCGTCATGAACGTCGCGTTCTCGACGGCCTTCGCGGCGCTCGTCGTCTGGGGGCTCTCCTTCGTCAGCCTCGTCCCGTTCACCCTCCAGGGGGTCGCGGGGCTGGCGCTCGTCCTCTCGCTTCTCACCCACCTCGTCGTCGTCCGTTGACGCGGGGTTTTTGTACGTCGCCGTTGCCCTCCGCCTGTGCCACCCGAAGACCGCGACGACGCCCTCGTCGTCACCCACCCGCTGGCGCAGGCGGCGCTGACGCGCCTGCGCGACGCCGACACCGACCCCGTCGCCTTCCGCGAGGGGCTGGTCGACCTCGGCCGGATCTGCGGCACGGAGCTGGTCGCGGCGCTGTTCGAGACGGAGCCGGTGACGGTCGAGACGCCGCTGACCGAGACGACCGGCGCCCGGGTCGCCGGCCTGGAGGACGTGGTGCTGGTCAACGTGCTCCGGGCGGCGACGCCGCTCGTCGAGGGGCTGCTCGACGTCGTTCCCGCCGCCAAGCAGGGCGTGATCAGCGCCAGCCGCGACGAGGCCGCGGGGATGAGACCGGACGGCAGCTTCCCCGTCGGGATCGACTACGTGAAGCTCCCGGCGATCACCGCCGACGACACCGTCGTCGTCGCCGACCCGATGCTCGCCACCGGGTCGACGATCCGCGCGGTCCTCGACCACGTGACCGCCGCAGGGGCGTCGCCGGACCGGATCGTCGTCCTCTCTGTCGTCGCCGCGCCGGAGGGCCTCGACCGCCTCGCGGCGGCCTACCCCGAGGCCCGCCGTGTCACCGTCGCCGTCGACGACGGCCTCGACGACGACGGCTTCATCGTCCCCGGCCTCGGCGACGCCGGCGACCGGGCGTTCAACACGAACTGACCCCTCCGCTTCGCGTCGAGAATCGACCGACAGCGACGGATTCGTCCCGAATATATCTCCACCTGATTGACACCTCCCGACCGCTCGATAGCGCACCCTACTCCAGGCGCACCCGGCCGCTCGTCGCGCTCCGCAGCCTGTCTCTGAGCGCGTCGGCCTCCCCGACCGGAACCCGGACGTCGAACCGAACCATCTCCTCGTAGTCGGCGTCGAACTCGACGCCCGCGCTCTCCAGCAGTCCGCGGACCGTCCCCGAGTCGTCGTACGCGACGGTCGCGACGACCCGCGCCGTCGGGCGGCGTTCGACTATCTCTGCGGCGGAGAGCGCCTCGCTCGCGCTCCGGGCGTACGCCCGCGCCAGTCCGCCGACCCCGAGGTTCTGGCCGCCGTGGTAGCGCACGACCGCGAGGACGACGTTCCGGACCTCCCGCCGTTCCAGCACGTTCAACGCCGGCTTCCCCGCGCTCCCGCCCGGCTCGCCGTCGTCGTTCGCGTACTCCCGGAGGTGCCCCCGCTCGTCGTCCGGGTCCGCGGGCACGCGGTACGCGGGCACGACGTGGGTGGCGTCGGGATGCTCCGCGCGCCGGGCCTCGACGAACGCCTCTGCCGCCTCGCGGCTCCTCGCGGGCGCGAGGTAGCCGGTGAACCGCGAGCCGCGCACCGCGAACGTCGCCTCGACGGGACCGGCGACGGTGCGGTACGTCTCCGGGTCGCTCACGGTCGGGGTGGGTGGGCGCGAGAATTGAGTGTGGTGGTCGGGTCGCGTGCGCGCTGTCCACCCGCGCTCCGTGCCTCGGACGGCTCACTGCGTTCGCCGGCCTCGGTCTCGCGGGCCGGCCTCGGTCGCTCCTTCGGCGCTCCCTGCTCCCGCTCGGCTTCCGCCTCGCGGGACCTTCGGCCGCCCCGCGCTCCTCAGAACTCCACGCGCCGCACGTACTCCAGCTCCCGAATCGCCACGAGCACGTCGCCCGGCGGCCGCTCGTCGGTGACGAGGTAGAGTTTCGGATCTGTTGCGAACTCGGGGTCCTCGCTTATCACCTGCCGGATACTGATCTCGCGGTCAGCGAGGAGGCCCGTTATCTCCGCGACGATACCGTGCTGGGTCTCGTCCTCGACCCAGATCGTCAGCACGGAGAGGTCGAGAACGGGCGCGAGGTCCATCAGACTCGGGATCGCGGAGATGTTCCGGAAGATCCGCCGGAGGTCGGGGTCCGCGAGGATCGCGTCGGTCGTCGAGTCGACCACCCGTCGGTCGACGCCTGCCTCGCGGGCGATCCCGGTGTCGGGGATCTCGATCCCGCCGGAGACGACCCGGCCCTCCTCGTTGACGGAGAAGCCGCGTTCGAGAAGGAGGCGCACGACGGCCTGCTGGCCCGGGCTCCCCGCGAACTTCTCCATGATCTCGTCGAACACGTGGCTCTCGGTCGGTCGTCGCGGCGCCGACTTAGTGGTGTCGCGCGCACGTCTGACTGACGCTTATTCGCCCCGGCGACGACGGGGCTGGCGATGCCGCGGCTCCGCAGACACGACCTCGCCGCCCGGCGCTGGGGGTTCTACGTCGAGTGCAACGGGTGGACGCTCCGTACGACGCCGCGCGCCGACCGTCTCTTCCGGGTCAGCCGCCACTACGACGCCGACAGCCACCTGCCGGTCCTCGCCGCGGCGACGCTCGTCCACATCGGCGAGGCAAAGCCCGACGAGCCGGCGCCCAAGACGGAGGTGCTGGCGCGGTTCCCGCGGCTCAACCCGGGGCAGTCGGAGCTCTCGCCCGCCGCGCTCGCCGAACTGCGGACGTTCGCAAAGCGCCGGCTCGTCGACGTCGGGCTGTCGCCCGGGGAGCTGGCCGCGTTCGACGCGTTCGTCCGCGAGCAGACGCCGATGGAGCCGTTCGGCGAGGACGAGCGGTACCTGCGCTAAAGCTCGCCTTTCGTGCTCGGGGCGTCGCTCCGCCGCTCGTCGATCCGGGTCGCGTCGTCGAGCGCCCGCGCGAGGCCTTTGAAGATCGCCTCGACCTCGTGGTGGGCGTTCTCGCCCTCGACCGCGAGGTGGAGCGTCAGCCCCGCGTTCGTGGCGAGCGAGCGCGCGAAGTGTGGCGCCATCGCCGCGGTGAACCCGCCGACTCGCTCCTGGGAGAGGTCGCCCTCGAACGCGAAGTACGGACGCCCGGAGACGTCGACGACGGCGCTCGCGACCGCCTCGTCGAGCGGCACGCGGCGGTCCGCGTACCGGACGATCCCGCGTTTGTCGCCCAGGGCCTCGTCGAACGCCTCGCCGACCACTATCGCTACGTCCTCTACCGTGTGGTGGTCGTCCACGTCGAGGTCGCCGTCGCAGTCGACGGTGAGGTCGAACAGGCCGTGTTTCGCGAACGCGTCGAGCATGTGGTCGAAAAAGCCGATTCCGGTGTCGACGCGGCTCTCGCCGTCGCCGTCGAGGTCGAGTGTGGCCTCGACCCTCGTCTCCGCCGTCTCGCGGGTGCGCGCGGCGACACGGTCGCTCATACCCGCCGGTCGCGCCCCGACGGCTTGGACCTTGGCTTTCCTTACGCGTCTGTCGCCTCGCGCAGCGTGAACGCGCCCTCGTACAGCGCCGTCCCGACCACCACGGCCGCGGCCCCCGCCTCCCGGAGCGCCCGCACGTCGTTGAGCGACGCGACCCCGCCGCTCGCCACGACGGGGATCGCCGTCGCCTCGACGACCCGGCGCACGCGGTCTGCGCGCACCCCCGCCATCCGCCCCTCGACGTCGACGTCCGTGAACAACAGCCCTGCGGCGCCGAGGTCCTCGTAGCGCGCCGCGGCCTCGGCGGGGTCGACCCCCGTCCCCTCGGTCCAGCCCGACACCACGACCTCGCCCTCGCTCGCGTCGAGGCTCACGAGGACGCCGTCGGGGTAGGAGTCGCTCACACGCGCGACCAGTTCCGGCTCCTCTACCGCCGCGGTGCCGAGGATCACGCGGTCGACGCCCGCGTCGAGGAGCGACAGCGCGTCCGCCTCCGTACGGATCCCCCCGCCGACCTGGAGGTCGACGTGCACCCGCTCCGCGATCCGCGCTATCGTCTCTGCGTTCTGCCGTTCGCCCTCGAACGCCCCGTCGAGGTCGACGAGGTGGAGCGTGCGCGCCCCCGCCTCGACCCAGCGCTCCGCGGCCGCGACGGGGTCGCCGTGGCGCCGGCCCGTGCCGCGCTCGCCGCCGACCAGCTGTACGGTCTCGCCGTCCTCGACGTCGACCGCGGGGACGACCTCGAACGATGGGAACACAACGGGTGGGAGACGGCGCCCGGACAAAAGCGCTCTCGTCGGGGACCGGGCCGTTGCTCCCCTCCGGCGCGCTGCGCCGACTGCCTCGCTTCGCTCGCGCCCCGCGCCCGTCTCGCACCTCGGACGGTTCGTTTCACTCACCGCC
>JAZKRX010000006.1:0-84089 GCA_036626375.1 Haloferacaceae archaeon
AGTTCCAGGAGATGCCGATGCCGACCGACTGGCCCGGCCAGCCGGACCTCTCCGAGGTCGACATCGAGCAGATCGTCCCGTACATCCGCCCCGACATCGACGCCCGCGGCGGCGTCGACGACTGGACCGACCTCCCCGACGAGATCAAAGACACCTTCGACAAGCTGGGCATCCCCGAGGCCGAGAAGAACGCCCTCTCGGGCGTCGGCGCCCAGTACGAGTCCGAGATCGTCTACCAGAACATGCAGGAGCGGTGGGAGGAGAAGGGCGTCATCTTCTGTGACATGGACAAGGCCGTCCAGGAGCACGAGGAGATCGTCCGCGAGCACTTCATGACGAAGGCGGTGCCGCCGAGCGACAACAAGTTCGCGGCGCTCCACGGCGCTGTCTGGTCCGGCGGCTCGTTCGTCTACGTCCCCGAGGACGTCACCGTCGAGATGCCCGTCCAGGCGTACTTCCGGATGAACTCCGAGGGGATGGGCCAGTTCGAGCACACCCTCATCGTCGCCGAGGAGGGCTCGGAGGTCCACTACATCGAGGGCTGCTCGGCCCCGAAGTACTCCGCGTTCAACCTCCACTCGGGCGGCGTCGAGGTGTTCGTCGGCGAGAACGCCCACGTCCAGTACTCGACCGTTCAGAACTGGTCGAAAAACACCTACAACCTGAACACCAAGCGCGCCCTCGTCGAGGCCGACGGCCGGATGGAGTGGATCTCCGGTTCGATGGGTTCGAAGGCGACGATGCTCTACCCGTCGTCGATCCTGAAGGGTCGCGGCGCGAGCGACAACCACATCACCATCGCCATGGCTGGCGAAGGCCAGAACATCGACACCGGCGCGAAGGTGTACCACAACGCGCCCGACACGAAGTCGACCATCGAGTCCAAGTCTATCAGCAAGGACGGCGGCCGCACGAACTACCGCGGGCTCGTCCACATCGCCGACGGCGCCGCGAACTCCTCGACGGCCGTCGAGTGTGACGCGCTGATGTTCGACAACGAGTCGACCTCGGACACGATGCCGTACATGGAGATCGCCGAGTCTACCGTCGACGTCGCCCACGAGGCGACGGTCGGGAAGATCGGCGACGAGGACGTGTTCTACCTCCAGAGCCGCGGCCTCGACGACGACGACGCCAAGCAGATGATCGTCTCCGGGTTCATCGAGCCGATCACGGAGGAGCTGCCCATCGAGTACGCGGTCGAGCTCAACCGCCTCGTCGAACTGGAGATGGAGGGCTCGCTCGGCTGATGTCGACGCAGGTACCCGCCAGCCTGACCGAGGAGACGGTCCGGCGCATCGCGGACGAGCGCGACGAACCCGACTGGCTGCGCCAGCGACGGCTAAACGCGCTCGCGGCGCTCCCCGACCTCGACCTGCCGGACGTCATCCAGACGCCCGGCCGTCGGTGGACGAACCTGGAGAACCTCGACTTCGAGTCGCTGGTCGACCCGCTCGACCAGCGTGACGAGACCGAACGCGTCGGCGCCGAGGGCGTCGAGGTGCTCTCTTTCGTCGAGGCGCTCGACGAACACGAGGACCTCCTGAGAGAACACCTCGGCTCGGTCACCGCCGCGGACACGAACTACCTCACCGCGCTCTCTGCGGCGCTGTTCACGACCGGAACGGTCGTCTACGTCCCCGAAGGCGTCGCGGCCGAGGACGTGACGATCCGGACGAGCGTCGAGTCGGACTCGTTGTTCGGCCAGACGCTCGTCGTCGCCGAGGAGTCCGCGAGCGTGACGATCCTCGAACGCACGTCGAGCGACCCCAACGCGGCCGAGCACCGCTACGTCTCGAACGTCGTCGAGGTCGTCGCGGACGAGAACAGCTACGTCCAGTACGGCTCGCTCCAGACGCTCGACGAGGACGCCTACCACTACACGCTGAAGCGCGCGGACGTCGCGCGCGCCGGGACCGCGAACTGGATCGAGGGTAACGTCGGCTCGCGGCTCACCCGCAGCGACGTGGAGACCGAACTGACCGGCGACGGCTCGGAGACGAAGATCGTCGGCGCGTTCTTCGGCCACGAGGACCAGCACTTAGACGTGAACGCGCGGGTCTGGCACCACGGCGAGCACACGACCGCCGACCTGGTCACCCGCGGCGTCCTCGACGACGTCGCGCGCTCGGTGTACGAGGGCGTCCAGGACGTCGGGCGCGACGCGTGGGACACCAGCTCCTACCAGCGCGAGAACACCTTGATGCTGAGCGACGACTCGGAGGCCGACGCCTCGCCGAAGCTCATCATCCACAACCACGACACGGAGGCGAGCCACTCCGCGACCGTCGGGCAGGTCAACCGCGAGGACCTCTTCTACATGACCTCGCGCGCAATCGGCCCGCGGACGGCGCGGAACATGCTCGTCGAGGGGTTCTTCGTGCCCGTCTTGGAGGAGATTGCGGTCGACGAGTTCCGCGAGGACCTCCGCAACCTGGTCGCAGCCCGCCTGCGCGCGTAACGCCGCGCGGCCTCCGTCTCTGCGCAGTCTGCTCCCCGCTCGCACCGTCGAGCGCGGGCGTTAAGTGACTGGTCGCCCCAGCACGAGGTATGAGCCTCGGGAGCACCGTCACCTCCGACCACCAGCTCGCGCGGCTCCTCCAGATCGGCGCGGTGCTGGAGGAGGTCGTCGAGGCGCGGGCCCACCGCCACTACCGCAGTCTCGATGTCGGCGAACGCGACCCCGCGGTGGCGGCGCTCTTAGAGGAGTCGGCGGAGGAGTCCGCCGAGCACCGCGAGCGGCTGGAGTCGCTCTTGGACGACCTCGGCGTCGACCCGGTCGGCTTCGAAGAGATCGAACGGCTCGTCGAGGAGCACTACGGACGGACGCGCCCGGAGGACTTCGACGGCGTGTTGTACGACCAGCTCTGCAACGAGGAGACGGCGTACAAGTTCTACGACGACCTGATCGAGGCGATCGAGGCGACCGACGCGCGGTTCGCCGTCGACCGCGACCACCTGCTCGCCGTCCTCCGGGAGATCCGAGAGGAGGAGGCCGCTGGCGTCGAAGACGTGACCCAACTCATGGAGCTCAGATGAACACGGCAGACCAGTACCTGAAGGCGATCTACCTCGTCCAGCGCGCCGAAGACGGTCCCGCCGCAACCGGGGCTATCGCGGACTCGCTGGACGTCAGTCCCGCGAGCGCGAACGAGATGATCGGCAAACTGGAGGGGCGCGGCCTCGCCGACCACGAGAAGTACAAGGGCGTCAAGTTGACCGACGAGGGGATCGAACGCGCCCGCGAGGCGCTCCAGACCTACTGTATCATCGAGCGGTTCCTCGCGAACGTCCTCGAGGTCGAGGAGTTCCGCGACGAAGCCCGGGCGCTCGAGGCCGTCATCGACGACACCGTCGCGGAGCGTCTGGACACCATCATCGACCGGAACCCGGACTGTCCGGACTGCTTCGACGCGGAGACCGACGCCTGCGAACTCCTCGAGGTCTGTCGAGAGACCGCCGCGGACTGACCTGTCTCTACGGCGTCGGGCGGTCGCTCCCGGTCCGCCGAACGGGTCGATAGACTGCGACGACACGTACCACTAAGTGCGAACGACGTGTGTCTGACGTTGGGTGGACTGGATGGGACGACTGGGCCGACTGTGGCAGTGGGCGCGCGCCGATACGGCGCGGCCGGTGGCGGCGTCGCCGCCGGCGTACGCCTGTCGCGGGTGTGACACGGCCTTCGAGCGACGGCACCACGTCTGTCCGGAGTGCGGTGGCTTCTCCGTCGAGCGTCGGCTGTCGCTCGGGGAGTGAGACGCAGATGAGTGGACGAGTCCTGCGAGGTTAGCTCCAGTGCCAGTGTGCCCTACGTGCGACCGGGAACTCGAAACACGTGCGGGTGTCCGTCAGCACCACACGAAGGTTCACGACGTTCCGTTCGCGAACCGGACCTATTCTTTTTTTTTCGACAGGTCGTTCTACGATCTGGACGCCAAGCGCGAATACTGCGACTCGTGTGACCCGAACGCGGGCGAGCACAACGGGAACTGGCGCGGTGGTCAAGAGCGCACCGACTGCGAGAACTGCGAAGATTCGTTTCGGTTCTACCCATCCGAGAAGCCCGGAAGGTACTGTCCTACCTGTGTCGAAGAAGCCGACGAGTTCCTCGGGACACAGTACGCCACGGATGCGGAGTGGACAACACAGCCCTGTCGCCACTGTGACGACGAATTCGATATACTCCGATCTGACGTCGAACGGGGGCGCGGCGCGTTCTGCTCTCGGGACTGTTACGGAGCGTGGTTATCGGCGCATCGTACGGGCTCGGATCACCACCAGTGGGAAGATGGGTCGCTGACGTACGGGGGTCGGTGGTGGGCTGTCCGACGTCAAGCGTTAGAACGGGATGACCACGCGTGCCGGGTGTGCGGGAGGTCACACGACGAGATCGGCCGCGAACCGGACGTTCACCACGTGGTGCGAGTCAGGGATTTCGACGACCCGAACGACGCGCACTCGCTAGACAACGTGGTCTGTCTATGCCAGTCGTGCCATCGCCACGTCGAAGCGGACGATATCGCGGCTCCTATGCCCGACGAAGGGCAATGCTAATGTGGCCGACGCCGGTCTCTGAGACTACCTAGTCCCGTGGTGTAGCTGGCCAATCATGAGGGCCTTTGGACGCGCTACGGCTTCGCCGGGTGCGGAAGTCAGCCCTCGACGGCGGTTCGAATCCGCCCGGGACTACTTCGCGACGAACGAACGTGAGGAGCGAGTCGGCCCCCCTGATTCGAGCCCAGCGGACGAGCGACGCGAGTTCGCGCGGTTCGAATCCGCCCGGGACTATCCTCTTCGCCCCGCGCCCACGCCCGGCTGTCGCCCCTCGCGTCGACCCGTCCGGGGCAACAGGTATTGCCTGCCCGTGTGAGCGCGAGACAGATGCCGCTCAGACACGACGACGTGGGAGGCTCGCGGCCCGACGACGGCGCGACCACCTATCGGCTCGGGGGCCCGTACTGACGGTGGCGGACCTCCTCTTCTGGGCGCTGGTCGTCCTCGCGACGGTCACCAGCCTCGGAACCGCGTGGGCGCTGGGGGCGAACAGCAACTCCCCGCCGTTCGCGCCCGCGATCGGGGCGAACGCCGTCACGACGATGCGGGCCGCGTTCCTCATCGGCATCCTCGCGGCGCTCGGGGCACTGACGCAGGGCGGGAGCATCTCGGAGACGGTCGGCGCGGGACTCATCGACGGCGTCGCCATCAGCTCGCTGGCGGCGACGGCGGGCCTCCTGACCGCCACGGCGTTCATGGCGTTCGGGGTCTACACCGGCTACCCTGTCCCGGCGGCGTTCGCAACCACGGGCGCGATGGTCGGGGTGGGGCTCTCGCTCGGCGGCGACCCCGCGATAGACACCTACCGGCGTATCGCGGTGTTCTGGGCGCTGGTCCCCCCCGTCTCCGGCGGGCTGGCGTACCTCACCGCCGTCCTCCTGCGGCGCGACGACGTCCCCGAGACCGTCGGGGTTCCGCTGCTGGCGGCGGTGGTGGGGGGTATCATCGCGAACATCCAGCTAGGCGTCATCCCCGCACCGGCCGGCGAGGCGCAGAACTCGCTCGCGGGCTACGTCTCGGACGTCGTGGGCAGTCCGACCCTCGGAACGGTCGACGTCGTCGCCGTCGTCACGACGGTCGCCTTCGCGGCGGTCAGCTTCGCGTTCATCCGCCGGCGGACGCGGGCCTCCGTCGACCGCGGAATCAAGACGTTCCTGCTGGTCCTCGGGAGCGTGGTCGCGTTCTCCAGCGGCGGCAGCCAGGTGGGGCTGGCGACCGGTCCGCTCGAGAACCTCTACAGGGCCGAACTCGGCCTCCCGGGGATCGTTCTGCTGGCGCTCGGCGCGACCGGCATCCTCGGCGGCGCGTGGATGGGCGCGCCGCGGCTCCTCCAAGCCACCTCCCGGGAGTACGCACAGCTCGGCGTCCGGCGCTCTATCGCCGCGCTGGTTCCGGGCTTCATCATCGCCCAGGCCGCCATCGCGCTGGGCATCCCCATCTCCTTCAACAACATCATCATCTCGGGCGTCATCGGCGGCGGGCTCGCCGGCGGCTCGGCGGGCGTCTCGCGCCGGAAGATCGGCGTGACGGTTCTGTTCTGGCTCATCACGCTCACCGCCTCCGTCGCCGTCGGATTCGGGCTCTACCGGCTCTTTGCGACGGCGCTCGGCTCCTGACTCACCGGACGACCGTCACCGTCGTCCGCGCGTTGTCGACGACCGTCGTGGCGACCGTCCCGAGGAGGCGCTCGGTCACCCCGCCGCGCGGCCCGCCGTGCCCGCCCATCACGATGTGGTCCACGCCGGCGTCCGCGGCGTAGTCGAGGATGGTCTCCGCGGGGTCGCCCGTCTCCACCGCCGTCTCCACCTCCTGGCCCGCCGCCGTCGCGCGTCGTCGTGCGGTCTCGAGGAGGGTATCGGCCCGGTCCAGCGCCGCCGTCCGCCGGTCGCCGTCGTCCGTGAGGACGCCGCCCTCGCTCATCGCCCCGTCGATGGGCGTCACCACGTTCAGTACCGTCACCCGACAGTCGAACGTCTCGAGCGCGTGGACGAGGGCCTCGTCCGCGGTCGGCGACCCGTCGAGGGGGACGAGCACGTGGGATGACACGCCGGGGTCTCTGTGACCGAGCCACAAGTAGCTCTCGCCGCTTCGGGACTCTCGGCTCCCGACGACGTAACCGGTCGCGTTCGGGCGTTTGATTATGTCCACGCCACCACGAGGAGACGATGGCGCGACCCGTGCTGAAGTGGGCGGGGGGCAAGCGACAGCTGCTCGACGAGCTCTACGCCCGCTTCCCCGCGGTGTTCGACCGGTACCACGAGCCGTTCCTCGGCGGCGGCGCGGCCTTTTTCGACCTCGACCCGGCGACGGCGACGGTCAACGACCGGAACCCGCGGCTGGTGAACTGCTACGAGCAGGTGCGGGACCGACCCGCCGCCCTCGTCGAGCGTCTCCGCGGCTTCGCGGACCCGGAGAGCGAGTCGAATCCCTCGCAGGCGTTCGCGGAGACGGGCTGGTCGGGCGACCCGGTGGAGTCGTACTACTACCAGCAGCGCGCGCGGTTCAACCGCCGGCCGTACGCCGACGAGGCGTGGCCGGTCGACGCCGACGACCGGTTAGAGGAGGCCGCGCTCCTGATCTACCTCAACCGGACCTGCTACAACGGGCTCTACCGCGAGAACAGTGACGGCGGGTTCAACGTCCCGGTCGGGCAGTACGCCGACCCGGACTGGGTGGTCGCCGACCGGATCAGGGCGGCGAGCAGGGTGCTTGCCGGCGCCGACCTCCGGAACGCGGACTTCGAGACCGTCCTCGACGCGGCCGAGGCGGGGGACCTGGTCTACCTCGACCCGCCGTACGAGCCGATGTCGGCGACGGCGAACTTCGCGGAGTACAGCGCCGCCGGGTTCGGCCGCGAGGACCAGGAGCGCCTGCTCGCGGCCGCGTGTGACCTCGACGCGCGCGGCGTCCATGTGGTGGTGAGCAACAGCGGCGTGACCTACGACCGCTACGACGCGGCGGGCTTCGCCGTCGACCGGGTGGCGGCGACGCGGTCGATCAACAGCGACGAGACGTCCCGCGGCGAGGTGGACGAGGTCATCGCCACGAACGTCGCCGAGGACGAGCGGACGGTGAGCGGACAGGCGTCGATCGAGGAGTTCTAAACGCCGGTCGGCGTCTGCTCGCCGCCGCCGTTCGCGGTGTAGGTCGCCTCCAGGTGGTTGAGCACGTAGTCGACGGTCGAGGGGTCGTAGGTCCAGAAGCCGTAGAACCCCTCCTGGCCCTCGCGCTCCTCGGCGACGAGGGCGCACATGTTCTCGCGGAGGCCGCCGCCGTCGAAGGCGACGAACCACGACCGGCGGATCTCGGCGCAGTCTTCCACGTGGAGCGTGACGCCGTCGAGGCCGTCGAGCGTGTCTCCCGGCGCGACGTAGACGTGGACGTCGAGGTCGCCGCGGCTCCCGAGGCGCACGTAGGCGTCGCGCTGTGGCTCGACGTTCGAGGGGTACTGGAAGCCGGCGTGGAGCGTGCCGCTCTCGACGCGCCACGCGCGGTCTTCGATCTCCCGCGAGGCCGCGAGCATCCGCCCGCGGTCGTAGGAGGTGAACATCGTCTCGTCGAGGTGATCGAGAATCGGCCGGTAGGGGTCGTCCACCATCCCCGTCTCGGCCTGGTCGTCCGGCTCGAGAAGCGCGTCGACGCCCACCGCCGTCACGTACTCGTCGTCGCGGCCGAGCACCGCGTAGTTGCGCGGTCCGGCGTCTGCGGTCGCGCGTTCGACGACGAGGTTCCGGTCGTCGAAATGCTCTCTGAGCGACTCGACGGCGCCAGGCTCGGGGTCGAAGACGGTGAGAGTCTTCTCGTGGGCCTCGACGCCCTCGATCAGCTCTCGGAGCGTCATTCTGCCGGACTGTCGGGGTCGGGGTATTTGACGCTTGTCCCAGTTCTCGGCGCGTCGGACGACAGCTATTAGTCCGGATGGGCCGGTCAAAACGACGAATGTCGGTCGCGCGGCGCGCCCGGGCCCTGGTCGAGGTCGACCACCCCGGTCTGGTCTGGCTGATGAGCCTCAACCACGGGTTCAACGAGTTCTACAGCGTCATCGTTCCGCCGCTGTTCCCCTTTCTCGTCCCCGACCTCGGGATCAGCTACGCCGACACCGGCCTGCTCGTCGTCGTCTTCTTCGTCACCTACTCTGTCGCCCAGCTGCCGGTCGGCCGCGTCGCCAACCACTACAGCGCCCGGCGCCTCCTCGTCGGGGGGCAAGCCGTCCTGTCGGGCGGGATCGCCCTCGTCGCGTTCGCCCCAACCTACGAGACGATGCTCGCGGGGATGGTTGTCGCCGGAGTCGGCGGCAGCACCTACCACCCGACGGGGATGTCGGTCATCAGCGACGCCGAGAGCGACGCGACCCACGGCCGGTCGATGGGGATCCACGGGATGCTCGGCACCTTCGGCACCGTCGTCGCGCCCGTCGCGGTCGGGGGTATCGCGCTCGTAGTCGGCTGGCGCACGGCGCTGCTCGCCGGCGCCTGCGCCGGACTGTTGTTCGCCGTTGCCCTCGCGGTGCTTTACCCCCGAGCTGTGCCCGGCGACGAGGCTGGCACGAACTTCGTCGCGGCCGTTCGCGAGAGCGTGGGCGGCGGGACGCTCCGCGCCGCCGGGCGCCGCGCGTTCCGGTTCCTGCGCTCGCCGGCGATGCTCGTCCTCATCGGCCTGTTCGCGGTCGTCGGCGCGGAGGTGCGTGCCGTCCAGTCGTTTACCACCCTCTTCGCCGCGGACGCGGCCGGCGGCGACGCCGCCTTCGGCAACCAGATGTTCGCGCTGACGATGGTCGCCGCGGGCGTCGCCTCGACGGCCGCCGGCGCGGGCGTCGACCGGATGGACCGCCGCCTGTTCGCGGGCGCCTGCTTCGCCGGCACCGCCGTCGTCGTCGCCGCCGTTTCGGTTCTCCCCCTGGGCCGGGCTGGTCTCGCCGTCGGCTTCGTCGTCCTCGGCGTGGTGATGTACTCCGTCTACCCGGCGACGAACGCGCTCGCGGCCGGCCTCTCGACCGAGGACTCCTCCGGCGACGTGTTCGCGGTCACGCAGACGGCGGCGGCGCTCGGCGGCGCCGCCGGCCCGTTCCTCCTCGGCACCGTCGCCGACGCGACGACGCTCTCGACCGGATTCCTCTCGACGGCCGGCATCGCCGGCGTCGGCGTGGTCGTCGTCGCCGCGGCGACCGCGCTGGACGCCTAGCGGGCCCGGAACCGCACCCGCTCTTCCTCGGGTCCTTTCGTCTCGCGGCCCGTCACCTCGACCGACCCGACCTCGCCCGTCGCGGCGACGTGTGTCCCCGCGCACGCGGTGCGGTCGAACGGGTCGTCCGGGTCGCCGACCTCGACGATCCGGACGTCCGTCACCGAGTCGGGCAGGAGGTCGATCCGCGTCCGCTCGGGGTCCAAGTCCCGCTCCGCGACTTCGCGGTCGAGTTCGTACCACCGAACAGGGAGGTCGTCCGCGACCACGTCGTTCAGCCGCGTCTCGATCCGCGCGAGGTCCGCGTCGTCGAGCCGAGGGTACGCGCAGTCGATCCGCGCCCGGTCGGCGTACACCTGGTTCCCGGTGGTCTCGGCGTCGAACTCGGCCAGGAGGACCGCAGAGAGCAGGTGCTGTGCGGTGTGGTGTCGCTCGTGACCGCTCCGCCGGTCGTCGTCGACGACGCCCTCGACCTCGGTCCCCTCGGCGGGTGGGTCGCCGCCGTCGCCGAGTCGGTGTTCGATCGTCGCCCGCCCGGTCACGTCGGTCACGCGCCACGCCCGGCCGTCGGCGCGGAGTTCGCCGGTGTCGTGGGGCTGGCCGCCGCCGGTGGGATAGAAACAGGTGCGGTCGAGGACGACCCGCGGCGGGTCGGCGAGCGACCGCTCGACGGTCGCGGTGAACGTCCGGCGGGCGGTGTCGGTCAGGTAGAGTGGCGTGGTCGGCACGACCGTGGTCGGGGCTCTGGGCACTTTACGATCGCCCGTCTGCGTCCGGCGCCCCTGAGCGCCCGTCGTAACGTCTAAGCCCGCAACGGTCGTTCAGACGAGCAATGACCGAACGAACGTCCGAACGACGAGCCGAACGGGGGGTCGGTGCGTGGGTGTCGAGATAGAGGAATCACCCGTCTCCGACGCGTCGTTCGCGGAGATGGAGCGGTTCGTCCGCGACTACCTCGCCGCGAGCGTCGAGAGCGAAGACGACGGCGGCCGGATGCGGTGGTATCCGTGGCACAGCGCGGAGTATCGGTTCAACCACACGCGAAACGTCGTCGACCTGGCGACGGACATCGCGGAGCGCGAGGGCGCGAACGTCGACGTGGTCCGCGTGGCGGCGCTGTTTCACGACGTCTCGAAGCTGGAAGCGGACCAGGACGCTCACGCCGCCGAGGGCGCCCGGGTCGCCCGGGAGTACCTCACGACGCACGTCGACGTGCCGCCCTCGTTCGTCGAGGAGGTCTGTACCGCGGTGCGGGACCACTCCTACCAGGGGCCGCTCTCCGACGTGTCTCTGGAGACCCGCTGCCTGATCGAGGCCGACCTGCTCGACAAGGTGGGCGCGAACGGCACCGTCCTGATGCTCCTGCGGATGGGCTACGAGTCCCGCACCCACATGGACGCCGCGACGATGGTCGGGCGGGTGCTGGAACGCGGCGAGAACGCCGTCTCGCGCGTCGAGAGCGACGCCGCGGAGAGCCTCGCCCACCGGCGGCTCAAGCGCGTGCGCTGGTTCTGCGAGTGGCTCGAACAGGAGGTCCCGGGGATGGAACGCGAGTCTAGTCGTCGCTGACCGCCGCGGCGCCGCCGTCGTCGCCCGCGGCCCGGGCGGCGGCGGCCGGCGGCAGGTTCTCACGCACGTCGTCGCGCGACCGCTCGGCGATGACCTCCGCGTAGGCGTCGGGCATCACCTTCGTGAACGCGGCGAGCGACGCCTCCCAGTCGTCGAGCAGTTCGGCGGCCCGTGCGCTGTCGGTGTACTCGCGGTGGTTCTCCACGAGACGGCGGAGCAGCCGCCGGTCTGTCTCTTCTAACTCGTCGTGCAGGGTCACCATCTCGG
Source organism: Haloferacaceae archaeon (assembly GCA_036626375.1). Lineage (GTDB taxonomy): Archaea > Halobacteriota > Halobacteria > Halobacteriales > Haloferacaceae > A07HB70. The sequence goes on from JAZKRX010000006.1 coordinate 11,575, forward strand.
TGTTTGCCGTGCGCCGGAGCCGGTCGTCGGGGTCGTAGACGTACGCGATCCCGCCGCTCATCCCGGCGGCGAAGTTCCGTCCGAAGTCGCCGAGCACCGCGACGGCGCCGCCGGTCATGTACTCACAGCCGTGGTCGCCGACGCCCTCGACGACGGCCTTCACGCCGGAGTTGCGGACGCCGAAGCGCTCGCCCGCGATACCGTTGACGTACATCTCGCCCTGGGTCGCGCCGTAGAGCGCGACGTTGCCGATCAGGACGTTCTCGTCGGGTTCGTACGCGGCGTTCTCGGGCGTCTCGATCGCCAGCTTCCCGCCCGAGAGCCCCTTGCCGACGTAGTCGTTCGCCGCGCCGGTCAGAGACATGGTGACGCCGTCCTGGAGGAAGGCGCCGAAGCTCTGGCCCGCGACGCCGCGGAACGAGCACGAGATGGTGTCGTTCGGCAGCCCCTCGGCGCCGTGGACGTTCGAGATGCGGTTCGAGAGCATCGCCCCGACCGCGCGGTCGACGTTCGAGATGGAGCGCTCGAGCGTCACCGGCTCGCCCGTCTCGATTGCGTCCTCGGCGACCGAGAGGAGCGCGTGGTCGAGCTGGTCGTCCAGGTCGTCGTGGCGCTGCTCGCGGGTCTTCGTCCGCGCGTCGCCCGCCGGCTCCGCCACGACCGAGGAGAGATCGAGCGTCCGGGCCTTCTCGTGGTCCGTCTCGCGCTGGCGCAGCAGCGAGGGCCGGCCGACCATCTCTTCGACGCTCGTAAAGCCCAGATCTGCCATGATCTCCCGGAGCTCCTGGGCCATGAACGTCATGTAGTTGATGACGTGGGTCGGCTCGCCCGCGAACCGGTCGCGCAGCGACTCCTTCTGGGTCGCGACGCCGGTCGGGCAGTTGTTGGTGTGACAGATGCGCGCCATCACGCAGCCGGAGGTGACGAGCGGCGCCGTGCCGAAGACGAACTCCTCGGCGCCGAGCAGCGCCGCGACGGCGACGTCGCGGCCCGTCTTCAGCCCGCCGTCGGTGGTCACCTTGATGCGGTCCCTGAGCTCCGTCGCGCGGAGCATCTGGTTCGTCTCCGCGAGGCCGAGCTCCCACGGCAGTCCCGCGTTTTTGATGCTCGTCTTCGGCGACGCGCCGGTCCCGCCGGAGTGCCCGGAGACGTGGACCACGTCGGCGTTGGCCTTCGCGACCCCGGCGGCGATGGTGCCGATGCCGGCCTCGGAGACCAGCTTGACGTTCACGTCCGCGTCCGGGTTCGACACCTTCAGGTCGTGGATCAGCTGTTTCAGGTCCTCGATGGAGTAGATGTCGTGGAGCGGCGGCGGCGAGATGAGCCCGACCCCCGGCGTCGAGTACCGGACGTGCGCGATCATCTCGTTGACCTTCTTTCCGGGCAGGTGGCCCCCCTCGCCGGGCTTTGACCCCTGTGCCATCTTGATCTGGAGCTCGTCGGCGTCCGCGAGGTAGTCCGAGGTGACGCCGAAGCGGCCCGAGGCGACCTGTTTCATCTTCGAGCGCTTCTCGGTGCCGAACCGCTCCTGCGGCTCGCCGCCCTCGCCCGTGTTCGCCTTCCCGCCGATGCGGTTCATCGCGACCGCGTTGTTCTCGTGGGCCTCGGGCGACAGCGAGCCGAGACTCATCGCCGCGGTGGCGAACCGCTCGACGACCGACTCGACCGGTTCGACCTCCTCGACCGGGACGGGGTCGCGGTCGGAGTCGAACTCCAGCAGCCCGCGCAGGGTCTGGAGCTCCTCGGTCTGGTCGTTGATCAGCTCTGCGAACTCCCGGTAGGTGTCGTAGCTGCCCGAGCGAACCGCCTCCTGGAGTTTCCCGACTGTTTTGGGGTTCCACTGGTGGTGGAGGCCGCCCGTCCGGTGTTCGTACTCGCCCTGTCGTTCGAGGTCGGGGTCGGTGCCGAACCCGACGCCGTGACGGGTGAGCAGATCCTCCTCTATCTCCTCGATGCCGATCCCCTCGGTGCGGATCTCGGTCCCCTCGAAGTACTCGCCGACGAACCGGGAGTCGAGGCCGACGGCCTCGAAGATCTGGGCGCCCTGGTAGGACTCGACGGTGGAGATGCCCATCTTCGCCATCGTCTTCAGCAGGCCGTCCTCCAGCGCCGTCCGGTAGCGCGCGAGGGCGTCGTCCTCGTCTGCCCCGTCGGGTCCGGCGACGAGGTCGCGGACCGTCTCGTAGGCGAGGTAGGGGGTCACCCCGTCGGCGCCGTAGCCGACGAGCGTCGCGACGTGGTGGACCTCACGCGGGTCGCCGGACTCGATTATCAGGCCCGCGTGGTTCCGGAGGCCGGTCCGCACGAGCGCGTGGTGGACCGCGCCCGTCGCCAGCAGCGAGGGGATCGCGATCCGGTCCGGGCCGGCCGCGCGGTCCGAGAGGACGACCACGTCCGCGCCGTCGCGGATGGCCGCCTTCGTCTCCTCGCGCACCGTCTCGACCGCCTCGCGGAGCGTCGTCTCGCCGTCGCGCGGGTAGGTGATGTCGACCGTCGCGGCCGCGAGGTCGTCGCCCTCGCCGTCGAGGTCGCGGATCGCCGCCGTCCGTTCGTCGGTCAGGACCGGCGAGTCGAGGACGAGCTGACGGGCGTGTTCCGGGGTCTCGCCGAGCAGGTTCGGCTGGGGGCCGAGCCGCGACTCCAGGGAGGTGACGAGCTCCTCCCGGATGTAGTCGATCGGCGGGTTCGACACCTGCGCGAACAGCTGCTTGAAGTAGGTGAACAGCGGACGGTTGAGGTCCGAGAGAACCGACAGCGGCGTGTCGTCGCCCATCGACCCGACGGGGTCTTTCCCGTCTTCCATCATCGGTTCGAGCAGGTGGTCGACCTGGTCGTGCGTGTAGCCGAACGCGGCCTGGTGGGCGCGCAGGTTCTCGACGCGCTCGGGCGTCCCGCCGGCGGGCAGGTCGTCGGCGTGGCGCTGGTACTCGTCGACCCACTCGCCGTACTTGGGGTCGGTGAGGTCGTCGAACACCTCGTCGTCGGGCACGACACGACCCTCGGCCGGGTCGGCGACGAACAGCTGGCCGGGCTGGAGGCGGCCGCGCTCGCGGACCTCGGCGGGGTCGACGTCGAGCGCGCCGACCTCGCTGGCCATGATCATGGTGTCGTCCTCGGTCACGTCGTAGCGGCAGGGACGCAGTCCGTTCCGGTCGAGGACGGCACAGACGCGCTCGCCGTCCGTCCCGCAGACGAGCGCGGGGCCGTCCCACGGCTCGACCAGCGAGGCGTGGTAGTCGTACCACTCTCGTCGGGCGTCGTTCATCAGGTCGTCGCCGCGGAACGCCTCGGGGACGAGCATCCGCATCGCGTGCGGGAGCGAGCGCCCGCCGGCGAGCAGGAGTTCGAGCGCGTTGTCGACGCTCGCGGTGTCGGACTGGCCGGGGTCGGGGATGACGGGCGTGACCGTGTCGACGTCGAACGCCTCGTGTGCGAGGTCCGTCTCGCGGGCGCGGAGCCAGTTGACGTTCCCCTGGATGGTGTTGATCTCGCCGTTGTGGATGATGTTCCGGTAGGGGTGGGCGAGGTGCCACGCGCCGAGCGTGTTCGTCGAGAACCGCGCGTGGACGAGGACGAGCGTCGACGCGACCCGCTCGTCGGTGAGGTCGGGGTAGTACGCGGGGAGCTGTTCGGCCTTCAGGAGCCCCTTGTACACCAGCCGCTTGCGGTCGAGCGAGCAGACGTAGAACCGCTCGGTCTCGGGCGCCGGGAGGTCGTCGACCCGCTTCTCGGCGGCGCGCCGGGCGACGTACAGCGCGCGGTCGAACGCCTCGTCGTCAATCGGGGTCGTCGCGGCGACGATCGGCTGGACCACGTCGGGTTCCGACTCGACGGCGGTGGCGCCGAGCCCCGTCGCGTCCGTCGGCACGTCGCGCCAGTGGACCACCTCGAGGTCGTGTGCCGCGAGCGCCGCCTCGAACGCCTCCACGACGGCCTCGCTCGCCGACTCGTCGTGCGGCAGGAAGACGGAGCCGACCGCGTACTGCTCGGGCAGGTCGACCGGCACGACCGCCGAGAGAAACTCGTCGGGTCGCTGGAGCATGATCCCCGCCCCGTCGCCCGTGTCTGGTTCGGCCCCCGTCGTGCCCCGGTGTTCGAGGTTCTCTAGCAGTTCGAGCCCGCGGCGTACGGTGTCGTGGCTGGCGCCGCCGTCGAGGTCGACGATCGCCCCGACGCCGCAGTTCGACCGCTCGTCGGACGGGTCCGCGAGGAGACGACCGCGGGACCCCCGCTCGGAATCGCTCATAGGGAGGCATTGGGAGCCGACCTTATGACTCTGATCCTGTTCATCCAAGGCCGTGTGAACGGCATATTACGACGTATAAGGAATACGTTTCTCCTAATACGTGCGGGCGAAGTACGCCGTCGTCTCCGCCGGGTCGCCACAGAGCGAACACGTGTCGCCGTCGACCTCGTGGACCGCCCGACCGGGGCCGTCGTCGTCCGTCGGGGCGTCGAGTGGCACCGCGACGATCTCCGCCGCGATCTCCTCCTTTATCTCCGCCTCGCACGCCTCGTCGCCGCACCACGGCGTCGCGACGTAGCCGCCGTGCTGGCCGATGGTGCCGAGGATCTCGCCGCGCGAGCCGGCCTCGCGGACGTTCGCTTCGAGGTTCTCCGCCGCGGCGTCGTACAGCTTCTCGTACACCTCGTCGAGGTGGCTCTCGACCGACGCGGCGACCGCCTCCGCGTCGACCTCGACGCGCTCGCCGTCGGGACGGTGGACCGCCGTCGCCGTCCCGCTCTCGACCTCGTTCGGCCCGACCTCGAGACGGAGGGGGACCCCCTTCAGCTCCCACTCGTTGAACTTGAACCCCGGATTCCGTTCGTCGCGGTCGTCGAGTTCGACGCGGACGCCCGCCTCGCGGAGGTCGTCGGCGAGGTCCTCGGCGTAGTCGAGGACCGCCGCGCGGTTCTCGCCGTGCCAGATGGGGACGATCACGACCTGTTCGGGCGCGACCGCGGGCGGGAGCACGAGCCCCTGGTCGTCCGAGTGAGTCATGATGAGCGCGCCGAGCGCGCGCCACGACAGCCCCCACGAGGCGGTGTGACAGGTCCGCTCGTCCTCGTCCTCGTCGGTGTAGGTGATGTCGAACGCCTCGCCGAACGAGGTGCCGAGGTTGTGACTCGTCGCGGCCTGGACGCTCTTGCCGTCGGGCATCAGCGTCTCTATTGTCGTCGTCGTGTCCGCGCCGGGGAACTTGTCGTGTTCGGGCTTCGCGCCCCGCAGGGCCGGCATCGCCAGCACCTCCTCGTACAGCTCCGCGTACTGGTCGAGGCGCAACAGCGTCTCTGCCCACGCCCCGGCGCTGTCCGCGTGGGCCGTGTGTCCCTCCTGCCAGAGGAACTCCTTCGTGCGGAAGAACGGCTTCGTCTCCGTCGCCTCCCAGCGCACCACCGAGCACCACTGGTTCAGACGCAAGGGCAGGTCACGGTGGCTCCGCACCCACTGAGCCATGTACGGCGCGATGATGGACTCGGAGGTGGGCCGCACCGCGAGTCGCTCTTCTAGCTCCTCCTCCCCGCCGTGGGTCACCCACGCCACCTCGGGATTGAACCCTTCGACGATCTCTTTCTCCCGTTCGAGGAACGACTCGGGGATGAACATCGGGAAGTAGGCGTTGTCGACGCCGGTCCGCTTGAACCGACCGTCGAGTTCGGACTGGAGCGCCTCCCAGAGCGCGTAGCCGCGCGGACGGGTGACGATGAACCCGCCCATGCGGTCCGGGCCGTAGCTCGCGAGTTCGGCCTTCTGGACCACCTGTGCGTACCACTCGCCCGTCTCGTACTCCTTCGACTTCGTGACGCCGAGGTCCTGGCCGCCGTCGTCGCTCATCTTGCCCGACGGTGGTCGCACCCGGTGTTAAGACTCCCGAAGGACGGGGTGAGAGTCACTCCCTGCCCGCCGGATCGACCGCGAACGGGCTCTCGCCCGCCGTCCACGGCCAGCCCGGCAGGCGCGTCTGAAACCCCGCTGCGAGCGCCGCCGACAGGTCGTCCGCGCCGGCCGGCCCGCCGCCGTGCGTGTGGACGTCCGCGTAGTGAAACGTCGCCTCCGCGAGCGTCCCGAGCGGCTCGCCGCCGGCTATCGTCGCGGCGAGCAGGCGCCCGAGCCGCTCGTCGACGACGAAGCCCGGGTAGTCGCCCTCGACGTCCAGGTCGCGGAGCAACGCGACGTACGCCGCGACGTTCACCGCGCGGTCGCCGTCCGCGAAGACACGGTCGACCTCCCGGCGGTAGGCCGTGTCCGTGACGGGCGCCACCTCCGTCTCGAAGGCGTCGCCCAGCCGCGCCCGCGTGTCGTTGATCAGTTCGACAACGTCGTCGCGGCCGCGCACCCGGTCTCGCTCGGCCCGCACCCGGTCTGGGGTGATCTCCATAGACCGCGAAGCGGGCGGAGCGGTTTTCGGCTTTGGGAAGGCTTTTATCCGGCCCTCCCCTGCCGTCAGCCAAGCGGGTTCTCGCTGTCCTCTCGTCCCGCGGACTCTCGTCCCGTGACGACGTGTTCGACGCCGAGGCGGCGGTTCCCGAGCGTCCTCGTATCATGAACTCAGTGGAGTCAAAGCTCGAATCGTTGCAAGCAGAGATCGAATCGGAGCTTCCCGACGGTATCGTCGTCTCGGACGTCAGCTACGAGGGGCCGGAGCTCGTCGTCTACACCCGGACCCCGAAGGAGTTCGCCAGCAACGGCGACCTCGTGCGCAGACTCGCCTCGAAGCTCCGCAAGCGGATCACCGTGCGGCCCGACCCGGAGGTCCTCTCCGGGCCGGCGGAGGCCGAGAAAGAGATCCGCGAGATCGTCCCCGAGGAGGCCGAGATCGCGGACCTCGACTTCCACGTCGACACCGGCGAGGTCGTCATCGAGGCCGCGAAGCCGGGGATGGTGATCGGCCGGGGCGGGTCGACGCTCCGGGAGATCACGAAACGCGTCGGCTGGACGCCCGAGGTGGTCCGCACGCCGCCTATCGAGTCGGCGACGGTCTCGAACGTCCGGAACTTCCTGAAACAGGAGCGCGACGAGCGCCGGCAGATCCTCGAACGCGTCGGCCGACAGATCCACCGCGAGGAGATGGCCGACGAACAGTGGGTCCGGATCTCCACGCTCGGCTGCTGTCGCGAGGTCGGACGCGCCGCCTTCGTCCTCTCGACGGCCGAGACGCGGATCCTCGTCGACTGCGGCGACAAGCCTGGCGCCGACGACGAGGTGCCCTACCTCCAGGTGCCGGAGGCGCTCGGCTCCGGCGCGAACTCCATCGACGCCGTCGTGCTCACCCACGCTCACCTCGACCACTCGGCGCTCGTCCCGCTCCTGTTCAAGTACGGCTACGACGGGCCGATCTACTGTACGGAGCCCACCCGCGACCTGATGGGGCTGCTGACGCTCGACTACTTAGACGTCGCCTCGAAGGAGGGGCGCACGCCGCCGTACGACTCCGAGATGGTGCGGGAGACGATCAAACACACCGTCCCGCTGGAGTACGGCGACGTCACCGACATCGCGCCGGACGTCAAGCTGACGATGCACAACGCGGGTCACATCCTCGGCTCCGCGGTTTCTCATTTCCACATCGGCGACGGGCTCTACAACGTCGCGTTCTCCGGCGACATCCACTACGAGGACACCCGGCTGTTCAACGGCGCCGTCAACGACTTCCCGCGGGTCGAGACGCTGGTTCTCGAGTCGACCTACGGCGGGCGGAACGACTACCAGACGGACCAGGAAGACTCGGAGCGAAAGCTCAAGGACGTCATCCAGCGCACCTACGACCAAGGCGGGAAGGTGCTCATCCCCGCGTTCGCGGTCGGCCGTTCGCAAGAGATTATGCTCGTCCTCGAGGAGGCGATGCGCTCCGGCGACATCCCAGAGATGCCGGTCCACTTGGACGGGATGATCTGGGAGGCGACGGCCATCCACTCCACCTACCCGGAGTACCTGCGCGACGACCTGCGCGACCGGATCTTCCACGAGGACGAGAACCCCTTCCTCGCCGAGCAGTTCAACCACATCGACGGCGGCGAGGACGAGCGACAGGAGGTCACGGACGGCGGGCCCTGTATCGTCCTCTCGACCTCCGGGATGGTCACCGGCGGGCCGATCATGTCGTGGCTTCGTCACCTCGGCCCGGACCCGGACTCGCGGCTCGTCTTCGTCGGCTACCAGGCACAGGGGACACTCGGCCGGCGGATCCAGAACGGCTGGGACGAGATCCCGGTGGACGACCGAACCGACCGCGGCCGCTCCGGCACGCTCTCTCTCCGGATGGACGTCGAGACGGTCGACGGGTTCTCCGGCCACGCCGACCGGCAGGGACTGGAGAACTTCGTGCGCACGATGAACCCCAAGCCGGAGAAGGTGCTCTGTGTCCACGGCGACGAGCGCTCGGTCCAGGACCTCTCGTCGGCGCTGTACCACGAGTTCAACATGCGGACGTTCGCGCCAAAGAACCTGGAGACGTTCCGGTTCAAGTGAACCTCTTTGCGGGGGGCGATGCCCCCCGCACCCCCGTTCGTGCCAACCTGCCGGTGTTCCCACACCGTCACTCGCCGCTGACAGTCTCGACACGGCCGACGCGACCTCTCCGGAACGGATCACGCGTCGCGTCGTCAGCACTCGACCCGGAGGCGAACGGTCAGGGCCGCGCCGTCGGCGAGCGCCGCGACCAGGCTCCGGTCGAGGTCGGCGGCCGCGGCGTCTGCGCCCACCGCCACCGTCCGGTCGTCGACGTAGTCGCTCGTCCGCACCACGAGGCTCCGGTCGCTCGCGAACGTCAGGTCGGGGTGGCCGCGGGCGCCGACGCGCGCCTCGTGGCCGTCTGCGCGCAGGACGACCGTCACCTCGCGCGCGGCGTCTCGACAGGCCGCGACGAACGCGGGGTCGAACTCGGCGGGCGCGCGGTCGGCCTCCACGCCCACGATACAGTCTCCGGCGGGAGTCAGCCAGTCGTCCGTCGTCACCTCGAACGTGCTCGCGTGTGTCGCGGCGACGTGCTCGTGCCCGCGGGCCGCGACGGTCTCGACGAGATTGTCCACGGAGCGCGGTCGTGGCGGGCGCGGCAAAGCTCTCGTGTGTGAACCGATACCACGTATCTCGGGGGGTTTGAGGGGTGAGAACGGCGGATCTCGGTCTCGGGGACCGAAGTGTTTATGTGTGGTTCGGGTGTAGCTGTGATCACCAGAACGCCTCCGGCGTTCCGGCGGATCGCGCGCACGAATGATCGGGAACTCTTGTGTACGGTCGGACGCAGCCCGCACAGCCGCTGGTCGCTCCCGGAGCAGTATGGTATCGAGGTTCCACCAATGGTAACGCAACAGGACGTACTCACGGAGTACGACGTAGAAGCGATGGACGAGACAGACAACATCGAGCTTCCGGAAGAGAAGCTCGAGAGCGGCTCGAAAGGCGAGCTGATCAAACTCGCCGGGCAGCTCCGGGACCGCCGGAACGAACTGAACCAGATGGCCTCCGAGCGGGCCTCCAAGCGCGACGACCTGAACGCAAAGACGCGCGAGAAGGTCGACGAGGCTCAGGAACACCGCGAGGAGCGCGACCGGCTCAACGAGAAGGTTCAGGAGCACAAGAACAGCCGGAACGAGCTCAACGCCGAGGCCAACGAGCTGTTCGACAAGGTCGAGCAGCTGAAAACCGACCTCGACCTCGACGACGGCAAGGGCGTCGAGGAGCTGAAAGAGGAGATCGAGGACCTGGAGTTCCGCCAGCAGACCGAGGTGCTCTCGGCCGAGGACGAGCGCGAACTCATCGAGAAAATCGAGAACAAGCGCGAGCGCCTCGCCGACCGCAAGGAGAAACTCGACGAGGCCGGCGACCTGGAGGAGCTCGTCGAGGAGGCAGAGGAGGTCCGCTCCGAGGCGTCCCGGCACCACCAGAAGGTGACCGAGCTCGCCGACGAGGCCCAGGAGCACCACAACCAGATGATCGAGGCCTACCGGGAGGCCGACGAGATCCGCGACGAGGCCGACGAGATGCACGAGCTGTTCGTCGAGGCCCAGGAGGCCGCCGACCGCCACCACGAGGACTTCGTGCGCGTCCAGAAGCGCCTGCGCGAGCTGGACAAGAAAGAGGAGCAACAGCAGAAAGACGCCCGCGCGGAGGAGCGCGAGGCCGCCAAGGAGGAAGCCGAGGAGATCTACCAGCAGTTCAAGGAGGGCGAGACGCTCGACACCGAGGACCTGATGAAGCTGCAGAAGGCCGGCCTGCTCTAGGCGCCCGACCGCTTTTGTCTGTCCGGGTCGACGCGGGGTCGTGAGCGACCGACCGCCGTCTGACGAGACCGACGAGGAGCCGAGCGTGCCGCCCGACGACGGGAGCGACGACGAGACGGCGACCGGGGAGCCGCCGGAGCAGTCCCCGGTGACCGACAGATCCTCGGCGGAGCCCTCGTCCGACACCCCCGCGGAGCTGAGTTCCACCGGCGACCGCATCGGGCGGTTCGCCGTCGTCGCCGTGGGCACCCTGGTCGCCACGGCGGTCGGCTGGATCCTCTTTGTCGCCCTGCCCGGTGACCTCGCCGACCTGCTCGGGGTCCTCCTCGCGGCCGGGGTCGCGGTCCTCGGGGTCCGTGGCGCGGGCCGGTTCGCCGACCGAGCGTTCCCGGACTACAACGTCGCCGAGGTCGCCGTCGAGGGGCCGATCACCCGCGACGGGGGGAGCCCGAACCCGCTCGGCCGGGTCCAGGGGACGCCCGCCGACGAGGTGGTCGGCCAGATCGAGGCCGCGGACGACGACGACGCGGTCGACGCGCTGGTGGTCGAACTCAACACGCCGGGCGGAGAGATCGTCCCGAGCGACGACATCCGCGCGGCGGCGACGTCGTTCGACGGCCCGACCGTCGCCTACGCCACCGACACCTGCGCGAGCGGCGGCTACTGGATCGCGAGCGGCTGTGACGAGCTGTGGGCGCGCGAGAACTCGCTCGTCGGGAGCATCGGCGTCATCGGCTCGCGCCCGAACGCCGCGGACCTCGCCGACCGCCTCGGGGTCTCCTACGAGCGCTTCGCCGCCGGAAAGTACAAGGACGCGGGCAACCCGCTGAAGGAGCCGACCGACGACGACCGGGCGTACCTCCAGGGGCTGATCGACGAGTTCTACGACGACTTCGTCGAGCGCGTGGCCGAGGGGCGGGGGATGGACCCCGACGCGGTCCGCGAGACGGAGGCGCGGGTCTACCTCGGGCGCGAGGCACACGACCACGGCCTCGTAGACGCCGTGGGCGACCGGGAGGCGGTGCTCGACCGGGTGGAGACTCTGCTCGGCGTCGAGGCGTCGGTCCGCGAGTTCGAGCCGAGCCGCGGGATCGCCGGTCGGCTCCGGGGCGGCGCGAGCGCCGTCGCCTACGCCGCCGGCGCGGGCGTCGCGAGCGCGGCCGCACCCGAGGACGGCGACCTCGACGTGCGGATCGAGCGGTAGCGCGGGGCTGCGGGGTTCACCGTTCCGCTTCGAGGGCCGCTCGTTTCACTCGCGCCCCTCGCCCGTCGCTCCACGGCTTCCTGCGGTCACCGTTCCGCTTCGAGGGCCGCTCGTTTCACTCGCGCCCCTCGCCCGTCGCTCCACGGCTTCCTGCGGTCACCGTTCCGCTTCGAGGGCCGCTCGTTTCACTCGCGCCCCTCGCCCGTCGCGAGGGTTTTATTCCCCCGCCGCGTTCGAATCCACCGTGACGACGCTCGTTCTCTGTGTCGACCGGGCAAACGACATCGGCCGGGCAACCGGGGTCACGCCGCCTGTCGTCGGCTGGGAGGCGGTCCGGTCGCTCGTCACCGAGGTCGGCCTCGCCGACCCGGAGGACTCGAGCGTCAACTCGATGCTGGAGGCGCTGCGCGTGGCCCGTGATCTCCGCGACGAGGCAGAAGAGGCGGTCGTCGCCGTCGTCGCGGGCGGGAGCGACTCGGTCGTCGGCGCGGACCGCTCGGTCGCGGCACAGGTCGACGCCCTCGTCGCGGAGTACAACCCCGACGCGGCCGTCGTCGTCACCGACAGCGTCCAGGACGAGCGGCTAGTGCCCGTCGTCGAGTCCCGGGTACCCGTCGACTCGGTGGACCGCGTGGTCGTCCGGCAGGCCCGTGACATCGAGTCGACGTACTACCTGTTGAAGCAGTTCCTCGGCGACGAGGAGCTCCGCTCCACGGTGCTGGTTCCGCTCGGCGTTGCCCTCCTCGTCGTTCCGGCGCTTCTCTTCCAGTTCTCGGCCCGGGTCGCATTCGCGGGGGTCGCGGCGCTCGCCGGGGCGGCGTTACTGTACAAGGGCCTCGCCGTCGACGAGCGGCTGACGGCGGCGCGCGAGCGCGCCCGAACCGCGCTCTACTCCGGACAGGTGTCTGTCGTCACCTACGTCGTCGCCGCGGGACTGGCGACCGTCGGCGCCTCGCTGGGGGCGCTCGACGCCAACCCGTACACGAACGCGGCGCCGGTCGTCCCAACGACGCAGTTTCTCTACAGCGCCGTCCCGTGGCTCGCGCTCGCGGCGCTGACGGCCAGCACGGGCCGCCTGCTCGACGAGACCATCGACGCCGACGGCGTCCCGACGCCGTACCTCAACCTCCCGTTCGGGGTGGTCGCGCTCGGCCTCGTCCTCCGGGGGTTCGCGGGCTACTTTCTCGAGCGCGAGGGGGTCCTCCCGCACCTGTCGTTCGCGGGCGTGACCTTCGAGCCGACCCACCGGCTGGCGGGCTTCGTCGTCGCCGGCATCGTCGTCAGCGTCGTCGGCGTCCGGGTCGCCTCGACCGTGGCCGACGACGAGGACGAGGAGGGGTTCGAGGAGGCCGTGGACTAGCGGGCCGTCGCGCGCCACTCGCCGTGTTTGACGCCGATGGCGAGCGCGACCGCGCCGAACACCAGCATCGACGGGGCCACCATCATCAGGACCGTTCGGGTCGCCATCATCGGCGCGGCGATCAGCGCGACCGTCCCGAGCGCCACCAGCCCCACGAGTAGCCCGACCGTGACCGGGAGGTTCCACTCCATACTCTCGTCTCGGCCCGCGCTCACAAGTCGGTGTCGACCGCCGGCGGGCGGCGAAACGGTTATGCGGTCACTCTCGAAACCGCGGGAGCGTGACACGAGCACGGGAGCCGCGCCGGCGGGCGAACGGGCGGCCGCCTCTCGCGGCCGCGCGCGCCGGGAGACGGCGGGGATGATAGACCCCGTCTCTCTCACCCCGGGTGAAGGCTGGACGACGGCCGGGCGGGGACAGTACGACCCGACCGAGGAGAGCGGCCTGACCGTGGCCCTGGCGCTCGTCCTCGCGGACGTCGCGGGCGTCGAGGCGACGGAGCTCGACGAGCCGCTGCTGTACGACTGCGTCGACGTCCCTGCCGTCGAGACGGCGGTCTTCGGCTGTGCCCCGCCGGAACGGGGCCTCGAGGCGGTCTCCTTCCGTTACGACGGTTACCTCGTGACCGTCCGTCGCGACGGGGCGATCCGGGTGTTCGAGCCGACCGACTAGTTCCAGGGCGCCCAGTCGGGGTCGACCCGACGGTCGCGCTCGCCGATGGCGTCGATACGGGCGATCTCCTCGTCGCTCAGGTCGAGGTCGAGCGACAGCCAGTTGTCCTCGATGTGAGCCGCGGAGGTCGCCTTCGGGATGGTCGTGATCTCCCGCTCGCGGAGCCACGCGAGGCTGACCTGCGCGGCGCTCGCGTCGTGGCCGTCTGCGATCTCGGTCAGCACGTCGCTCCCGAACACCGTGCCGCGGGCGAGCGGCGAGTACGCGACGACATCGACGCCGCGCTCCTGACAGCTGTCGACCAGCTCTCGCTGGGGCAGGAACGGGTGGACCTCGACCTGGTTGGCGAACACCGGCGCGTCCGCGAGTTCGATCGCCTCGTCGACCTGGTCCGGCTGGAAGTTGCTGACCGCGATCCGCTCCGTGAGCCCCGCGTCGACGAGGTCGTCGAACGCCCCGAGCGTCTCCTCGGGGTCGTACGTCCGGCAGGGCCAGTGGACGTACAGCAGGTCGACCGCGTCGACGCCGAGCTTCGCGAGGCTCTCCTCCGTAGACTCGACCACGCCGTTGTAGTCGAGGTGGTCGATCCACACCTTCGTCGCGAGGAACACGTCCTCGCGGGCCACGTCGGCGCGTTCGATCCCCCGCCCGACGTGTTCCTCGTTGCCGTAGATCTGGGCGGTGTCGACGTGGCGATACCCCATCTCGAGTGCGGTCTCGACCGCGGTCGCGCAGTCCTCGGGGTCCGTGTTCTCCCACGTGCCGATGCCGAGCATCGGCATCTCGTCGGCAGACGGGACGTCGACGGGCTCCGGGCGCTGTTGCTGTGACATCGGCTCGGAGTCGGCGACACGGCGGGAAATGCTCCGCGATTTCGCCGCGCGCCGTCAGGTCAGCCCCGTGAACCGCTCGCGCGCGAACCGCGCGACCAGGGGCAGGTCGTCGAGGTGGAAGAGGCGCACCAGCGCCCGCAGACCCCCGCCGTTGGCCGCGCTCAGCGTCGCGTCGTCGAGCCGGTTGAGGTCGCGGATCAGCCGGTCGTAGCGCTCGTTCTCCGCGAGGTAGAGCAGGCGCGTCATCGCCAGCCGCGTCCGCATGTTCGGCGCGACGCGGGTGTGCCAGAGGTCGTCGTAGACGCTCGTCGCCTCCGCCGAGGTGTCCCCGCCCATCAGACACCGGTCGGCGGTGACCGCCGCCGCGCGGCCCGACTGCATGCACTTGTAGATCCCCTCGCCCCACAGCGGGTCGATGGTCGGCACGGTGTCGCCGACGGCCATGAACCCGCCCGTCGAGAGCCCCGACGGCATCTGGATGTGCGCGGAGCCGCGGTGCTGTTCGCCGTCGAGACGCTCGGCGTCCGCCAGCCGGGGGTCCTCGCGCTCCCACCGGTCGAGGTAGTCGTCGATCCGCATCCCCTCCTCGCCGTACTCGTGGTGGGCCGCGTTCTGGATGTAGCAGAGCCCGACCTTCGCGCGGTCCTCGCCGGTGTGGAAGATCCACGAGTAGCCGCCGGGCGCGAGGCGGTGGTCGAGACGGAGCATCATCGAGTCGGTCAGGTCGGCGTACTCCGGGTGGGAGACGTCGACGCCCTCCATCTCCCACTCGACGCCGATCGCCTGGTGCTCGCGTTCGAGGTCGACGACCCCCAGCTTTCGCGCCAGCGGCGCCGCCGGGCCCGTGCCGTCTATCACCACGTCCGCGTACACCTCCTCGTCGCCCGCGTAGCGCACGCCCACGGCGCGCTCGGTCCGGCCGTCGCTCTCGGTGATCGGCGCGGTCGCGCGCGCCCCGAAGCGGTACTCCGCGCCCTTCTCGCGGCCGTCGCGGACGAGCCACCGCTTGAACTCCGCGAACTCGAGCACCGCGCCGGGCTGGCCGTCGACGTAGTGGGCGTTCGGCGACTCCAGCACCACGTCCTCGGTGTAGTTCATCACCACCTCGTCGGGGACGCCGAACCCGCCCATCGTGGAGGCGAACGTGCCCGCGGTCGACTTGTTCGACCCCCGCGGGAACTCGTCTTCCGGTTCGGTCTCCAGCACCAGCACGTCCCGCCCCCGTCTGGCGAGGTCGCGCGCGCACTGCGCGCCCGCGGGTCCCGCGCCCGCGACGACGACGTCGTAGCGCTCAGGCACGGCTCTCCCTCCGGACCGGTCGGCTGTGGTCGCCCGCCGGACGGACGACGGCGTCTACGTTCATACCCGATCCAGCCGCGAAGACGGTAAAAAATGCGCGGGACGCGGCCGCGGTCGGAGAGGAATGTGGTGGTGGCCAGCACGCCCGACGGGCCGACCGGCTCGCGGCTCCGACGGCGGACCTGCCTGAGCCTCGGTTCGCCGGCTCAGTAGAACTCGCGGACGAGGTCGGTCGCGCCGTCGGGCGCGCCGTCCGGAATGTCGGCCATGTTCGTCCCGAGGCCGTGCTGCTCGGTGTAGGAGGTCGCGTCGTCCTCGCGGTAGAGTACGCCCTGGTACTCCTTCTCGTCGTCGAAGATGACCTCCTTCGCGTTCTCGCGGTCGGTCGGGTCGTGGTCCGTCTCGCCCACGTCGACCAGCGAGTCGCGGAAGTAGTCGTAGGTGTCGACGTCGTTGAACGTCACGCACGGGGAGAACACGTTGACGAAGCCGAACCCGTCGTGTTCGATCGCCTCCTGGACGATCTCTGCGTGGCGCTGGGCGTCCGATGAGAACGTCTGCGCGATGAACGTTCCGCCGGCCGCGAGCGAGAGCGCGAGCGGGTTGACCGGGGGCTGTTTCGGCCCCTCCGGCGTCGTCGCAGTCTCGAAGTCCTCGCGGCTCGTCGGCGAGGCCTGGCCCTTCGTCAGGCCGTAGATGCGGTTGTCCATCACGATGTAGCTCATGTCGACGTTGCGCCGGACGGCGTGGACGAAGTGACCCGCGCCGATGGAGTAGCCGTCGCCGTCGCCGCCCGCGACCATCACCTCGAGGTCGGGGTTGGCGAGCTTGACACCCGTTCCGACCGGGAGCGCGCGGCCGTGGACGCCGTGGAGGGCGTAGCTGTGCATGTACGTCCCTATCTTGCCTGAACAGCCGATGCCAGCCACGACGAAGGTGTCGTCCGGGTGGTTGCCCGTCGACGCCAGCGCCTTCATCATGCCGTTCATCGTGCCGAAGTCGCCACAGCCCGGACACCACGTCGGCTGGGCGTCGGACTTGAAGTCGGTGAACCTGGTTTCGGAACTCATGCGTGGACCTCCGTCGTCTCCGTCTCTCCGTCGAGCGCGGCCTTGACGGCTTCGGCTAGCTCGTCGGCGGCGAACCGGACGCCGTTGTACTTGTTGATCCGCTCCACCTCGGTGAGCGTGTCGTGCTCCACGAGGTCGGCGAACTGCCCCGTCGCGTTACACTCCGCGACGATCACGCGGTCTGCCGTCTCTACCTCCTCGGTGAGGTCGGGCCGCGGGAAGATGTACGGCACCGAGAGGAATCGCACGTCGACGCCGTCCGCCTCAAGGAGGGAGAGCGCCTCCCGCATCGCGCCCTCTGTCGACCCCCACGTCACCACGAGGCTCTCGGAGTCCGCGTCGCCGAACGCCCGGGGCGCGAACGCCTCCCGTTCGCGGGCAGTGTCGACCTTCCGGGCCCGCTTGTCGACCTGCCGGACCCGCATGTCGGTGTCCTCGGTCCGGCGGCCGAGTTCGTCGTGTTCGAGCCCGGTCGTCATGTGGGCGCCGCCCGAGGTGCCGGGGAACGTGCGGGGACTGACCCCGTCGTCGGTGACGGCGTGGGGCTGGAACTTCCCGTCCTCGGTCTGCCACTCCGCGACCGTCTCGTCGTCGACGACCCGCCCGCGGTCGATCTCGACCGCGTCCATGTCGAACTCCTCGGGCGGGTAGGTTCGCTCCGTCACCGCGAGCGAGAGGTCGGCGGTGAGGTAGACCGGGGTCTGGTACTTCTCGGCGAGGTTGAACGCCTCGACGGTCTTGTGGAAACACTCGGCGACGGAGGTCGGCGCCAGGACGAAGCGGGGGACCTCGCCGTGGCCGCCGTAGAGCATCTGGTTCAGGTCGCCTTGCTCCTGTTTCGTCGGCATCCCCGTCGAGGGGCCCGAACGCATCACGTTACAGATGACAAGCGGCGTCTCCGAGGTGGCGACCAGCCCGAACGTCTCGGTCATCAGGTCGATGCCGGGGCCGGAGGTGGCGGTCATCGACCGGGCGCCGGCGCGGGCCGCGCCGAGCGCGATGTTGATGGCGGAGAGTTCGTCTTCGGCCTGGACCACGTGGCCGCCCCAGCGCTCGATCCGGCCCGTCAGGTACTCCATCACGTCCGTCGCCGGCGTGATTGGGTAGCCGGCGTAGAACCGACAGCCCCCCGCGATGGCGCCCATCCCGATGGCCTCGTCGCCGTTCAGCAGGACGTAGTCCTCGTCGGTCGTCTCGAGGTCGTAGCCGATCTCCTCGCCGGCGTACCCCTCGGCGACGTAGCGCTGCCCGGCGCGGGCGGCCTCCTCGTTGTTCTCGACGATGGCCGAGCCCTTGTCGCCGAAGCGCTTCTGGAGCGCGGAGTCCAGGTTCTCGATCGGGAATCCGGCGACCTCGCAGGCCGCCCCGAGCGCGACGACGTTGCGCATGATTGCGCCGCCGGCCTCCTCGGCGAGGCGCTTGAGCGGCACGTCGAGTCCGACCATCTCCGCGGGGATCTCGACGTCCTGCATCGTCGTGCGCTCGCCGTCGTAGACGATCACGGAGCCGTCGTGGAGCTCGTCGAGGTTCTCCTCGATCGTCCGGGGCGTGAGCGCGATCAGGAGGTCGAGCCGGTCCACGACGCTCCCGACCGGCTCCACCGCGGTCCGGATCTTGTAGGCGGTGTAGCCACCTCGGATTCGGGACGCGAAGTCTTTGGAGGTGAAGACGTGTCGCCCCGCCCGGGAGAGCGCCTGTGCGAAGATCTTCCCGGTGGAGTCGATCCCGTCTCCGGCCTCGCCCCCGATGGCCCAGTTGAAGTCCGCGTACATCTGATTCGCGCGTTCCGCGGGGGTACGCAAAAGACTTCTGAATGGTGGAGTCGACGGCCGACGCGCCGCCGTCCGGGGCGGACGACACGCATTTGCCGCGCGGTCGCGAGGATCTGTCATGGAGGCCACCGTGACCGTCGCCGGCGTCGAGTCGGTCGGTCCCGACACCGTCGCGATCGAGTTCGAGACGCCCGACGGCTTCGACGCCGCCCCCGGCCAGTTCGTCCGTCTCGGCGCGACCCTCGACGGCGAGCGCTACCGCCGGTTCTACACCCTCTCCTCGCCCGACGTCGCGGGGACGTTCGAGGTCACCGTCGGAATCGACGACGACGAGGGCGGGCCGTTCAGTGAACACCTCGCGGCGCTCGCGTCCGGCGACGACCTGGAGATGGCCGGGCCGTTCGGCTCGAACCACTACGAGGGGGAGGCGCGCGTCGTCGTCCTCGCGGGCGGGCCCGGGGTCGGCCCGGCCGTCGCGGTCGCGGAGCGCGCCCTCGCGGACGGGGGCGAGGCCGCGGTGGTCTACCGCGACGGCCAGCCGGCCCACGAAACGCGGCTCGACCGGCTCCGGCAGCGCGGCGCGAGCGTCGTCGTCACCGACGGAGCGGTCGGCGCGGCCGTCGCAGACGCCGTGACGGGCGATCCGGACGAGCAGGTCTTCGTCTACGGGTTCCAGCCGTTCGTCGACGAGGCGGTCGGCGCGCTGGAGTCGGCCGGCGCAGACCCCGACGCCGCGAAGGTCGAGAGCTTCGGCTGACCCCCGACGCTAAACGTTTATTACCCGCCCGCAGAAATTTGGTGGACGACCATGTCCGATCCCGAGGAGGTCGAACTAGAGGCGCGACTCGAAGAGGCAGAGTCGTTCGAGCCCCCCGCGTCGTTCGTCGAGCAGGCGAACGTCTCCGACCCCGGCATCTACGACGAGTTCGAGGCCGAGTGGCCCGACTGCTGGGAGCGCGCGGCCGGGATGCTCGACTGGGACGAGGAGTACGACACGGTCCTCGACGACTCGAACCCGCCGTTCTACGAGTGGTTCACCGGCGGGTCGCTGAACGCCTCGGCGAACTGTCTGGACCGCCACCTCGACGAGCGGGGCGACGAGGCCGCGATCGAGTGGGTGGGCGAACCCGTCGACGAGGCGAACCGCACGTACACCTACCGCGAACTCCACCGCGAGGTCAACGAGTTCGCGGCCGCACTGCGCGACATGGGCGTCGGCGAGGACGACGTGGTGACGATGTACATGCCGATGGTGCCGGAGCTGCCGGTCGCCATGCTGGCGTGTGCCCGCATCGGCGCGCCCCACTCGGTCGTCTTCGCGGGGTTCTCGGCGGACGCGCTCGCGACCCGCATGAACGCAGCCGACTCCGAGTACCTCGTCACCTGTGACGGCTACTACCGCCGGGGCGACCCCCTCGACCACCTGGCGAAGGCCAACGAGGGGCTGGCGGACGTCGAGCACCCGACGGAGACGGTCGTCGTCGACCGCCTCGGCCCGAACGGCGACGACTTCGGCCACGACCTGAGCGAGAGCCAGCACGACTACGACGACATCGTCGCCGCCCACGAGGGCGCCGAGGTCGACCCCGTCTCGCGGGACGCCGAGGACATGCTGTTCCTGATGTACACCTCGGGGACGACGGGCCAGCCAAAGGGGGTGAAACACACCACCGGCGGCTACCTCTCGTGGGCGACGTGGACCAGCCACGCCGTCCTCGACATCAAGCCCGAGGACACCTACTTCTGCTCGGCCGACTGCGGCTGGATCACCGGCCACTCCTACATCGTCTACGGGCCGCTCTCGCTCGGCACGACGACGATGATGTACGAGGGGACACCCGACTACCCGGACAACGACCGGCTCTGGGAGATAGTCGAGGACTACGGGGCGACCCAGCTCTACACCGCGCCCACGGCCATCCGGGCGTTCATGAAGTGGGGCGCCGAGTACCCCGAGGCGCACGACCTCTCCTCGCTCCGCCTGCTCGGCACCGTCGGCGAGCCGATCAACCCGCGGGCGTGGAAGTGGTACTACACCCACATCGGAAACGAGGAGTGCCCCGTCGTCGACACGTGGTGGCAGACCGAAACTGGCGGGATGATGGTCACCACCCTCCCCGGCGTCGGGACGATGAAGCCCGGGAGCGCCGGGCCGCCGCTCCCCGGCGTCGACGCGCGGGTGGTCGACGCGGCCGGGAACGAGGTCGAAGCCGGCCGCGCGGGCTACCTGACGGTCCAGAACCCGTGGCCCGGGATGCTCCGGACGCTCTACCGCAACGACGAGCGGTTCGTCGAGGAGTACTGGACGGAGTACTCCGACACCGACTCCGACGACCCCGCCGACTGGGTCTACTCGCCAGAGGACGGCGCGAAGGTCGACGAGGACGGCTACATCACCGTTCTCGGCCGGGTCGACGACGTGTTGAACGTCTCCGGCCACCGGCTGGGGACGATGGAGATCGAGTCAGCGATCGTCGGCGTCGAGGGGGTCGCGGAGGCCGCGGTCGTCGGCGGCGACCACGAGATGAAAGGCGAGGCGGTGTACGCCTACGTCATCACGGAGGACGGGCAGGCCGAGGACGACGACCTCCGCGAGCGGATCACCGCCGGCGTCGAGGACGCCATCGGCCCCATCGCCCGGCCCGAGCGGATCGTGTTCACGCCGGACCTCCCGAAGACCCGCTCCGGGAAGATCATGCGCCGCCTGCTGGAGAACATCGCCGACGGCGAGGAGCTCGGCGACACCTCGACGCTTCGCAACCCCGACGTCGTCGACGACATCCAGGCGAGCGCCTCGGACTAGCGCCCCACCCACTCCCGGACGCATCCCTCGTCGCAGAGGTACCGGCGGTCGACCCGGGGCGTCCGCTCTCTCGACACGAGTCGGACGAGCAGGTGTCGCTCGTCAAGGCTGATCCCCGTCCCGCAGTTCGCGCAGGCCGCGGTCGAACTGCCCTCGACGGCCCAGACGTGGTGGGCGGTCACCCTGTCGATCCGGGCCCCGTCGGGGCCGTCCCCTGGCGCGAGCCCGACGTAGTCTTTGAGAACCATATCGGCTTCTCAGGCCACTTAGACTTGGGTTTTCGGGGAGTAACGCTCCGGACGGGTCCCGACCGATCAGTGAGAAACGTTGCCGTGGGTCAGTCGTCGCTCGTCTCGAGGCGCCGGCCCGCCGCGTCCAGCCTGTCGAGGTCGAACCGGCGGTCCGCGAGCCGCGCCGCGAGGACGCTTGTCGCGCCCGAGACGAGGACGGCGAGCGCGAACGCCCGGAGGAAGGTGGCCTCGGGAAAGCCGGCGGGAAGCACAGCCCGGGCGGGCGGGAAGAAGGCGAGCCCGACGACGAGCCCCGCGGCGCTCCCGAGCGTCGCGCCCCCGCTCCACGCCCGCCGGGAGAACAGGCCGTGAAACAGCGGCACGACCGTCGCGGCGGCGATGAGGTCCGCGAGCAGGAACAGCGTGAGGACGCTGTAGCCCTGCGCGCCGACGACGGTGGCGCCGAGGGCGACGACGCCCGTCGTGACCCGCGCGACGAGCGTCAGGCCGTCCTCTCCCACGTCGACCACCCGCGGCAGGTCGACGGTGACGAGGCTCGCGAGCCCGTTGAACAGCGTGTCGGCGCTGGAGGCGACGAGCAGCGTCGCCAGCACCGCCACGGCGAGAACCAGCGAGTCGGGGAGCACGGCCTCGACGACGAGGAACAGCGAGACGCTCGCGGGCCCGTCGAGCCCGCGTCCGACCGCCAGCAGCCCGAAGAGGCCGACGGTGAGGACGACGGGGAAGACGAGCACGGCGGCGAGGAGGTAGCCCCGCCGGAGCGTCTGCTCGTCGCGCGAGGCGTACACCCGCTGCCACCACGACTGGTTGAGCAGCTCGGCGGAGACGACCGCGACGACGACGTACGCCGCGAAGCGGAGGCCGGGACCGTACGTCGGGTCCACGAGCGTCGGGTCGGCAGCACCCACGTCGCGCACGACGGCCGCCGGGCCGCCGACGGCGACCAGGGCGACGCCGGCGACGACGGCGAGCAGCGGGAGGATCAGGGCGGTCTGGAGGACGTCGGTGGCGACGCTCGCGCGCAGTCCGCCGTAGGCGGTGTAGGCGAAGACGGTGGCGCCGACGAGCGCGGCGGTCTGCCACCCCGGCACGCCCGCGAGCGCCGCCACCGCGCCCGCGACGCCGGTGAACTCCGCGGCGAGGAAGACGAACATGTACGCGGCGCTCACGAACAGCACGTACGCGCCGAAGCCGTCGCCGAACCGGGCCCGGGCGAACTCGGTCACCCCGTGGCCGGCGGGCAGGAGCGCGCGGATGCGCGGCCCCACGACGGCGTAGGCGGCGAGCGACAGCGCAGAGCCCGCGGCGTAGCCCACGACGGCGGTCACGCCGCCGAACGCCGCGCCGGCCTCGGGTGGGCTGAACAGTATCCACGCACCCATGCTGGAGGCGACGACCGTCCCGGTCAGCGCAACGGTGCCGAGGCTGTCGCGGGCGGTGACGAACGACTCGACCGACTCCACGCGTCCCCGGGACCCCCACGCGCCGACGGCGGCAAAGGCCACCAGCGTTCCGGCGACCGCGACGAGGGCGACTGTCGTCTCGACCATGCGCTTCGTCCGTCTGTCCGCGGGTAATAGTTTGTGGTACTACGCGGTAATCAGAGGTAGGCGGCGTCCCAGCGCGACGGCTTGCGCCGGTTGCCGCAGTTCGCGCACTCGACCCGGCCCATCGAGTCCATCGCGGCCTCGAACCCGCCGCAGTTCGAACAGAACCAGCCGTAGCGCTCCTCGCGGTCGCGGTCGGCGTAGGCGACGTAGAACGGCCCGAGCGACGCGCGCTCGCGGGCGTCGTAGTCGACGTACAGTCGCCGGTCGTCCGGGCCGCGCCGTGCCTCCAGCACGACACTCCCCGCCTCGTCGTCGAAGGGCTTCGAGAACAGCCGCTCGACGAACCGCGCGTCGCCGATCTCGACCGTGCGCTCGCCCGACGGGTCGAACCCGTGGTCCTCGTAGAAGGCGACGCCCTCGTCGTTGGTCTCGAGCACCTTCGCCTCCACGCGGTCGACGTCGCGGTCGCGCAGGGCGGCCTCCACCGCCTGCAGGAGTTCGGTCCCGATCCCCTCGCCCCGCCGCTTCGGCAGCACGTGGACCCAGTCGACGTCGCCGACGACCTCTCGCTGGCTGACGACGTAGCTCTGTGCGAATCCGACGACCTGGCCGTCCTCGACGGCGACGAGCAGAACGGCGTCGTCGCGGTCGACCTCCTCGGCCAGCCCCTCCGCGTCGTACCACCGCTCGACCGACTCGTCTATCACGCCCTCCGGAAGCGTGTGCCCGTAGGAGGCGGCGAGCGACTCTCGTGCCACGGTCCGGATCGCGTCGACGTCCTCGGCGGTCGCGTCACGTACGTCCATACGCGTTCCGTGGGCGAGGAGCGTAGTAAAACCGCCACCCGAACCGTTGGCCCCTCATCCCTCGACCGGGTCGATCCGCCGCGAGACGTAGACGACGCCCGCGAGCGGAACCCCGAGGACGAGGGCGATGCTGACCGCGCCGTAGACGGCGAACCCGAGCGGGGTGGGCGGGAGCGCGACGAGAAAGAGAAGCCGCGGCGCGCCCGGGTCGGTCACGACCAGCGAGAACAGCACGCCGAGCAGCCCGGAGAGCGCCACCAGCCCGGCGTACAGGAGGAGGACGAACCGTGGTCCACGACGGGCCTGCGTCACGGCCGTTGTCGGGTCGCCGGGAGGTTATCGCTTGCGACACCGTGCCAGCTATGTCGCTCGCGCCCGAGCGATCCGTGTGAGCGATACGGATCTCCTCGGGGTCGTCCTCGGTGGAATGGCGCTGCTGATGTTCGTGACGGGTATCGTCCTCGTCTGGTAACGCCGCGGAGACGAGTTCGAACGAACGGCCGGGCCGCTACGCGTCGTCGACGTCTTCGCCGCCGTCGGGCAGCGCCTCTCCGGTCTCCTCGCCGCCGTCGGCGAGTGCGGTCTCTCGCTTCTGCTCGAACCACGCCCACTCGTTGGTGCGCAGGCCGTTGTCCTTCAGGTTCCACGGGTCGGCGTCCTCGACGCGCGGGCCCTCCAGCCACGACACGACGAAGTTGTACACCCAGATGACCCCGCCGACGAGCATGAGGAACGCGCCGAGCGTGGCGACCTGGTGGAGCGTCGCGAACTGGGGCAGGTAGGTCGCGTAGCGCCGGGGCATCCCGCCGTAGCCGAGCAGGACCATCGCGAGGAACGTGACGTTCGAGCCCACGAGCCAGAGCCAGAAGTGGATCTTCGCGAGCCGGCGCTGGTACATCCGGCCGGTGAACAGGGGGAACCAGTAGTAGAGCCCTGCCATCCCGGCGAACGTGATGGCGCCCATCACGACGTAGTGGAAGTGCCCGACGACGTAGTAGGTGTCGTGGAGCACGAGGTCGACGGGGATGGAGGCGAGGAAGACGCCGGTGACGCCGCCGATGATGAAGTTCTGGACGAACCCGATGGAGAACAGCATCGGCGCCGTCAGGCGCAGCTTGCCGTTCCACATCGTCGTGATCCAGTTGAACGTCTTCACCGCCGAGGGTATCGCGATGGCCAACGAGACGGCCATGAAACTCGCGCGCAGGCGCGGGTCGATGCCCGTCGCGAACATGTGGTGGGCCCAGACGCCGAAGCTCAGCACGCCGATGGCGAGCGTCGAGTAGACGACGAACTTGAACCCGAACAGCCGCCGGCCCGAGAACCGCGGCAGGATCAGGCTCACGAGCCCCATCGGCGGGAGGACGAGGATGTACACCTCGGGGTGGCCGAAGAACCAGAACAGGTGTTGCCAGAGGATCGGCGACCCGCCGTTGATAAAGAAGCTGGTGCCGAAGTTCCGGTCGAGCAGCAGCATGACGAGGGCGCTCCCGAGCAGGGGGAACGCGAACAGGATGAGTCCCGACTGCGTGAGGATGGTCCACGAGAAGATGTCGAGGTTCGCCCAGGAGACGTTCTCGCCGCGTTCCGAGAAGATTGTCGCGATGAAGTTGATCGAGCCCATCGTCGCCGAGACGCCGGTGAGGTGGAGGCCGAGCAGCATCAGGTCCACCCCGGCGTTGGCCTGGTTGCCGGAGCCGACGCCGCCCGAGAGCGGCGTGTACATCGTCCAGCCCGTCTGGGCGGGGATGAGCTCCGGAATGGGGAAGAAGCCGGCCCAGATGAGCAGGGCACCGGGCGGGAGGAGCCAGAACGCGATGGCGTTGATCCGCGGGAACGCCATGTCGTCCGCGCTGATGAGCAGCGGCACGAAGTAGTTCGCGAACGCCGCGATGATCGGCGTCCCGAACAGGAACAGCATCGTGATCCCGTGGGAGGTGAGCAGCGAGTTGTAGAACGTGTTCGAGATGAGCGTCATCCCCGGGTCGATCAGCTCCGCGCGCATCACCATCACCATCAGGCCGCCGACGACGAACGCGACGATCGCGTAGGCGCCGTACAGCATCCCGATGTCCTTGTGATCGACGGTGGTCAACCACCGGATCACTCCCGCGGGCTTCTCCTCCGACCCGTATCCGGTCTCGCCGCCGGTCGTGCCGCCCCCGACCGGGGTGTAGCTCCGCCAGTTCTCGACGCGGGCGAGCCACGCGGCGACGCCCACGAGCAAGAGCCCCATGAGGACGGTCAGGGCTATCTGTCCCGTGATCTCCATAGGCGCTCTCGGGTGTGGGGGCTATTGAAAGGATCGGGTTACCCGGCTACGCCGAACCGGGGTTGTCGTCCGCGTCCGTGCCCGCCTCGTCCGTCTCGTTCCCGGTCGCTGCCTCTCCCTCGTCGACCCCGTGTTCCTCCTCCAGCGGCTTCGCCTCCGCCGGCGTCGTCTGCCCGGGGAGAAAGACCGGCCCAGTCTTCTCGGCGCCCGCGATTGCCTTCGCCGAGAAGTAGGTCAGGGCGAGGAGCAAAACGAACGGGGCGACCACCAGCGCGAACTGGAGGCCGCTCGCCAGCGGGTCGAACCCGAACGGCGCGAACACGGCGAACGCGACCACGAAAAACGCCATGATGAACAGCGGGACCGCGTTGACGACGAGGTCCAAGAGCGTCTCGCGGTCGAAGATGCGCGTCGCCATACTGCCCCTTTGCGGGGACGGGTACAAGGGAATGTCGATCAGGTCGAGGCGCTCTCAGACCGGGGCCACGTCGTCGTGGACGAACAGCCGTCCGGCGACGCCGCCGGCGAGGAGGAGGGCCCCCGCGACGAGAACTGCCGCGCCCCGGGTCGGCTGTCCGACGGCGACGAGGAGGAGCCCGCCGCCGGCCAGACAGAGCGCCGCGAGCCCGCCGAGGGCGGTCCACGGGCTGTCGGCGTAGCCGGCCTCGTCGGCCATGCCCGCGACGCTCCCGCAGAACAGCACCAGCCCACCGACGGCGATCGGGAACAGGTCGAACAGGAGGCCGATCTCCGAGATAGGGATGCCGAGCGCGACGAACACCGGCCACGGAGAGGCCGTGCGGTACTGGTCGCTGATCCCCGGGTTGTCGTCCATACCCTGTCGTGGGGGGCCGGCATCCAAAGCGTGACGCCTCGCGCCCGGCCTACTGGACGGTGACCCCACGCCGCGAGAGAAAGTCGGTCACGCCCTTGATCTCGACGGGGCTCCCGACGATCCGACAGGTCCCGCCCATCGAGAACACCGAGACGGTGAACTCCTCTGTGATGTCGTCGCGGATGCCGTCGAGCGCCTCACACGGCACCACGATCTCCGTGCTGTCACGGAACGCGGCGGGACCAGACACAGACCGAACTGAGCGTGCGTCCGGTATAATCGTGTCGAAGATTATCCACAAACGATCGTGTCGGAGCGCGGCGGCGGGAACGACAGGCTTCTTTGCCGCCGGTCGCCGACTCGCTCTCGAATGGGCCTCGAGGAGGAGATCGAAGAACTCCGCGAGGAGATCGCCGAGACGCCGTACAACAAGTCCACCGAGGCGCACATCGGGCGGCTGAAGGCGAAGCTCGCGGAGAAAAAAGAGGAACTGGAGAAGCGCCAGTCCTCCGGGAGCGGCGGCGTCGGCTACGCCGTCGAGAAACACGGCGACGCCACCGTTGCCCTCGTCGGGTTCCCGAGCGTCGGGAAGTCGACGCTGATCAACGCGGTCACCAACGCCGACAGCGAGGTCGGCGCCTACGAGTTCACAACCCTCGAGGTCAACCCCGGGATGCTCAAGTACCGCGGCGCGGACATCCAGATCCTCGACGTCCCCGGGCTCATCGAGGGCGCCGCGGAGAACCGCGGCGGCGGGAAGGCCGTGCTCTCCGTGGTGCGCACCGCCGACCTCGTCGTTTTCGTCCTCTCGCCGTTCGAGGTGGCGCAGCACGACCGCCTGAAGCGCGAACTGTACGAGAACAAGGTCCGTCTCGACACCGAGCCGCCGGACCTGACGGTCCGCAAGACGGGGCGGGGCGGCATCCGCGTGACGACGAGCGACAGCGTGAGCCTCGACGAGGAGACCATCCGGTCGGTGCTGCGCGAGAACGACGTGATCAACGCCGACGTCACCGTCCGGGGCGACCCCACAATCGACGAACTCGTCGACGGCGTGATGGACAACCGGGTCTACCTCCCCTCGACCGTCGTCGTCAACAAGATGGACCTCATCGACCGCGACTACCTCCCGACCGTCGAAGCGGACCTGCGCGAGCGCGGGATCGACCCCGACGACGCCGTCTACATCAGCGCCGAGAAGGATCGCGGCCTCGACGCCCTCAAGGAGCGCCTCTGGGAGGAGCTCGGCCTCGTCCGCCTCTACATGGACAAGCCGGGGCGCGGCGTGGACTACGAGGAGCCGCTGGTCGTGCGCGAGGGCGACACCGTCGAGGACGCCCTGGCGAAGCTCGGCGGCTCCTTCGAGGAGCGGTTCAAGTTCGCGCGCGTCACCGGCGAGAGCGCCAAACACGACGAACAGCAGGTCGGCCGCGACCACGTCCTCGCCGACGAGGACGTGGTCCGGATCGTCGCGCGGAAGTAGCGGCGGTACGTTCTTTCCACACACCGCCGAACTGGCCGCCGCGATGCCCTCCATCCCGCTCGACCGCACCGAAGCCGCCATCCTCGCGTTCGTCGGCCTTCTCGTCTTCGGGGCACTCGGTGCCAGCGTTGCCCCGACCGTCCGGTACCATCTCCGCCCGGCCGAGGATTCGGCCGCCGTCGCGGCCGCCGACCGCGCGTCGGCGGCGGTCGCGGACGCCCCCGCCTACCGCGTCGCCCTCGACGGCCGCGCGACGGCCACCCGCGGCGACGAGCGCGCGACGGCGGCGTTCGACGGCGAGTTCCGGGTGAACGCGACGACCCGCCGGATGACGGCCCGGGCGACCGTCCTCGACGACGGCCCCTTCGGCGACGAGACCGACCGGCTCCACGTCGACGGCTACACCGCCTACCGGCCGTGTTCGCGGCTGTCGTTCGGGCCCGCCCGCGACGTCTTCTACGCGGTCGACCTGCCGCGGAACCGCTCGTGGCGCTCGTACACGTTCCTCGGCGGTCTCGTCGCGGCCTTCGACGCCGCGAAGCTCTACGACGAGGGCGTCGAGACCGTCGGCGGCCGGCAGGCCCGCGAGGTGCGGGTCGTGTTGAACCCCAGCCGGACGGACGAACTGGCGGCCCGGACGGCGCCGTTCGAGGACGACGCCGGCGACGACCAGATCTCCCCACTCACCGCTCCCGAGGCGACGGATATGCGGGTGTGGATATCGACGGCGAGCGGCCGACCCCTGCGGCTTCGCGTCTCGGTGGAGCGATCCCAGCTTCTCGGCCCCGACGTCACCGCCCAGTTCACCTACGACGTGGCGTACGGACCGACGACGGCGCCGCTCCCGAACCGGACCGTCGCGAGCGAGGACGCCTGCCCGTCGTAGGCCGAACCACGCGACTCATACCGGCTCGTCCCGACCCACGGCTGTGCCGTCTCCACCGCGGTCGGGTCGCGCCGCTCGCCACGGGCGGGACGGGTACCGCCGCCTCGCGCTCGTCCTCGTGCCGCTCGTCCTCCCGTGGTCGGTGCAGGCCTTCTCCCGTGCCGACGTCACCCTGCTGTTCCCGTGGGGCCTGGTCAACACCAACCCGCTCGGGGTGACCGACCTCTACTCGTTCCTGTTCGTCTACACCGCCGGCCTGCCCGATTTCATCCTCGCGTGGCCGCTCTCGGTCGCGCTCTACCTCGTCGGCGTCGCGAGCGTCGCCGCCGGGGTCGTCGTGGGAGGGGCGTACGAGGACCGGCGGGTGACGGGCGCGGCGCTCGCGCTCGCCGGGCTCTCGCAGCTCTCGCTCGCCGTCGGCTTCTCGGTCCAGCCCTACCGCACCGCGTGGCCGACGGGGACGCTCGTCCTCCTCGTCGCGGCGTTCGTGCTCTCGCGCGACGCGGGCTGAGACGACGGTCTGCGCTCGAGGCCCGCCGCTTCGGGCACGGCGCCGCTCGACCGGCGCCACGGCGGCCAGGCCGACGAGCCGGGCGCTCGCTCCGAGAAAAGGTCCGTTTCGACGCGCACCGGCGACGGTACGCGACACATACTGAAGGGCGCGCTGTGCGACGAGGCGCGTGACGGAGAGACGGCCGCCCGCCCCGCTCGCAGCGCTATGTCCGAACCACGCGTCACCCTCGTCGACAGCGACCCGCGCCGAGCGGCCGCGACGGCCGACCGACTGGCGTGTCACGCCGGGACGGTGACGGTCGTGCCGCCGGAGAGCCGTTCGACGCGTCCGACCGACGCCGTCGTCGTCGTCCGCGACTCGGCCTCGGCCGACGGCCACCCCGTCGGCGCCCGGGTCCGCCGGGCCCACGACGTGCCGGTCGTCGTCGCCGACGCCGACGAGGCGGTCGCCTGCGCAGACGGCGCCTCGACGGCGCTCCTCGCCCGGGTCCGGGGTGCGCTCTGTGCCGCCGACCGGCCGGTTCCGACGCTCGCCGTCGACGACCGCTCGCGCGTCGTCTGTCTCTCCGACGACGCCGCGGCGCTCCTCGGTGCCGACCCGACGCGAGCGGTCGGACGACCGCTTGGCGCGGCGCTCCCCCGGGCGGACGCTCTCCACGAGACGGTCGCGGACGTCGCCGCTACCGGCGAGGCCCGGACCGCGACGGTCGACCGTGACGGCGCCCACGTCGAGGCCTGGGCCGTTCCGACGGCGACGAACGTCGACTGTCTCCTGCGCGACGTGACCGACCGGGTCGAGCGCGAGGCGGCGCTCCGGCGCCAGCGCGACCGGCTGGAGGAGTTCGCCCGCGCCGTCGCCCACGACCTGCGGAACCCGCTCACCGTCGCGATCGGTCGGCTGGACCTCCTCGTCGAGCGGACCGACCTCGACCCGGAGAACGACGACCTCGCCGCCCTGCGGGCGGCGCTCGACCGCGCAGACGACCTCATCGACGACACCCTCCGGTTCGCCCGCGAGTCCGCCGTCGACGACCTCGAACCCGTCTCCGTGACCGACGTCGCCCGGGCGGCGTGGTCGACGGCGCCGACGGCGGCGGCGACGCTCGACACCCGGCCCGTCGGGCAGGTGTTCGCCGACCCCGAGGCGCTCCGGCGCCTGTTCGAGAACCTCTTTCGCAACGCTGTCGAACACGGTTCGACAGGCAGTCAGAACGCCGAGCGTTCTGACGACGCCGTCGAACACGCCCGTCCCGGCGTGACCGTGACGGTCGGGTCGTGCGACCACGACGATCCAGGCTTTTTTATCGAAGACGACGGCCCGGGGATCCCGCCGGAGGACCGTGACCGGGTGTTCGACCGCTCCTTTTCCACGGCAGACGGCGGCCTCGGTCTCGCCGTCGTCCGCCAGGTCGCCACCGCCCACGGCTGGACGGTCCGGGCCGTCGACTCCG
Source organism: Haloferacaceae archaeon (assembly GCA_036626375.1). Taxonomy (GTDB): domain Archaea; phylum Halobacteriota; class Halobacteria; order Halobacteriales; family Haloferacaceae; genus A07HB70. Next base: position 42,856 of record JAZKRX010000006.1, read on the forward strand.
CGGCCGGCGGTGCGCGCTTCGAGGTGCGAGGCGTGACGGCCGCCGACGCCGCCGGGCGGACCGTCCCGGACGTCGACGAGCGAGGCGGCCGGCGTGCCGACGGCGGCACCGAGCGGTGATCCGGGTACCGCAACGACAAGGGATTTACTAACGGCTCTCGAATGGTCGTGTATGCCGAGTCCCGTCTCCGACGCGCTGGCGTGGGCCGTCGTCGTCGCGTTCGGGGTCGGGACAGTGCTGTGGGCGTACCGCGAGACGGACTCGCCGCTCGCCGTCTCCTCACGGACCGCCCGGGCCGCGGTCGCCGGGTCGTGGGGGCTGTTCGCGCTGTTCTGGCTCCAGCTCGCCCCGCACTTCTGGGTGGTAAAGCGGTCGTTCATCGAGGCGGGACTCTCGCTGCTCGCCGTCCCGCTCTGTCTCTACGCGGGCTACACGCTCTGGAACGGCCGGGACTCGCTCGTGGCGCTCTCGCGCGCCGTCGCGTGGATGGGGCTCATCTACCTGCCGTTCGAGACGATTCCGTCCGTCTCGGTCGCTGGCGTGACCGTCCCCGCGCCACGCGCCGTCCTCATCCGGGTCGTCACCGACCAGACGATGTGGGTGATGAACGCGCTCGGCTACTACCCCGAACTCGTCTACGGCGACCAGGGGTACCTGAACACGTTCAAGTTCGTCACGGCTGACGGACACGTCATCCTGTTCTCGCTCGTGCTGGCGTGTACGGGGCTGGGGAGCATCTCCATCTTCGCGGGGCTCGTCGCCGCCGTCGACGCGCCGCTCCGGCGGAAGCTCCGCGGGCTCGCCGTTGTCGTCCCGGTTATCTACGTCCTGAACCTCGCCCGGACGACGTTCATCGGCCTCGTCTTCGGCGAACAGTACATGCACTGGTTCGCCGACACCGTCCTCGCGCTGTTCAGCGGCACCGACCCGTACATGGTCTCGTTTTACCTCTCCGACCGGGTGATCAGCCAGTCGCTCGCGGTGGCCGCGCTCGTCGGCGTCACCTACCTGCTCGTGCGCGAACTGCCCGAACTCCTCTCGCTCGTGGAGGACGCGCTCTACCTCCTCACCCGCAACGAGTACGACCTCGCGGCGGCGCTCGACCTGCCGCGGCGGCCGGCGATGGCCGACGGCGGGGTCGAACCGGGCGACGACTGACGGCGCCTTCCGTTCACCCGCCCGTCTCGTCGTGTGCGGCGAGCGCGTCCGCCGGCGCACCCGCCAGCGTCGACAGCGCCTCTCGCTCGACGTGGTGGAGGTCGCCGGGGAGGACGACCGCGTGGAGCGGCCCGCCGAACTCCCGCTCCGCGAGCGCCGACAGGCGGTCCGCGGCGACGACGGGGTCCGGGCTCCCGGCGCGCGCGACGACGACGCCCAGCCGGTCCGTCCACCCGTCCACGAGGAGGTCGGCGGCGACGTCGCCGGTCATGTACGTCCCCCGGGTGTCGGCTCTCCGCGGGTCGCTCCGCTCCCCGCTCCCGCTCGGCTCCGCCTCGCGGGAACGCCGCCTCGCGGGCCGGGCCTCCGGCCCGCCCCTCGCCCGCCGCGCGCGCTGTTCGTCGTCGGCGGTGATGTCGAGGTAGACGAGGGTGTGGAGGCCGCGAGCGAGGTTCGCCTCGACGCTCTCGACGACGGAGGGCGGCACCGCCCCGGCGCCGTGGGCGTCGGGGAAGGGGAGCGTGACTGCCTTTCCGAACCGGTAGTTCTGGAGCCCGCAGAGCGCGGGGACGGCGCTCGCTGCCGAGACGCCGTGGACGACCTGGGTGTCGATCCCCCGCGCTTCGGCCCGCAGGCGCAGGTCGACGTGGGTCGTCGACACCATCGCGTCGCCGGCGGCGAGAACGCAGACGTTCGCCTCGGCGGCCGCGTCGAGGATCGGCTCCGGGTCACGCTCGACGCCGGCCCGGTCGCGGACCTCGATACCGACGCCGTGGTCGGCGGCGAGGTCCTCGACCGTGGTCCCGACGAGGTCGCTGGTGTAGAACTCCGCGAACGCCCGGTCACAGGAGCGGATCGCCTCGCGTCCGGCGACCGTCACCGAGCGCTCGTCGTACAGCCCGAGTCCGACGAAGGTGAGCACAGAGAGGGGGCGGTCCCCCCGCGGTGAAACCCCTTCGCTCCGCGTTCCCTGCCGCTCCGAGTCCCCTTACGTCCGCTTCGCGCGCGCCTCGCGGACGCTGTTGCCGTCGCGCACCAGATCTTCGCAGTTCGGACAGACTCTCGGACGCTCCATCCCGTTCGGAGCGAACACGCGCACGTAGTCCTCAGTGACGAACGAGCCACAGTTCTGGCATTCCGGCATGCGTGCGTCTCCAACGCCTAGTCCGACGTATACCTTTGGCTTCGGTCCGACGAGGGTCAGACGGCGACGAGGTTCCGGAGGGCTGCGGGGTCGCCGCCCGACGCGAGGTGGTCGACGTTCTCGGCGACGATCGCCGCCAGCCGGTCCCAGTGACGCGGCGTCGACCCGCCCACGTGTGGGGTGATCAGGCAGCTCTCCAGCCGCCAGAGCGGGCTCTCGGGGGGTAGCGGCTCCGGGTCGGTCACGTCGAGCGCCGCGCCGCGGACCGCCTCCTCGCCGAGCGCCTCGGCCAGCGCCCGCTGGTCGACCACGCCCCCCCGCGCGACGTTCACCACCACCGCCTCGGGCGGGAGCGTCGCGAGCGCCGCCGCGTCCACCAGTTCCCGCGTCTCGTCGGTCAGCGGACACGCCAGCACGAGGTAGTCCGTGCGCGCCAGCGCGTCGTGGACGGCGTCGTAGCCGACCACCTCGTCCGCCGGTCCGCCCTTCTCCGGGCTGTGCCGGACCGCCAGCCGCTCGACGCCGAACGCGTCGAGCCGTTCGACTGTCGCCGTCCCGACCGCGCCCTGTCCGACCACGGTGACGGTCGAGCCGCCCAGTTCGCCGGCCTGCCAGTGTCGCCACTCGCGGCGCTCCTGTCGCCGCGGCGCACGGTGGAGCCGCCGCGCGAACGTCAGGAGGTGTGCACACACCTGCTCGGCGATGCCGGGCGCGTGGATGCCGGCCGCGTTCGTCACCACGACGCCCCGGTCGGTCATCGCCGCGACCGGCAGGTGGTCGGTGCCGGACGAGGCCGCCGCGAACAGGCGCACGCCGTCGAACTGGTCGACCAGCCCCTCGTCCACGCGGACGCCCGTCACGACGGGCGCCTCGCCCACCAGCCGTCGTTCTGCGGCCGGCGTCGGGGCGTGGACGGCGTCGAGCCCCTCGTCCCGGAGCGCCGCGGCGTAGTCTCGGCTGTCCAGTCCCTCGGTCCCCTCGCGCAACACCGCCACCGTCGGTCCGTCGCCGTCCGTCTCCATACGTCCCGCCCGCGCGGCCGGCTCAAAGCCGTTCGGGCGGAAGGTTCAGGCCCCGTCCCCGGAACCACGGCCCATGACACGACTCGTTGCGTTCCGGGACGTCGACCCAGTCGCGGACACCTTCGCGGACCTCGACGTGGTCGCGGTCCCGAAGGGCGGCTACACGACCGAGGCGCTGGTCGAGCGCGCGTCCGGCGCGCACGCCCTGTTCGTCCACTCCGAGAACGAGTACGGCGCGGCGCTGTTCGACGCGCTCCCCGACCTCCGCGTCGTCGGCAAGCCGGGGTCCGGCATCGACAACGTCGACGTCGCCGCGGCGACGGAGCGCGGGATCACGGTCACGCACACCCCGGGGATGAACGCCGATTCGGTCGGCGAGTTCGCGGTCGGGATGCTCGTCTCCCTGCTCCGGACGGTCGGCGAGAGCGAGGCTCACCTCCGCGCTGGCGGGTGGCGCTCGCCGGAGTGGTGGGGCCGCGAGCTCCGCGGCGAGACGGTCGGACTCCTCGGCCTCGGCGCGACGGGGACGGCGACGGCGGAGCGGCTTCGTCCGTTCGGGCCGGACCTCGTCGCCCACGACCCGTACGTCGACGAGGGTCACGCCGAGGCGCGTGGGGTCGAGCTGCTGGGACTCGACGAACTGCTCGACCGCGCCTCCGTCCTCTCGGTCCACGTCCGCCTGACCGACGAGACGCGGGGGCTGGTCGGCGCCGACGAACTCGCCCGGCTCGGACCGGACGGCGTCTTGCTCAACACGGCTCGCGCGGGCGTGGTCGAGCGCGACGCCCTGTACGACGCGCTCCGGGCGGAGCGTCTCGCGGGCGCGGCGCTCGACGTCTTCCACGAGGAGCCGCCGGCCCCGGACGACCCCGTCTTCGGGTTCGAGAACGTCCTCGCGACGCCGCACCTCGCGGGCGCCGGCCGGCAGACCCGGGTCGAGATGCTGGCGACGACCGCCGAGTCGGTCGTTTCGATCCTCGCGGGCGACCCCGTAGACGACCGCCTCGTCGCCAACCTCGAGACGCTCTGAGAAGGGAAACCGACTTGCCGCGGGGCCGAGGCGTCGGGGGTATGCGAAGCCGACGTGGGGCGCTTGCCCTCCTGTTCGCGACGGTCCTCGCGCTCGCTGCGCTCCCGGGCGTCGCCGCGGCCGAGCAGCGCGCCGGCGGCACCGTCGTCGTCGCGGCGGACGAGGAACTGGATTCGTTGACCGCCACCGGCGGGACGGTCGTCGTCCGCGGGACGGTGACGGGCGACGTGGACGCCTACGCCGGCTCCGTCGTCGTCGCCGAGTCCGGCGTCGTCGAGGGACGGCTCCGGACGTACGCGGGGAGCGTTCGGGTCGAGGGAACGGTCGGCGGCAACGCCGTTGCGTACGCCGGCTCTGTCGTCGTCGCGGAGCGCGGCCAGGTCCGGGGGTCGCTCGGTGCCGTCGCGGGCGAGGTGACCGTCGCCGGACGCGTCCGGGGCGACGTGACCGCGGGCGCGGCGCTCGTCTCTCTCGCGCCGAGCGCCCGGGTCGGGAACGACGTGAACTACGACGGCCGACTGGAGCGTGCCCCGGGCGCGTCGGTCGGCGGGCAGGTCCGGGCCGCGGACGACCTCGGACTCGGCCCGTCGTTCCCCGCGCTCCCGCCGGGTACCGTCTTTCTCTACGGTATCCTGTCGAACCTGCTCGTCGGCGGTATCCTCGTCTACTTCGGCGAGGACTTCGCGGTCTCGACGGCGGAGAACGCGGTGCTCGAACCGAGTTCGGCCCTGTTGTACGGCCTCGTGACCGCCGTTGCCGTCCCGGTCGGACTGCTCGCGCTCGCGGTCACGGTGGTCGGACTGCCCGTCGCGGCCGTTGTCCTTCTCGCGCTCCCGGCGCTCGGGTGGGTCGCGGCGGTTCTCGGGCGGTTCGCGCTCGGAGCGTGGCTCGTCTCCTTCACAGACGTCGACCGGCCGGCGGCGGGGCTGGCGGTCGGCGTGGTTCTCGTCGCCGTCCTCGCGCGCGTCCCGTTCCGCGTCGGGGTCGGCGTCCGGGCCGGCGTCTTCCTGCTCGGCGTCGGCGCAGCGGTCGTCGAACTCCGGGCGCGACTCGGAGAGAAGGGGCGGTACTAGGCGGGGAGGGAGCTCACGTCTTCCAGGTACTGGTCCTCCCACTCGCGGCGCGCGGCGAGTTCGCGCTGCCCGCGCCGCGTCAGGGTGTAGAAGTTCGTTCGGCGGTCGCGCTGACCCTTGTCGACCAGTCCCTTCTCGACGAGGGTGTCGAGGTTCGGGTAGAGCCGACCGTGGTGGATCTCCTTCTCGTAGTACGTCTCCAACTCCTCTTTGATCGCGAGGCCGTGGGGCTCGTCGAGGCCCGCGATGGTGTAGAGCAGATCGCGCTGGAATCCCGTAAGATCGTACATGATACACCAGTAAGTGTCCGAGGGATTAAACATTGTCGGAGGCGTGTGCCTCGGGCGACCGGTCAGGTGTCCTGTGGCGACGCGTCTCCGAGCCAGGTGTCTCTGATCGCCCCCGGCCAGTCGACACGGTTTCCCCACTCCGTCTCGCTCGGCGCGGTCGTCACCAGAACCTGTCCGAGGTCGAGCATGTACGCGTACAGGCTGGCGTCCTCTCTCGTGTAGTAGACCCGACGCCACTCGCGGGCGTCGTCGTCGTCGTTCTCGCGGACCCGGGCGGTGCCCTGCTGGAACACGTCGGCGGCGAGGAGGTCCTCCACCGCCCGGGCCGTCGCCTCGGCCGACTCGAACCGCTGGAGGTGGACGACCGTGTTGTCCCCGAAGTTCCGCCCGAGGTCCTCCTTGTCCACCGTGTCGGTGCGCGAGACCGTGAGAAACGCCTCGTCGCGGTGGCGGTCGGTGAGCCGGACCGGCGCGAAGATGTCGCTTCGCGCGACGACGTACTCGTCCATCCGCTGCTGGTCGGGCGCGTCGTCGGTCAGGATGTCGAACGCACCCGTCGAGCGGTTGTAGGCGTAGACGAGGCGGTCGACCGGTTCGTTCCGGTGGTTCCGAACCGGGTGGAGGTCGGCGTGTTCGTGGACGTGTGCGGCCACGACGTGGGTGTCGTTCCAGGTGTGTTCGTGCTGGGGAACCCCGTTCTCGTTTATTTTGTCGGGCTTCTTGTCGGCGTGACAGACGGCGACGTAGCCGCTGGGGTGAAAGAGGCCGAACGCCAGGCTGTTGTCGTCGTCGCGCGTCATCCGGTCGTACAGCCGCTCGTGGACGACGTCGTTCGGGAACCGGGTGTCGAAGTACGACCGCTTGGTGTAGTTGGTGTAGAACGTCCGGAGCCGCTCTAACGCCCCGTCGAGCGCCCGGGGATCGCCCCGCTCGGCCGCGAGTTTCACCTGCTGGAGGTGGACGTTGTTCCCGTTCGCCACGGCCTCGTTGACGGGGAAGTACGGCTGGACGTTCTGGCGGACGAACTCCGCGACGGCGGTGGTGGCGTCCTCCAGCCGCGTGATGTCGCTCTGTGTCACCGACGACGCCTCCCGGAGCTCCCGGGCGACGCCGACGGGCCGGTTCGCGAGCGACCGCAGCCGTGTCATCACCCTGTCGCGCTCCGTCGCGAGCCAGACGACGTTCTCCACGACCAGCTCCGTCTGCGCCGTGAGCTCCGGGTACCGGAGCTGCGGTCCGGGCGTCGCCGTCGGCGTGGGCGAGGGGGTCGGCGTGGCGTCTCCGCCCCCACCGCCGGAGCCGCCGGATCCGTCGCCGCCGCCGGACCCGTCGGCGCTCGTCCCCGACCCGTCGCTACAGCCCGCCAGCGCGGCGACGAGCCCCGTCGCGCCCGCCGCGACGACCCGCCGCCGGGAGAGTCGGTCGTCGTCGGTCATTCCCAGAACCACCCCAGCGAGAGCGGCGTCGCCCACTCGTCGCCGCGCTCGTCCCACGGCGTCCTGCTCGGCGCGGCGACGAGCGTGTACCGCCCGGTGCGGAGCAGGAACGCGTAGGTCACCCCTCCGTTGGCCTGGTAGAACACCTCGCGCCACTCCCGCCCGCCGAGCGTCCGGGTGCCCTCGGCGGTGACGGCGCCGCTGGCGGAGAGCATCCGCCGGACGGCGCCCTCGGCGCGCGCCTCGTCCTCGTACTGCTGGACGTACACCGGCTGCGCACGCTGGCCGTGCGAGAGGTCGGTGAACGTCAGGTAGGCACGGGCGGTGCGGTAGGCGGCGATGCCGGTGGCGTCGAACGTCCGGTCGTAGCCCGCGAGGTCCCGTCGACCGCCCGCGAGAGCGCCCGCCCCGGCGTATTCCTCGACCTGGACGCGCCCGAGGTAGTCTGTCGGCGCGTAGTAAACCAGCACCGCCGCCCGCTCCGCCCGGCCGTCGCCCGTCAGGAGCCGGGCGAACCGACCGCCGATCGGGTCGGTGGGGAACGTCCGGGCGACGTACTCCTCGCTCACGAGCGTCTCGTAGCGCGAGGCCATCTCTCCGAGGACGCGCTGGACGGCGTCCCAGTCCTCGCGCTCCCGGAGCGTCTGGAGCTCCGCGATGCGCGCCTCGTTGTACGACCGCACGGTCGGCTCGGCGTCGAAGTGCGCGGCGAGCCCGTCGTAGAGGACGGTCGTCACCTCGCCGAGCAGCGCGCGGAGTCGCTCGAGGTCGCGCCGGCTCAGCGACGACTGGCGAGCCAGTGTCTCCAGCAGGCTCAGCGCCCGCGACCCGGTCGAGCGGTACCGCTCCACCGTCGGCTGGTACTGTCGCGCGAACCACTCCACCTCGGCGAACACCCGGTCGGTCTCGGCGTCCGACCGACTCACCGCCGGCGTCGGTGTCGGCGTCGGCGTCGGGGTGGCCGCCGGCGTCGGTGTCGACCGGTCGCCGGCCGCGTCGGAGCCCCCCGTGCTCCCGCCACCGCTCAACGGGTTGAGCCCCAGACACCCCCCAGTCACCGCGCTCACGACCGCCGACCCCCCCGCGAGAACCCGCCGCCGCGTCCAGTTCATACTGCGACCACGCACAGGCCAGCGGTAAATCCTTCCCGCCGCGAAGTCAGTATCTGATAATCGGAACGTTTCCCGTCCCGCCCGCCGTCGAACCGAGCGCGTTCCTCGCCGTCGCCCGGGCTACCCGACGCGCGGGAGGCGGAGGGTGATCTTCGTCCCTCGCGGCTCGTTCTCGTCGATCCACAGCCCGTCGTCCGTGATCCGGAGCTCCCGGAGCGCCGGCTCGAACGCTCCGAGCCGCTTTTTCAGCACGCCGACGGCCTTCCGGATCTCGCCGTCGAGTTCGAGGTAGCGCAGGAACAGGATGTTGTCCGCGAGGTAGCTGATCCCCTCGCGGGTCGGCTGGAACTCGCCGGTGACGCTCCCCGTCTCCTCGACCAGGATCACGGTCACCCCGACGTTCCGCAGGTAGCGCACGAGCGCGTGGAGCTCGGCGACGAGGTCCGACTCGTCGCCCCGGATCGAGAGCCGGTCGCCCGACGTGCCGTCGATCATCACGACCCGTGCGCCGCGCTCCTCGACCTCCGTGCGAACCTGGTGGGCGAACTCGCCGGAGGAGAGCGCCAGCGGCTCGACGTGTTCGAGCGAGAGGTCGCCGTCCGCGGTGGACTCGTCAACCGGCAGGCCGATCGCCCGCGCGCGATGGCGCAGCGACGCCTCGCTCTCCTCGAACAGGTAGGCCACGGCGCGTTCGTCTCTCGCGGCGGCCCGGAGGAGAAAGTGGACCGCGGTCGTGCTCTTGCCCACCCCGCTCGGGCCGCTCACGACCGTCACGGTGCCGCGTTCGATCCCTCCGCCGAGCAGGTCGTCGAGCGCCTCGACGCCCGAGCCGATCTGTTCGAGGTCGAACTCCCGGTCGTGTTCGCCCGGAACGAGGCTCGGAAACACCGTGATCCCCGTCTCGCCGACGGTGAGCGCGTGCCCGCCGCTCCGGAAGTCGGAGCCGCGGAACTTCTCGACGGTCAGGCTGCGTCCCGCCGGGCCGCGACCGAGGGTTATCGAGCCGTCACAGATGTACTGGAGGTCGTCGTCCGGGCGCGTCGAGGTCGGCTGCGTCGTACAGAGCGTGGTCGCGCCGCGCCCTTCGAGGTAGCTCATCAGCCCTGCTACCTCCTGCCGGAGCTGGAAGTCGTCCGCAGAGAGGTACTGCAGCTGGGTGATCGGGTCGACGAAGACGCGGTCGGGGTCGACCCGCTCGACCGCCGCGACGATCCGGTCGGTGACCGAGCGGCTCTCTACCTCGTCGGGCGCGAAGACGCTGTACTGCTCTTCCTCGGTAAAGCGGGTCGCGTCGGGGCTCAGGTCCGGGATCTCGACGCCGTCGAGGTCGAACCCAAGCGTCGACGCGTTCGCCCGGACGCCGTCCGCGGACTCCTCGAACGCGACGAACAGGCACGACTCCCCCGCGTCGACCCCGGCGGTCAGGTAGTGGAACTCGACGATCGTCTTTCCCGTCCCCGCCTCGCCCCGGAGCATGTACGACCGTGCCGGCAGAAACCCCCCCGAAAGCACCTCGTCGGCGCCGGGAATCCCCGTCGACACGCGACTGCGCGCTCTCCCCGACACTTCGTACGCAGAGTCGCCGCCCGTGGTATAACACTACCTACGAGCTTCGGGCTCCGTGACTCGTCTCACGGCCGGCACCGGCGGGGTCACTCCGGCGACGCCGGCATGAACGGCGTCGGGTCGTCGTGGACGAACTCGACGGACTCGTCGCCGAGACGCCGGCAGAACAGGCTGATCTCGCCCGCGTCGCGGATCGCCGACAGCGTCGACCCCGCCGCGCCGGGGTCGTAGTACGCGGGGACGAGGACGGCGACCGCCGCCGCCGTGGCTCGCTCGACGACCAGCAGGTAGACCAGTCCGTCGTCCTCGGCGCGGAACACCGCCACGTCGTCGAACTCGTGGGCGGCGACGAGCGACGCCACCTCGTCGTACTCGGGGTCGGGGACGACGACATCTAGCCCGCGGCGGCGCTCCGAGTCCACCATCACGGCGTCGCCCGGGTGGACGACGAGCGCCGTCCACCCGCGCTCGCGGTACTCGTCGGCGGTCGCCTCCGCGTCGTCGAGGACCGCCTGCCACCCGCTCGACGCCCGCACGTTCGTCGGAACGTCGTCCGCCGAGTCCTCGGTCACGTCTTCTGTAGGGGAACCGCCGCTCAAATGCCTGCCGGACCGGGAGCGACACGACGCACAAGCTATTTTCGGATCCACGACGCACGACCCGAGAAGTGAACCCCCTGCTGTCGCTCTCTGGCCTCCGGACGCAGTTTCGGACGAAGCGTGGGACGGTCAAGGCCGTCGACGGGATCGACCTCGAGATCCGCGAGGGAGAGACCGTCGGACTGGTCGGCGAGTCCGGCTCCGGCAAGAGCGTCACCGCGCTCTCGGTGATGGACCTGATCGACGACCCCGGCGAGATCGCCGACGGCCGGATCGTCTTCCGGGACCCGGCCCTCGCCGCGGCGCTCGCGGCGCGGTTCGACGGCGCTCTCGTCGACTACCCGCTCGACCTCGTCCGGGCGGTCGACCGCGTGGCCGCGGCCCTGCGCGACGACACGCCGGACGCGGGGCGCTCGACGGCGGCCGAACTCCGCGGGATGGCCGACGACCTGCGCGGCGCTGCCGACCCCGGCGGCCTCGAGGCGGCCCTGCGCGACGCCGCCGACCGCCTCGCCGACGGGGACCGCCCGGCGGCGGTCGCGGCCGACCTCGGGACGGCGCGTGACGCCGCCGTCGACGGCTTCGTCTACCTCGACGACGCGGCCCGCGACCGGGTCGTCGGCGGCGACGCTCCCGACCTCGTCGACGTCGACGCCGGCGCGGTGGACCTCACCGCGGCGCCCGAGGCGGCGATGCGGGAGATCCGGGGCAGCGAGATCGGGATGATCTTCCAGGACCCGATGACGTCACTCAACCCCGCCGTCACGGTCGGCGAGCAGGTCGCGGAGTCGCTCCGTCTCCACCAGTACGGCGGCCGGCGCACGGACACGTGGCTGAACGCGATCCGCGAGACGCTCCCGCGACTCGGCGGCCGCGAGAACGAGGCGGCCGTCGTCGAGGACGTCGTCGAGATCCTCGACGCGGTCGGCATCCCCGACGCCCGCGCGCGCCTCGACGAGTACCCCCACGAGTTCTCGGGGGGGATGCGCCAGCGCGTCCTCGTCGCCATCGCGCTGGCGTGCCGGCCGAGCCTCCTCGTCGCCGACGAGCCGACGACCGCGCTCGACGTGACCATCCAGGCGCAGATCCTCGACCTGATCGACGACCTCCAGGCGGACCTCGGCACCTCCGTCCTGATGATCACCCACGACCTCGGCGTGGTCGCGGAGACCTGTGACCGGGTGGCGGTGATGTACGCGGGCGAAATCGTCGAGGTCGGCCCCGTCGAGGAGGTGTTCGGCGACCCGAGCCACCCGTACACCTACACCCTGCTGGAGTCGATCCCGACCGAAGAGACCGAGCGCCTCACCCCGATCGAGGGGAACGTTCCGGACCTGATCGACGTGCCCGAGGGGTGTCACTTCGCCCCGCGGTGCCCGTGGGCAGAGCCCGACTGCGAGTCGGGCGAGATCCCGTTTCTCGACCACGGGCCGGCCGACGTCGACCACCGCGCGAAATGTATCGTCCCCGGGTTCGACACGTCGACGTACGGCCAGGAGGGGGTGGCGTCGGTCCGCGAGCACGAGATCGGCGAGACGCTCCTCGAGGTCGAGGGGATGCGCAAGTACTACGAGCAGGCGGACGGCTACCTCGACCGGCTGTTCCCGGGCGAGCGGCCGAGCGTGAAGGCCGTCGACGGGGTCGACCTCGCGGTCCGGGAGGGCGAGACGCTCGGCCTCGTGGGCGAGTCCGGCTGCGGGAAATCGACCGCGGGCCGGGCGATTCTCCACCTCGACCCGCCGACCGACGGACGGGTGGTGTTCGCGGGCACCGACCTCGGGTCGCTCTCGAAGTCGGCGCTCCGCGAGCGCCGCAAGGACATGCAGATGGTGTTTCAGGACCCGATGTCGAGCCTGGACCCGCGACAGACCGCCGAGCAGACGATAGTCGAGCCGCTCAAGATCCACGGGCTCGCGAAGGGCCGGCGGCGCGAGCGCGTGACGGAGCTGATGGAGGCGGTGGGGCTCGACCCGGGCCAGCGCGACCGCTACCCCAACGAGCTCTCGGGCGGCCAGCGCCAGCGGGTCGGCATCGCGCGGGCGCTGGCGGTCGACCCCGAGTTCATCGTCGCCGACGAGCCGGTGAGCGCGCTCGACGTCTCCGTCCAGGCCCAGATCATCAACCTCCTGCGCGACCTGCAGGAGGAGTTCGGGCTCACCTACCTGTTCATCGCGCACGACCTCTCCGTCGTCCGGCACATCTCCGACCGGGTGGCGGTGATGTATCTCGGAAAGATAGTCGAGGTGGCCGAGACCGAGGAGCTGTTCGACGACCCGCGACACCCGTACACGAACGCGCTGCTGTCGGCCATCCCGACGCCGGACCCGAGCGCCCGGACCGAGGAGCGCACGATCCTGCGTGGCGACGTCCCCTCGCCCGTGAACCCGCCATCAGGCTGTCAGTTCCGGACGCGGTGTCCGTCGATCATCCCGCCCGACGACCTCGACGTCACCCAGACGGACTACCGCGAGGTGACGTTCTACCGCCAGCGCGTCGAGTCGCGGGACCTCGACCTGTCCGCGATCCGTGAGGAGGCGTCGGCCGACCGCGCGGTCGCCGACGGCGGCGACGTCCTCGCGGCCGGGCTCCGCGAGCGGTTCCTCCCCGAGACGCTCTCGGGCGAGGCGCGCGAGGCCGTTGAGGCGTCGTTCGACCGTCTCGTCGACGGGGACTGGACGGGCGCCGAGTCGGTCCTGCGCGAGACGTTCGAGAGCGTCTGCGAGCGCGAGGAACCGGGCCGGGGCGCGGGCGCTCACCCGACCGCCTGCCATCTGTTCGACGACGGCGACTGACCGCCCACCCGCGGGCACTCTCCGTCAGCGTTATGATGCTCGATCTGCACCGTCGAAAGGTGACAGAGCGCAACGACTCCTCACGTCGGAGCTTCCTGAAGGCAGTCGGCGGTGCGGCCGCCGTCGCGACGACGACGTCGCTCGCTGGCTGTTCCGGAAGCGGTGGAAGCGGCGGCGGCGACGGCGGCACCCTCCGCTACGGTCGCAGCGCCCACTCGGCGACGCTCGACCCGCAAAACACCACGAGCGGCGAGGTCTCGAAGGTCACCAACCAGATCTACGACGGCCTCATCGACTTCGAGCCGGGCGAGGCCGCGATCACTCAGAGCCTCGCGACCGAGTGGTCGATGGACGGCCGGAACGTCTCGCTGACCCTCCGGGAGGACGCCACCTTCGACGACGGCTCGAACTTCACCGCCGAGGACTTCGTCGCGACCTACCGCCGGTTCGTCGACGAGGACTACGAGTACTACTTCCAGAACGCCTCGGTGTACGGGCCGTTCACGCTCGGCAACTGGATCGAGTCCGTCTCCGCGGACGGCGACTACTCGCTGACCGTCACCCTGACACAGCCGTACGCCCCGTTCCTGCGCAACCTGGCGATGTTCGCCGCCGTGGTCCTCCCCGAGTCGGGCATCGAGGGCGACACCGACTTCTCGACGGAGGCGAACGGCACCGGGCCGTTCCAGCTCGACGAGCTCGACAACGCCAACGGCCGCATCCGGCTCGTCCCCAACGACGGGTACTGGGGCGAGGGGCCGAACGTCTCGCAGCTCCTGTTCATCGAGCGCGGCCAGAACTCGACGCGCGCGCAGGCGCTGGTCGAGGAGGAACTCGAGATCATCGACAACCTCGGGCCGGACACCATCGCGACGGTGGAGGACGCCGACACCGCCTCGATCGCCCGCGGGCAGGGGATCAACATCGGCTACATGTCGCTCAACATGTCCCGCTTCGAGCCGTTCCGCGACACCCGCGTCAGGCAGGCGATCAGCTACGCCATCGACACGCAGGCCATCGTCGAGGAGGTGTACGAGGGGATCGCAGCGCGGGCCAGCCAGCCCTGCCCGCCGGCGCTGTTCGGGTACAACGACGAGATCGACCCGTACTCCCGCGACGTCAGCCAGGCGGAGTCGCTCCTGGAGGAGGCCGGCTACGCCGACGGCTTCTCGTTCGAGCTGACGACGTTCCAGAACGCCCGGGGGTACAACCCCGCGCCGCTGCCGACCGCGGAGACGATCCGGACCAACCTCGCCGAGGTCGGGATCGAGGTGACGATCGACGACCGGCAGTTCTCGGACTACCTCACCTACACGGGCGAGGGCAACCACGACGCCTCGCTCTCGGGGTGGTACACCGACAACGCCGACCCGGACAACTTCTACTACGTCCTGCTCCACCCGCAGGTCGAGTCGCCGGACGGCCAGGACTGGGTCTCCTGGGACACCGAGGGGTTCAACACCTCGAACCGCTCGGCGTGGGCCAACGAGGAGTACATGAGCCTCGTCGAGGAGGCCCAGCGGACCGCAGAGCAGAGCGCACGCGCCGACCTCTACGGCCAGGCCGCGCAGATCGCCCACGACGAGGCGCCGTGGGTCTACCTCGACTACGCGGACGAGATCCGCGGGGTCAGTAACCGCGTGAGCGGCTACACCGTCGCCGCGATCGGCGGTCCGTACCTCCACTTAGTCGAGGTCGAGTGACCGCGCGGAGACGAAGACTTTAGAGGCTCCCCGCACCCGCTTCGGAAACATGGTGTCCCGGCGGTTCGTCGCAAAGCGACTCTTGCTGCTCGGCCCCGTCCTGTTCGGGGTCGCGACGCTCGTGTTCGCGGTCCTCCACCTCTCGCCGGGCGACCCGGCGGTGACGATCGCCGGCGAGCGCGCGAGCCAGGAGTTCGTCCGGGAGGTCCGGACCGACCTGGGGCTCGACGACCCGCTCTGGCAGCAGTACCTCCGGTTTCTCGGCGACGTTCTCGTTCTCGACTTCGGCGAGTCCTACCAGATCCAGCGCGGCGCGCCGGTGTCGGACATCCTGTTCGACCGCCTCCCGATCACGGTCGAACTCGCGGTCCTCGGCCAGATTGCCGGGCTGATCTTCGGCCTCCCGCTCGGAGTCCTGAGCGCGGTCCGACAGGACACGCTGACCGACCACCTGACCCGCGTCGGCGCGCTCGCCGGGATCAGCATCCCGATCTACTGGAGCGGCCCGCTCCTGATCCTCCTGTTCGCGCAGATCTTCGGACTCCTGCCGACCAGCGGCCGGATCGGCTCGTCGTTCTTCGTCGACTCGACGACGGGGTTCATCCTCGTCGACACCCTGCTCGCGGGCAACCTCGCGGCGTTCCAGTCGGCGGTCGTCCACCTGCTGATGCCTGTCGTCGTCCTCGGGGTCTACTCGATGGCGTTTCTCTCCCGGATGATGCGCTCGTCGATGCTCGAGGTCGTGCGGCAGGACTACATGCGGACCGCCCGGGCGAAAGGCCAGGGTGAGAAGATCACGGTGCTGAAACACGGCCTGCGAAACGCCTTCATCCCCGTGATCACCATCGCCGGCATCCAGTTCGGCTCGCTCCTCGGCGGGTCGGTGCTGACCGAGACCGTCTTCGAGATCAACGGGATCGGGACGCTCCTCGTGGCGGCTATCTCGCGCAGCGACTACCCCGTCGTCCAGGGGACCGTCCTCGTGTTCGCGTTCATGTACACCCTCGTCAACCTCGGGGTCGACCTGACCTACTCCGTGCTGGACCCGCGGATCGAACAATGAGCACCGAAACCCACTCCCAGACCGACACCGAGGAGCGCGGGCTCTTCGAGCGGCTCCGCGCGAGCCCGTTCCTGGCCGAACTGCTGTCGAACCGGATCGCCCTCGTCGGACTGAGCCTCATCGGCGCCATGCTCGCCGTCGCGGCCTACGCCCGGCTGACCTACGACATCGGCGCGATCACCGCCACCCGCTTCGGGGCGAACCCGACGCAGGCGTCGCCGAGCGCCGAGTTCCTCTTCGGCACCGACGGCCAGGCGCGAGACATCTTCCCGCGCGTGCTCTACGGCGCGTGGTTCGCGCTGAAGTTCGGCACCGCGACGGTGCTCGCCTCGACGGTCCTCGGCATCGCCGCCGGCGTCGTCGCCGCGTACTACGGCGACCTGACCGACAACGTGATCATGCGGACGATGGACGTGCTCCTCTCGTTTCCGTCGCTCCTGCTCGCGCTCGCGCTCGTCACCATCTTCCCCGAGTCGCTCGGGCTCTGGCGCGCCGTCGCCGCGCTCACCCTCGTCTACACGCCGCGGTTCGCCCGCGTCGTCCGCGGCGCCGCGCTGAAAGTGCTGGAAGACGAGTACATCGACGCGACGAAGGCGCTCGGCGCGACCGACCCGCGGCTCCTGATCCGGCACGTCTTGCCGAACTGTCTCGCGCCCATCACCGTCCAGTCGACGCTGAACTACGGTCTCGCGATCATCGACATCGCCGCGCTCTCCTTTCTCGGGTTCGGCGCCGACCCCGGCGACCCGTCGTGGGGGATGATGCTCGCCGAGGGCGTCGAGCGCGGCCTGTTCTCCGGGTCGTGGTGGTGGTCTTTCTTCCCCGGGCTCTTCCTCGCGCTGACCGTCCTCGGGTTCAACCTCCTCGGCGACGGGATGCGCGACGCGCTCGACCCGCGGATGCGCGATGCCGTCGACTGACCGCTCGCCCGGCGACCCCGCCGCCCACGCCCGCCGGGTCGCCCGCCCCGCGGCGCGGTGGGTCGCCCGCGGTGCCGTCGCCGGCGTCGTCGTCGCCGGCGCGCTCTTGATCCCGTTTTCGGCGCGCGGCGCGACGGACACCGCGTTCGCGCTCGGGGCGCTCGTTCTCGGGTTCGGCGTCACCGCGTGGTCCGGGACCGTCGGCCTCGGCGAGTCGCTGACCCGGATGCAGGAGCTCTCGGACGTCGACTCCGGATGGACGCAGGTCGGCGCCCGGCGCGCGTTCGCCGTGCTCTCGTGGGTCGGGAGCGGGTGGGCGCTCGGGGCAGTCGCGGCGTCCGTGGCGCTGGTCGGGTGATATCTCGCGGGAGGACGGGTTCGAAGCCGGTGGTGGGTGGCGCACCGGAGAGTCGGATGCCGGCTGGCACCGAACGTCGCGGCCGGGGCGGCAGCGGGACCGGCGTCGAGTCCGTGACCGGCACGACGCCGACGTTTTTATACCTTGTTTCGTAAAATAGGATAGTGTCCGACAGCGTAACACAGACTCCCCGGGTATGTATCGACGCCGGCCCGGCCGTCGACGAGGCCGTGTTCCGGGTCGGGGCGGCAGACGATATCCTCGACCTCCTCGTGGACGCCCACGAGGCGGAGTTCACGATCCCCGAACTGGTCGACGCGACGGGCGCCAGCCGCTCGACCGTGTGGCGCGCGGTCGACCTGCTCGACGCGCTCGGGGCCCTCCAGGTGCGCGAGACGCCACAGCGGAACTACGTCTCTATCGACCCGGACCGCCTACAGAAGGCCGACCCGCTCCTCGCGATCCCGCAGTCGGAGTTTCGCGCTCCGGTGCGCGCGTTCGTCGACCGGGTTCGAGAGGCGATCAACGGCTCGACAGAGGCCGACGACCTGCTCGGCGTCGTCGTCTTCGGGAGCGTGGCGCGCGGCGAGGCCGACCGCCGGAGCGATATCGACCTGTTCGTCCTCGTCGACGGAGACCGAACGGCGGCGCGACGGGCCGTGACCGACGTCGTGGCGGCGCTCTCCGAGGAGCGGTTCGACGGCGACCGGTTCGCGTTCGAGCCGTACGTCGAGACGCCGGCGAGCGCGCGACGAGCCGGCGGGAAGCTCCGCGAGATACTGGCCGAGGGGATCACGGTCGCGGGCGGCGACGAACTCCAAGCCGTTCGCAAGGAGGTGATGGCCGGTGAGTAGCACCCGGATCGAGACGCTGGTCGACGAGGCACAGGCGGTGTTCGACCGGCGTCCGGAGACGGTCGAGCCCGACCTGGACGTCGAGGACGCCGCGCTCCTCCAGCTCCGCAAGGCGTGTCGACTGCTGGCGGGGGCGCGGGCCCTCCGGGACCGGCGGTACGACACGCTCGTGATCGAGGCGTCGTTCGTCGCGGTCGAGCGGACCGTCGAGTTCCGGCTGCTCGAACGCGGGCACGTCGAATCGGACGACCTCCCCGGCACCCACCCGGGGGTGTACCGCGAGGCGGCCCGGATCGGGGTGTTCGACGGATCGGTCGCCGCGGATCTGGCCGACCTGTGGCGCGACCACCGTGCTCGGACGTACTATCAGGACGGCCTGGCAACCGCCGAGCGCGCCGACGCTGTACTGGCGCTCGCGACCGAACTCCACGCGTTCGTCGTCGGGCGGTCCGAACAGGGGCACGAGTGCGTCTGCGAGGGCAGTGGCTCGTGAGGGGTGGCAGGTAGAACGGGCGCTCTGCGGTGTGATCGTTCGACCCCGGGGAGGTGGTCGTGCCGTCGTGGCCGACGACCTCGGATGACACGTCCCCGAGGTTCACATCTGGTGTGATGCCGAACCGACCAGAGACGGCACCATCCAACAGCTCAACTCAGTAAACCCGCGATAGTTCAAGCCGGTGGAGCGGATTGTGAACCACGGTCGTTCCGCTTCGCTCCACTCCCTGCTTCGAATCCCTCCACGCGAGGCTCTCGGTCTCACGGGAGTCGACAGGAGAGCCGGTGGAGGGATTTGAACCCTCGGCCTATTCCTTACGAAGGAATCGCTCTGCCAGCTGAGCTACACCGGCGCTACCACACCGTACCCCGGTCCGGAGAAAAAGCGTTCCGACTTCGGCCTCAGCGGGTGAGCCGCAGGTCCACCCGCACGTTCACCTCGTGGGGTGCGTACGACCTGACGACCCGCTCGTCGACGACCTCGACGTCGTACGCCGTCCCCTCCACGGCCGCCTCGGCCGCCCGCGTCGCCGGCCCGAACGGGTCGTCCTCGCCCTGGATGTCGTAGAGGTGGACAACGGCGCTGTTGCCCGCGAGCGCCGCTGCGGCGTCCAAAAACTCGTCCGCCGAGTGGGGTAGGTTCATCACCAGCCGGTCGGCCGTGTCGGGTCGCTCGCGCGCCACCTCGCGGACGTCGGCCTCGACGACCTCCACCCGGTTCTCGACGTCGTTTCGTCGGGCGTTCTCGCGGCAGTACCGGACGGCGACGGGATTCTTGTCGACCGCGAGGACGGTCGCGCCCCGGCTCGCCATCGGCACCGCGAACGAGCCGACGCCCGCGAACATGTCGACGACGCGTTCGCCCTCGCGTACCTGCTCGACGACGCGCCGGCGCTCGGTTGCCAGCCGCGGCGAGAAGTACACCGCGGCGAGGTCCAGGCGAAACTCGTGGCCGTACTCGCGGTGGACCGTCTCCGTCCCGTTCCCGGCCAGCACGTCGAACTCGCGCACCCGGAACTCGCCTTCGACCTTCGACGCACGGTTCACCACGGTTTTCGCGGGCACGTCCGACTCCATCACCGCGTCGGCGGCCGCGCGCGCCCGCTCCGGGTCGTCCTCGTCCAAGACGACGACGTCGCCCACGCGCTCGTACGTCGGCTCCCAGCCCAGCACGTCCGCCGGCGCGGTCTGGCGTCGCCGCGTCTCGACCGGGTGCTCGACCACCGTCAGGTCTGCCGGCACCGCGTCGGGGTCGACCACCGGGAGGTAGATCTGGCCGTCCTCGACGGTGATCTGGTGGTCGCGGTCGAGCAGGCCCGCCTCGGCGAGGCGCTCTCGCGTCGCCTCGCCCTCGGTGCGGGCCACCCGGACGCAGGGCCGGTCCATGGCCGGAGTGCGCGACGACCGGGAAAGAGCGTGACGCTTGCGCCTCTTCTCCCGCGTCGGCGCCGGTCAGTCCTCTCCTCGTCCGTCCGTTCGCGGCGCGGGAGCGGCGTCGTCAGGTTCGGACGCGCGTTCTCGCGCCCCGTGGCCCGCGCGCTCGTCTGCCTCGCCCAGCACCGTCACCCGGAGACTCCCCGTCGCGGGGTCGCGGCTCACCCGCGCGTCGACGCCGAAGGCGTCCGCGAGGGCGTCGGGCGTCAGCACCGTCTCGGGTCGCCCTGCGGCCCGAACGCACCCGTCTGCGAGGAGGACGAGCCGATCACAGAACCGCGCGGCGAGGTCGAGGTCGTGGATGGCGGCCACCACCGCGCGCCCCTCCGCCGCGAGGTCGCACACGAGCGAGAGCGTCCGGACCTGGTGGTTCACGTCCAGGTTGGCCGTCGGCTCGTCGAGGAGAAAGAGCGGCGCGTCCTGGGCCAGCGCCCGCGCGAGCAGCACCCGCGCGCGTTCGCCGCCGCTGATGGCGGTCACGGAGCGGTCGGCGAGGGACGCCACCGACGCGCGCGCCATCGCCCGCTCGACCGCCTCGCGGTCCGCCGGCCCGCGCCGCCCGAACCGCGAGACGTGTGCCGTCCGGCCCATCGCCACCGCCTCGCGGACGGGGAAGTCGAAGCCGAGCGACGGCTCCTGGGGCACCGACGCGGCCCGGCGTGCGACCTCGCGCGCGGACAGTTCCGCGGCGTCGTCGCCACCCAGCTGGACCGTCCCCGACGCGGCCGTCACGGCGCCGGTACACGCCCGGAGGAGCGTCGTCTTGCCCGCGCCGTTCGCGCCGACGAGGCCGACGACCTCGCCCGCGTCGGCGCGGAGCGAGACGCCGTCGAGGACCCGCCGGCCGCCGCGGTCGACGGCGAGGTCGGCGACGACGAGCGGCGCGGTCACGCCGTCGGCACCTCCCGGCTCCGGAGTAGGTAGAGGAAGAACGGCGCGCCGACGGCGGCGGTGACGATTCCGACCGGGAGCTCCGCGGCGCCCGCCCGCGCGACGGTGTCGGCGGCGACGAGGAACGCCGCGCCGGCGAGCGCGCTCGTCGGGAGCAGGATTCGG
Source organism: Haloferacaceae archaeon (assembly GCA_036626375.1). GTDB lineage: Archaea > Halobacteriota > Halobacteria > Halobacteriales > Haloferacaceae > A07HB70. The sequence goes on from JAZKRX010000006.1 coordinate 63,961, forward strand.
TGGTCGGGGCCGACGAGCAGGCGCATCACGTGCGGGACGATCAGCCCCACGAACCCGATGACGCCCGCGACGGCGACGGCCGCCGCGGTGACGACGCTCGCGGCCGCGAGCAGCAGCTTACGGGTGCGCTCGACCTCCACCCCGACCGAGCGGGCGTCGGCTTCCCCGAGAAGGAGCGCGTTCAGGTCGCGGGCGAACGGGAGCAACAGGAGGACGAGCGGTATCGCGACCAGCGCGACCAGCCGGACCTTCCCCCACGTGCTGTCGTGGAGGTGACCCATCAGCCAGAAGACGGCCTCGCGGATCCCCCGGCCGGCGTGAACCAGCGCGAACGAGACGACCGCGCCGAGCAGTGTCTGGACCGCGACCCCGGCGAGAAGCAGCGTGGCCACGGGCGTCCGGCCGCCCTCGCTCGCGATGAGGTAGACCCCGAACGCCGCCGCGAGCGCGCCCGCGAACGCCGCCGCGGGCAGGCCGAGGCCGAACGGGAGCGAGACACCGGTCACGATGACCGCCACCGCTCCCACGGCGGCGCCGGAGGAGACGCCGACGATCGAGGGGTCGGCCATCGGGTTTCTGAAAAAGCCCTGCATCACCGTCCCCGCGGCGGCGAGGGCGAACCCGACGACCGCGCCGAGGGCGATACGCGGCAGGCGCACGCGCATGACGATCGTCTGGTGGGCCGCGGACGCGTCCGTCGTCAGCCACGGGAGCGCCGCGAACGCGACCGAGAGCACCTCTCGCGGGGGGATCGCGACCGGCCCGACGGCGGCGCTGACGACGGCGACGCCCGCGAGCAGCGCCGCGAGGCCGACCAGCCAGCCGCCGGTCCGGACCGTGTGCATGGAACACAACCGAACTTGCAGTAGGTAAGTAATTGTTGGAGAAGCCCGCAGGGCCGGGCGTGTCACGACACGTCGCCGCCGTTGTTCTCTCGCTCGCGCTGGTTCTCGCGCCCGTCCTGGGCGCCGTCGCGCCCGCCGCGGCCTCGCACGGCGGATCGGCTGCCACGACCGACTGCGCCTTCCCCGTCACCCGGACCGACGCGACCGGAGCCGAGGTGACGCTCCCGGCGCCGCCCGAGCGGGTCGTCACGCTGAGCCCGAGCGCCGCCCAGACGCTCTGGGAGGTCGGCGCGCGCGACCGGGTGGTCGCGACGACGCAGTTCGCGACGTACCTCGACGGGGCCGCAGACCTCGAACGCGTCCCCGCCGCCGACGGGTCGGTGAACCCGGAACAGGTGATCGGCCTCGACCCGGACCTCGTGCTCGCGCCCGGAACGATATCGGAGGGGACGGTCGAGACGCTCCGCGGCGCGGGCGTCACGGTGTTCGCGCTGGAGGCGCCCGCGACCGTCGAGGGCGTCGCGGCGAAGACGACGCTTATCGGCCGCCTGGTCGGCGAGTGCGAGGGCGCCGCCGAGACGAACGCGTGGATGCGCCGGAACGTGGCCGCCCTTGCGCGCGCGGTCGCCGACGAGCCCCGGCCGCCTGCGCTCTACCTCCTCGGCGGCGGGTTCACCGCCGGGAACGGCACCTTCGTCCACGACGTGATGCGGACCGCGGGGCTCTCGAACGTCGCCGCGAACGCGGGGCTGTCGGGCTACGCGCGGATCAGCCCCGAGGTGGTGCGGGAGCGTGACCCCGAGTGGCTCCTGCGGACGCCCGAGGTGCGCGTCCCGGACGACCCCGCATACCAGGAGACGACCGCCGTCCGCGAGAACCAGACTGTCGTCGTGGACGCGAACTACCTCAACCAGCCCGCGCCGCGGAGCATCGTCCGCGCGACCCGTGCGGTCGCGACGGCGGTCCACCCCGACGCGGCCGCGAACGCTGCCTACGTCCCGCGGGAGGCGGTCAGCGAGACGGCGACGGCGACCGAGCGCCGGACCGTCGCGGCGACGGCGCGGCCGACGGCCACGCCGGCCCCGACGAGCGACGAGGGCGCCGGCTTCGGGGTCGTCGCCGCGGCCGCCGCCCTCCTCGCGGCGGCGCTCCTCGCCCGCCGGCGGCGCTGACCGGCGAGGGCTCAACCCCGCGACGCTCCTCTCCCGGGCGTGACCGACGACGGTCGCGCTCGCGACGGCGCCCGGGACGGACCTCGGTCGGTCGTTCGGCCTCTTCGTCGTCCTCGCCGGGGTCGCGGTCGGGACGCTCGTCGGCGACTGGCTCTCCGACCGTCGAGCGTAACCGTATTCCCCGCGGCGCGCGGCCTCGGGGTATGGTCGAGAACGTCATCTGGCCCGTCTACCTCGATCGGGACCGATCGCGCGCCGAGGGGCGACGGGTGCCGCTCGACGACGCGGTCGCGGAGCCGACGGTCGACGAGATCGCGACCGCGGTACAGCAGGTGGGCTACGACGCCGTCGTCGAACGCGACCAGACCTACCCCCGCGAGTACGAGCCGCGGGGCCGGGTGCTGGTCAAAGGGGCAGAGGACGCCTCGAAGAACGACCTCGTCCAGGCTGTCGCCGCCTACGTGGCGATCCTGCGGGACTGATGCGCCGACTCGGCACCGTCGAGCGCGCCGCCGGCGGCGTGGCCGTGGTGCGCGTCCCCGAACCGGACGGCGAGCCGTCCGACCCGCCAGATATCGGAACGGAGGCCGTCGACGAGCGGCTGACGACGGTCGGGCGCGTCGTCGACGTGTTCGGCCCCGTCGAGCGCCCCTACCTCGCCGTGACCGCGACGGACGGCGAGCCGGCGCGGCTGCTCGGAACCGTGGTGTACGGCCGGTGAGGGCGACCACGAGCGCCCCGACCACAACGGACAAACGGCCCGCGGGCGACGGACGGCCGTGAACGTCCGCGTCGTCCGGGGGGTCGGCACCGCCCTCATCATCTTCGTGCTCGTCCAGCTCGGCGCGCTCTCGCTCGTGGCGCCGTTCGAGTCGGCGGGCTACCGGGCCGTCGAGAACCCCTCGGACCCGACGAACAGCCTCGTCTACCTCGGCGCCATCCTCGTCGTCACGGCGCTGATGCTCGCGGCGTTCAGGTACGACTTCGCGCGGGCCGTCCGCGGGGTGATCCTCCTCTCGGCCGCCCTGCTCTCGTGGTACGTCTTCAGCGTCGTGGTCCCCGACGTGCCGGTCCGGGGCCTGGTCGTGATCGCCTGCTCGCTCGGCGTCGCCGTTGCCCTCCTCCTCTACCCCGAGTGGTACGTCATCGACGCCGCCGGGGTGCTGATGGGCGCGGGCGCCGCCGGCCTGTTCGGGATCAGCTTCGGCCTCCTGCCCGCCGTTGTCCTCCTCGTTGCCCTCGCCGTCTACGACGCGGTGAGCGTCTACGGCACCGAGCACATGCTCGACCTCGCGGAGGGGGTGCTGGAGCTGAACGTCCCCGTCGTCCTCGTGGTTCCCGTCGCCTCCGGCTACTCGCTCCTGCGCGGAGAGGGGGCGAGCCCCGACACGCTGGCGGACCGAGACGCGGACGCGGCGCCGAACGGCGGGGCGTCGACGGCTGCCGACGGAAATGGATACGACGCAGACGGGCCACCGACGGACAGCGACGGAGACGAGTCCGAGCCCGAGGCCGAGGACGACCCCGAGTCCGAGGAGCGCGACGCCCTGTTCATCGGCCTCGGCGACGCCGTGATGCCCACGGTGATGGTCGCGAGCGCCGCCTCCTTCTCGCCCGCGCCGACGCTCGGGCTCCCGGTCGCGGCGCTGAACCTCCCGGCGCTTCTCGCGGCGGTCGGCACAATCGCGGGGCTGCTCGTCCTGCTCCGGAACGTCCTGAAGGGCGAGGCCCACGCGGGACTGCCCCTGCTCAACGGCGGCGCGGTCGGCGGCTACCTCCTCGGCTCCGTGGCCGCCGGCGTGCCCCTGGTGAGCGCCGTCGGCCTCGCGCCGTACCTCTGACCGCCTGTCGTCACGCCTCGGCGCCCTCGCGCACCGTCACCGCGACGCCCGTCTCGAAGCCGCGCATCGCCTCGGCGCCGAGCTCTGCGCGCCCGACCGCGAGGGGCGAGCCGCCGGGGCCGACCACCGCCACCTCGTCGCCGGGGCGCACGCCGGGGTCGACCGACCGGACGAACTTCGCCATCGCGTTCCGGCCGTCTCGCACGAACGGCTCCGACTCGTCGCCGACGACGACGCGGTGGCGCGGGGCCGCGAACGCGGCGGTCAGCCGCCGCCCGCCGACGACCCCGAGCGTGAACCGCCCGTCGGTGCCGTAGGAGACGACGCGGCCCGCCTCGGCGATGATCTGGCGCGGGCGCCCGCCCGACGAGCGCTGAATCCGTGGCTCCTCGTCCGGCGGGAAGAGGGCGACGCCCGCGCCCGCGCCGAACTGGTAGTCCGCGACGGTCCGGAGGTCCGGGAGCTCCTCTGCCACGGCTCTACCTCCGCGTGCCGACGCAAAGCCGTTCCGTCACGCCCCGGACGGATTTATGTCGCCCCGGGCGGAGTTTCGGCCGTGACAGCCCTCCAGTCACTCAGGCGCGCGGTCGGCACCCTCGCGGGGAGCCCGGTGCTCTTCGTCGGGGGCGTCGCGACCGCCGCAGTCGTCGCACCGCAGACGCTCCTCTCGTTCGTCGGCAATCTCGGCGGAGAGCCGCTGAACGGCCTCGCCGGGGTCGTCGCGAGCGCACTGTCGGCACTGACGTTCTTCGTCACCCCGCTGATCGTCGCCGGGACGCTCGGGATGGCCCGCGAGGCCCTGGACGAGGGGCGGACCTCGCTCGCGACGTTCACCGGCGTCGCCCGCGACCGGTACGTCTCGCTGCTGCTCGCGTTCCTGCTCCAGGTCGGGCTGAGCATCGTGCTCGGCATCGTCGCCGCGATACTCCTCTTCGTCGGCGTCGTCGTCCTGATCTTCGTCGTCGGCCTCGGCGCGACCGCCGGAACCGGCGCGGGTGCGGGACCGGGCGCGCTCCTCGACGCCGTCGGCCCCGGCGCGCTGGTCGTCGGCGCGCTGGTCCTCCTGGTCGCGGCGCTCGTCTTCTACGTCCCGCTGTTTTTCCTCCAGTTCTTCCACGTCTCGGTCGTCACGGAGCGCGCCGGCGCGGTCGAGGGGTACAAGCGCTCGTTTCGCGCCGTCCGGCGCAACCTGCTCTCCTCGCTCGGATTCACCGTGCTTCAGTTCCTCGCCGGCGTCCTGCCCACTGTACCGCTGTTCGGGGTGGCCGCGCTCCGGCTCTGGCAACGGCTCCAGTCGTCCGGGTTCAGTCCGACCGGCGACTTCACCCTGCTCTCCACGACGGAGGTCGTCGCGCTCACGGGCGTCGTGCTCGTCGCACAGGTCGTCGTCGTGCCGCTCCAGTACACCTACGCGACGGCGTTCTACGGGTCGGTGAGCGAGGCTCCCCCCGACGACGGAGACGACGACCCGACGACGGACCCGGGGACGGCGGGAGCGTCGTCGAGCGCGGCGTTCGAGACGGACGCCGGCGTGGGCTCGGACGCCGACGCCCGTGGGGACGCCGCGGCGGACCCGAGCGGGGCCGCCGACGCGGACGACTCGGCGTGGGCGCCCGACGGCGCGGCCGGGTCGCGTGACGACTCGCACACAGAGGACCGCTAAAGCAGGAACTGCTCTTCGGTCTCCGAGAGGTCGGTGAAGGAGTCGGCGGCGTCGACCAGCTCCTCTGCCGTCGACTCGCCGAACGCGCAGACCTCGGGCCGGACCCCCTCGTGGCGGAGGTGCGAGCACAGGCGCGCGAAGTCGCCGTCGCCGGTACAGAGGACGACGGCGTCGACGTGGTCCGCGAGCGTGACGGCGTCCAGGCTCAGCCCCACGTCCCAGTCTGCCTTCTTCGACCCGTCGCCGAACGTCTTGATCGGCTTGATCTTCGGCTCGAAGCCGATCTCCTCCAAGGCCTCGAAGAACGTCTCTTCGTCCTCGTTGTCGGCGCGAACGACGTAGGCGATCGCACGGACGAGTTCGCGGCCGTCGACCGCGGCGTCCAGGAGGGCGGTGTAGTCGACGTTCCGCGAGTGGAGGCTCTGTGCGGTGTGGTAGAGGTTCTGCGCGTCCGCGAGAACGGCGACGCGCTGGTTCGGATGGACCGCTGTCACGGCCGGCGGTACGGGTGCCAGGGGGAAGGTCTTGCGTCTCCGCTCGCCCGCGCGTCGCAAGCTATAACAGCGTTCGGCCACCTCCTCCGGGCGTGATCGGCGACCGTCCACACGACGCTCGCGGCGGACGCGAGACGCGTCGCCGGCCCCGCTTCTCCTCGAAACGTGCGCTCGCGTAGCGTCCGCGGCGGGGGTGGCGACCCCGTCGCGGGGGCGGCTCCTCGTACCGCGCCGCAGACCACACCCGGACACCAGCCACAATGACAGCGATCGACCTCCGCGGGACCTACCCCGCGATGACGACCCCCTTCGACGGGGACGGACGCATCGACCACGACCAGCTCGCCGCCGACGCCCGGCGGCTCGAACCGCACGTCGACGGCCTCGTGCCCGTCGGCTCCACCGGCGAGTCCGCGACCCTGAGCCACGACGAGCACGTCGCCGTCGTGGAGACGGTCGTCGACGCCGTCGACGTGCCGGTGATCGCCGGCAGCGGCTCGAACAACACCCGCGAGGCGCTGGAGCTCTCGCGGCGCTCGGCGGACGCCGGCGCCGACGCCCTCCTCCTCATCTCGCCGTACTACAACCGACCGGAGCCAGACGGGATGCTCGACCACTACCGGACGGTCGCGGACGCGGTCGACCTGCCACAGATCGTCTACAACGTCCCCGGGCGGACGGGCCGGAACGTCGCCGTCGACACCGCCGTCGAACTCGCGGGGCATCCGAACGTCCGCGGGTACAAGGCCGCGAGCGGCGACCTCGGGCGCGTGAGCGAGGTGACAGAGCGGACCCGAGACGAGGAGTTCGCCGTGCTCGCCGGCGACGACGGACTCACGCTCCCGACCCTCGCGGTCGGCGGCGTCGGCTGTATCAGCGTCTCCGCGAACGTCGAGCCGGCGCGCACGGCCGCGATGGTCGAGGCGGCGCTCGCCGGGGACTACCAGCGCGCGCGTGACCTCCACCACCGGCTCGGGCCGCTCTTTCGCGCGCTGTTCGCGGAGTCGAACCCCATCCCGGTGAAGGAGGCCATGGCGATCCGCGGCTACGGCCCGGCACGCCTGCGTTCGCCGCTCTCGCGGGCGAGCGAGGAGACCGTCGAGCGCCTGCGCGCGGTGCTCGCCGACCTCGACGAGGCCGACGGCGTGGAGACCGAGGCGTGACCGACGGAGACGGAGCGGACGCGCCGCCGACGCGGGTCGCCGTGACCGGCGCGAGCGGCGTCATGGGCGGCCAGGTCCTCGCCGTCGCCGCCGCGGACCCGGCGTACGAGGTCGTCGTCGCCGTCAGCCGGTCGCCCGGGGACGTCGACCCGCCCGACGGGACCGCTGTCGCGGACGAGGCCCGGCTCGCCGGCCTGCTGACCGACCACGACCCCGACGCCGTGGTGGACTTCACCGCGCCCGCGGCGACCCGCCGGTACGCCGCCGCCTGCGCCGAGACGGGCACGCCGCTCGTCACCGGCACGACGGGCTTCGACGGCGAGGGCGAGGCGGCGCTGACCGAAGCCGCGGCGCGGACGCCCGTCCTCCGCGCGGCGAACTTCTCGCGGGGCGTGCTGGCGCTCCGGCGCGCCGTGCGCGAGGCGGTGACGGCGCTCCCTGGCGCCGACGTCGAGGTGACGGAGACCCACCACAGCCGCAAGCGCGACGCGCCGAGCGGCACCGCCCGGACCATCCTCGACGACGTGGACGAGGCGCGCGGCGAGGCCGCCGACCGCGTCCACGGCCGCGAGGGCGAGACGCCCCGATCCGCCGGCGAGGTCGGCGTCCACGCCCGCCGCGCCGGCGGGCTGGCGGGCGAACACGAGGTGCTGATAGCCGAGGGGCCCGAGGCGGTGACGCTCTCTCACCGCTCCGAGTCCCGCGCGACGTTCGCCGCCGGCGCACTCGACGCCGCGGCGTGGCTGGCCGGGCGCGCGCCCGGCACCTACGAGTTCGGAGAGGTACTCGACTGATGAGCACGACACTCGAATCCGACGTGACCGACCTGTGGCACCGCTACGAAGACGGACTCGACGCCGCGAGCGCGACCGACGAGGACCGCGCGGTCCTCGACGCCTTCCTCGACGCCCTCGAAGCGGGCGAGGTCCGCGCCGCCGAACCCGACGCCGGCCACGGGAACGGCCCCGAGGGCTGGACCGTCAACGAGTGGGTGAAGCGGGGTGTCCTGCTGAACTTCGGGCTGCGCGAGACCGTCGCGCGCGACTACGGCGGCGTCGACTACCACGACGTCCTCCCGCTGCGCCGGACCGACGACCTCGGCGCCCGCGGCACCCGGAACACGCCCGACGGCACCGTTCTCCGCCGCGGGTCGTACCTCGGTGGGGACTGTATCGCGATGTCGCCCGCGTTCGTCAACGTGGGCGCGTACGTCGACGACGGGACGCTCGTGGACTCGTGTGACGTCGTCGGCTCCTGCGCACAGATCGGCGCGAACGTCAAGCTCGGCGCGAACACGCTGATCGGCGGCGTTCTCGAACCCGTCGAGGACGCGCCGGTGGTGGTCGAGGACGGCGCCTCGATCGGCGCGGGCTGTCGGGTCGTCTCCGGGTTCCACGTCGGCGAGAACGCCGTCGTCGGCGAGAACACGCTGCTCACCCCGCGCCTGCCCGTCTACGACCTCGTCGAGGAGGAGATCGTCTACGGGCAGATCCCGGCCGAGCGCCGGGCGTTCACCCGCTACGTCGAGTCCTCTATCGGCGACCACGACCTGTTCGCCGGCGGCGCGTACAAGCCCGCCGTCGTCGCGATGGACGTCGCCGAGGACACCCGCGACGCGACGCGCCGCGAGGAGGCGCTGCGGGAGTGAACCCGTCGGAAACCGGGCCGCTCGCCCTCGACGTCGACGACTGGGACGCCGCTCTGCTGGAGCGCCTGGCGGCCGAGCACGGCACCCCCCTGTACGTCACCGACCTGAACCGGGTGCGCGAGAACGTCCGCCGGCTCGCTCGCGCCTTCCCAGACGCCCGCCGGATGTACGCCGCGAAGGCCAACACCGGGCAGGCGGTGCTGGCGACGGTCGTCGACGAGGGGATGCGAGTCGAGTGTGCCGCGGCCGACGAGGTGACGCGAGCGATCGAGGCCGGCGCCGACCCCGACCGGCTCCAGTACACCGCGGTCAACCCCCCGGACCGCGACCTGGACGAGATGGTCACGCTCTGGGAGTCTCACCCCGGTCTGCGCGTGACCGCGGGCGCGGTCGACACCCTCGACCGCCTCGCCGACCGCGGGTTCGCCGGCGACCTCCTGCTCCGCGTGAACCCGGGCGAGGTCGGCGGTCCCTACGAGTCGTTCGCGGTCGGCAAGGACGCGAAGTTCGGGATTCCGTACGAGCGCGCGGCCGAGACCGCCCGCGCCGTCCGCGAGGACTACCCGTTCGACCTCGTCGGCCTCCACGCCCACGGCGCGAGCGGGATGAGCGGCGAGCTGACCCACCCACAGGCGGCGGAACGGCTCGCGGCGGTCGCGCGCGCGGCCGGCGGCGTCGCGGAGATAGACGTCGGCGGCGGGTTCGCGGTGCCGTACCGCCCCGACGAGGAGCCGGTCGACCTCGACGCGCTGGCCGCGGAGACGCGGGCGGCGCTCGAGGGGCTGGACGCTCGCCTCGCGGTCGAGCCGGGCCGGTACGTCGTCGGAGACGCGAGCGTCCTCCTGACGCGGGTGAACACGGTCAAGGAGACGCCCGGCCCGACCGTGGTCGGCGTCGACGCGAGCTTCACCACCCTGATGCGCCCGGCGCTGCTCGGCTCGTACCACCCGATCCGGAACGTGACGGGACCGGACCGGGAGACGGAGCCGATCACCCTCGGCGGTCCGGTCTGTACCAGCACGGACACGTTCTGTCGGGACCGGCCGGTCCCTCGCCCCGAACGCGAGGACCTCCTCGCGTTCGGCGTCGCCGGCGCCTACGGCGTCGACCTCACGAGCGAGTTCCACTCCCAGCCGTTCGTCGCGGAGGTGGCGCGTGAGGACGGCGACGAGCGGGTCGTCCGCGAGCGCCGGAGCGTGGACGACGTGCTCGCCCGCGAGCGCCGCTAAGCCTCGCCGCCCCGCACCTCGCCGACCACCTCGACGAGGTCGTCGACGAAGACGCCGAAGTCGGGGCTGTCGCCCTCGCGGACCCAGCGGTGTCGTACCACGCCATCGTCGTCGAGGACGAACACCGCGCGCCTGCTCACCTCGAAGTGGTCGTACATGTCGGGGTAGACCACGTCGTACGCGCGGGTGACCTCGCGCGCGTGGTCCGACAGCAGGGGGACCGACAGCTCTTCTTTGATGATGAACTCGTTCTGGGAGAACGAGAGGTCGACGCTGACTCCGTACACCGCGGCGTCGAGCTCCTCGAACGCGCCGAGGTCCGCCGTGAACGCACACAGTTCGTCGGTACAGCCGCTGGTGAACGCTGCCGGAAAGAAGGCGAGCACGACGGGACCGTCGCCCAGCGCCTCCGCGAGCGAGAACTCCTCGATGTCGTTGTACGCGCGCCCCTGTGCCATCGGGAGCGAGAACCGGGGCGCGTCGTCACCAACCTCGACGGGCATACCTCGGGAGCGCCCGGGGCGCACCTAACGGTTTGGGTACGGGCCGAGACGGAACGAATACGACGCCGGCGGCCGCGGGCCGAGGCGTGCCCTCCACCACGACCGACGCGACACCCGTCGAGGTCCCGCCCGACGCCGCCGCGGTCGCGGCGCGCTACGTCCGGCTCGAACGACCAGTCTCCGCCGGCGTCGCCGTCCTCGCCGCCGGCGCCGGCGCCGCCGCCGTCCTCTCGCTCGCGCTCCTCCCCGCGCTGGCCGTCGTCGTCGGGATCGTCGCCGCCGTGCGCGTCCCGCTGTTCCGGAAGCGCGGGCGCGCGACCCTGCGGACCGACGCCGACCCCGAGACGGTCCGCGCGGCGTTCGAGAGCGCAACGCCGCCGCCGCTCGCGATCCAGTGGGGCGTCGCCGACACCGTCGCCCGTACCGACGACGGCGCCCGCTACGAGGTGTCGTACCTGTTCGGCCTGCGCTCGCAGACGCTCTCCGTCAGGCGTACGCACCCGCCGAACGCGGACGTCGAACTGGTCGTGACCGCCGACGGCGACCCGTGGGCGACGTACACGGCGACGGTCGGCGGCGACGACGAGACGCGCGTCTCGGTCGCGTGGGCGTCGGACCGCCGGTTCGGGCTCCGTCGGCTCCCGCAGGCGCTCGTCGCGCGGCGCTACCGCGACGCGGCGCTCGCGGCACAGGGGTACGAGGTCGAAGAGCGCGACGGCGGCCTCGCCGTCTGACCGCTGGCGACGCCCCCGAACGCTCTTTGTCGCGACACGGCGACCTGTGGCCGTGACCGACGACGCGCCGCCCCGTCCCGCCTCGCTCCCGGCGGGCTACGACGACGATGACCCCTACGAGGGCGAAGACCTCTCGACGTACCCCGACTGGTGGCGCGAGAACGTTGAGGAGTTCCGCGCACACGGGATGCGGCCGTACCGCCCGCCGCGGCTCGCGGACGGGACACTCTCGCCGCCGGTTCTCGCGGCGCTCCGCGAGGAGTTCGACGCCGAGGTGCGCTTCCGGGCAAAGAACCCGCAGTCCGGCGGAGCGTGGACGCTCGTGGTCGACGGCGAGGACGTCCGGCCCGTGGACCACCGGCGCCACGGCGACGGCTACACGGTGTACGACCTGACCGAGGACGAGGTACGCGCGGCGGTGCGGGACGCGGCCGGGGCGGGCGAGCGGTAGCGGACGAGTAGGGTCCGCACCTCCGGCGGCTCACTCCGTTCCGCGGCTCACCTCCGCCCCGCGTCGCGGCCCGGCCTCGCCGCGTTCGCCGCCTCCGGTCTGGCGGCGCCTGCGGCGCCGCCGCTACCGAATGACCACCACGTCGTCGCCGTCCCGTTCGACCTCGTAGCTGGGGATCGCGACGTCTTCGTCTTTGATGTTCGTGCCCGTGGTCACGTCGAACTTCCAGCCGTGCCACGGGCAGGTGACGACCTCGCCCCGCTGGACGTACTCCCACGACCAGCCGTCGTCGCCGAGCACCATCCGGCCCGTCACCTCACCCTCGCACAGCGGCGCGGCCTGGTGGGGGCAGAAGTTCGGGAGCGCGTGGAGGTCGCCGTCGACGTTGAACACCGCGACCTCCTGCCCCTCGACGTCGGTGATGACGCGGTCGCCGGGCTCCGCGACCTCTGAAATTCGTGCGACGCGGTGGCGCCGGCCGCTCACGACAGGCCGAACACGTCCGCGGCCGTCTCGCCCATGATGCCCCGGACCGCCTCGTCGTCGAGGTGGCCCCGGATCCGGTCGTACAGCTCCTCCGGTGGGTCGAAGTCCGGGTGGGGCAGGTCGGAGGCGTACATCAGGTTCTCCGGGCCGACCAGTTCGATCATCTTCGCCATGTGTTCGGGGTGGTCGCCGGTGTAGCCGAGCGGCTGGGTCGAGAACTGGAACTGGTCGTCGACGTACTTGCTCGGGAGCTTGTCGAGCCCCGGCACCTCGTCAGAGAGCTCGAGGTAGTGGTCGTCGAGGCGCCACTTTGTGTAGGGAATCCAGCCGACGCCGGCCTCCTGGAAGACGAACTGGAGGTCGGGGTAGCGCGCCGGAACCGCCTGGAAGAGCATCGACGTGAGGTTCCACATCGCGGTGAACGGGTGGACCATCGCGTGGTCCTCGGCGTACACCTCCGTCCACTTGCGCATCACGGGGAAGATGTCCGCGGTGGCGCCGCTGGCGGAGTGAAAGAGGAGCGGCAGGCCGTTGTCCTCGGCGGCCTCGTAGATGGGGTCGTACCACCGGTGGCCCGGCGGGGGGACGAGCCCCGTCGAGGGGACGGAGACGGCGCAGACGCCGTCCTCGTCGGCCCGGTCGTCGATGATCTCCGCCGCCTTGTCCGGTACCTGCGGCGGGATCACGACGGGCGTGAGGATGGTGTCGTCGCCCTCCTCGACGAACTGGTCCAGGATCCACGCGTTGTACGCCTTCGCCATCACCACGGCCGCGCGGTCGTTGTTGACCGTCGGGATCGAGAGGTTGAGCGTCGGGCTGAGGATCGAGTAGTCGAGTTCGAACTCCGCCATCTCCGCGCGTTTGGCCGCGAGCGACCCCGTCGGCGCGTCGCTGTAGACGTCGCCGAACGCTTCCGTGTGGATGAATGGGGGCGTCGGGTGGGCGACGGAGTAGATATCGTGCTCTGGGTGGGCGGCGTCCTCGATGATCCGCCGCAGCCCTTCGTCTCGCTCGTCGACGTACTCGAGCAGCTGGTCGACGCTCTCGGTGACGTGGGCGTCGGTGTCGACCACCACGTCCACGGCGTCGAGGGTGCGCGACCGGCCCGCCTCTGCGTGCTGTGCCATGACATCACGGCTCTCCCGGCACGCTCTTTACCTTTTCGTCCGTTCGGCGTCTCTGCGGCCTTCGACAGGGGGGTCGGTTTCAGTACCCGTGTCGAACACGGGGCGCGTCTCGGTCACCTCGGACCCGTGGACCGTTCACCGGGACTGCTGTCAGTCGCGGACGACCGAGTCACTCGGCGCCAGGCCGTTCGGCCGTCTCCGCTTCGGGTTCAGGCGGCGGCTTCCGACCTGTCCGTGTCGACCAGCGCCTCTGACGTCCGGATCTCGAACCGAGCACCACCTTCGATCCCCTCGGTGAGCGACACGTCCCACTCGTGTGCTTCGACTATCGTCCGAACGATCGAGAGCCCGAACCCGGTCCCGGTCGCCTCCGTCGTATAGCCGTTCTCGAACACGTCGTCACGCTCGTCGGGTGGCACGCCGGGACCGTCGTCTTCGACGTAGAACCCGGCGTCGCTCGGAAGCGAGCCGACCGTGACGGTGACCGTCGACCCGCCGTGTTCGACGCTGTTGCGGAACAGGTTCTCCAGCGCCTGGCGAAGACGGTCTTCGTCTGCCAGTGTCGTTCCGAGACCGTCGTCCGTCCGGAGCGTTGCGTCGCCCGTATCGACCGTTTTCCACGCCTTCTCGGCTACCTCGCCGAGCCGAACGGGGCGGGGGTCGTCGACGGTTCGTCCCTGTCGTGCGAGACTGAGGAGGCCGTCGACGAGGCTCTCGATCCGGTCCAGGGCGCGCTCGGCCGTCTGATAATGTGTCGAGTCCCCGGTCTCCCGGGCAAGCTCGAGGTGGCCTCTAGCGATCCCGAGCGGATTCCGGAGGTCGTGTGAGATCACGGCCGCGAACTCGTCGAGCCGTTCGTTCTGTCGCCGCAGCTCTCGTTCTCGGCGCTTTCGCCGAGCGATGTTCCGCACGGTACAGACGACCACGTGCCCGTCCGTCCCGTTCGTCGAGAGCGACGACGCCGAGAACAGGACCGGGATCCGCTCGCCCGCGAGGGTCACGATCGTCGCCTCTCCTCTCGTCTCCAGCTGGCCGCCCTCGTCTCCGACCGCGAACGTATCGTCCACGAACAGGTCGTCGAGTTCGCTTCCGACGACCGTCTCGCCGTCGTCTCCGAACAGTTCCCTGGCTGCGGGGTTCAGCTCTTCGACGTGTCCGCCCGGCGAGACGACCAACAGCGCGTCACCCATCGAGGTGAGGACGTCGTCCAGAAAGTCCCGAGACACGGTGGTCTTGATGAGTCGGTCGATCGTGTTCTGACTGGTCCAGACGACGAGTAACACGAAGACCGCGCCGCCAAAGAACACCGACCCCGTGACGAGAACGAGCGTGTCGACGGCTCTGGTCCACACGAGCCCTATCGTGCCGAGGTAGCCGATCAAAAAGAGCAGCATAAATCCGAACAGCACCCGCCAGGTCCGGTGGAGCGGCGTGTCCCGAGTCGCGTCGATCAGCCGCCGCATCCACGTCGCTGCGTACAACATCACCACCGCACCGCTCGCAATGAGAGCCACGGACACGACGACCTCGGCGTCAGCGCCCCACCCGAGCACTGCTGGCGTGGTGGAGACGTCAGAAACGCTCCGAACTGACGGGTCCATCGGCCAGCGGACAGTCGTCACGCCGTACACGCGACGGCTGTTCTCCGTACTCGTACTTTAATACCGGCGCGCTGTTATCACGGGTAATACTACTGCGTCGTTTTTTATTCGTCGCCCTGGCTCTGGTCCGGTTCCGGCCGACGGGTTCGCTCTACTCAGCACGCCAGCCGTAGTCGCGCCCGAGTGTGCCGACAGAGTCGTCCGTCCGTAACGGGGAAGTCGTCGCGCGCACGACCGACGAGGGTGTACGAGGCGGTCGCTCCGCCGGCCGACGCCCGGTCGTCGCCCGCAGCCCTCGCCGAGACGGCGGTGCGTGTCGGCTACGACGGGTTGGTGGTCCGAGACACCGAGACGACGCTCCCGGAGTGCGACGACCTCGACCTCGTCGCCGGCACGACCGTCGACGCCAACCCGGACGCCGCGAGCGGGCAGGTCCACGCCCGCCGCGACGAGACGACCGTCCTCTGTCTCCGTGGCGGGACGCCCGGGCGAAACCGCTTCGCCGTCGAGGAGCCCCGTGTCGACGTGCTGGCGTCGCCCGTCGACCCGGGCGCGAGCGGTCCCTACCCGTTCGACCACGTCCTCGCGCGCGCTGCGGCGCGAAACGGCGTCCGCGTCGCGTTCGACCTCGGTCCGGTCCTGCGCGAGACGGGCGGCACCCGCGTGCGCGCGATATCGGCGCTGGCCCGCCTGCGCGACCTCGTGGAGACGTACGACGCGCCCCACGTCGTGACCGCGGGCGCGGTCGCGGGTCTCGAACTGCGGGGTCCGCGCGCGCTCGCCGCGGTCGGCGAGACGGTCGGACTGGGACGGGCGTTCGTCGAGACGGGCCTGCGCGAGTGGGGACGGATCGTCGCCCGGAACCGCGACCGGGCGAGCGAAGACTGGGTGATGCCCGGCGTGCGCCGCGGGCGGTACGACCCGGCGGACTGGGCAGACGACGGGACCGCAGGGGGTGACCCGTGAAGTCGCTCCCGAAGAGCCGCCGGCCGCGGTGGCGCTACCTCGGGGTGGGCGTCGAGACGGCCACGGACGCCGCGCTCGACCGCCGGACGCTCCAGTCGGCGATATGGGACGCCGCGACGGCGCTCCTGGGCGACCCGGGGAGCGCCGCGGTCGACCCGCGGGTGGTCGCCTTCGAGTTCGCCGACGGGACGGGGACGGCAACCGTCCGGGTGCGCCGGGGCGAGGTCGAGCGCGGCCGGGCCGTCCTCGCCTGTGTCGCGGCCGTCGACGGCCGGTCCGTCGCGCTCCGCGTCCGGGGGGTCTCGGGGACGATGCGGGCCTGTGCGGAGCGCTACGGCGGCGGCTGAGCGGCCCGACAAGAAAGGTATTTCACTGGCGCGACCGGAGCCGCGAGGGAGCGGATCGCCAGTCCCGCGCGCCGGGCCGTGCCGACCGGCCCCCGGACTGGCCCGACCCGTCTTCACGCACCAACACTATGCAGGGACAAGCCCAACAACAGGCCTACGACCGCGGGATCACGATCTTCTCGCCCGACGGGCGGCTCTACCAGGTCGAGTACGCCCGCGAGGCAGTCAAGCGAGGGACGGCGAGCGTCGGCGTCCGCACCGAGGGCGGGGTCGTACTCGCGGCGGACAAGCGCCAGCGCTCGCCGCTGATGGAGCCGACGAGCGTTGAGAAGATCCACAAGGCCGACGACCACGCCGGCATCGCCAGCGCGGGCCACGTCGCCGACGCGCGCCAACTGATCGACTTCGCGCGCCGGCAGGCGCAGGTCAACCGCCTGCGCTACGGCGAGCCGATCGGCATCGAGACGCTGACGAAGGCAGTCACCGACCACATCCAGCAGTACACGCAGGTCGGCGGCGCCCGGCCGTTCGGCGTCGCGCTCCTCCTCGGCGGTATCGAGGACGGCGAGCCCCGTCTCTACGAGACCGACCCCTCCGGCACGCCCTACGAGTGGAAGGCGGTTTCCATCGGCGCCGACCGTGCCGACCTCCAGGAGTTCTTAGAGGAGGAGTACGCCGAGGGGATCGACCTCGCCGCGGGCATCGACCTCGCGCTCCGGGCCATCGACGCCGCGAACGACGACGGTCTCACCGCCGCGGGCGCGGACGTGGCGACAATCGACGTCGAGGACGAGCGGTTCCACCAGCTCTCCCGCGACGAGGTGGCGACCCACATCGCGGAAGCCGGCCTCGAGGCGACCGACGACGACGGCGAACCCGAGTAAGCTTCCCTGCGGCGCGGGCTTTTTGTTCTCGCCCCGCGGTCTTGGGCCGTGACCGCCGACCTCGCCTTCCTCACGGAGCTCTTCTCGCCGGCCCAGCGGTCGCTCGCGCCCGCCGACCGCGACGAGTACGCCGAGGACTGGGGGCGGTCGGGCGGCGACCCCGACGCCGTGGTCTGGGCCGAGTCGACCGACGACGTCTCCGTGCTCCTTGAGGCCTGTGACGACCGCGGCGTGCCCGTCACGCCGTACGCCGCCGGCTCCGGTATCGAGGGCGCGGCGCTCGCGGCCGAGGGCGGGGTGGCGCTGGACACGACCCGGCTCGACGCGGTCGAACCCGTCCGGCCCGACGACCTCCAGCTGGACGCCGGCGCGGGCGCCGTGGGCGGCGACGTGGAGGACGCCGCGGCCGAACACGGCCTGTTCTGTCCGCCGTTCCCGCAGTCCGCGGCGTTCTCGACCGTCGGCGGGATGGTCGCGACGGGCGCGAGCGGGACGAAAACTTTCAAATACGGCGAGGTTGGCGACTGGGTGCTCGGCCTCGAAGCCGTGCTCGCGGACGGCACCGTAGTCGAGACGGGCTCGCGCGCCCGCAAGAGCTCGAGCGGCTACGACCTCACCGCGCTGCTCGTCGGGAGCGAGGGGACGCTGGCGGTCGTGACGCGGGTGCGGCTGGCGCTCGCGCCCGAACCGCCCGCGCGCCGGGCCGGCCGGGCGACGTTCGAGTCGCTCGACGACGCCGCCGCGGCCGTCTCGCTCGTCGTGCGGGAAGGGATCGACGTCGCGACGCTCGAGCTCGTCGACCCGCTCACCGCGCGGATGGTCTCTGCCTACGCGGACGCGGACGTGCCCGCCGACCCGTCGGTGTTCGTCGAGATCCACGCCGGCACCGGGGCGGGCGCCGACGCCGAGGCCGAGCGGTGTGTCGCGGCGCTCGAACGCGCCGGGGGGACCGTCGCGTTCGCAGACGACCCCGCCGAGATGGCGCGGATCTGGGCCGCGCGCCGGCAGGCTGCCGACGCGATCGAGGCGTGGGACGAGTCGCGAACGGCCCTGACCGTCGGCGACGTGACGGTGCCCATCGGGTCGTTTCCGGAGATGGTGCGGTCGGTCCGGGCGATCGGCGCGGAACACGGCTTCGACGTGCCCGCGTTCGGGCACGCGGGCGACGGGAACGTCCACTACGTGGTCCTGGTCGACCCGGACGACCCCGACGAGGTCGCGCGGGGCAGGGCGGCGAGCGACCGGATCGTCGAGCGCGCACTCGAGCTAGAGGGCACGTCGACGGGCGAACACGGCGTCGGCCTCGGGAAGCGCGGCTACATGGAGCGGGAACACGGCGCGGGGGCCGTCGGGGCGATGTGGGCGCTGAAGCGGGCGCTCGACCCGAACGGCATCCTGAATCCGGGGAGCGGCCTCCCAGACCCCGACGACACCGGGGAGTGAACGCCGCTCCACGTGCGGTCGTCGGCTCCGGCGGGCGCTCCCGGCTCGTCGCCACGCCGGCTCACGGGCGCCGCGGCGGTCCCGTCACGCGTCGAGAAGGCTCACAGCGCGTCATCGGACTTCGGGTGACCACCTGGCGGGACAGAGACGACACTCGGTCCCATCGACGAACTGCTGGCCGGGGTCGTAGACGCCGCCGTGGGCGACGAGGCGCTGGCGCGGCTCCAGGGTCTGGACTACGTCGAGAGCGCCCGGCGCTCAGTAGTCCTCGTAGGCGAGGTTCATCAGCCACTGCGAGAAGGCGTCGCTGTTAGGGTCGATCTCCTCCTCGCCGATAAACGGGCTGAGCATGTCGCCGGCCATCAGCAGGGAGAACTCAAGGTCGCGGGCCGCGGGCTCGATGAAGTAGGTCGTGTGGCCCTGGTAGACCGCCTCCGACCGCTCGACGAGGTCGTGGTCGCTCAGCGACTCGGCGATCCGGCTCCCCTGCCGCGAGGAGACGCCGAGTTCCTTCCAGAGGTCGCTCTGGTGGATACCGCCGGTCTCGCGCACCAGTTCGAGCGCGGCTCGCTCCTCCTCCGAGAGGTCGCCTTCGGCCTCCACGGCGCTCATCGGTCCCACCTCCCGACGGGTCGGCTGGCTCCGAACACGAACTCGCGTAGCCCACCGGTTCGGTTAAACCTGTTCGTCCACCCGTCGGTACGGCGTCTCGCAGGGGGGTCCGTCGGCGAAGCGGTACTCGCGCGCGCCGCCGAGCGCCACCAGCGACGACGACCGCGTCCCGAACCCGTCGCCGTGGACGCAGACGCCCGCGTCGTGGTCGCCCAGCGCGACGCCGGCGCGGTCGAGCCACGCGCTCGCGCGCTCGCTCTCTCGGGGCTGGAGTCTGGCCCGGAGCCGTCGCGCGGCGGCCGCCTGCGCCGCCCGGCGCTCCGCCGGGACGCGCCCGTCCGACCCTTCGCCCGGTACGAGCGTGTCGCCGTCCGGGAGCGCCGCTCCGACGTTCACGACGACGGTCACGCCCGGCGAGAGCGGCGCGACCCGGAGCTCGCCGTCCCACTCGAACAGGACGGCCTCGTCGGCGTCGGCGACGACGAGTTCGAACCCGGCGTAGTCGTGGCGCTCGACCGCCCGCTCGACCGTCTCGCGGGCCGCCCGCGCCGAGGGCTCGGCGAGCGCGTCGGCCACGAGCAGGCCCCGCGAGCGCTCGCCCTCGATCCCGACGCCCCAGCGGTTGGTCACGCCGACGTAGAGGCCGTGCTCGTTGTAGCCCGTCCACGTCCCGCCGACGCGGGCGTCCCGGGGCGCGACGACGGCGGTCCCGCCGAACTCGCGGCGCGTGGGCCCCTCCGAGGGGCGGTCCAGCCGCTCGTCGCGGTTCGCGGCGACGGCCACGGGCGCGTCGGCGAGCGCGCGCCACGCGAGCGCGAGCGTACACACGGACCGCAGGACGCGCCGCCGCCCCAAAACGCTATCCCGACGGCCCGCGCTCGCCGCCGCGGCCCGCCCGCGCCGTCGCGAGCGCCGTCCGG